>NZ_NNSR01000069.1 GCF_002834225.1 Ruminococcus bromii | reverse complement strand
TTTGGTTTGCCAAGAATCCGAAGGGATTTGAAGCCGACCGTAAAGAAAATGCCCCTGTGGGGCATTTTTAGGGAGGAGCGTTTATGGAGGCATAGTTATGCACAGGACGCAACAGGCGAGGTGAGAGGTTTAGGTCTGTACAAAGTACTTCGGGCAGAAGCTGTGCCAAAAGAAAGTATGACACCCTTCATGGGTGCTTTTAGTTTTGGTTTGCCAAGAATCCGAAGGGATTTGAAGCCGACCGTAAAGAAAGAGGCTGCAAGAAAACAGCCTAACAACGAATAAATAATTTGTATAAGGTCAAACCGATTTTACAATCGACTCGATTGGCGGCCTTGCGACTGATATTTATTGAGAATATTTATAAATTTTTACAAAATCGTTCCGCCGCCAACTACATATTCACCGTCATAGAGGACTGCTGCCTGACCTTTTGAGATTGCTCTTTGCGGTTCGTCAAAGACAATGTGCAGGGTGTTATCGTCAATCTGTTCAACGATTGCGTCCTTTTCGGGCTGGCTGTAACGAACTCTCGCCTTGACTTTAATCGGCTTGTCGATTTTGTCACAGGTGATGAGGTTTATGTCCGTTGTATAAAGCTCCTTTGAGAAAAGCTCGTTGTTATCGCAGAGAATAACCTCGTTGGTGTCAAGATTCTTTTCCTTAACATACATAGGGTGGGGGAGTGCAAGTCCAAGACCTTTTCGCTGACCTACGGTGTAACGGATAATTCCCTTGTGTTCACCGAGAATATGACCTTTGGTATCAACAAAATTACCGTTAGGATAAGTTCTGCCCGTGTACTGCTCAATGAATTTTGCATAGTCCCCGTCTGGAACAAAGCAAATGTCCTGACTGTCGTGTTTTCGTGCGTTTATCAAACCAAGCTCATTTGCAATTTCACGCACCTTTTCCTTTGTATATGTGCCAAGAGGAAGAAGTGTTTTTGCAAGCTGTCTTTGTGTAAGACAGTACAGCACATAGCTTTGGTCTTTTGTGCTGTCAACCGATTTTTTCAGCAAATAGCGGTCTGCACCCTTGTCATACTCAATTGTCGAGTAATGCCCCGTGACAACGCAGTCAAAGTCAAGCTCTTCTGCACGGCGAATGAGCTTTTCAAATTTGATAAAGCGGTTGCAGTCAATGCAGGGATTCGGTGTTGTACCGTTTTCATAGGCTCTGATAAAGCGGTTGATTACATTTTCCTTAAAGCTGTCCTTGAAGTTATAGACATAGTAGGGAATGCCGAGTTTGAGGCAAACTCTCCTTGCATCATCAATGTCATCAAGAGAACAACAGGTTTTTTCTCGCTTTTCACCGATATCTTCGTTATCAAAGAGCTTGAGGGTAATGCCCGTTGCGTCATATCCCATATCCTTGGTAAGAAATGCGGCAACCGAGCTGTCAACTCCTCCGCTCATTGCAATCAATGCTTTGTTAGTCATTTATTCCTCCCGAACAGATTTGCGTTCATAAGTAATTTATCAGCCGAGTCTGATCATTTCGTCAATGCACTTTCTTGCGTCTGTGATAGTCTGATCATCAAGCTTGATTTCCTCTCCGCCGTTGCCGTTAAGGCAGTTGTAAACATCAACAAGTGTTGTTGATTTCATATTCGGGCAGATGAGCTTTAATGTAAGACCGTAGAAATTCTTGTCCGGACATTCATACTGCAAATGTTCGGCAATGCTGATTTCTGTACCGATAATAAATTCCTTTGCGTCGGATTCCTTTGCATAATTCATTATGCCCGATGTTGAGCCGACATAATCAGCCATTGCAACAACTTCGGGAGTGCATTCGGGATGAACAAGAACGAGTGCGTTCGGATGAAGCTCCTTAGCCTTCTTAACATCATCAACATTTACGCAGGCATGAATCGGACAACCACCGTTGAGAAGCTTGATGTTCTTGTCGGGGCACTGCTTTGCAACATAGTCGCCGAGGTTGCAGTCGGGGATAAAGAGAATGTTCTTATTGTCAAGATTGTTTACTATTTTAACAGCTGATGAGCTTGTTACGCATACATCACAAATAGTTTTGAGTTCTGCCGTAGTGTTGATGTATGCAACAACTGTGTAATCGGGGTACATTTTCTTAACCTGAGAAATAAGCTGTTTGTCCATCTGATCTGCCATACTGCAGCCGGCAACAGGCTGTGCAAGGTAAACAGTTTTTTCAGGTGAAAGAATTTTGCAGGTTTCAGCCATAAATCTTACACCGCACATAAGAATGTTCTTGTTTTCGGCTTTGCTTGCATCAACACTCAGCTTGTAGCTGTCGCCTGTGTAATCCGCAATTTCAATAATCTCATGTGCCTGATAGCTGTGGGCAAGAATACAGACATCCTTTTCATTTTTCAGCTTGAGAATCTGTTCCTGTATTGATGAAATATTCATAATAGCTTTCCTTTCAAGGTAATTAAAATTACTCCCCTTTATTATACATTTTCAGCAGTTTATATGCAATAGCTTTCGGTGTAAAAAAGCTGTATTTTTTGCGTTTTTAACAAGAAACAGCCCATATTTTTGGTTGTATTTAAAAAATATTTTTGTTCTTTTAGACTTTACACATAAATGAATATGTGCTATAATTAAGTATAAATTTTGAATAGTATCATATCCCAAAGTTAGAATGGGTTGAATTAGGAGGAATTAGTAATGAAAAAGATAATTGCTGTTATGTTTGCAGTCATGGTAATGTTATTGTCGGCAGTTCCCGCATTTGCTGCAGTAAGTCCTCAGCCGAGTACATTTAAATACAAGGTAGAGATTATTCCGACAGAGGGCGGTGACGGTAGTTATAAGTTCACAACAGGTATTGATGAAAAGGGCGAACAGCATGTATTTATTGAGCCGCTTCCATATGACGGCTATACTTTTGACCACTGGGAAATTTCGGGCGGTCCTTTCAGAACCGATAGCAAGTATACAGATGCTAATATGAATATTATTATTTCAGGTGACCTTGTTTGTACTCCTTATTACCGTAAGGCAAGCAGCGGCGGCACAACAGGTCCTGTTGCTACAGCTACGGCAAAGAAAGATGATTCAACAACTTCACCAAAGACAGGCGCAAGCGATGTTGTTCCGTATGTTGTTCTTGTTCTTTCACTTGCGGCTTGCAGTGCAGCTGTATTCAAGCTTGTAAAGAGCAAGTAATTCCAATTGTATTAAAAAATCAAGAGGCTTCTCAAAAGGAAGCCTCTTTTTTTTAATTAAACAGCCGAGCGTAAACAGTCGATTGCTTGTTCCGCAGCGATAATATATGTTTAAAATAGTAATAAAATTATACGAAACAGTGATGATTGATTGACTTTTTAGCATTATAATGATAAAATATTACCGATTAGGAGTTTTTAATATGAGCAGAAAAAGGAACAAATTTCTTATAGCTTTGATTATATTGCTTGTCGCTGTTATCATCGGCACGCTGGCTTATATAGTCATAAAAAATCTCAATGAAAGCAATGAGCGAAAAAGTCTTGAAAATGTTGCCGGTTCATATGCGTCAGGCATTGAAAACGGTACAACCTCTGCGACAGAATCTGCAACAGAAGTGACTTCACCGTCAATCAATGTGAAAAAGGTCGAAAATCCGATTGATTTCAAGTCGCTTCAACAGCAGAACAGCGATATTTATTCTTGGGTCTATATTCCCAACACAAATATCAATTATCCTGTTTTGCAAAGCCATCTTGACGATAACCTGTACCTTGACCATGATATTTACAAGAACTACAGTTTTTCGGGCAGTATTTATTCGCAGATATGCAATAAGCGTGATTATTCCGACAGGGTAACGGTTTTGTACGGACACAATATGGCGAACGGCTCGATGTTTGCAACGCTTCACCGCTTTTATGATACTGACTTTTTTAATAAGAACAAGTATATTTATGTCTATACACCCGACAGAAAACTAACCTATGAGATTGTGTCTGCATTTGAATATGATGACCGCCACATTATGAATTCATTTGATTTTTCAGACGATAAAGTTTTTTCGGATTATCTTAATATGATAGAAAATCCGCATTCTGTTTCTGTAAACAAAAGAAATATGGAGCTTACTACCGATGATAAAATTCTTGTATTAAGCACATGTTTGAACAGCGGCGACGGAAGGTATCTTGTGCAGGGAGTGCTTAAAAAAGATGAGCCAACAAAATGAAAGTTCAACCGAAACTGTAACTGAAAATATTAACGGCGCAAAGCTTGATCCGAATACACCGGAAATTCTTGAATCGAAAAGAGGAAAGAACAGTAAGGAGCATGTAAGCAATCCTTCAAGTTTGGATATAGAAGGTTATATTTTCAAGGACAGCAAGTTAATAAAGAAAAAGAAAAAAGTATATACAGATGTGTACGGAGTTGATTCCGACAGCATTGTCGTGAAGAGTAACACCACAAATCACTATAAAAAGCATAGATCAAAGTCGCATCATCACCATTCAAAGCATCAAAAGATGAAAACCTGGAAAAAGGTGCTTTTGTCAATCGGCTGTACATTACTTGGATTAGTTATACTTGCCGTAGGCACGGTTGCGTATTTGATTTATCAGGGCGGAAACGAGCTGTTTAATACGGATATTCATGTTACCGCCCCACAGGGCATTGAAACCGAGGAGAACGGTAAGTATGTCGTATACAACGGCGAAACCTACAAGTTTAACGATAAGGTGACAAATGTTCTTTGTATGGGCATAGATAAGCGTAACCTTGACGAGGACAACAACAGCAAGGTTAAAGCAAGCGGCGGTCAAGCCGATGTACTTATGCTTGTATCAATTGATACCTCAAACGGTAAAATCACCCTTTTTAACATCTCCAGAGATGCGATGGTTGATGTCACAATGTATTCCGCAGGCGGTGCGTATGCAGGAACGGAAAAACAGCAGATTTGTCTTTCATATGCATACGGTGACGGTAAGGAATCAAGCTGTGAAAATACGGTAAATTCGGTTCAGAGACTTTTCTATAACATTCCTGTCAATACATACTTCTCGCTTGACCTTGACGGTATAGCGGCGCTTAATGACAGCATAGGCGGGGTTGATGTTGTATCCCCCGAAACTATCGGCGATTTTGTTGAGGGTCAAAGCTATCACCTTGTCGGACAGCAGGCTGAAAGCTTTGTCAGAACCCGTGACACAAGCAAGGTTGATTCAAACAATATGCGTATGCAGAGGCAGAAGGTTTATATTCAGTCTTTTATTAATACGGTTCTTCAGCAGACAAAGAAGGATTTGACCACACCGCTTGATTTGTTCAACGCGTCCGCTCCGTATTCGTGTACAAATCTTAATCCGTCAAAGGTAACATATCTTGCTCAGCAGGCTGTGCTTGGCGGTGTGAACGGAATTGATATGCTGTCTGTTCCCGGTCAGGTTAAAATGGGGTCAAAGTACGCAGAATTTAATGTCAGCGAGGCAGAATTTTATCAGATGTTTTTGAGTATTTATTATACCAAAATAGAATAATAATCAAACAAATAAAATGCATCAGATTCCAAGTAAGGTTCTGATGCATTTTTGTTTTATGTGCAATGCGGTTGTTATATTGCAGCGGAATTTTCATCATAAGTGGAATTTTCATCATATCAAAACATATTTATTGAACAAAAAAATTCATTAGAGCAGGCGGATAATATCCGCCCTTACGGCTCGGTTTGTAGAAAAAACTGCAAATGCTACGCTCGGGTATAATATGTTTTGTATTTAAACAAACTGTCTTCGCGACCACAATTTTCCATTTTCCATTTTCAATTTTTCATTTAATTAACCTGTCTTCACGAACAGGGCGCAGCGACACGCTGCCGGCGGCTCGCCGTAAAAAACAGACAGCCGATTATTGGCTGTCTGCATTTTGTTTCATATTTAATTTGATGCGGAAGTTGTTTCTTTTGAAGAAGTGCCGCCTGTGAACAATTCTTCAAAAACGAAGCTTGCAAACTTCTTTCTCTGTTCTTCAAGGTCTGAAATTTTGATTGTTGATGTGATTACACCGTTCCATGTTTCGGTATGATCATCGTAGTACCAAAGACCTTCTTCAGGAACATAATACTGCTCTACATCATAGGAAAGATATGTGAGAGCGTGAGAAACAAGCGCTGTGATTTCATCCTTCTTGAGGTTTGTTGTTACAAGAGGACCGACAGAGCTTACAATTGAAACAATCTGACCGAGGTCTGCACTTTTCATACTTGTAAACAAAGTTTCAAGAAGCTTTCTCTGTCTTGAGGTTCTGTCCCAGTCGTCACCGTCAAGACCGATTTCGTTGCCGTCTTCGCCCTTTGTAAGACCTCTGTTTCGAGCATACCAAAGAGCCTCCTGACCGTTGAGATGAACAGTACCCGGTGCGTCTGTGATAGTTGTTCTTGTTTCAGACTGGTTGTTTTTGTACATCTGATAGTTGATGTAGTCAATTTCGTCCTGAGTAACTTCCATATCAACACCGCCGAGGGTGTCGATAATCTTCTTAAAGCTGTCAAAGTCAACAACCGCATAACGGTCAACCTTAATGCCGAAGTTTGCCTCAATTGTCTGAATTGAGAGCTTTGCTCCGCCGTAGTTATAAGATGCGTTGAGCTTGTCATATCCGTAACCGGGGATATAAACATATGTGTCGCGCTGGAATGATGTCAGTTTAAGCTTTTTGTGATTGTTATCAATGGTCATCATAATCATTGTATCACTTCTGCCGTGTTTGTCACCTTTTGAGTTGTCCTCACCGAAGAGCATAACATTAAGCTCCTTGGAGTTCTGCAGAAGCTCTCCCTCTGAAAGTGAAAGGTTTGTTGCATCACTCTCAAGCGGGGCAACCGATGAGTTGGTTGCTGCTGTGTTGTTGCTTGTATCATCAAGTTCCTTGAAGTTGAGAGTGTCAAGGAACGAATAGTAGTAAAGCATTCCGCCGCCGCAAATCAGAAAAATCATTGAAAACACAAGGCAAAGAATCCTTTTGAGTCTGCCTTTTTTATTATATAATTTTTTGATTTGCTTGTTTGAGCTTATGTCAACAAAATTGCTTTTCTGACTGCTTTTTTCGTAATTTGGCATATTACTCCTCCAATCGGGTAAAAAGCACACAATACATAAGTATAGCTTATTATACCATATGAGAATTTCTTTTAATGCTAAATTAGAATTAAAATCTGTCTTTTAGTGAAGTTTTAGTGAAATTTCTGTCGGAATAACGCTAAAAATTTTGTCAGTTTATATCAATCCTGTTCATCAAGCGACAAATAAAAGGACGGCAGAAACTCTTTTTCAAACACTTCGTTTTCAGGCATATTCATATTGTGAATTGAGTTTTCGGTTGCCTCTTTTGCCTTTGAAAACTCGCTGTTGCCCATTTTTATTTCTTCAATACATTTTATGAGTGCGGAAAACTTGTCCGCCGCTTTTACAAATTTTTTAAGTTCGCTGTCGCCTGCACCGTTCATTTTGATGATTTCGTCCATATCATCCTTAAAATCATCGGGGAGCATTGATACAAGCCTGTCGCCTGCATTCGCTTCAATTTCTTTGTAGGCATTTTTGATTTCGGGATTAAAGTATTTTACGGGAGTCGGCATATCGCCCGTTATGATTTCGGTTGCATCGTGAAAAAGTGCGAGCAATGCGGCTCTTTCGGCGTTAAGACTGCCGCCGAAACGCTTGTTGTGAATCAAAACAAGGCAATGTGCAATCACTGCAACATCAAGACTGTGCTCACTGAGATTCTCGTTTCTTGTGTTGTTCATAAGCCCCCAGCGGTTGATGTACCGCATTCTTGAAAGCATTGCGTAAAAATGTGAAATATTCATCTGTAGTTTCTCCTGTTTTTTGCTAAAAATTAGTGCAATTTGTATTGTACTATGTTATAATGTAGTGTGAGTGTGAGTATCCTCTGCTCCTTGTAAGCAAAGCAGAGCGTTGCTCCGATTTAAATCTATTATGCAGGTGTCTTTTGAATAAATGACGGTGAAAGACATTTACATCATTGATTATACTATTCATAATTTAAAAGTAAAGAAATTATCGAAAAAATAAGATTTTTTCTGCTTTTTGCTCCGTGGAGGATTTTATGCCGAGCAGAATTTTGCAAAAATATCCCACACAAAAACTTTTTGGTCTGCGTGTGTTTCTTATATCAATTATAACGGCAACTGCACTTTTTCTTCCGTTTATCATAATGGGGGGCGGTGTTTTCTATTATTACGGCGATTTCAATGTTCAGGAAATTCCGTTCTATCAGCTTGTACACGATACCGTTCGCGGCGGCAATCTCGGTTGGATGCACAATGTTGACCTCGGAACGGATATGCTCTCAAGCTTCAGCTTTTATCTTCTCGGCAGTCCGTTCTTTTGGCTGACGATTCCGTTTTCAAGCGAGGCAGTGCCGTATCTTATCGGACCGTTGCTGATTTTGAAATTCGGCTGTGCGTCACTTTCTGCATACCTTTATCTTAAAAGATATGTGACTGACAGGAATTTCGCTCTTGTAGGCGGACTGCTTTACGCATTTTCGGGATTTTCAATCTACAATGTGTTCTTTTTCCATTTTCACGAGCCGATGATAATGTTTCCGCTCTTGCTTGCGGCACTTGACGCATTCATCTATGACGGAAAAAGAACGGTGTTTGCTCTTGCGGTATTCTCCGCCTGTGTTGTGAACTATTACTTCTTTGTGGGACAGGTTCTGTTCGTAATCATCTATTTTCTTATGATTACGCTTACCAAAACCTACAAATTTAAAGTTAAAAATTTTCTTTTGCTTGCACTTGAGGTTATAATAGGTTTTGTTGCAACGGCATTTATATTGTTGCCGTCAGTTCTTGGGCTTATGGGCAACCCAAGACTTTCGGAGCTTCCGAACGGTTGGGATTCGCTTGTGTACAGTCAGCCGCAAAAGTACTGGCTTATAATTTTAAGCTTATTTTTTCCTGCAGATATGCCTGCTTTCCCTGTGTTCACGCCCGGTTCAAACTGCAAATGGGCTTCTGTTGCCGCGTGGCTTCCGCTTGTCGGAATGACAGGAGTCATCGCATATTTTCAGGTTTGCCGAAAAAGCTGGCTCAAAAAGCTTCTGGCGGTGCTTGCGGTCTTTGCGTGTGTGCCTGTTCTGAACAGTATGTTCCAAATGATGAACAGCTCAATTTACTACGCAAGATGGTTCTATATGGGCGTGCTTATGCTTGTTCTTGCAACGATCAAGGCTTTTGAAAGCAGAAAAACCGATTGGAACAGGGCAATCCGTTGGTCGGCAGGAATCACGGTGGGCGCAACTCTGCTGATTGGACTTATGCCTGTGAGCTATACGGATGAGGAGAGCGGCGATATTCAAAATACGGTTGTCGGCACTCAGGCAACATTTGAACGCTATTGGCTCTATGTTCTTATGGCTTTGTTAAGTCTGCTTGCGTTTGTTCTCATCATCAAAAAATTCAGACGAAACAAAAAGAGATTTACGGTTATGCTCACTGTTGGTATCCTGAGCGTTTCGCTTTTTACCTCATATTTTATAATTGCCACGGGCTATTTCTCAAGCAGCAGTACAAAGACTATCAAGGAAGATATCATAAACAGGCGTGACGGTATAACAATTGCAGATATTGACAATGTCCGCAGTGATTTTTATGAATGCGTTGACAATACGGCAATGTTCTGGCAGATTCAGAGCATAAACTGCTTTCAAAGTTCCGTTTCAACCTCGATAATGCAGTTTTATGACGCACTCGGAATCACAAGAGATGTTGCGTCAAGACCTGACCTTGATGTGTACGGACTTCGCCCGTTTTTGAGCTGCAAATATCTTTTTGACTATCGCGGCGACGGCAAGTCGGGAAGCACAAATTCATTCATTGATGAGGACGGCAACACAAAAATGCCGGGTTGGAAGTATCTGAGAACGCAGAACCGTTTTGATATTTACCGCAATGAGCGTTACATCCCAATGGGATACACCTTTGATAAATTTATTGCCGAAGAGGAGTTTGACTTTGTTCCGTCGGCTCACAAATCAGAGGCTTTGCTCTATGCAATGATTCTTCCTCGCGATTTAATGAAAAAATATTCCTCAATTACCGGATACAGCGACAAAAAATACAAGCTGTTGTACGGCAAGCATCCCGAATACTACGACAGCATTACGGAAACTTTCAGCTATGATAATTCCGACTACAAAAAAGTCTGCGCTCAGAGGGCATATAACAGCTGTTCGTCTTTTGAATATACTGACAACGGTTTTAGGGCAGAGTATGACAATACAAAGGGCGATGATAATTTGCTGTTTTTCAGCGTTCCTTACAGCGAAGGCTTTGCGGCAACCGTAAACGGTAAGGCGACAGATGTTGAAAAAGTTGACTATGGATTTATTGCGGTGAAAATTCCAAAGGGCGAGAAGTGCGACATTGTGTTTACATACGAAACCCCCGGATTTTCAACAGGTGTAAAAATCAGCCTTTGCGCACTCGGTGCATTTTTGGTGTACGGCGCAGTTATCCTGACGGTTAAAAAAATAAAAAGAAAAAATAAAAACTGATACAGATATAATCAGCGTATAAGTACGGAGGTATTTATTATGTTCGGAAACAAAATACTTGACTATAAAGACGAGCTTTTAAAGGATCTTGACACACTCCTTTCCTTTGAATCGGTTGACGGCGAAAAGAATGACGAGTGTGACAAAGCCTTGGATTTTATACTTAAAAGGGCAGAAGATTTCGGACTGACAGGGGAGAGAACAACCGACAAGAGCGGTCATATAACCCTTGGTGACAGCGGAAAGCTTTGCGGTGTGCTTACTCACCTTGATGTTGTTCCTGCGGGAAACAGCTGGAGCGTTCCGCCGTATGCGCTTACCGAAAAGGACGGCAGACTTTACGGCAGAGGAATTGCAGACGACAAGGGTGCGGCTCTTGTTACTCTCTATTGCTTGAAAGCAATCAAGGACAGCGGTGTAAAGGGTGTGAACACTCTGCGTGCTATTTACGGCACGGGTGAAGAAACGGGTATGGAGGATATGGAAAATTATTTTAAGGGAAATCCTCTTCCCGATATGGCGTTCACTCCCGACAGCGACTACGGCATCTGCTTTGCCGAAAAGGGTATTCTTCAGCTTGAAGTCAGCACACTTTTAAATAATGCAACAACACTCAGCCAGTTCCATGCAGGCAGAGCAGTTAATGCAGTTCCTGACAGAGCGTATGTAATGCTTGATTCGTCAGACTATGACGAGCAGACTCTCATGCGCCTTGCAGATGCAAGTGACGGTGATTTTGAATTTAATTACACTATTGACGGTCTTATGATAATCAGCCGTGGCAAAGCGGCTCATGCGTGTGAACCGGACAAGGGTTACAATGCCGCAGCGGCACTTGTTGACCTTATCTCAAATGTTTACACAACAAGAGAAACAGGTTCAATCTGTTCATTTATTGACTACGCAATCAACAAGGAAACAAACGGCAGATCACTCGGTCTTAAAATGAGCGATGCTGTTTCGGGTTCGCTCACCGTAAACCTCAGCAGTGTGAACATTGAGGGACAGACCGCAAAGGCTGTGTTTGATATCCGTTACCCTGTTACCGTTAGCGTAAACAGAGTTCTCAAACAGTTTAAAAAGGTTGCAAAAATCAGCGACCTCAAGGTTACTGTTCTCAATCACGAAGAACCGCTTTATGCCGATAAGGACAGTGAGCTTGTAAAGCTGCTCTCGGACGCTTACGAAAGCGTAACAGGCGAAAAGGCTGAGCTTTATTCAACAGGCGGCGGAACTTACGCAAGAATGCTCGGCGGTCACGGTGTTGCATTCGGTCCTGCCTTCAAAAATGACGATGTTCGTATGCACAATGCAGACGAAAGTATGGACAAGGAGAACTTCCTTAAACACGCTCAGATTTGCCTTGAGGCAATGTACAGAATGTTTACCGACGGAGAATAATGCGTTTTGTTATGAACAAATTCAGATGAAAAGGGAATGCTAATGAATACTGAAAAAACTGTTAGAAAACAGGCAAAAGCGGTTCTTGAGGGAAACCGGTCGGTAGTTATTTCACAAATTATGGTGACCCTGCTTGCATTTTTGACAGGGCTGTTCGCTTTCAGCCTTGCAATGTCAGCTTCGGGAATGTATGGCGTAGAAAATCCGAGTCAGTCACAGAGAATCCTTATGACGGTTTTCGGACTTGTTTTGTTTGCCTTTGTAGTTGTAATTTTACCGCTTGTTAACGGAGTCTACAGAACTGTGTGCAATGTAGTCAGGGGCAGAGAGTGCAGTCCGCTTGATGTGTTTTACTACTATAAAAAGCCGAAAAGATTTTTTAAATCAATTATTCTTGATGTTATTTCGCTCGGATTGTTTTTTATCATAAGCGGTTTTGCTAATGTTTTTAATTACCTTAACTCAGTTTCAACGCAGATAGTTGAAAACTCACCATCACTCACGGTTGTTATGGCGGTTCTGCTCGTTGCGGCATGGATTGTCAGTGCTTTATTCACGGTGGTTTGCTATATTATATTTGTCCATTACACCTTTTTGGCTTACGGCTTTAACGAAAATTTGCCTCTTGGGGTTTATCTTCCGAGAATGATGGCATTCTCAATAAAGAATTTTATGTCAACCGTAAAACTGTTTGTCGGTTTCATCGGGTGGGCGGCTCTGTGCTTTTTTGTTGTTCCTGCACTTTATGCCGTGCCTTATTTTCTGACAGCCTCTGCAATGTCTGCAAAATGGCTGTTAGAGCTTGAAGGGAGCAAGGATATTATATGTTAGTTTCACTTTGTATGATAGCTTATAACGAGTCAAACGCACTCAGCGGACTTTTCAGAGATATTGCACTTCAGGATTATCCGCACGATAAAATTGAAGTGGTTTTTGTTGACAGTATGTCAACCGATGATACTAAGGAAAAAATGGAAAAATTCAGAGATGCCGACTACGGCTTTTGGAATGTATCTGTTGTTCAATGCGTAAAGCGTAATCAGGCAACCTCATGGAATGCCGCATTGATGACCGCTAAGGGCGATATAATCATCAGAGTTGATGCCCATGCAAGAATTCCGAGAAACTTTGTTTCACGAAATGTTTATAACATAAAGCAGGGCGAAAATGTTGTAGGCGGCGGCAGACCTAACATTACATCAAATGTTTCAAGCTGGAAGCTCACCTTGCTTGCGGCTGAGGATTCTCTCTTCGGCAGTTCGGTTGCGTCATACAGACGGCCGCTTGCACAAAAGGAATATCTTGACAGCCTTTTTCATGCGGCTTACCGCAGAGAGGTTATTGCAAAGGTCGGCGGTTTTAACGAAAACCTCGGCAGAACCGAGGATAATGAATTTCACTACCGCATTAGAATGGCAGGCTACAAGATGTGCTGTTGCCCCGATATTATCTCATATCAGCATTCACGAAACGACCTTCACGGAATGATAAGGCAGAAGTATTCAAACGGAAGGTGGATAGGACTTACACTCTCGGAATGTCCCGGTTGTCTTTCGTACTTTCACTTTGCACCGTTTCTTTTTGTAATGGCACTTCTCGGCTGTTCCGTGCTTGCACTTCTCGGACTTCCGCTTTTTTTGTACATTCTTTTGATAATCTACGGAATGTTTGATATTGTAAACGCTGTCGGATGTTGCACAATGAAAAATGTTCAGCCTCAGTTTGTGTTTTTGCCGTTCATTTTCCCGTTGCTCCATGTTGCCTACGGAATAGGCACAATTGTTGGTTTGATTCAGATTCCGTCATGGCGGAAGAAAATCAAAAACAGCGGTGCGAAAGAACACATTGAAAAGGTAAAAAGAAAAATCAGGGAAAACACACTTCCCGGTCATTCATACAAATAATTTTTTGGGCGGATAATCTCCGCCCGTATTTGATATTTACGGAGATACTTATGACTGAAAAAGTAGAACTTACCCCCGAACTTTTGCGTGAGTTACAGCTTAAACAGCTTGATATGCTCGTGTATTTCAGGGACTTTTGCGAAAAGAACAATCTCACATTCTATCTTATCGGCGGTGCGTTAATCGGTGCGCTTAGAAACGGCGGATTTGTTCCGTGGGATGATGATGTTGATGTTATGCTGCCACGAGAGGACTACGAAAAGCTGTACAAGCTTTGGCATGAACAGGGCGCAGACGGAAGATTCCGACTTCTCAAAACCGACAGGGATATGTTCACGGGCAATATTTTTATGACCGTAACCGACACAAATTACACTATGGTCAAGACAAATCAGGCCGAGGTTGATATTCCGCACGGACTTGTGCTTGATGTCTTTCCGCTTGATGTTTGTCCCGACAGCCGTTTTGCACGCAAAATGCAGTATGTGTGGACAATGCTTTATTCGCTGTTTTTGGCTCAGGTTGTTCCCGAAAAGCACGGCGGAATTGTGGGGGCAGGCAGTAAGGTTTTGCTTTCAATTTTCAGAGGAAAAAAGCTCCGTGAAAAGATTTGGAGAACTGCCGAAAAGCATATGGTTAAGTACAGGCTTGATAAAAACAAGTGTGTAACGGAGCTTTGTTCAGGCCCTCATTGGATGAAAATTGAGTACCCGAAGCACATTTATTCGGGCGTTGATTATGTCACATTTGAGGGCATAAAAATGCCGTGTATGTCGGGCTATGACGAGTATCTCAGAATGGTTTTCGGTGATTATATGCAGCTTCCGCCTGTTGAGGACAGAGTGCCACACCACGATATTGCATATCTTGACCTGAACTCACCGTGTGAAATTTATGACAGCAAAAGAAAGAATAAGCAAAAATAACGGTACATTATGGAGCTTGTAAGAGATAATTGGACTAAAAATGACTATGATGATTTTGTAGAGGAACTTCGTTCATATGCAGATGAAAAGTACAGAAGCTTTCATTCCTCATTGATTCCCGACAATGACAAGGACTTTTTTATCGGAGTAAGAATGCCTGTTATGCGAAAGCTCGGCAAGGAAATTTCTAAGGGCAACGGACGCAGTTTTTTAGAGCAGACAACCGATAATTCTTATGAAGAAAAAACAATGCGAGGTATTGTAATCGGTTTGCTCAAAACCGAAAACTATGAAGAATTTTTGATGTACAGCGATGATTTTGTACAGCGTATAGACAGCTGGGCGGTTTGCGACGGCTTTTGTGCAAATCTCAAAGAAACCAAAAAGTACAAATCAGAATTTTTTCCTCATGTTTGTGAATACACAAAAAGCGACAATCCGTGGATAATTCGTGCAGGTCTTGTGCTGATGCTCGACTATTATCTTGAAGATGAGTACATAGACACGGTGCTTGAATGTTGTGACAATGTGAAAAATCCGCATTATTATGTGAGTATGGCAAGGGCATGGCTTGTTGCAACTGCACTTGCAAAGTGCAGAGAACAGACTATGCGGTACATAAAGTCAAATTCGCTTGATAATGCAACCTTTAATAAAATGATTCGGAAATGCGTTGAAAGTTTCAGAATTGACGATGAAACGAAAAAATATCTCAAAACACTGAAGAGATATTGACAAATCCGAAAATCGGCATATAATATAATCAACAGTTGTCTTCGGGGCGGAGTGAAATTCTCCACCGGTGGTTAAAGTCCACGAACAGGTGAAAGCCTGCCGAGTCTGTGAAATTCAGACACCGACGGTCATAGTCCGGATACGAGAAGATGCGACAGAACAGGCGGTTCGTCTGTTTTATTTTGGTACGCAATCCCGTTACATTTGTAGCGGGATTTTTCTTTTCCCGACAACTCGAAATAATTTTTCAGGAGTGGTCGTAATGACAAAATCAAAAGCAAAAACAATCAATTCAGACAACACGGCAAAGACAACAAAGCTTGCCGTAACCGCAATGCTTGCGGCACTTTCGGCAGTTCTTATGTTCTTTGAATTTCCTCTCGGATTTATCGCACCTTCATTCTATGAGTTCGATTTTTCCGAAGTTCCCGTTCTTGTCGGAACATTCAGCATGGGACCGATTGCCGGTGCAGTAATTGAATTTGTAAAAATTCTCGTTAAGTTTCTTATCAAAGGCACAAGCACAGGCGGAGTAGGGGAGCTTGCAAACTTCCTCATCGGCTGTTCGTTTATTCTGCCGGCAGGTTTCATCTACAAGTACAAAAAAACAAGAGTCGGTGCGATTATCGGAATGCTTACGGGTACGGTTGCAATGGCGGCTATCGGTGTGGTTCTTAACACATTCGTGCTTGTTCCGCTCTACTCGTCTTTTATGCCGCTTACAGAAATTATCAAAATGGGACAGGCAATTTTCCCTGCAATTGACGGCACATTTACATTCTGCCTGTACTGCGTAGGTCCATTCAATATCATTAAGGGACTCATCATTTCGGTAGTTGTTTTCATAATCTACAAGCCGCTTTCAAGACTTATCTACAGCCTTGATACCCTTCTTACAAAGAAGAAAAACGCAGCGGCTCAGTAAACCGAAAAGTAATTATTGGTTGACAAACTGCAAATTCAGGCGTATAATAGCATACGGTGTCAAACGACATCTATCACAGAGTAGAAATTTGTGCGTGAAGTGTTTTGCGGACGGGGAGTTGCCGCAAGAACGAAAGGTTTATCCTGCGGTACAGATTTCGCATCCCGCTGTTACTTTGGGACATATAATTCAGCGGGCAGAGCAACTGTCCGCTTTTTTCTTCCTGAAGCAACAACAGAGATTCAGGAGGTAAAAAATATGTCACAACTCAAAAAAATTCAAAGCTCTTTGCTTGAAATGAAGAGTATCTACGCTCTTGCGGCAATTGCAATGCTGCTTGCACTCCGTATTGTTCTTGGATTTTTTGCAAACAGCACACTTCCGTTTTTCGGAAACAATGTAAAGCTCAGCGCAGCGTTTTTGCCGATTGCCGTAACAGGAGTTATGTTCGGACCGATTCCTGCCGCAATTGTCGGCGCTTTGGGAGATATTCTTTCATTTATCATTGCTCCGACAGGTGCATATTTCCCCGGCTTTACAATCAACGGATTTATTACAGGCTTTATCTACGGTATGTTTCTTTATAAGAACAATGTAACTCCGCTCAGGGTTGTTCTTGCATGGTTTACAAATATGCTTTGCGTTGAAACATTCCTTGCGGCTTTTTGGCTCTACACACTCTACGGCGGCGGTTCAACACCGTACACGGTTTATCTTACAGCAAGATTCATCAGCGTTGCCGTTAAGTGCATTCCCGAGATTATCCTTGTGTTTGCCCTTGGCAAGCTCGCAAGCAAAATTCGTGTTCCTCACGCAATAAAGCGAACCTGATGAAAAACTAATGCAAAACTTTAAGGTTGGAAATCGACTGCTCCCCGCAGTAGTTTCCAACCTTTTTTGTTTGCATTGTGGCGTATATCATCCGCCCCTACGAGATTGCTATTTCAAATAAACCAAAAGTCGGAAAGCAAATTTGAAATCTGCTTTCCGACTGAATTTTTTGTTATAAGATTTGACTGCACGATTAAGCCCACTTGAGGGTATCGTTGTAAAGGTTGATGTAGTCCTGAGCCGAACGCTCCCAACTGTTGTCGCTCATCATTGCACGCCACATAAGCTGATGCCAGCCCTGATCGTCCTGAATGCCCCACAATGCTCTTCTTACGGCAAGCTGCATATCTGCACATTCATAGTTTTTGAATGTAAAGCCGTTACCGTAGTTGTCGGCACTGTCGAATACGGAGTCTTTAAGACCGCCAACCTCACGAACAACAGGAATTGTGCCGTAACGTAGCGCAATCATCTGTGCAAGACCGCAAGGCTCCTGAGCAGACGGCATAAGGAAAATATCTGCGCCTGAGTAAATCTTTCTTGCAAGTTCGGGAACAAAGCCGTGACAGAAGCAAAGTCTGCCCGGATACTTCGCCTGCATATAGTTGAAGTAGTCCTCGTACTCCTTGTCGCCTGAACCGAGAATTACAAACTGCATATTTTCTGTGTTCATAAGCTCCTCAAGACCCATTCTCACAAGGTCAAGTCCCTTGTGTGCAACAAGTCTTGTTACCATACCGACCAGCGGAACATCCCAGCGCTGTTCAAGACACAAACGCTCCTGCAAAGCACGCTTACATTCGCCCTTGCCGCTCATATCGTCCTTTGAATAGTTGCGATAAAGCTGATAGTCTGTTTCGGGATTGTAGCTTTCTGTGTCAATACCGTTCTTGATACCGCAAAGCTTGTAATGACGAAGATTGAGTTCGTCATGAAGTCCCCAACTGAACCACGGGTCTCTAATTTCAGCCGCATAGCTTGGAGAAACCGTTGAAACACGGGTAGCTGTTTCGATAGCACCCTTCATCATATTGAGTTTGCCGTTCATTTCAAGAATCTTTGTTTCTGATGTAGGAATGCCGACGCACTCTGTGTTTACTTCCCAGCCGTATTCACCCTGATACTGGATGTTGTGAATAGTGAACAGACTCTTAATGTTATAGTACCATGGTCTGTGTGAATAGAACAGATAGTAGTAAACAGGAACAAGAGCCGTCTGCCAGTCATTACAATGAATGATGTCGGGATGGAAATCAATGTAAGGAAGCATTTCAAGAATTGCACGGGAGAAGAAAGCGAATCTTTCAGCGTCGTCATAATGACCGTAGAGAGTGCCTCTCTTGAAATAATATTCGTTATCAATAAAATAGTATGTACAGTCATTCCATCTTGCCCAGAACAAACCGCAATACTGATGACGCCATGCAACCGGCACGGTAAAGTTTGTGATGAAGTTCATGGAGTTTTTAAGTTCCTGCGGAATTGTGCCGTAAAGCGGAACAACAATTCTGCAATCCTGACCTTTTCTGCAAAGTGTATGGGGAAGACTTCCCGCTACATCGGCAAGTCCGCCGCTTCCGCAAAACGGATTAGCTTCTGAAGCACAGTATAAAATTCTCATTGTAAGATTACCTCCTTGTTTAAACAAACTTTATACAACGGATTTTTTAGCAATATAAATGGGGTACGAATCATATCCCATAAGTGAACGACCGTCCTTGATGGTAACATCCTTATCTATGATAACATAGTTAAGGTTGGTATTGCAACCTATTTTTGTGTCCTGCATTACAATACAGTTAGAAAGCTTTGCGCCTTCGCCGACATAAACACCCTTTGAAATAACGCAGTTCTCAACCTCACCGTTGATAACACAACCCTGTGCAATGATTGAATTTTTCACATTGCTTGTAAGTCCGTAGCGTGACGGAGCGTCATCTCTTACCTTTGTATAGATAGGTCTTTGCGGATTAAAAAGCTCATCCCTTACTTCTTTTTTCATAAGATCCATATTGAACTCGAAGTAATCGTTGATTGAGCTGATTGTTGCACAGTAACCCTTATTTTCGTAAGCATAAATACTGTATTTGCCCAGACTGCTCTGAAGAAGTCGCTTTACATCAAGCTGATTAACGCTGATGGCGTTTCTGATTTCACTCATAAGAAGGTCTTTCTTGATGAGAATAGAGCCGTATGCGTGGTTGAATGCCTCTTTGTCAACAACACCGGGCTTTACAAAAATCTGATTTACCTTGCCGTCATCATCTACATCAAGGGTAATCGGTCTGTCATAGCCCTGCGGAATTGCATGATTCTTATATATAAGTGTAATGTCTGCCTTCTTCTTTGAGTGGAAGTCAAAAACATCTGTGTAATCAATGTTAGTAATTACATTGCCCTGCGAGATAAGAACATATTCCTCACGGCAATGCTCAATATATCCGTGCATATTGTAGATTGTTTCAACAAAGCTTGAAAAAGCCTTGCCGTCATACGGAGGAAGAATTGAAAGGTTGCTTCTTCTCTTTGAAAGATCATATGCACTGCCTGAACCCACATGATCCATAAGTGACTGAAAGTTGCTTTTTGCAACAATGCCCACATTGCTTATACCTGAGTTTGACATATTTGAAAGGTCAAAGTCGATAATTCTGTATTTACCGCCGATCGGAATGCTTGCAGTTGTTCTTGAAGATGCAAGCTCCGGAATTTTGTCGTCAAGTGTTGCCGCAAAGATGAAACCGAGTACATTGTTACTTCTCATTGCCGTCCACCTCCGTGTCGCTGTCTATCATGGTTTTTGCTTTGATAACGGTGTTTTCTTTGATAACGGTATTTGCACCGACAACAGTAATTCCCCAGTCGTCAAGATTTTCCGTTTCTTCAGGTTTCTGTCCGACCTTTGCATTTTTGCCGACAACAGTATTTTCTGCAATAATTGCAAACTGAACATCTGCGCCGTCTTCAATTACAGCACCCGGCATAATGATTGAAGAGTTGATTGTTGCGTTTTTACCGATTGTAACACCTGCAAAAAGAATTGAGAACTCAAGGCTGCCGTAAACATTGCATCCGTCGGCAACGAGTGAATTTTGGATTGACGCCTCATTTGAAACATAGTGCGGAGGCATCATCGGGTTTCTTGAGTAGATATCCTTGAGGTCGAGAGTAACCTTTGGATCGAGAAGATCCATATTAGCCTCCCAAAGGCTGTCGATTGTTCCCACATCCTTCCAATAGCCCTCAAAAGGATAGGCAAACATACGCTCGCCTGCGTCAAGCATGGCAGGGAGGACATCCTTGCCGAAATCATGGCTTGAACCCTCTTTGAGTTCATCCTCAGTAAGATACTTTCTAAGCTCCTTCCAGCTGAAAATATAGATGCCCATTGATGCATTTGTGCTTTTTGGATGAGCAGGCTTTTCCTCAAATTCGTAGATTGAACCGTCCTCGTTTGTGTTGAGAATGCCGAATCTTGAGGCTTCCTCAAGCGGAACATCAATTACCGCAATTGTACAAGCGGCATTCTTTTCCTTGTGATAATCAAGCATCTTGTTGTAGTCCATTTTGTAAATATGGTCGCCCGAAAGAATAACCACATATTCAGGATTATAACGCTCAATGTAGTTGATATTTTGATAAATAGCGTTGGCTGTGCCTGAGTACCAGTCTGCACCGTCAACAGCCTGATAAGGGCTGAGACAGTTTACACCCGAGTGCATACTGTCAAGATCCCACGGCTGTCCGTTTCCTATGTATTCGTTAAGAACAAGAGGCTGGTACTGCGTAAGAATACCCACAGCGTCAATGCCTGAATTTACACAGTTGGATAACGGGAAATCAATAATACGATATTTGCCGCCAAATGGTACGGCAGGCTTAGCAAGCTTTCGGGTAAGCACGCCAAGACGAGAGCCTTGACCGCCGGCAAGCAGCATAGCCACTACTTCCTTTTTTGGAAACATCTTAAAATACCTCCGATATTTATTTTAGTATCTTTTTTAGCTTAAATATAATTACAGCCTTGTGACTGAAAATATCAATTTTATTTTTGAACTTCATCGGGTTCAAGTTCTTTTGTACACCTCAGATAGATTACGCTGAGTGGGGGAAGAGTGAGTGAAAGTCCCTGATCAAAGCCGTGAATTTTCATTGACTCGGTTTTAATGTTTTTTCCGTTTACAACACCGCTGCCGCCGAAACGCTCCTCATCAGAGTTAAAAACCTCGTCATAAAGACCGAATTTCGGAACGCCGATGCAATATTCGTCACGCCTGATGGGCTGGAAGTTGCATACCGAAACAATCTCATCACCGTTTTTGTCGGTGCGCTTGAATGCAATAACGCTGTTTGTGTAGTCGTCATGGTGAATCCAGTCAAAGCCTTTCCAGACAGCGTCAAGCTCATAGAGCGGCTTGCAGTCAAGATAAAATTTGTTGAGCTCCTTAAAAAATGTTCTGAGCTTTTTATGCTTTTCAAATTCAAGCAAATCCCATTGAATTGCCTCATTGAAATTCCACTCGTCAAACTGACCGATTTCAGTTCCCATAAACACGAGTTTTTTGCCGGGATGAGCGTACATATATGTTATAAACGCTCTTACGCCTGCAAATTGTTCATCGTACTTTCCGGGCATCTGCTTTATCAGCGCACCTTTGCCGTGAGAAACCTCATCGTGTGAAATCGGCAAAAGAAATTTTTCTGAAAAAGCATAATAAAAGCTGAAAGTAAGGCTGTCGTGGTTGAACGGCCGCCACATTGAATTGAGCGACATATAGTGAAGCATATCGTTCATCCAACCCATATTCCACTTGAAATCAAATCCAAGTCCGCCGTCCTCTATTTTATGAGTAAGCTTTGGCCATGAGGTGTTTTCCTCGGCAAACATCATAACATCGGGGTGGTACATATGAACAGCCGTGTTGAGTCTTTTTACAAAATCAACAGCGTCAAGATTTTCTTTTCCGCCGAATTTGTTCGGCTCCCATTCTCCCTCGGATTTACCGTAGTCAAGGTAGAGCATAGAGGAGAGTGCGCCGATTCTCAAGCCGTCAATATGATATTTGTCGAGCCAGAACATTGCGCATGAAACAAGAAAACTTGTAACCTCAAATCTTGCGTAGTTGAAAAGGCAGGTTCCCCACGAGTCACGCTTGCTCGTTTTTGGGTCATTGCTTTCATAGAGAGGAGAGCCGTCAAATTTTGCAAGACCGAAATCGTCCACGGGGAAATTTGACGGAACCCAGTCGAGAATTACTCCGATACCCTCACAGTGAAGCCTGTCAACAAATGTCATAAAGTCGGACGGCGTGCCGAATCTTGAGGTTGGGGCATAGTAGCCTGTTGCCTGATAGCCCCAGCTACCGTCATACGGATATTCCATAATAGGCATAAGCTGAATATGAGTGTAGTGCATCTCCTTGAGATAGGGGATAAGCTCATCGGCAAGCTTTTGATAATTAAAAAAGTTGCCGTCGGGATATTTTCTCCATGAGCCTGCGTGTATTTCATAAATATTCATCGGTGAAGATGAAATGTTGTTTTCTTTGCGTTTGTTTAACCATTCGCCGTCATTCCACGAATAATTTTCAATGTCATACACAAGGGATGCCTGACCGGGACGGGTTTGAGCATGAAAAGCATACGGATCAGCTTTCATAAGCCTGTCGCCGTATTCGCTTTCAATGCAGTACTTGTATGCGCAAAATTCCTCGACCCCTTCGACAAACACCTCCCAAACACCGTAGCCGATGTCGTACATATAGGTTGCGTTATTGTCCCAATTATTAAATTCGCCTGCAACCGAAACGCTCCTTGCGGTTGGTGCCCATACTCGGAACACACAACCGTTTCTGCCGTTCCAGTTCACGAGGTGTGCACCCAAAAGATTGTATGCGTACACGGAATCTCCGGTATGAAAAACTTCAAGTGCCGGTCTTGCCTCGTTAAAGCTGTAATTCATAAGAACTGCTCCTTGTTAAATACCTTCTGATTTTGATTATTTGCTCACACTTATATAATACCAAAAATATATGTCAATTTCAAGCAAATTCAAAAAATTTAAAACTAATTTTTCGTGTATATTTTATAAACTGCGACTAAATGTAACATTTTAGAGCATAATTTTACGAATAAAGAATAAAAACCCGAAATTCTTTACAAAAGCAAAACAAAAAGGGGCTGTCCAAAACGGACAGCCCCAAAAATAATCTGTAAATTCAGATTAGCCAAGCTCAGCGAAGTACTTAATTGTTCTAACCATCTGGCTTGTGTATGAGTTCTCGTTGTCGTACCAAGAAACAACCTGAACCTCATAAAGATCATCAGCAATCTTTGATACCATTGTCTGTGTAGAATCGAAGAGTGAACCGAATCTCATACCGATTACATCTGAAGAAACGATCGGATCTTCGTTGTAACCGAATGACTCAGAAGCAGCAGCCTTCATAGCAGCGTTGATACCTTCAACTGTTACATCTGAACCCTTAACAACAGCTGTAAGAATTGTTGTTGAACCTGTCGGAACAGGAACACGCTGTGCAGAACCGATGAGCTTACCGTTGAGCTCAGGAATTACAAGACCGATAGCCTTTGCAGCACCTGTTGAGTTAGGAACGATGTTAGAAGCACCTGCTCTTGCTCTTCTCTTGTCGCCCTTTCTGTGAGGACCGTCAAGAATCATCTGGTCGCCTGTGTAAGCGTGGATTGTTGACATGATACCGCTCTGGATTTCTGCATACTTGTTAAGTGTGTCAGCCATAGGAGCGAGGCAGTTTGTTGTACATGAAGCAGCTGAAATGATTGTATCGTCAGCTGTAAGAGTCTTTTCGTTTACGCTGTAAACGATTGTCTTAAGGTCGTTGCCTGCAGGAGCAGAAATAACAACCTTCTTAGCGCCGGCATCAATGTGAGCCTGGCTCTTAGCCTTTGATGTATAGAAACCTGTGCACTCGAGAACTACATCAACACCGAGCTCGCCCCAAGGAAGCTCAGCAGCGTTTGGCTTAGCGTAGATTGTAATCTCTTTGCCGTCAACGATGATTGAGCCTTCGCCTGCTTCTACAGTGTGAAGGTTTTCACCGATCTTACCGCAGTAGCCGCCCTGTGCTGTATCATACTTAAGAAGGTTTGCGAGCATAGCAGGATCTGTAAGATCGTTGATAGCTACTACTTCGTAACCCTCAGCACCGAACATCTGTCTGAAAGCAAGACGACCGATACGGCCGAAACCGTTAATTGCAACTTTTACTGACATAAAAAAATTCCTCCTAAAATTCTAAGGTGCTTCTATTATATTACATTTTTTTCATTTCTTCAATAGCTTGACAAAAATTTAACGAAAAATTTTTGAGTTTTTTACAAATACGGTAAAAAACACGGTCTGATTTTGCGTTTTTAAGGCAAATTTGAGCCGCTCCGTTCCGCTCCGTTCAAAGAAATGTAATTTTTTCACCTGCCACAACTAATTATCTGCAAAAATACCTCGCTTATTCTTGACAATTTGGTGATTCTATTATAAAATTGTACTATCCGCTGTTGCGGATTTTGGCAAAAGTACAGTTTTTGGCTTTTGCAACTTTTTTAATCAGACTCTTTAAGAGAGCCGTTATATATAGATATTTTTTATAATTTTTATAATGTTTCAGTTGCCTGAAATGTTGAAAACGGTCATTACGGTGTTTTTTTTGACTGTGCATATAAATATGTAAAAAAATATTTAGAAAATAAAAATGAAAATTGAATATCTTTTTAACGGCACCTTTAAAGTCTAATTGATTGGGAACTGTGAAATACTTGAAAAAATCAAACTAAGGAGGTGTCCGAATTGCCGTTATGGATAAGTATTATCTGCATTATCGCCGCAATTGTTGTCGGTGCGGGTGCAGGTGTTTTCCTTGGAATTGCCATCCGTAAAAACACTGCCGAAAAGGAAATCGGGAGTGCTGAGGAAGAGGCAAAGAAGATTGTGGCTGATGCAATTAAAACAGCCGAAGCAAGGAAAAAGGAAGTAGTCCTTGAGGGTAAAGACGAGGTTCATCGTTTCAGAAATGAGAGCGAAAAAGAAATTTCCGACCGACGCAAGGAAGTTCAGCGTCAGGAGAGAAGAATCCAGCAGAAGGAAGAAACTCTTGACAGAAAGCTCGACAATATGGAACGCAAGGAAGAAAAAGTCAACAAAAAGCTTCGTGATGCTGATGCAAAACTCGAAGAAGTTGAAACCTTGAAAAAGAGCCAGTTTGAAATGCTTGAAAAAATTTCGGGCTACACGGCAGAACAGGCTAAAAGCTATTTGCTTTCACAGCTTGAAAATGAGCTTGCTCACGAGAAGTCGGTTAAGATTATGGAATATACCGAACAGCTCAAGGAGGAAGCAGACGACAAGGCAAGAAATATTATTTCGCTTGCAATTCAGCGACTTGCCGCAGAACAGGTTTCGGAGGCAACAATTTCGGTTGTTCCTCTTCCAAACGATGAGATGAAGGGCAGAATCATCGGTCGTGAGGGCCGCAACATCAGAACCATTGAAACTCTTACGGGTGTTGATCTTATTATTGACGATACACCCGAGGCCATCACGCTTTCATGCTTTGAGCCTGTCAGAAGAGAGATTGCAAGAATTGCACTTGAAAAGCTCATTGCAGACGGAAGAATCCATCCCGCAAGAATTGAGGAGATGGTTGAAAAGGCAAGACGAGAGGTTGAATCCGAAATCAAGCGTACAGGTGAGAGAGCTGTGCTTGATGCGGGTGTGCACAATGTTCATCCCGAAATTGTTAAGCTTCTCGGCAGACTTCGTTACCGTACCAGTTACGGTCAGAATGTTCTTGATCACTCTCTTGAGGTTTCATATCTCGCAGGTATGATGGCAAGCGAGCTTGGCCTTGATCCTACAATTGCCAAGCGTGCAGGTCTTTTGCATGATATCGGCAAATCCATTGACCATGAGGTTGAGGGAACACATATTCAAATCGGTGTTGACATTGCCAAAAAGTATAAGGAAAGCGACGCTGTTATTCACGCTATCCATGCTCACCACGGTGATGTTGAGGCGAGAACAATTGTTGCCTGCCTTGTACAGGCGGCAGACGCTATTTCAGCCGCAAGACCGGGCGCAAGAAGAGAAAATGTTGAAAACTACATTAAGCGACTCCAGAAGCTTGAAGAGGTTGCTTCTTCTTTTGACGGTGTTGAGCGTACCTTTGCAATTCAGGCAGGCCGTGAGGTTAGAGTTATGGTTAAGCCTGAGATTGTCAATGATGAGCGTATGATTCCGCTTGCAAGAGAGATCTGCAAGAAAATCGAAGAAGAGCTTGAATATCCCGGACAGATTAAGGTTAATATCATCCGTGAAAGCAGAGCTTCCGATTTTGCAAAATAAAATATCTTGATTTTAACTACGGTTGGCAGGGCTATGTTGACCGTAGTTTTTATTTTGTAGGGACGATATTATCCACCAGTACGGCGAGCCGCCGTACCTGATTCGTGTAGATAGGTTCATTAAATGAAAAATTGAAAATTGAAAATGGAAAATTGCGGTCGGGAAGATGGTTTGCAATATAAAAAAACATATTATGCCCGAGCGTAGTATAGTAGCTGTTTGCACAATTTAATGTAGCGGCGAACGAGGTTCGCCGCTACAAACGCTACAAAGAATATGCTGTAATCAAAAAAATAATTTGCAAGAAAATTAAATAAACTTGCAAAAATGAAATTTGTGCCGCGGCATAGACTTTTGACCTGTTAATGTAAACTGCAATTCAAAAAACAGCAAAAAACTTTAAAAAATATTCAAAAAAGTATTGACAATCAGCCGTTAAGGCTTTATAATTCAAGACAGTAAGGCAAAGACCTTACAAAGTTTTCGGAAAACTGAATATAAAAAGGACAAGGAAGTTCACTTTGGTTTCTTCTGATTTTGCAACAAAGTTTTTAAAACTTGCAAAATCGGACAAAAACATTGTGAGCTTTATTTTTTTGCTTCGGCAAAAACGGTTTATGTGGAGGTTAAAAATGGATTCAGGAAATATAGGCTTTGTGCTGCTTTGTGCGGCTTTCGTATTTGTAATGACTCCGGGTCTTGCAATGTTCTACGGCGGTCTTGTACGAAAGAAAAATGTTGTAAATACAATGATGACCTCAATTTTTATCATTGGCATAGGAATTGTTATGTGGGTGCTTTTCGGTTATTCGCTTTCGTTCGCTCCTTCGGGAAATGCTTTTATCGGTGATTTCCGCTGGCTCGGTCTTGAGGGCGTTTCGCTCACGGAGGGCTACACGGATGATGCGTCAATTCCGAATATGGTATTCTCAGCGTTCCAGATGATGTTTGCCGTAATCACTCCTGCTCTTATCACGGGCGCAGTTGCAGGCAGAATGAAGTTTAAGTCAATTTTTGTTTTCACAATTTTCTGGTCGCTTATAGTTTACTATCCGCTCGCCCATATGGTATGGGGACAGGGAGGACTTTTAGGTGCAGACGGTATCGGTGCTCTCGACTTTGCAGGCGGCGATGTTGTACATATCAGCTCAGGTGTTTCGGCACTTGTTCTCTGCATACTCCTCGGCAAGCGTCACGATTATGAACATTCAATTTACAGAATTCACAATATTCCGACAGTTGTACTCGGTGCGTCGCTTCTTATGTTCGGTTGGTTTGGCTTCAATGCAGGTTCTGCACTTGCCGCCGACGGTCTTGCGGCTCACGCATTTATGACAACAGGTGTTTCAGCCGCAGCCGCAATGCTCTCGTGGATGCTCTGCGATGTTATCAAGAACAAAAAGCCTACGCTTATCGGCGCAAGCACGGGTATGGTTGCAGGTCTTGTAGGCATCACGCCCGGTGCCGGCTTTGTTCCGATGTGGGCGGCAGTTATTATCGGTTTGACAACAAGCCCTGTTTGCTATATTATGATTTCATACGGCAAGAAAAAATTCGGCTTTGACGATGCGCTTGACGCATTCAGCTGTCACGGTACAGGCGGTATCTGGGGCGGACTTCTCACAGGTGTGTTCTCATGCACGGCAATCAACAGCAGTGCAGGTAACGGTCTTGTGTACGGTGAGTTTGCACAGTTCGGTGCTCAGGCGGCAGGTATCGGCATCACAATTGTAATTGCGGTTGTCGGAACACTCATCTGCTACGGCATCACAAGACTTATTACAGGCAAAATCAGGGTTGACCTCAGAGATGAGCTTATGGGACTTG
Organism: Ruminococcus bromii; assembly: GCF_002834225.1. GTDB lineage: Bacteria > Bacillota > Clostridia > Oscillospirales > Acutalibacteraceae > Ruminococcoides > Ruminococcoides bromii. The sequence goes on along the minus strand of NZ_NNSR01000069.1, from coordinate 113,973 downwards.
ATGTTTCACAGCACGGTGAAGCTGCTTATCCGTCATTTAACGGTCTTGACAACTAACGGAGGTTTTAAAGTATGGAAAACAATAACGATATTCAGCTTATAAAAATAGAGGCCGTTGTTCGTGAAGAAATGTTTGTAGATGTCAAAAAGGCTCTCACGGATATCGGCGTAAACGGAATTACAGCGTATCAGGTTGTCGGTTGCGGAATTCAGCGAGGTATGTCGGAGTATGTAAGAGGACAGAAGGTTGATGTTCAGGTTTTGCCGAAAATCAAGTTTGAAATTGTTGTTTCTTCCGAAGAATGGGAGAGAAAAACAATTGAGGCAATCAGAAAAACAGCCTTTACGGGCAACCCGGGTGACGGTAAAATATTTACCTACTATCTTAAACAGGCGGTTAAAATCCGTACGGGAGAAACAGGCTACGATGCAATTCAGACTCCCAACTTTGACGACTGATATTTTCCTATTTTCCTATATCAAAAAAGTGCGTACCGAATTTCGGTACGCACTTTTTGCTTGTGAAATTGTTTATCTTCTTATTGTAATATCTTCCGGGCTGACAGTATTGTCACGAAGTCTGTTGTAATAATCGGGATTTGAATGCTTTATGCTTATCGGCTTTAGCTCGGGAGTTGCAAAACAGTGTGTTGTTCTGCCTGTTGCAGAAAGTTCTCCGTTTTTATTGTTGAAGATTTTATAGTCGAAAATCATTCTTGAACCCGTAAAAAATACAAGGCTTACTTCAACGGAAAACTCATCGCCGAATTTAAGCGGCTTTTTGTAACGGGCATATGCGTCAACATTTGGGATATACAATCCTTTTGACTGCATTTCGGCAACATCACAACCGATGTCGTGCATATACTGAATTCTTGCATCTTCAAAATATCTGATATAATTTGAGTGATGAACAATGTTCATACAGTCTGTTTCATAGTATGAAACCTTTGCTTTGTATAATTTTTCGGTCATATTTTCTCCATTACATATATACGGAAAATCCGTAATTATTTTTTAAGCAACAAACCGTTTTTAAGGTCCTCTGCTGCCTGTTTTTTTATTACAAAATGCTGTTTCTTGCCTGTAGCGGTTTGCGGAAGATCGTTGACAAAACGGTAGTATCTCGGAGCCTGATATTTTGAAATATTCGGTGAGCTGTCACAGAAATTGATAAGCTCTGCAACCGTAAGACTTTCGTCGGCCTTGATTACATATGCCGCAACGCACTCGCCTCTTGTTGAATCGGGAACACCTGTTACGATACATTCCTGAACCTTCGGGTGTGAGTTGAGAATTTCCTCAATTCTTGCAGGGTAAATATTTTCGCCCTTGCTGATAATCATATCATCTTTTCTGCCTGCAACTGTAACAAACTGCTCGCTGTTCCAAGTGCCGATGTCGCCTGTGTACATCCAACCCTTGTAGAACTTGTCTTTTGTAGCCTTTTCGTTATTTACATAGCAGTAGGTAGTTTTGTTCGGACATTTGATGATGATTTCTCCCTCTGTTTTGTTATCGCAGGGGACTATGTCATCGGGCTCTGCTTTTCTGTCGTCATAAACATTTACAAGTCTTACCTCATCATCTGTGCATGATCTGCCTGCCGAACCTGCCATTTCAGGAAGGTCGTACGGACGAAGAAATGTATTCCAGAAAGATTCCGTTGTGCCGTAGCCGTTAAAAATGTTGGGGGAGAGAAGTTCCTGATAGCGAATGCAAGCGGCTTTTTCAAGCGGACTGCCCATGGTAATAATGCCCTTGAGCGAAGAAAGGTCTTTCGGATGCTTTTCCTGTCGGGCTGCAAGCATTTCAAGAGTTGACGGAACACCTGTGATGAATGTAATTCCGTATCTTTCGATAAACTCCATACAACTCCTCGGGTTGAAGGTTCTCATAATCACAAGACACGCACCTGCATAAAGGGTAGGTGTAGGACCGCCCGAATGAATACCGCCACGGTGAAACCACGGTGTCATATTCATCGTAATGTCAACGGGTGAGAGCGGAAAGTGCATAATTACATCGTGAGCCGAAAGAACTTCGTTGATTGCGTTAAGCGGAACGCCCTTTGGAGTGCCTGTTGTACCCGAGGTCTGAAGTCTTAAAACCTCGTCATAAATATGCGGCGCATAGTCAACAGGCGGATTTTCGTCACTGCTGTCCTTGATGTAATCGTCAAAGAAAATGTGTCCTTCGGGAAGAGTTACTTCCTTTTTGGAATTATTAACGCAGAGAATCAATTTTGGCTTATGCTCGCAGATTTCAAGAGCCTGTACGGCTGTTTGCATAATGTCTGCGTCGTAAACATAAACTGTTGGCTTGTTGTGTCCCATAATTTCAGCGGTTTCGCCCGGTGATAGGTTAAAGTTAGCGGGATTTGAGATTGCACCGAGCTTCTGCGGTGCAATGTAACCAAACAAAAACTGCGGTGAGTTGTAAAGCTGCATAAACACAATGTCGTTTTTCTTGACGCCGTCTTTTTTCATAGCGTTTGCAAATCTGTTTGCATCGGCATTAAGTTCTTTGTAGCTCCATATTCTGCCGCTTTGAGAGTCAATTGCCGCGGGTTTATCCGAAAAGCGTCTTACATTTCTCATAAAGCCGTTAAGCCATGTAAATTCACTTTCAAATGTTTCTCTGAACATCTGTGAATCATATGTTAAATTCATAATATCCCCCTGTCCTATTATGTATGTGTGTACATTATTTTATACACACATATGTGTGTTGCTTGTATGTTGTTTTATCGGCAGATTATTTGCCGTATTTGCCTACGATAATACTTGAGTTCTGACCGCCGAATCCGAATGCGTTTGACATGGCAAAGTTGATTTCGGCTTTCTTTGCGGTATTTGCAACAAAGTCAATGCCGGCACATTCGGGATCAACCTCGTTGAGATTGATTGTAGGCGGAACTGTGCCTGTTTCAATAGCCTTGACACAGGTAATTGTTTCTGTAATACCGCCTGCGCCCATCATATGACCTGTTGCGCCCTTTGTTGAGCTTACATAGGGGAGAGTGTTGCCGAAAACCTTCTTGATTGAAGATGTTTCAACTGTGTCACCCTTGTTTGTTGCAGTACCGTGAGCATTGATGTAGCCGATGTCGGAAGGATTGATTCCTGCCTCTGCAATTGCCTGTTTCATACAAGCGATTGCACCTCGTCCTTCGGGATGCGGAGCAGTTACATGATAAGCGTCATCCGTGTTGCCGCAACCTCTGATTTCTGCATAAATCTTTGCACCTCTTGCAAGAGCGTGTTCCTCTGTTTCAAGAACGAGCGCACCGCCGCCTTCACCTATTACAAAACCGTCACGGGTAACATCAAACGGACGGCTTGCAGTGCTTGGCGAATCGTTTCTTCTTGAAAGAGCTTTTGCGTTGGCAAGCGAATAAATTACAAGAGGACAGAGAACGGACTCTGCTCCTACTGCGAGCATAATATCAGCCTTGCCGCTCTGCATACACATACAAGCTGTGTTGATTGCGTCACCGCCTGACGAACAAGCTGTGCTTACCGTAAAGCTCGGTCCCTGAATATTGTAGTCGATTGCGATATTTGCGGCGGCAATGTTTCCGAGAATTTTGGGAATAAAACGAGGACCTACCTTTTTGTGTGATGCGCCTGTGAGTGCCTCCTGAGTATATGCGATTGTTGCAATACCTGCCATTGCAGTACCCATAACAATACCTGTTCTTTCGGGTTCAATCTTGATTCCGCTCTGTTTCATGGCTTCCTCAGCCGCAATATAAGCGTACTGCATAAACGGATCTGTTTTTCTGATTAAATCCTTTGGAAGATAGTCGGACGGATTAAAGTCCTTTACTTCGCCGGCAATCTGAACAGCGAGTTCAGACGGATCAAAAGTCTTAATTGTGTCAATGCCCGATGCACCTGCCGTGATATTATTCCAGTAGTTTTCAACACCGATGCCGACAGGTGTTACCGCACCCATACCGGTTACAACTATTTTCTTCATTCGTTAAGCTCCTTGTTTTAAAATAAGTTATTTACATTTTGCATATTATTATGCTATACTTGAATTGTACCAAATATGGAAAAATTATTCAATACCGTTGATTATGCAAAAATGACGATTTGGCAGTCTTAAATTTACAGTTTTGCATAATATTGAAAAAAACCGACAAAATACTGCGGGAAATTGTCAAAACGGAGGTTATTATGGATATAAATCAGCTCAATTGCTTTATAACTGTGGCTCAGACGCTCAACTTTTCAGAGGCGGCAAGGCGGAACTATGTTTCTCAGTCAACCGTCAGCAGATATGTAAGCGACCTTGAAAAGGAGTTTGGGGTTCAGCTTTTTACACGATCTCACCGTGATGTTATCATAACAAGCGAGGGCAAGGCACTTTTGCCCTATGCGATTGAAATTGTTGAAACTTTAAAGAAAGCAAAAACCGTTATCAAGCAGATGCATGACGGAGGTCAGGGTAAAATTACGCTCGGCTGTGATGTTACCTCGCTTTCGTTCCCGACGAAATGTATTGCCGACTTTGCGGAAAAATATCCGGGAATTACAATTGATGTGCGACAGCTTGACGAGGCTGACCGCACACTTGCAATCACAGGCGGTGAATACGACTTCTGCTTTATGCCGAGAGATATGGTTCCCGAAAGCTCAGGTATTGAATCAATCATTACACATAATGAAACTTTGTCCGTTGTAACAGCGAAAAATTCAAAATTCAGCGGAAGAAAAAGCATTAAGCTTTCCGAATTGGCTGACGAAAGTATTCTGGTACTTTCGGAATCTGTTGCTCCGATTGTGTATATGGAAATTATGGATTTGTTCCGTACATTTCACATAACCCCGAAAATTGAAAATTCATTTGACGATCTTGTTTCCATATATGTGTCATCGTCATCGGGAATCGGCGTGTCTGTCATACCAACCTCGGTTGCCGCGTATACTTCTGACGAATACACCGATTCATACCTTATTGATGATGCGGACACAAGCATAGCCTATGTTATGGCATGGGAAAAGAATATTTCAAATCCTGCCGCAAAGCTTTTTATGGAGGCTGTTAAGAAATATGCCAAGGGCGATGACAACATTTACGGGCTGTAATTGAGCATATTTTTTAATATAAATTCCAATAAAGAATTATAGTGAAAATTTCACAAAATAAACACACATTATTTTCAAAAAAGGTATTTACTTTATAAATCTTCGGTGTTATAATTACGGTAGTCAAGGAGAAGTTGACAAAATATCCTTTAAGGAGGTAATTATAATGTACAGATTTACTTTACCGAGAGATCTCTATCATGGTAAGGATGCTCTCTCAAGTCTTAAAAATTTATCCGGCAAAAAGGCTGTTGTAGTTGTCGGCGGCGGTTCAATGAAGCGTTTCGGTTTTCTTGACAAGGCTGTTGACTATCTTAAAGAAGCAGGTATGGAGGTTAAGCTTATCGAGGGCGTAGAGCCTGACCCATCTGTTGAAACAGTTATGAAGGGTGCCGCTGTTATGCGTGAATTTGAACCCGACTGGATTGTTGCAATGGGCGGCGGTTCTCCGATTGATGCCGCAAAGGCTATGTGGGTATTCTATGAGTATCCCAACACAACCTTTGAGGAAATTATTACTCCGTTCAGTTTCCCGACACTTCGTACAAAGGCTAAATTCTGTGCTATCCCGTCAACATCGGGTACTGCAACAGAAGTTACGGCTTTCTCAGTTATCACAGACTATGCAAAGGGTATCAAATATCCGCTTGCTGACTTTAATATCACACCTGATGTTGCTATCGTTGATCCTGCACTTGCCGAAACAATGCCGGCTAAACTTACTGCTCACACAGGTATGGACGCTATGACTCACGCAATTGAGGCTTATGTTTCAACTCTCAACTGTGAGTACACAGATCCGCTTGCACTCCATGCAATTGAGATGATTCACGACAACCTCAAGAAGTCTTATGAGGGCGACATGGCTTGCCGTGATAAAATGCACGATGCACAGTGCCTTGCAGGTATGGCATTCTCAAATGCTCTGCTCGGTATCGTTCACTCAATGGCTCACAAGACAGGTGCGGCTTTCACAGGCGGTCACATTATTCACGGCTGTGCAAACGCTATGTATCTGCCTAAGGTTATCAAGTATAACTCAAAAGATCCTGTTGCAGCTGAGCGTTATGCTAAGATTGCTAAGTTCATCAACCTCAAGGGCGAAACAACAGAAGAACTTGTTGACGCACTCATCGCTGAACTCCGTTCAATGAACGATCAGCTCAATATTCCGCAGGGCATTAAGAACTACGGTCCGGGCGGTGTTAAGGCTGACGAGAGCATTATCGACGAAAAAGAATTCCTCGAAAAGCTCCCCGAAGTTGCCAAGAACGCGATTGCCGATGCTTGCACAGGTTCTAACCCACGCCAGCCAAATCAGGAAGAAATGGAAAAACTTCTCAAGGCTTGCTACTACGATACAGAAATCGACTTCTGATTCGTTTGACAAATCTATTTGTACTTATCACAGCTCTCCGTTTTCGGGGAGCTGTTTTTTTAATAAAAAATCCGCATTAAAAAGCTCTTAAAAGGCATAAAAATCATATGGACAATATTGCTTTGTTGTGCTAAAATTGACTTGAAATTGATGAATTTGGTGACATAAAATGAAAATTGCAGTAATAAACGGTCAGAACCATAAAGGCTCAACCTATCATATTGGCAAGCAGGTTGCCGATAAATTAGGCGGTGAGGTTACGGAGTTTTTTCTTCCGAGAGATTTCGGCGATTTTTGCGTAGGTTGTACGCAGTGTTTTCTAAAATCCGAAACACTTTGTCCGCATTATGAGCGACTGAAAAAGATTACCGAGGCTATGGACGAGGCTGATGTACTCATCTTCACAACGCCCGTGTATGTTTATCATTGCACAGGCTCAATGAAAGCATTTCTTGATCATTACGGTTATCGTTGGATGGTTCACCGTCCCGAACAGAAAATGTTCACAAAGCAGGCGGTTGTAATTTCGACAGCCGCAGGTTCGGGTACAAAATCTGCCAACAAGGATATCGCCGACAGTATGTTCTTTTGGGGCGTTCCAAAAACTTATCGTTACGGTGTCAATGTTCGTGCAACAAATTATTCAGGCGTCACCGATGGACTCAAAAAGAAAATTGACAAAAAGACTACCTCAATTGCCAATAAGGTAAAGAAAAGTAACGGCAAAGTTAAGGCAGGGTTAAAAACAAAAGGCTTTTTCTTTATTATGAGAATGATTCAGAAAAGCGGCTGGAATGAAGCCGATAAAAATTACTGGGCAGAACGAGGTTGGAACGGTAAAAACAGACCGTGGAAAAATACATAAGGAGATGTTTTAAATGGCAAAAAATACTGAAATCAGCTTGAGAAACAAGGTTATTTATTCGGTTTATGTCCGCAACCACACAAATGACGGCACATTTAATGCCGTTGCAGAGGATCTTGACAGAATAAAGTCACTCGGCACGGACATCATTTGGTTTATGCCGATTCATCCGATTGGCGTCAAGAATAAAAAAGGCTCTCTCGGCTGTCCTTATGCAAACAAGGACTATCGCACAACAAATCCCGAATACGGCACAATGGACGATTTCAAGAGCCTTGTTGAAAAAATTCACGCAAAGGGCATGAAGTGCATCATTGATGTTGTCTATAACCACACTTCGCCCGACTCAAATCTTTCAGTTGAACATCCCGAGTTTTTCTACAGAAAGTCGGACGGCAATTTTGGCAACAAAGTCGGTGATTGGAGCGACATAATCGACCTTGATTATTCCAACAAAGAATTATGGCAGTATCAGATTGATTCACTCGTTATGTGGGCGAGAATTGTTGACGGCTTCCGTTGCGATGTTGCATCATTCGTTCCCGTTGAATTTTGGAAACAGGCGAGAGAGGCTGTTGCAAAGGTAAATCCCGACTGCATTTGGCTTGCCGAAAGCGTACACAGCTCTTTCAATGTGTTATCTCGCAAGAGCGGAATTTATACCGCAAGCGACTATGAGCTTTTTGACGCTTTTGATATGGAATATGACTACGATATCCGTGAGGTTTTCGACAAATATTTGAAGGGCGAAACATCTCTTTCACATTATCTTGATATGTTCAATTATCAGGAGGCAATTTATCCGCAGAATTACGATAAAATGCGTTGCCTTGAAAATCACGATCAGCCACGAATCTGCCATTATGTAAAGAACAGGAGCGACCTTGAAAATTACACCGCTTTTCTGTATTTCTTGAAGGGTTCAACTCTCATCTATGCCGGTCAGGAGTTCGGTTGTGACGAAACTCCAAGCCTTTTTGACAAGGATGTTTTCCCACGCAACACAGGCATTGATTTAAGCAACCTTTTTGCAAAGCTCGATACAATCAAGAAAACCGTTCTTGATGATGACGATTATTTCAAGGCTGATGCAGACGATGAAAACGATATTGCAATTCTTGAGCGTGACAACAACAAGAGCAAAAAAGTCGGCATTTTCAGCCTTAAATCAAAGTCAGCAGATGTAAAAGTTGACCTCCCCGACGGCGACTATAAAAATGAAATCAGCGGTGAAACAGTTACGGTTTCAAACGGAAAGGTTCATTGCAACGGCAAAGCAATAATTATCCGCAAGTAAAATAAAATTTCATATATGAATAATACAACCTCCCTGCAAGGCAAAATTCGATTGCAGGGAGGTTGTTGTGTAGATAAATGTTCCTGTTTAATTTTGTTTTGATTCAAATTCACTTTTTAACATGGAAAAATACAATCGACCTACATATTCTCCGTCCATATAAAAGTAATCACGCAATGTTCCTTCATATGTAAAACCGCATTTTTCTATGACACGCTTTGAAGGTTTATTTATTGTCTTTGTACAAATCTGTACCTTGTGCAGATTAATTTTATCAAATCCATATTGTATAACTGCTTTCGTTGCTTCGGTAGCATATCCTTTGCATTGAAAATCAGAGCCTATGCAATATTCTATTTCGGCAAAATTATTTTTGCTGTCAACAAGAAAATATGCTATCTGACCTATACATTCACCTGAATTTTTTTCTATGATTGCCCAACGGTAGTAATCATTTTTTTGATACGAATTGATATATTTTTCGAGAAGTTCATCAACTTCTGCTTTTGTGGTGTAAACAGGTTCGGAATACAGAGACTGAATTTTTTTATCGGCAATCCAATATTTTAACATAGCCTCGTCGTCTGAAATTTTGAATTTGCGGAGTATCAATCTTTCTGTTTCTATAGTGTCTGTTCCGATATGTGTAAGCATATTTATCCTCCTAAAATAAGTTGTATATATTATTTTCTTTTACTATTTTGAAGCGAAAAACTAATTTTCACCATATTAAAAAATAATTTCCTACAAATTTTACATTAAAAATTTGATCGTGTCTATCAACTGAATTTAACCGAAATGTTAGCGTTGGTTGCGGATTTTAGTCTTATTTCTGAACAACACGGCAAACGGAGTAATGATTAAATAGAGAATTGTCAGTATCACAAAGAACATTATATCGGCATTGAGAAATACATAAATTATGTTAAACCCAAAATGAAAAAGCACAGAGTAAATCAGATTGTTGTGTCTTTCAAGAAAAATGTTTATCAGAACGGTGATTGATGTGATAACGACAATGTTTGAAATGATGTAGGGAATAGCCCTCAAATCAGTAAATTCTGAATCAACTATCCACAAAAGTGTGTGCCAAAAACACCAAACAAGTCCCTGACAAATTGACGATTTTATAAACGAGTATCTGCTGTTAAATTCTTCACGCATAAAACCTCGCCACCCATAAGAGCGGTCATTTCTTCAATGCGTTCCAAAGGAAACGGTGGTTCGCAAAGCAGTTTTTTATATGCTCACTTAGCTTTCTTTTTATTACTGCCGAAAATTTTAGTCGGAATAATGCTTCCGAGGAATGCGGCGAGCAAAATCCACGGAATAACTCTTGCGTCAAAGCAGAGCAAAAGGAGCATTGTTACGGCAAGCGGTTTTTTCATTGTGACACCGAGAAGTCCTGCCGTTACGACTGCCGCACAAAATGCCGTGTCAAGTCCGCCGAGCATTGCAACACCGTAGCCGATGCTCACTCCGCAGAAGATGACGGGGAAGAAGTGACCGCCTTTCCAACCCGACTTTATGCAGATGTTTGTGAGAACAAGTTTCAGCACACCGCTGATAATGAGAATCCACGGTGCAAATTCGGCAAAGCTTTCCTTGACAACGGTAATGCTTTCTTCGCCCGAAAACATTGCGAGGGGGAGGTATGTACCCATAACACCGAGGATAATTCCGCCGAGAGTTGTGCTGATAATAATGCCGAGCTTGCCCTGAATGAGTGCGAAAAATTTTCCGAAAATCTTTGAAGATATGATAAACAGAAAACCGCATACAGCGCCCAAAAGTGCGAGAGGAATTCCCCACAAACGCTCAAAATTTGTAATGTTATAACCACCAAGTCGTGGAAGTCCCATACTTCCGCCGAAAACGGAGTTAAGCAAAAACAGAGTTCCCGCCGCAAAAAGTACGGCAATGATGTTTGAAATAAGCTTTGTTGAACGGATATCGGTAGGCTTTTCTTCGCTGTCAAGCCTTTCTTCATTGACCGATGCAAGACCGAAAAGCGGTGCGTAGAATACCGCACTCAAGGTTGCGCTTATGCCGATTTGCATTAGTTCGGGAATTTTACTTTTAGCGTCTTTCATATGACTTCCTGCCCAGTAGCAAAGTCCGACGATAACGCCTGTCAAACCTGCCTCAGGACCGAGACTTCCGCCGAAAACAAGGGGCAAAAGTGCCGAAATGCAGAGCAAAAGCACCTTGTTGTACGGGTAAAATTTATCTTTTTTTACCTTTTTCATAACCTCGTCAAGTTCATCGGGAACGGCATTTGTCAGCTTTTGCCATATTCCGAGAATAAGTCCGCCAGCCGTACAGACGATAATCGGATAAAATTTGAAATCAAAATTTGACGGAATTGTATCCCACACAAGACCGATTCCCAAACCCATAAGTTTTAGAAACAGCCATACTATCAGCGAAGTAACCGCACCGCTGAATCCGCAAAAAATGTAGTATAAAAAATTGTTGGCAACAGTCCGTTTAGTCATTGTCGCACCTCCGTGTGTTTATAATTGGATTATAACATAAAACACAGCAAAAAAACAATTATTCCGCACAAAAAGTACGAAATAATTGCTTTTTATTATTTTTTTAATTTTAGAGCCTCTTCTAAACAAAAACAGCTGACACCAATGCCGATGTCAGCCATAAAAATCTATTTGATTTTAAATTTCAAAAGCGGCGCTTACCTTTTTGAATTCTCTTTTTCTGATGATGAAGTAGGCAATCAAAACGGATGTGCCTGTGATAATCCATGAAACGGGGTAAACCATAAGTAGCATATCATAGGTGTGGAATGCCTTGAATACCGTGAAGAGCCAGATGATTCTGAACACAACAGAACCGAAGATTGTGAGGATTGCAGGGAGGAGTGAATGTCCGATTCCTCTGAGCGCACCGCCGCTGATTTCGTATGAACCTGTCATAAGCTCAAGGAGCATAACAATCGCCATTCTGATGATTGCGTACTTGATAACGGTGGGGTCGGTTGTGAAGAAGGTGATGAAAAATCCGCTTCCGAGCATGAATATAACGCTCACACAGCCTGTGAAAATACAGCTGAAAAGCATACAAAGCCTAAACACCTTTTTGCATCTGTCAAATTGAAGTGCGCCGTAGTTCTGACTTGTGAATGTAACGGCTGCCTGGCTGAACGCACTTACTATATAGTATGTAATGTACTCGAAGTTGAGTTCAGCCGATGAGCCTGCAACCGCCTGTGAACCGAAGCCGTTTATGGCTGTCTGAATGAATACATTTGAAATTGAGAAAACCATACCCTGAATACCTGCAGGAGCACCGATTTTCAAAATCATAATGAGATGTTCTTTCTTGAATGAAAGTTTTTTTGGATTGACTCTGATTGACTCGTCTTCGTTTCTGATGAGGAACATCATAACAAGTCCGGCGCTTATGCCGTCGGCAATTACTGTTGCAATGCCGACTCCTGCAACGCTCATATCGCAGACGATTACAAAGAAGAGGTTCAAAAGAACATTTACAATACCTGAAATTACAAGACAGTAGAGCGGACGGCTTGTGTCGCCTACACTTCTCAAAATTGCCGAACCAAAGTTGTAGAGCATTACAAACGGCATGCCCATAAAGTAAATTCTCAGGTATGTTGCCGCAAGGTCAATTACATCATCCGGTGTGTTCATCAGCCTTAACAGCGGTGCTGCAATAACCTGACCGAGTATCAGAAGAAGAAATCCGCATATAAGTGAAAGTGTTATTACCGTGTGAACAGCTTCCGAAACCTTTTTACGGTCATTTTGACCTATATATCGTGCAATCAAAACATTTGCGCCGACCGAAAGTCCCGTGAATAACAGCACAAGCATATTGATGAGCGGAGCGTTGCTTCCGACTGCGGCAAGTGCCTGACTGCTTGAAAATCTGCCGACCACCGCAACATCGGTTGAGTTGAAAAGCTGTTGAAGAATACTGGATCCTGCAAGCGGAAGTGTGAAAAGAAGAATTTTTTTTACGAGCGGACCTTCCAGCATATTTATCTGGTGTGAGCGCCGTCGCTTTTCTTTTACAGTATTCTGACCTTTGTTTCTTTTAAACAGACTTGCAAACGCAAGTGAGGGCATTTTTTTGACTTTCTTCATTAATTTCTAACCTCTTCAATCACATAATCTTTGTAAACAATACCATTCTTTTCCATTTTCCACAATTATTGTAATCCTGTTGCCTGAAATAAACAAGCAAAATACCTTATAAACATAAAGTTTACTTTGCTCACAATTTTAGTTACAATAACCACCTCGTCAAAATTCTTCTTTTTATGCCTTTATAATATGGTAAAAACTGCTTTTCTGCATATTTTCAGACCGATTTTTCTCAATAAGCAAGGCTTTGAATTTGTATGCAATTTGTGCCTCTTCAACAACAAAAGTAAAATTGCTCTCTTGTAAGCATTGACGAAAAATTTTTTAACCTACAAATAAATGATTTTAAAATTGATGTATATGCCGATTAAATTATAATGATACAATCTTAATATAATATATGTTTAAAGGGATTAGCGAAAAGGAGTGAATGTTATGAAGAAAAAGATTGCTGTAATGGTGGTTGCAATTGTTTTATGCGTTGCCGCCGCAGTATTTGCCGTGCCGAAAATCAGTTTCTATGCGTGTGAGCCTACCGTGTATTTTGATGTTGAGGACTGTGACAAGGTTGACGCTAAGATGTCTGCCGAAGATGCCAAAACCGTGAAGAAAATGTTTGAGGGCAAATCCGCATATTTTGATTCACCCTCGTGCGGTTTTGACGAAAAGGCATCAATAAGAATAGGCTGTAATACATATATGCCTGCGTGTGACGGTGATGAAATTGTTAAGCACGGATTTATGTATTTTAGTCTTTCAAAAAGCGAAAATAACGAACTTCGCAAGATTATGAAAAAGTACGGAGCAGATACGAGAAAAGCTATCTGATACCGTTGACAGACGCATTTCCGTGTGTTAAACTTTTCTCGAAAAATATACGGAGGTGTTTTTATGAAAAACTACAACTGGGCAACACTCGGTTGCGGAGTTATCGCAAATGAGCTTGCAGCCGCACTCAAAAGCAGAGGACAGAAACTTTATTCCGTTGCAAACCGTACCCATGAAAAGGCGGTTGCATTTGCCGAAAAGTACGGCATTGAAAAGGTTTACAACGATATTGACGAGCTGTTTAAAGACGAAAATGTTGACATAATTTACATTTCCACACCGCACAACACGCATATAAAATATCTTCGCAAGGCTCTTGCGGCAGGAAAGCATGTTTTGTGCGAAAAGTCGATAACGCTTAATTCAGATGAACTTGACGAGGCAATCTCTCTTGCAGAGAAAAACCATGTTGTGCTTGCAGAGGCAATGACAATTTTCCATATGCCGATTTACAAGGCACTTCTTGAAAAGGTAAATTCAGGTGACCTTGGCGAGCTTAGGCTTATTCAGATGAATTTCGGCAGTTACAAAGAGTACAATATGAACAACCGATTTTTCAACCGCAATCTTGCAGGCGGTGCAATGCTTGACATCGGCGTGTATGCGCTTTCGTTTGTTCGTATGTTTATGAGCTCATGCCCAAACGATGTGTTGTCGCAGGTTAAATATGCCGAAACAGGCGTTGACGAACAAGCGAGTATTCTTTTAAAGAATAAAGAGGAGGAAATGGCAACTGTCATTCTTTCGCTTCACGCAAAACAGCCAAAGCGTGGCACAATCTCGTTTGACAAGGGTTATGTTGAAATCTTTGAATATCCCAGAGGCATGGAGGCAAAGATTACATACACGGCTGACGGCCATTGTGAAACAATCTCGGCAGGTCATACAAAGGACGCTTTGCTTTATGAGGTTGAAGATATGGAAAAGGCGATAGAGGGCGACAAGGCTCTTATGCACCTTGACTACACAAAGGATGTTATGAAAATCATGACCGACATCCGCAAAAGCTGGGGCATGAAATATCCCGAAGAAGAGTAGGTTTTTTGAATTTAATTTGATACTAAACACAAAACTCCACCGTGAAATGCGGTGGAGTTTCCTTTATATATTTGATTAAATCAAAATTAGTAGTTTTCTGCGTGGATTTCAAAATAGCTCTGTGGGTGGTTGCAGACGGGGCAAACCTCGGGAGCCTCTTTGCCTACAACAATGTGACCGCAGTTACGGCATTCCCAAATCTTGATTTCGCTCCTCTTGAAAACTTCTGCAGTTTCAACATTGCGGAGTAATGCACGGTATCTTTCTTCGTGGTGCTTTTCGATTGCGGCAACAAGGCGGAACTTGTGTGCAAGCTCTGTAAAGCCTTCTTCCTCGGCAGTTTTAGCGAAATCTTCGTACATATCTGTCCACTCATAGTTTTCGCCCTCGGCAGCGGCAAGAAGATTTTCGGCTGTGTCGCCGATTCCGTTAAGCTCCTTGAACCACATTTTTGCGTGTTCTTTCTCGTTGCCTGCCGTTTTTAAGAAAAGGTCTGCAATCTGCTCAAAGCCCTGCTTTTTGGCAACAGATGCAAAATATGTGTATTTGTTACGAGCCTGCGATTCGCCTGCAAAAGCAGCCTCAAGGTTCTTTTCTGTCTGTGTTCCCGAATACTTTGTTGTTTTAGCCATAATATTTCCTCCGTTAAATTAATTTTTGAAATTTAAAATAATCAATACGCCTTTGTGTATTTAATTTTTGAATAAAATAATAATCATTATTGATTTAATACTACTATACCTTTTTTATATAGATTTGTCAATAGATTTACGCAAAAAAATATTTCTTTTTTAGGATAGGCATATTTCATTTGAAAATACCTATCCGTTATTTTATGTCTGTTTTTTCGATTTTATTACTATTTTTGCGAAAAATATTGCTTGTGTATTGTTGCAATTTGCTAAAGTGTTGGATGTGTGAAAATTTTACCTTGACTTTTCACCCTGTACAGTATAAAATAGTTCTCAAAGAAACACATAGTAAATTGATAGGAATTATAGGGTAACAAAATAACCTCAAAAATCCAAAAGGTGACGCTTATGAAAAACATTTACAATCTGAAGAAAATACGAATGTGTACCTCATTTGGGGGCAAGTCGTACTGTTGTATGTAATTGCCTGTCAGAATCTAAAATCAAATTAATTTAAAGTGAGGTAATCAAAATGAAAAATTTAAGAACAAAAGTATTATCGGCAGTATTGGCAGTTTCAGTATTGGGTGCGTCAGCGGTTGCCTTTACAGGATGCGGTAATAAAGATACAACAAACGATTCAAAAGTAACATTAACAAATGTTTCGTATGACCCTACACGAGAGCTTTATGAATCATATAATAAGATTTTCGCAAAGCATTGGAAAGAAGAAACAGGACAGGATGTTGAAGTTACCCAGTCACACGGCGGTTCGGGCAAACAGGCTCTTGAGGTTGCAAACGGTCTTGAGGCAGATGTTGTAACACTCGCACTTGAATACGATGTAAACGCAATTCGTGACGCAGGTCTGATTGAGGACGGTTGGGTAAATGAGTTTGACAATGACTCTTCACCATACACTTCAACAATTGTATTCCTTGTTCGCAAAGGTAATCCGAAAAACATTAAGGATTGGGACGATGTTGCAAAAGACGGTGTGGGCGTTATCACTCCAAACCCGAAAACTTCGGGCGGTGCAAGATGGAACTACCTTGCCGCTTGGGCATATGCAGACAAGAAATATAACGGTGATGAGGCAAAAATTGAAGATTTCATTAAAAAGCTTTATCAAAATGTGCTTGTGCTTGACTCAGGCGCAAGAGGTGCTACAACTTCATTTGTAGAAAACGGACAGGGCGATGTTCTTCTTGCTTGGGAGAATGAGGCGTACCTTTCAATCAAGGACAATCCCGACGAGTACGAAATCGTTACTCCGAGCGTCAGCATTCTTGCACAGCCGTCTGTTGCTGTTGTTGATGAAGTGGTTGACCAAAGAGGCACTCGAAAGGTTGCAACAGAGTATTTAAGTTATCTTTACAGCGATGAGGCTCAGCGTATTGCAGGCGATAACTATTACCGCCCTTATAATAAGGAAATTTTGAAGGAATACTCCGATGTGTTCGACCTCAACATAAACCTTGTAACAATCAACGATTTCGGCGGTTGGGACGAGGCTCAGAAAAAGCACTTTGCAGACGGCGGTATCTTCGATAAGATTTACGAGAAAAAATAAAACCGATTAAAAAATGACATCAGGCAGTTTATAGGCAATCCTGTCTGATGTCGGATGATATTTTACAGGGGAAACAGGTGTGATAATGGTTCAGGCAAAAAAGTCAAAAAAAGCAAAAAGAGTAATCCCGGGCTTCGGTCTTTCTTTGGGTGTAACAATTACATTATTAAGCCTTGTTGTGCTGATTCCTCTTGCCGCTCTCGTTATTTATACGGCACAGATGAGCCCCTCTGAATTTTGGGAGGCAATCACCCGTGAAAGAGTGCTTGCAAGCTACAAGGTTAGTTTTATAACCGCATTTATTGCATCTCTCATCAATGCCGTTATGGGTGTAATTCTTGCGTGGGTGCTTGTTCGTTACAAATTCCCGGGCAAAAGAATTCTTGACGGTATGATTGAACTTCCGTTTGCACTTCCGACAGCGGTTGCAGGCATTGCACTTACTTCTCTGACTGCCGACACAGGTCTTATCGGTGGATTTTTTGCAAAGTTCGGCATAAGCATTGCCTACACAAGAGTTGGTATTACGGTTGCACTTGTATTTGTGGGAATACCTTTTGTAACAAGAGCAGTTCAGCCTGTTCTTGAAAAGCTTGATCCTGTTTATGAAGAGGCGGCAGGAGTTATGGGTGCGGGCAGATTCAGAATTTTCAGAAAAATTATTCTTCCCGAAATTCTTCCCTCGGTTCTCACAGGCTTTGGTCTTGCATTCGGAAGATGTCTTGGTGAGTACGGTTCGGTTGTTTTTATTGCAGGCAACAAGCCGTTTGAAACAGAAATCACTCCGCTTATCATTATGTCGGAGCTGCAGGAATATGACTACAAAAGTGCAACGGCAATCGCACTTGTAATGCTTGCCGCATCTTTTTGGATTTTGTTCCTTGTAAATATGGTTCAGCACAGGAATGCAAAAATTCTGAAAGGGGGAAGATAAAATGTACGAAGAAACAAAGCGTTCAAAGGTTGTAAAGTACATACTCATAGGCATTGCGCTTTTATTTGTATTCGTAATGCTCGTTCTTCCTCTTGTTACGGTAATCTGCGAGGCTTTCAAAAGCGGTGCAGAGGTGTTCTGGCAGGCTGTCAGCGATGATTACACGGTAAAGGCAATTGTGCTTACTGTTGAGGCAACTGTGTTTGCGGTACTGTTCAATACGGTATTCGGAATTTTTGCCGCCTGGTCAATTACAAAGTTCAGATTCAAGGGCAAAAAACTTCTTACAACACTCATCGACCTCCCCGTAACGGTTTCGCCCATAATCGCAGGTCTTATATTTGTACTCACATTCGGCAGACAAAGCCCGATATATCCGCTTTTAAGCGAACTTGGAATCAAGGTTACCTTTGCCGTTCCGGGAATTATCCTTGCAACCGTGTTTGTAACATTCCCGTTCATCTCAAGGGAGCTTATTCCCGTGCTTGAATCCGAGGGTACGGATGAGGAAGAAGCCGCCGCACTTATGGGTGCAAAAGGCACAACAATTTTCAGAAAAATAACATTTCCGCACATAAAATGGGCATTCCTTTACGGAGTTGTACTCTGTGCCGCAAGAGCAATGGGTGAATTTGGTGCAGTTTCGGTAATTTCGGGACATTTAAGAGGAAAAACAAACACACTTCCTCTCCATGTTGAAATTTTGTTCAACGAGTTCAAGTATGTTCCCGCATTTGCGGTTTCATCAATACTTGTGCTTATGGCGATTGCAATTTTGATTATCAGAAGTGTGGTTGAATACAAAGGAAAGAAGGATGCGTAATGTATGTTGAGCTTAAAAATATAAATAAAACTTTCGGTGACTACAAGGCATCCGACAATGTAAACTTTGGTATTGAAAAGGGTAAGCTTATCGGACTTCTCGGTCCTTCGGGCAGCGGCAAAACAACAATTCTTCGTATGATTGCAGGACTTGAAAATCCCGACAGCGGCGAAATTGTAATTGACGGAAAGGTTGTCAACGATATTCCCGCAAGCAAAAGAGGCATAGGCTTTGTATTCCAAAACTACGCTCTTTTCAGATATATGACAGTTTTTGATAACATTGCTTTCGGTCTGAAAATTCAGAAAAAGAGCAAGAAATTTATCAAGGAAAGAGTAAACGAGCTTGTAAAGCTTATCGGTCTTGAAGGACTTGAAAAGCGTTATCCAAGCCAGCTTTCGGGCGGTCAAAAACAGCGTGTTGCCTTTGCAAGAGCGCTTGCGCCAAACCCGAATCTTCTTCTGCTTGACGAACCATTTGCCGCAATTGACGCAAAGGTTAGGCAGGAGCTTCGCTCATGGCTTAAGGATATGATTGAAAGGCTCGGCGTTACAAGTATATTTGTAACTCACGATCAGAGCGAGGCTATTGAGGTTGCCGATGAAATCATAATTACAAACAAGGGCAGAATTGAACAGATAGGCTCGCCGATTGACATTTATCAGCATCCCGAAACCGCATTTTCCGCATCATTTTTCGGTCAGACTACTACGCTTGACGATTATACAAAGTTCAAGACCTTTGATGTTGTCGATAATGTTGACCGTGCAGTTATCCGTCCCGAATTTGTAAAGGTGACAAAGCTCAGCGAAACAACTGCACAAAAAGCGTCTGTATCCGTCGGCGAGGTTATAAAGACTTCATTCAGAGGTGACAATATCGAAATTGCCGTAAAATGTGACGGAGGCACGGTTTATGCGTACAGAGGACTTGACGAAACTCCGATTACCGTCGGAGAAAAGGTCAATGTATTTCTTTATCGGCTTTTCATTACCAAAGGCGATGAGGTTCAGATCCTCCGTAACAAATCACTTCAGGAAGAATCGGTTATCATCTAATCTGTTTAATCACGATATCAACTGTAAAAAATCCTATAAAAACAAGCAAAGCACCGAGGGTAATTTCTCTCGGTGCTTTGCGTTGTTAAAAATTATATTTACTTAATCAAGTCCTTGATAACTTCGCCGGCTATGATAAGACCTGCAACCGACGGAACAAATGCGGTACTGCCGGGAACCTGTCTGCGTTGGGTGCATTTTCTTTCAGTTTCGGGAGGGCATATGCAATTTGTTTTACAGCTTATTGCCATATCGTCAACGGGTGTGATAGGCTTTTCCTTTGAATAAACAACCTTCAGCTTTTTGATACCTCTCTTTTTGAGTTCGTGTCTCATAACCCTTGCAAGAGGACAGACCGAGGTTTTGTAAATGTCGGCAACCTCAAACGCTGTAGGATCAAGCTTGTTGCCTGCTCCCATTGAACAGATGATAGGCGTCTTGGCTTTGTTGGCTTGCATAACAAGCTCAATTTTGCCTGTTACCGTGTCAATTGCGTCAACTACATAGTCGTATTTTGAAAAGTCGAATTTTTCCGAGGTTTCGGGAGTGTAAAAGGTCTGGTGTTTGTTGATGATTATGTCGGGATTGATGTCCTTGAGCCTTTCCTCTGCAACATCAACCTTGTATTTGCCTACTGTTTTTCTTGTTGCAAAAATCTGGCGATTGATGTTTGTAAGGCACACCTTGTCATCGTCAATAAGGTCAAGCTCGCCGACTCCGCTCCTTGCAAGAGCCTCCGCCGTGTATCCGCCTACACCGCCGATTCCGAAAATTGCAACTCTTGTTTTTGAAAGCCTGTCCATAGCTTCTTTGCCAATCAAAAGCTGTGTTCTTGAAAACTGATTAAGCATAAAAACGCTCCTTAATACATATTCAAATCATTTAGTATTTCTATCGGTACAATAAGTATTTACATCGGAATAAAACTCCCGCTGTTTGCTGACGGGAGGTATCTTTGTATAGTTTATATTGTAATCACTGTTTTTGTCAAGCAAAACCCGAAATTTATTGACATAGAATGGTGAATGTAGTATAATCAAAAACATACCAAACAGATAGGTTTAGTGGTGAAATAACTGACTAACTTTAATTGACAATAGCTGTCGGCAGTAATAAAATAACTTTAAAAGTGTATTTTACTGTCGGATTTTATTTGTAACGGAGCGAATTTTTTATGTACTGCCTGAGCGTAAGTCACAAAACTTCAAATGTGGTTGTGAGAAAGAAGCTTGCCTTTCCCGATGAGCAAAAAAAGACATTTCTTGACGAACTTTATTATTCTGAAAATATCAGCGAGTGTTTGATTCTCTGCACCTGCAACAGAACCGAGGTTTATTTTTGCGGTGACGAATCATCTGTGAAAACGGTTGAAACCGTTCTTTCGGATTTTTCAGGAATTGATTTTGACGAACTAAAAAAGTACATCTGTCTTTTCTACGGTGACAGGGCTTTGCTCCATCTTTTCAGGGTGGCAGGCGGAATTGAATCAATGGTTATCGGTGAAGATGAAATACTCGGTCAGCTAAAGCGAGCCTACGCCTTTGCAAAGGACAACGGCACGGTTGCATATGAGCTTAATATGTGCGTTCAGGCGGCTGTTGCCTGTGCAAAAAAAATCAAGACCGAAACCGCCATTTCAAAAACATCGGTTTCCGTTGCAACTCTTGCGTCAAACGAGGCGGCAAAATTCAAAGACGGTGAGCTGAATGTCCTTGTAATCGGTGCAACAGGCAAGGTCGGCTCAACCGTTGTGAAAAATCTTTTGTCGCACAAAGGTATAAGCGTTACCGTGACCTCACGAAAGCACAAAGCAGAAACTGTTTTTGAAAATACGGGTGCGAATGTGATTGATTATGACGAAAGATACAAAGCGTTTGATTTTGCAGACTGCGTAATCAGTGCCACAAGCGGACCGCATTACACGGTTACATATTATGATTTAAAAAACAATATAAAAACCGAAAAATCAAGGCTGTTTATTGACCTTGCCGTACCGCCCGACATTGACGAAAGTATCCCCAAAATAAGCGGTGTAAGGCTCATTAATATTGACTGCATAAAACAGCTTGCAAACGAGAACAATGCTCTCAAACTCGACAGCGTTGAAAGTGCAAAAGAAATAATTTTTGAGGAAATTGAAGTTCTCAAAAAAGACCTTGCCTTTCACGAATTTCTGCCGTGTATGCAGTCTGTGAAAAACGCAATGCCGTCAGATTTTTCGGAAAAATTCATTTATAAGCTGAAATCCGATGTTTCGGCAGAAGAATTTGCAAGAATTCTTGAAATCTACAGAAAGTGCGGAGAGAATAACTAATGGCATATTTCCCGTTTTATATTGACATTGAAAATAAAAAAATACTCGTAGTCGGCGGCGGTACGGTTGCACTCAGAAAGATTGAAAAGTTGATGCCGTTCTCGCCGGACATAACCGTTGTTGCCCCGAAAATCTGCGATGAAATCAAGGCTTTGAATGTGAAAATCATTGACCGCAGATTTTGTGACAGCGACCTTGACGGTGTGTTTTGCGTTATCAGCGCAACCGATGATGAAACGCTCAACGGCAAAATTTTTCAGCTTTGTAATGAGAAAAATATTCTTGTCAACACAGTTGACGATAAGGAAAAATGCGGATTTATTTTTCCTGCAATTGCAAGCAAAAACGGCATAACGGCAGGAATTACAACATCGGGCAAAAGTCCGATTTACGCAAAATATCTTAAAGAGCTTTTTGTGGGAATCCTTGAAAGTATGAACGAAAACACAACCGAGGTTTTGTGGAAATATCGCCCGATAATTAAGGAAAAAGTTGAAAAGGAAGATGACAGAAGGAAGATTTTTGAACAGCTTCTTTCGCTTTGCCTTTCGGGACTTGAACCCGATGAAAAAACTGTTGAAAATTTGATTGAGGAATACGAACAATGACGATAAAAATCGGAACAAGAAAAAGCAGGCTTGCCCTTGCACAAACCGAAATGTTAATAAAAACGTTGAAAAACCGTTTTCCGAATGTTGAAATTGAAACGGTTTACATTTCGACAACAGGCGACAAAACCCTTGACAAACCG
Source organism: Ruminococcus bromii (assembly GCF_002834225.1). Taxonomy (GTDB): domain Bacteria; phylum Bacillota; class Clostridia; order Oscillospirales; family Acutalibacteraceae; genus Ruminococcoides; species Ruminococcoides bromii. Next base: position 91,257 of record NZ_NNSR01000069.1, on the reverse strand, counting down.
CTTGTAGCTTTAGGCGGAAAAGGTGTGTTCATCAAGGAGCTTGAAATGTCACTTTTGAACGGAGAAACAGATGTTGCCGTTCACAGCGCAAAGGACTTGCCGACAAAAATTGCAGACGGACTTGAAATTTCCGCCGTGTTGCCAAGGGGCAGCTATGGCGATGTTTTTGTCACACGCAACAATTTTGAAACAAAGGACGGCTTTGTCATCGGAACAGGCAGTTTAAGACGAAAGCTTTTTGCGGAGAAAATCTATCCTAATGCAAAATTCAAGGATATAAGGGGCAATGTTGACACCCGACTTAAAAAGCTGTTGAACGGTGAGTACGATGCTCTTGTGCTTGCAAAGGCAGGGCTTGAAAGACTTGACCTTTGCAACGGTGAGGATTACACGGTAACTCCGTTTGATACCGATGAATTTCTCCCTGCACCGTGTCAGGGAATAGTTGCGATTGAAAGCAGAAAAAACAGCGAGGTTTCCAAAATGCTCGCTGAAATCAGCGACAAAAATACAATGCTTTCGTTTGAAACCGAAAGACAGGTTCTGCTCAGCCTCAATGCCGATTGTTCAACTCCCGTCGGTGCAATTTCAAAGGTTGAAAACGACAGGATAACGCTTTCTCTGTCTGCCGACTGCAAAAAAACAGTCAGCGGAACAGATGAAATTTCAAACAGAATCAAACTTGCAAAAAGGCTGGTGAGCGAAATTGAGTAACGGAAGAGTGTATATTGTCGGTGCGGGATGCGGCGATTTTGACCTGATAACAATGCGTGGTGCGGAGTATATCAGACATTGCGATGTGCTTGTTTACGACAGCCTTATAGATGTGTCATTGCTCGGTTTTGCACCCGAAACGGCTGAAAAAATCTGCGTTGGAAAGCGTTCGGGCAGACACAGCGAAAAGCAGAAAAATATTAACGAAATCCTTGTTGAAAAGGCGAGAGAGGGCAAAACGGTTGTCCGTCTTAAGGGCGGCGATCCGTTCGTGTTCGGCAGAGGCGGAGAGGAGATTGAAACCCTCAAAAGTGCCGATATTCCGTTTGACATTGTACCCGGAATTTCTTCCTCGATTGCCGTTCCCGAACTTGCGGGAATCCCTGTTACACACAGAAATCTGAGCCGAAGTGTTCATATAATCACGGGACATACGGCACAGGACACCCTGCCCGAAAATATAAAGAAATGTGCCGAAACCGACGGAACGCTTGTCTTTCTTATGGGCTTGAGAAACCTCCCCGACATTGTGGAAAATCTTATTCAGAACGGTAAATCGGAGGATACTCCCGTTGCAGTTGTGTCAAACGGTGCTTGTGCAAAAAATCAGACCATGAGGGGAACTCTCTCGACAATCTGCGAAAATGTTAAATCCGCAGAGATTGTTCCGCCTGCCGTTATAGTGGTTGGCGAAACCGCAAAATTTGACTTTGCCCCCACAATTACAAGATCTTTGAAAAATGTTTCCGTTACCGTTACGGGTACGAGAAAGCTCTCCGACAAACTCGGCAAAATGCTCACGCTTTCGGGTGCGGAGGTCAAAAGGCATGACCTTTTAAAGGTGATTGAATATCATGACAACGAAGCTTTTGACAATGCAATAAACGGCATTGACGGCTACGATTATGTGGTGCTTACAAGTATGAACGGTGCAGAAATTTTTATGAGCCGACTGCGTAAGCTGAAAAAGGATATCCGCAGTTTTGCAAATATTAAGTTTGCGGTGATTGGTTCGGGAACAGCGGCTGTACTTGAAAAGTACGGAATTTTTGCCGACTGTATTCCGAATGTCTACACAACCCGTGAACTTGGAATTTTGCTTGCAAAAACAGTGAAAAGCGGCGAAAAAGTATTGATTCTGCGTGCCGAAAACGGTTCGCCCGAACTCACTCGGATTTTGGCTGATAACAACATTGATTTTGACGATGTCAAAACCTATGACATTCAGCTTGAGAAAAAACAGGATAATTCCGTTGTTGATACCGATTTTATTACTTTTGCGAGTGCGTCGGGTGTGAACACATTTTTTGACGGCGGAGCAACTATTTCCGACAGAACTTCCGTTGTATGCATAGGTGAAATTACCGCCGAGGCACTTGAAAGTCACGGCGTAAATTCGTTCAAGATTGCAAAAACGAAGGACACAGACGGAATTTTGAAAACTATAATCAAGGAAGTAACTTTGAAAGAAGGCTAAATATATGAGAAGATTCAGAAGATTAAGAGCAGGCGAGCGGATTCGCAGTCTTGTTCGTGAAACAAGAATTGACAAGGGCGATTTGATTTACCCGATTTTTATTGCAGAGGGTGAAAATATTAAAAAGCCTGTTGATTCAATGCCGAATGTCTACCAATATTCGCTTGACAGAGCAGACGAGATTCTTAAAGAAATTGAAAACAGCGGCATAGCAGGACTTCTTATTTTCGGAATTCCAAAGCATAAAGACGAGCTTGCAACATCAGCCTATGACGATAACGGTGTAACTCAGAACGCAATCAGATACATAAAGAAAAATTATCCGTCACTCCTTATTATTGCCGATGTCTGCCTTTGTGAATACACAAGTCACGGTCATTGCGGTGTTGTTTGCGGTCACGAAATTCTCAATGACGAAACACTTCCGCTCCTCTCTAAAATGGCTGTCAGCCTTGCAAAAGCAGGTGCGGATATCATCGCTCCTTCGGATATGATGGACGGCAGAGTGTCTGCAATCAGAAACGCACTTGACGAAAACGGACTTATCAACACTCCGATTATGTCATACAGTGCAAAATTTGCCTCAGGCTACTATTCACCGTTCCGTGACGCCGCAGAATCTGCACCCGAATTTGGCGACAGAAAAAGCTACCAGATGGATTACGCAAACGGCAAAGAGGCTCTGCGTGAAATTGCAGATGATATTGACGAGGGTGCGGATATGGTTATGGTCAAGCCTGCACTTGCATATCTCGATATCGTAAAAGCCGCAAGCGAACGCTTTGACCTTCCGCTTGTTGCCTATAATGTAAGCGGTGAATATGCAATGGTCAAGGCGGCTGCCGAAAAAGGCTGGATTGACGAAAAGAAAATTGTGTGCGAAAATATGATTGCAATCAAGAGGGCGGGTGCGGATATCATAATCACATACCACGCACTTGATGTTGCAAAATGGATTGACGAATTTTACAAATAGGGAAGTGCTTTTATGAATATAACTCAAAGCGAAAAGCTATACGCACAGGCGCTTGACTTTATGCCCGGCGGTGTGAACAGTCCTGTCCGTGCGTGCCGTTCGGTCGGAAGAACTCCGCTTTTTATCGACCGTGCAGAGGGTTCAAAAATTTATGATGTTGACGGAAACGAGTTCATTGACTATATCTGCTCATGGGGACCGAATATCCTCGGGCACAAACAGCCTGATGTTGTCAAGGCCGTGACTTCTGCCTGTCAGAACGGACTTACATTCGGTGCGTGCCACAGCGGAGAAATTGAACTTGCCGAGCTTATCCGCAAAAATATGCCGTCAATTGAAATGCTCCGACTTGTAAATTCAGGTACAGAGGCGGTTATGAGTGCAATCCGTGCCGCAAGAGGCTTTACAAAAAGGGATAAAATTGTAAAATTCGAGGGCTGTTACCACGGCCATTCCGACGGCTTGCTTGTAAAGGGCGGTTCGGGACTTCTGACAAATTCAATTCCGAACAGCGCAGGTGTGCCGAAAGGCTACACAGACACAACTCTCCTTGCAAAATATAACGATGAAGAATCCGTGCAACAGCTTTTTGATAACTGCGGTGATGAAATTGCCTGTGTAATCGTTGAGCCTTGTGCCGCAAATATGGGTGTTGTTCCGCCCAAAAAAGGATTTTTAAAATTCCTGCGTGAAATCACTGAAAAGCACGGTTCACTTCTTATTTTCGATGAAGTAATCACAGGCTTCAGACTTTCACTCGGCGGTGCTCAAAAGCTTTACGGAGTAAAACCCGACCTTACAACCCTCGGAAAAATTGTCGGCGGCGGAATGCCGCTTGCAGTTTACGGAGGACGAAAGGAGATTATGGAGTGTGTTGCTCCTCTTGGTTCTGTTTATCAGGCAGGCACACTTTCGGGAAATCCGGTAGCGGTAAGTGCAGGCATTGCAACGCTTAAAATTCTTGAAAAAAATAAAGATTCGATATATCCCGAGCTTGAACGCAAGTCTGCAAAGATTGAAAATGCAATGAAGAATGCAGGACTTAATGTGAACCGTGTGGGTTCGATTATGACGGCATTTTTTACCGACAAAAAGGTTGTTGACTATGACACGGCAACCACAGCCGACACAAAGAGATATGCCGAGTATTACAATCATCTGCTTGAAAACGGAATCTATGCCGCACCGTCACAGTTTGAGGCGATGTTTGTTTCATTTGCACACACGGATGATGACATTGAAAAAACCTGTCAGGTTATTGAAAGCTTTAAATAAAATCCGATAAAATAAGAAAAGCCACCGACATAAAAATCGGTGGCTTTTTGTTTGTAATCTATCAGATGTAGTACATCGGAATGTTGTGTTCAATTTCATTGTTTTTGATATACTCATCGCAAAGCTGTGCAAGTGTAATGCTTTCGGCATATTCCTGAAGATATGACGACATCTTCGACCAAAGACTGTTGTCGATAAGTCTTATCATAACATCATCATCGCCCCGAGTGTTAAAATAAACATTGCTCAGAACATTTGTGTCAAGTGCGTTTATGATATCCTTGAATGTAATCTCTTTAAGGCTTTTTGTAATAACATAACCGCCGTTTGAACCCTTCTGACCTCGCACAAGTCCTGCCGAGCTGAGTGACGAGAGAATCTGTTCAAGATACTTTTTAGATATATTTTGCCGTTTGGCAATTTCGGGAGTTGTTACCGCATTGCCGTTTAGTGAGTGTGACGCAATGTCAATAACAGCGATGATTCCGAATTCCACCTTTGTTGAAATCTTCAATTTTAGCATCTCCTTTCCGTGCGTTTTGTTTGCTGAAAGAGTATATAATAATGGTAACAGTTTTTAATTTAAAAATCAATACCTACTAAACAAATATGTATTGTAGGAAATAATGGAATTACGGCAAATTTTAAAGAAAAATTGTGCAAGAGGTAAAATCTTATTAAACCTATTGAAATACTATGATTAATGGAGTATAATCTACCTATATCAATCGAAGCCGTCAGACAAATTCTTACGACGGTCTTACACAAAAGGGTTGGTTGTATGAAATTAAGGGGTTGGTGATATTATGGAGTTTAACACCGCATTACTTCACAAGGGGTTTAACGGTGAAAAGGTTTTTGGCTCAACCTTAACTCCCATTTATCAGGTCAGTGCATTTTCGCACAGCTCTGCCGAACAGCTTGAAAAGGTGTTCAATAACAGAGCTCCCGGCTACGCCTACTCTCGAATAGGCAATCCCACGGTAACATCTTTTGAGAACAGAATTGCTTCCATTGAAAACGGTGTCGGTGCGGTTGCGTGTTCGTCAGGTATGGCAGCCGTTACGATGGCACTCCTGAACATTCTTGAATCAGGTGACGAAGTAATCGCAAGCACAGGTCTTTTTGGCGGAACAATTGATTTGTTTGGAGATCTTGAGCCTTTCGGAATTGTTACACGATATGTCAACAAGGTGACAGCCGAAGAGATTGAACCGCTCATAAACGAAAAAACAAAAGCAGTCTTTGCCGAGCTTATCGGCAATCCCGGACTTGAAATTGCCGATCTTGACGCTGTATCAGAGCTTGTTCATTCACACGGTGTTCCGCTCATTATCGACAGCACAACGGCAACTCCGTATCTTATTCAGCCGTTTGAACACGGTGCGGACATCGTTGTTCATTCCTCGTCAAAGTACATTAACGGCGGCGGAAATTCAATCAGCGGAATAATCGTTGACAGCGGCAATTTTGAATGGAATACGGAAAGATACAAAGGTCTTGCAGAGTACAAAAAATTCGGTCGGCTTGCATATGTTGCAAAGCTGAGAAACGGTATCTGGCGAAACATAGGCTGTTGCCTTGCACCGTTTAATGCTTTTATGAACTCTGTCGGACTTGAAACACTCGGACTTCGTATGGAGCGTCTTTGTTACAACGCTCTTGAGCTTGCAAAGTTCTTTGAAACACAGGACGGAATCGAAGTCAACTATCCCGCTCTTGAAGCTTCTCCATATTACAGCCTTTGTCAAAAGCTGTTGAAGGGAAAAGGCGGTGCAATCCTCACAATCAGGGCAGGAAGTAAAGAAAGAGCGTTTAAGCTTATCAACAATTTGAAGTATGCAACAAATGCAACAAATATAGGCGACACAAGAACACTTGTAATTCATCCGTCAAGCACAATTTACGCTCACGGAACAGAAGAACAAAAAAGAAACGCAGGCGTGTTTGATGATACAATAAGAATCAGCGTCGGCATTGAGGATATTGAGGATTTAAAGTCTGACTTCAAACAGGCTGTAGACAGTATAAATGTGAATGAATCGGAGGAGTAAGAGAAATGGCAGTTGATTATGCTACGCTTAAAAAGGGCGGCTTTATGCGTCAAAAACAGAAAAATAATTTTTCACTCAGGCTCAGAGTTGTAGGCGGCAACCTTACAGCTAAACAGCTTGCGAAAATTGCCGAGGTTTCGGAAAACTACGGTGACGGTTATGTTCACCTCACATCAAGACAAAGTGTTGAAATTCCTTTTGTAAAGCTTGATGATGTTGAGGCAGTTAAGGACGCGCTTGCCGAGGGCGATGTTGAGCCGGGCGTTTGCGGTCCGAGAGTAAGAACAATTACAGCCTGTCAGGGTGAGGCAATCTGTCCAAGTGGTTGTATTGATACATACGCTCTTGCAAAGGAGCTTGACGACAGATATTTTGCAAAGGAACTTCCGCACAAGTTCAAGTTCGGCATAACAGGCTGTCAGAACAACTGCCTTAAAGCCGAGGAAAACGATGTCGGTATCAAGGGCGGAATCAAGGTTTCATGGAAAGAGGACGCTTGTATCGGCTGCGGAGTCTGTGTAAAGGCCTGCCGTCAGGGTGCAATCACTCTTGAGGACGGGAAAATTTCCGTTGACAATTCAAAGTGTAACTACTGCGGCAGATGCTTCAAGGCTTGCCCGACAGATGCGTGGGACACAATTCACGGTTACATTGTTTCATTCGGCGGACTTTTCGGCAACTCAATCAACAAGGGCGAAACAATTATTCCGTTTATTGAAAATAAAGAAAAACTTATGGAAATCTGTGATGCCGCTCTTAACTTCTTTGCAGAAAACGCAAAGCCGAGCGAACGCTTTAAGTTTACAATCGACAGAGTGGGCAGAGAAAAATTTGAACAGAGAATTTTGGAGGTTTACAATGGCTGATTTTGTAATTGACGATACAGTAGATATTACCGATGTGGTATGCCCGACAACTTTTGTAAAGGCAAAGGTTGCCCTTGAAGAACTTGACGAAGGTCAGATTCTTTCAATAAAAATGAATAACGGCGAGCCTGTTCAGAATGTTCCGAGAAGTATCAAGGAAGAGGGACACAAAATTCTCAAGCTCATTGACAACGAGGACGGCACATATGACCTGATTGTTGAAAAGGTTGGTGATTAAATGCCGCAGAGAGTAAGCAAAGACAATTTTCATAGCGAAGTTCTTTCAGCCGATACACTCGTGCTTGCGGATTTTTATTCCGACAGCTGTATCCCTTGCAAAAGACTTTCACCCGTACTCTTTGAGCTTGAAAAAGAGTATGAGGGCAAGCTGAAAATTGCAAAGATAAATGTTAATTTTGATTCCGAGCTTGCATCGGAATATGAAGTACAGGCGGCACCCACACTCGTTTTTTTCAAAAACGGTGAAGAGAAAGAAAGGCTCAGAGGTGCGGTCAAAAAATCAGAAATAATCGAAGTGACAGAAAAACTTATTAAGGAGTAATCGTTATGACAATCACAGTTGCAGGAAACAAAAAGGAAGTTGCAGACAATCTTACGGTAGCACAGCTCATTATTGACGAGAATGTTGAAACACCCGAGTATGTAACCGTTACAATCAATGACGAATTTGTTAAGAGCGGTACATTTGAAGAAACAACCTTAAAGGACGGCGATGTTGTAGAGTTCCTTTACTTTATGGGAGGCGGTCAGTAATGGCATTTTCAAACGAACAGCTTGAAAGATATTCAAGACACATTATTCTTAAAGAGGTCGGCGCAAAGGGACAGAAAAAGCTCCTTAATGCAAAGGTTCTCATTATCGGTGCAGGCGGACTCGGCGCTCCTGCCGCAATGTATCTTGCCGCCGCAGGTGTAGGTACAATCGGAATTGCAGATGCAGACGAGGTGGATCTCTCAAATCTTCAAAGACAGATTATCCACTCAACACAGGATATCGGCAAGCCTAAGGTTGAGTCGGCAAAGGAAACAATGGAGGCTATCAACCCCGATGTTACCGTAAAGACATACCACACATTTGTTACAAGCGAAAACATTCTTGACCTTGTAAAGAAGTATGACTTCATCATTGACGGTACGGATAACTTTCCGGCAAAGTTCCTTATCAACGATGCCTGTGTAATGGCTAAAAAGCCTTTCTCACACGCCGGAATTATCAGATTTAAAGGTCAGCTTATGACCTATGTGCCGGGTGAAGGCCCTTGTTACCGTTGTGTATTCAAGAACCCTCCGCCAAAGGACGCAGTTCCAACCTGTAAGCAGGCAGGTGTTATCGGTGCAATGGGCGGTGTAATCGGCAGTCTACAGGCAATGGAAGCAATCAAGTACATCATCGGTCAGGGCGAGTTGCTCACGGGCTATCTTCTTACACATGACGCACTCAAAATGGAATTTCGCAAGGTAAAACTTCCGAGTGACACACACAATTGCGCAGTCTGCGGTGACCATCCGACAATCACAGAGCTTATCGACTACGAACAGGCAGAATGTGACGGTGTTCATTTATGATAAAACTTACAAAAAGCGACTTTGAAAAAATACTTGCTCACGCTGTAAAGGAGCTTCCCGATGAGGCTTGCGGTCTTATTGCAGGAACGGTTGAGGGCGGTGACAAGGAGATTAAAAGGGTTTATCTCCTTACAAATATCGACCACTCAAACGAACATTTTTCGCTTGATCCAAAGGAACAGCTTGAGGCAATCAAAGATATGAGAAAGAACGGATTTGTTCCTCTCGGCAACTGGCATTCACATCCCGAATCGCCGTCAAGACCGTCTGAAGAGGACAAAAGACTTGCCTTTGACAGCAAGGCAAGCTATATGATTCTTTCGCTTATGGACAGAGAAAACCCCGTTCTCAATTCATTCAAAATTACGGGAGATACAGCAGAAAAGGAAGAGCTTGTTATAAAGTAAAGGAGGGAGATTGTGTACGACATCGTGATTATCGGCAGCGGTCCCGCAGGACTTTCAGCTGCAATTTATGCACAGCGTGAAAACCTTAAAGCGGTTGTGGTTGAAAAAGAATTTATGGGGACGGGACAGATTGCCGAGAGCGAGAGAGTAGATAATTACCCCGGGCTTTACGGTGAAACAGGCTTTGACCTCGGAGAAAAGTTCAGAACTCACGCCGAAAAACTCGGTGCTGAATTTGTTGAGGGAGAGGTTACCGAGGTTGAAAGAGTTAACGGTAACTTCTCCGTAAACATTGACGGCGGTGAAAGTCTTGAAACAAAAACCGTAATCTATGCGGCAGGAACACAGCGCAGAAAGCTTGGTGTGAAAGGCGAAAAGGAATTTTCGGGTAACGGAGTTTCTTATTGTGCGGTGTGTGATGCGGCTTTCTATAAGGATAAAATTACCGTGGTAACAGGCGGCGGTGACACTGCTTTGGGTGAAGCACTTCTGCTTTCAAGATTCTGCAAAAAGGTTTATCTCGTTCACAGAAGGGATTCCTTCAGAGCAGGCAGAGCCTTGCAGAACAGGGTGTTTGCCACGGAAAATATTGAAGCTCTTACAAATGCAACGGTATCTGAAATTAACGGAGATACAAAGGTGACTTCGGTCACGCTTTTACAAAACGGAGAAGAAAAACAGCTTGATTGCAACGGTGTTTTCGTTGCAGTCGGAAGTGTTCCCGATACAAAACCTCTTGCAAATCTTGTCAAAACCGACAAGGACGGTTACATTATTGCCGATGAAAGCGGAAAAACCTCCGCAGACGGTATTTTTGCAGGCGGTGACATCAGAACAAAAGCACTTCGTCAGGTCGTTACAGCCGTGTCGGACGGTGCAAACTGTGTGATTTCGGCAGAAAAATATCTTGACGAAAAACAATAACGGCAAGGGAGTGAAATCCTATGAAAACAGAAAAAATAAGCACCGATGTCCTCATTATAGGTGGCGGAACGGCAGGCTGTTATGCGGCTCTGACCATTTCCGAAAATTCGGACAAAAAGGTTCTTATCTGTGAAAAAGCACACATCAAAAGAAGCGGTTGTCTTGCCGCAGGTGTAAACGCTCTTAACGCATACATTGTTGAGGGCAGAAAACCGCAGGACTATGTTGACTACGCTAAAAAGGACGCTGACGGGATTGTCAGAGAGGATTTGCTCCTTACCATGTCCGAAAAGCTCAACGAAGTAACCGACAGGCTTGAAAAACTCGGTCTTGTAATTTTAAAGGACGAGAACGGAAAGTATGTTACACGAGGCAACCGAAACCTTAAAATCAACGGTGAAAACATAAAGCCGATTCTTGCGGACGCAGTCGAAAAGGCAAAGAATGTAACGGTTCTCAACCGTGTTAATATTTTTGATTACTCGGTAAAGGACAACAAAATCAACGGTGCATTCGGATTCGGCATTGAAAGCGGAATTTTCTACACAATCGAAGCAAAGGCTGTCATAATTGCCACAGGCGGTGCGGCAGGACTTTACAAGCCGAACAACCCCGGATTTTCCCGCCACAAGATGTGGTATCCGCCCTTTAATACAGGTGCAGGCTACGCAATGGGAATCAGAGCCGGTGCAGAGATGACAACCTTTGAAATGCGTTTTATCGCACTCAGATGCAAGGACACAATCGCTCCCACGGGAACACTTGCACAGGGTGTAGGTGCAAAGCAGATTAATTCACTCGGCGAGGTTTATGAAACAAAGTACGGACTTACAACTTCCGAAAGAGTTTACGGTACGGTAAATGAAAATCAGGAGGGCAGAGGCCCCTGCTACCTCAGAACAGAGGGAATCACAACCGAGCAGGACGAATCACTTTTAAAAGCCTATCTCAATATGGCACCTTCGCAGACAATCAAGTGGATTGAAAGCGGAAGAAATCCTTCACGGCAGAATGTTGAAATTGAGGGAACAGAGCCGTACATCGTAGGCGGTCACACGGCAAGCGGTTACTGGGTTGACACAGACCGTGCAACCACAATTGAAGGACTTTTTGCAGGCGGTGATGTTGCAGGCGGTTGTCCGCAGAAGTATGTTACGGGTGCTCTTGCAGAGGGTGAAATCGCAGGGCTTTCGGCGGTTAAGTATATTGACAGCAAAGAAAGCTTTGAGAAAATCAGCGATGAAGATACAAATTATCACCTCAGGGAAACCGAGAAATATCTCACAGACCGCCATTCACTCTACACCACGGAACAGCTTGAAGAGGCAATGCAGACGGTTATGGACAGCTACGCAGGCGGTATAAAAACAAACTACCGTTTCAACAAAAAACAGCTTGACATTGCCGACTGCAAAATCAGACAGCTTGAAACGCTCACAGATGACCTCTATGCAGAAGATTTTCAGGAGCTAATGTATATCTGCGAGCTTAAAGAAAGGCTTACGGTCTGCAAAAGCGTAATTGCTCACCTCAGAGCGAGAAAGGAAACACGCTGGCACAGCTTTGCCGAAAACCTTGACTACCCCGAAAAGGACGACAGGAACTTTAACAAGTATGTTAATTCCCGTCTTGAAAACGGCGAGATAAAAATTATTATTCGTGACCTTGTAACGGGAGGTGAAAAGTATGAGCATAGTAATTGACAAGTCCAAGTGCATAGGCTGCAAAAGGTGTCGCAATGTCTGCCCCGGAAGTCTTATCAAGACTGACGAAAACGGCAAAGCGTACATCAAATATCCCAAGGATTGTTGGGGCTGCACCTCCTGCATAAAAGAATGTCCCGCATATGCAATCAGCTTTTTCCTCGGTTCCGATATCGGCGGTATGGGCAGTAAGGTTCACACCGAAAAGAACGGAGATATCCTCTCGTGGTTAATTGAAAAACCGCATGGCGAGGTCATTAAGATTGATATAAATCAAAAAGAATCAAACAAATACTAAGGAAACACTTTGTAAGTATTTCCGTGAAAAGGAGATAAGGTATGAGTCAGCTTTCACATTTAGATGAGCTTGAAGCAGAAGCTATATACATAATCAGAGAAGTTGCGGCAGAGTGCGAAAAGCCTGTTATGCTCTACTCAATAGGCAAGGACAGCTCGGTTATGCTCCACCTTGCAATGAAGGCGTTTTATCCCGAAAAACCGCCGTTCCCATTCCTCCACATTGACACAACATGGAAGTTCAAGGATATGATAAAATTCCGTGATGACACAGCAAAAAAGCTCGGAATTGAAATGCTCGTTTACACCAATGAAGAAGGTGTTAAAAAAGGCATCAACCCGTTTGATCACGGTGCGGCTTACACAGATATTATGAAAACACAGGCTCTCAAACAGGCTCTCAACAAATACGGCTTTACTGCGGCATTCGGCGGCGGCAGACGAGATGAGGAAAAATCAAGAGCCAAGGAAAGAATTTTCTCTTTCAGAAATAAAGCACAGGCATGGGATCCTAAGAACCAGCGCCCCGAGATGTGGAAGCTTTACAACACAAAAATCAATAAGGGCGAAAGCATTCGTGTGTTCCCAATTTCCAACTGGACAGAAAAGGACATATGGCAGTACATTCAAAGGGAAAAAATTGACATCGTTCCGCTTTACTTTGCGGCAAAAAGACCTGTTGTTTACCGTGACGGCAACATTATTATGGTTGATGATGATCGTTTTCCGCTCAAAGAGGGCGAAATACCCGAATTGAAATCGGTTCGTTTCAGAACACTCGGCTGTTATCCTCTTACAGGCGGCATAGAGTCAACTGCAACAACTCTTGATGAAATTATTGACGAAACCCTCAGCTCCGTTTCTTCGGAGCGTACCTCCAGAGTAATTGACAACGAGGCACAGGGCAGTATGGAACGCAGAAAAAGGGAGGGTTACTTCTGATGAAAGGTTTACTTAAATTTATTACCTGCGGCAGTGTTGATGACGGTAAATCAACACTCATAGGCCACATACTTTATGACGCCAAGCTTATTTATGCCGATCAGGAAAAGGCTCTTGAGCTTGACAGTAAGGTCGGCAGTCGCAGCGGTGACATTGACTATTCGCTTTTGCTTGACGGTCTTATGGCTGAGCGTGAGCAGGGCATCACAATTGATGTTGCTTATCGCTACTTTACAACCGACAACCGCAGTTTTATCGTTGCCGACACACCCGGTCACGAGGAATATACAAGAAACATGGCTGTAGGCGCATCTTTTGCAGACCTCGCAGTTATCCTCATTGACGCATCACAGGGCGTTCTTGTTCAGACAAGACGACACGCAAGAATCTGTAAGCTTATGGGTATAAGACATTTTGTCTTTGCCGTTAATAAGATGGATTTGGTAAAGTACAGCAAGTCACGCTTTGACGAAATCGTAAAGCAGATTGAAGAACTTAAAAACGAGCTTTTACTTGACGATATCTACATCATTCCGCTTTCCGCAACAGAGGGCGACAATGTTACCGTAAAGTCCGAAAACATTCCGTGGTACAACGGTGTTCCTCTGCTTCAGTATCTCGAAACTGTTGATGTTGATTCCTCGGAGGAGGAAGAAGGATTCTATCTTCCTGTTCAGAGAGTTTGCCGTCCCGACCACACATTCAGAGGCTTTCAGGGACAGATTGAGTCGGGCAGTATCAACATAGGCGATGAAATCGTAACACTCCCGAGCAATGAAAAGGCTCATATAAAGCAGATCCTTATGACAGATAAGGATGTTAAAACTGCTTTCAAGGGACAGCCCGTTACAATCACACTTGACAAGGAAGTTGATGTATCCCGTGGTTGTGTAATTACAAAGGACACAAATCTTGCGTCTTATCAGGAGCTTACAGCGTCAATTCTCTGGATGGATGACGAACAGCTTACAGCCGGCAAGGATTACCTTGTAAAGCTCGGCACAAAGACTATTTCGGGTATCGTTTCAGAAATCAAGTACGCTGTTGATGTGAACACAGGCGAGCATATTCCTGCCGATTCACTCACAAAGAACGGAATCGCAGTCTGCACAATTCTGCTTGCGGAGCCGATTGCGGTTGACCTTTTCTCAAAGCATAAAACACTCGGTGAGCTTATTTTGATTGACCGTGTGTCAAATATGACATCAGCCTGCGGTGTTGTTGATTCGGTTGAAGAAAAAGCCGATGATGCAAAAAAGGCGTCATTCGTACTCGGCTCACTTGAGGCAAGAGGTGACATTTTTGAAGAGTTTTTCTATGACACTTCAAGCCTTAATGTTCTCAAATATCAGCCTGTTAAGGAAACCTATACAAAGGGGGACACAATCCCTGTTGAGGGCGAAAGCTATAAGTATCCCGACAGCTTTGATATTATAGTTCTTCGTGACAGCGTTGCCGTAAAGGTTCGTGACCGCAAGATTACCGATATCGTTCCGACATCGGAGTACAGCTACGGCGGTGTTCCTGTTGTAAACGGCAGAGGCTTCGAGGTTCTCGCCGACAGCAACGAAAAAATTCAGCAGTTTCTTTCCGAGTATTCAAATCTTAAAAGCATCAACGATGCGGATTTCTTTGCAAAGTGGGTTAAGTTCGATACCTACAGAAAAATTGCAATTCAAAACAGATAACAGGTTTATTCATTTTAACTCATTCGCAGAGGGCATTGTCATTTGGCAATGTTCTTTGTGTTTTTATGACTTTCTTGCCGAAAAACTGACATTACTGCCAAATTGTTGCATTTATAATTTTTATTCTGTATAGTGTACTTACACAAATAAAATTTAAAGGAGTGCTTACAAATGAGCAAAACAGCGGCAGTATTGATCACATTTTTCCTTGGTGAACTCGGTGTTCACAGATTTATGACAGGCAAAATCGGAACAGGTATCATCTGGCTTTTAACTTGCGGTGTTTTCGGAATCGGTTGGCTTGTTGACTTTATTATGGTTCTCACAGGCAAGTTCACGGACAAGGACGGCAATGTTTGGGGTAATAACTGATTGAGAGGTATTCACTGTGGCATTTGGTGTAAAAGTAAAAAATATTAAAACAAAGAATACTTATTCGATTGAAAGCCTGTATGAGGCAATTAAGGATAAGAATTTTTCGGCAGGAGTTCCCTCGCTTACAAAGCACGGAATGGCTACCGTAATAACATTTCCCGCACTTGACAGTCAAAATCAGGTGTGGATTATGAAAAGCGGTTTTGGCAAGGAAACACAGAAATTCTCAATTCAAAAGTCCACTCAGGCGGGTATGGACAATGTAGCCAAAAATGCGGCATTGGATTCAATCACAGGCGGGCTTTTCAGCGTTGGCGGAATGATCAGCGAAAACACAAAAAAGTGTGAAAAGCTCGTTGACGCAACCGCAAAAGAGCTTTCGGAAATGAATCTGTAAAATAAATTCTGCAATAAAAAATCAGCCTTCTCAAAAAGAAAAGACTGATATAGCAAAAATGTTTGTTCCAAAAAAGAACTGATTAAATTTATTGACTGCCCATCCGGCGGTTGTTGCAAGCCTGTTTTTTGACAGGCTTGTTTCAATTTTACCGTCTTTGCCGCCGTTTTTTCGGCTGGATTATTCAAAGCTTTATGTGCGCACGCAAGTCCATGGTGCAGAACATTGTTCTGTGCCTTTTTTATTTCGCCTTTTGATTGGGGGTGACTGATGTTACCGTTTTGCGGGCGTTGATTTTATTGCCGACAAATTCGAAGAGTTTAAGTCTTAAAAGCTCGATTATGCTGCAACCTGCGAATATTAAAATGACTGTTATAATTACAATCGGAATATAAATCAGGGTATCATAGAGGTGCTTATTGCTGAAGTTTGCGACATGCCACAGACAATCACGAACATACGGATTTTCGTGGATAGCGTATACACCGAGTGTTGTGCCGGCTACTGTATTGACAAATTTTGAGCTGAAATTGAAATCTCTGAAAAAGAGAATCAGCATTGCCGATTCGGCGAGGACAAGCGGGTTGTTGAACATACCGAATGCCGGCTTGTACTGCGGAAAAACAGAAGCCAGCACAAAGTCCGATACACAAAGAGCGGCGAAAATGCCGAGATATTTGAAATTAAGTTTTCTTTTCTCAAGCGGTTGTTGCTTTACAAACAACCTCAGATAACCGCCGATTATGTACATCAAAAGGAATCCGCCAAGACTCTTGCCCATATAGGGATCAAGTACTTTGTTGACGCTGATAACGTTACTTACTCCGTCAATTTCCGCAAGCGTTGACCATAGGCTTACTACCACAAAAACAATTCCCATAAAGTAGAGGTAATGTTTTTTTGAGAGTGACGCAAGCATTTTGTTGAGGAACGGGCTGAGCAGAAGAATAATCAAATAATTGCTCAGAAAATACCAAGTTCGTGACATTAGCGGAGTGAACGCACTTATAACGGAATTTATATTTATGAGTGACGGATCGCTTATGAAGAAAATTATCGAAAGCACAATCGAGTAAAAAATCATTGCACCGTAGATTTTTCCGCTGCGCCGTATGGTCTTTTTTATATCAAACTGCGATGTTATCATAAAATATCCGCTTATCATAATAAACACATCAACAGGCGCTCTGCAGAACGACCATATAAATGTTACCAATGTACCGTCAATATCGCCTGCAGCCTTTGAAGCATTATGAAGTAATCCGTACTGATAAGCGTGCAGAAAAATTATCTGTATCATCACAATAATTCTCAGCAATTCAATGCCGGACTGTCGTTTGGTCTTGCTCATTTTTTAAACCTCCGTAAAAGGAAATCCTGAAATACAGGGCATTTTGACCTGTCGGTTTCTGACCGGATTTTGCCTTTTATAACAATTTTTGCTAAATACGCAATGTTAATCCAAGTATCCATTATATCACAATTTGATTACGGTAACAATTTATGCAGTGTAGTATTTCAAAAGAAAAACGAGTCTTTTTTAAACAATATATACAAAATTTGTACATATGTTCAAAAAATGAAAAAGATATATCGTCTTTGACGAATAAGAGCAAAACAAAGCGGCCAACTCAAAAGCCGACCGCTTAAATGTTATTTTAATTTGTCTTTATTAACCTGTTGCTGATACTTGATGATTTCGTTGTAAATTCTTTCACAGTTGTTATGATCGTCAAACTGATAAAAATCTTCAACTCTTTCAACATACTTAGGTTTCATTTTACAGCCGTTTTCCATATATTCGCAGAGCAGGTCAACCAGCTGATCGCTTTCGGTACAGATTTCACCGAATCCCATTGTATCATAGAAGAATCCGCCGTCATCATAGTGTGCGGGAAGCTGTGACGGATGAAAATATACAAGCGGTTTCTTCATATAAGCAAAGTCAAACTGAACGCCCGAATAGTCCGTTACCATAAGGCTTGATTCCTGAAAGGCTGTTTCGTAGTTGAAATCACCGACCGATGAAACAACCTCAACATACGGGTCAGGGATAAAATCGTTGACCTGTGAACTCAAAATCGGGTGAAGAACATACTTAATCTTGTAGCCTGTACGCTTTGCCGTGTCAATCAACTTTTTATTGTTGATAAGGTCGTTATAGATTTTGTAGTAGGTTGTGTGCTTAAATTCGGGATTGTAGGCTCTCTGTTCGCCCTCACTTGTTGTTACAGGCATTGCGTTGTACATACGCCATGTGGGCGAGAGGAGAATCTGCTTTTTATCGTTATTGATAAGTCCGTCATATCTGCCGATGCCTGTCATCTTGAGAATGTCAAAATCCTGATAGTTGTAAACGTGGTTGCTCAGGTTTTTGTACTCATACTTTGACGCAAGGAAGTACATCTGTGTGTTGTCAACAATTCTCTGCTGAGCCATTGCACACTTTTGAACCGAAAGTCCGTGCTGTAGGCACATTGACGGGAAGTTGCACAAGCCTCTGATGAATCTTGAACGGTCCATACTGTAGCCGTTGAACGGGAATACATTTGAGTTTGTTATGAGCGCAATATCTGTATTCAAGAACAGCATTTTGTGCTTGAATGAACGGTTCTTGACAGGCTTGAGTCCGTCAGCCTTAAGTCGCTTATAGTCGGAGGTGTTCTTGTCAATGATGTAGTATCTTGAAATGCTGTCCTTTTTGTCTGCACAATATCTGTAAAGATACTCACAGCTGTCACCGCCCTTGTACAGCTTATCGTACATGAGCCAGATTTTCTTGTTCTTGAAGAAAGGTCTTGTAAGCCAATACTGAATTCTTGTAATGAAGCTGCGTTTACTCTCCTTGAAAACATAGGGGAGGAATTTGAGTTCTCTCTTGAATGTATCCATAGCAGATGCGTGGCAGATTACAATTGTGCTTGAATTGTCAATATAGGCAACATACTTGTTGAATCTCCAGTAGGAGTTCTTTGGCTTGATTGTAAACTTAGACCAATGGTGCAGGAATGAAAGCTTGAGCGGAATAATCGAATCCTTGTATCTTGCAAAGAATGCCACAGTCTGCTGCGGATTTTCCGGGTCAAGCTCAAGCTCAAGGTGAAATGTAAATTTTTTGTAAGCACTGATACCGAAGTATTTTGTTAAGGAGTAGCGATCCGTGTTTGTAAGAATCTGTCTTTTGTCGTTAAACTGAACATAAAGCTCAAAATCATCAAGATCAAAAACCTGTCTGAACGAGCCGTCAATAACAAGTCTGCCGTTACGGTAGTCCATAACATGCATACCGACTCTTTGATCTGTGAGCTTTGAAACAAAAACATTATTGCAGTTGAGATAGACCTCTTTTTTGCCCTCGGAATATTCAAATGGCATATCCTTAAAACTACAGTTGTGCTTTATCATATAGAACATCTCGGCAGCTTCTTCACTGTAGCCGAGAGAACGGTATTTGTCTTTGTTGAGAACAAAACCGTCATTTGCAAAATTGAAACATTCTCTTGCCGTTTCAAGGAATACCGCAAGCTCCTCATCGTTCATATTATGCTTGTTACGGTTATTCATATTTGCAAGAAACTTTGTTGAAATGTTGAAAACAATATAGAACTGAATAAACAGCGGAATATTTCCGTCCCTGTCCTTGCTGTCATTGATGAGAGGCTTCAAAAAGTTGTTAAGCGAATCTGTGTACCAGTCCTTATAGTTTGTAGGAACATAGTACATGAAGTCATCGCTTACAGGCATAAAGTAGTCAAATTCAATCTCATCAAGATATACATACTCCGGATAATCAAGCTGAATTCTGAGTGCAAAATCGTCTGCACTTTCGTACTTGAGCTTGTTGTTCATTTTGTATGATTTGAAAATTTCAGCTCTGTAAAAAGTACCCGTAAGCTCAAGATTGATGAGGTTGGGATTATCAAAAAGGCTGACAACGCTTGATTCAATCTGACCTTTGTTAAGTCTAAATTCCTTTTTCTCTCTGAAAACAGGGTTTACGCAAAATCTGTGACCGGCAACAAAAGGAATTTTTTCATTTTTGTCGAACACCTTAATGCAGCTTTCAAAATAGTTATCGCTGAAAGTGTCACCGCAATTGCACACCGTGATATATTTGCCTGTTGCTTTTGACGCAGCAAGGTTGCAGGCGTCAGCAAAGCATTCAACCGCTTTCGCATGAATTACCTTGCACATCGGCATATTTGCAATTGTACCTTTGCTTGCAGTATTTTCGGTAGCGTCAACAATAAGCACTTCAATATTATCCTGACTAATATTTTTTTGGTCGGAAATTGAAGACAGAGTATCTATCAACTTGTTATTGCTTTCAAGAAAGGGAACAATAACAGAAACAATTATACCGCTCATAGTACCTCCAGATAAAAATAATCTCATTAAATTATACCACAGTTAGTGAAAAATGCAAACTTTTCTTTGATATTGTATGTCGCAAATTTATGGAACGGGCGGTAATATGTTGAAATTTTAAAAAAACAGCATAAAAAACAAGCGGCAGCCGTAAAACTGACGCTTGTAAAAAGTTGTATTAAATTAAAGCCTGTCATCATATACGGCACGGCAACCGCCGATGAATTTAGGACGGGTTCTTGCCGCAAGCAGAATTGCCTGTCCGATACGGTCAATACCGAGTCTTACCGGCACGGCAACTCTTTTAAGGTGCATACCGATAAGTGTTCCGCCGATGTCAAGACCTGCGTCAGCCTTGATTTCTTCAAGCGCAACGGGATCTTTGAAGGTTCTGTACGCAGTTGTGGCAAACGAACCGCCTGCCTTTGGCTGAGGAACAACATTCACGATTTCAGCGTTCGGAACAGCCTCACGCTCAACGATTATTGCACGGTTGAGGTGTTCACAGCATTGTGCGGCAAGGTAAATTTTTCTTTCACAAAGCACTTCGTAAATACCCTTGAAAACAGCCTGAGCGGTTTCAAGACTTGAATTGTGTCCGATAGTTCCGCCTGCAACCTCGCTTGAAGAACAGCCGATTACAACAATACTGCCCTCTTTAAGCTTGGCAGCATCGCAAAGCTCATTACAAGCCTGTTTTGCCTGAGTATAAATTTCTTCATACATATATGTCAACTCCTTGGTTATGTAAATTTTATTCTGATTATATTATACCATTCTTTTTGCAAAGTACAAGTTTTTAACGCAAATGACAGCGAAAGACACAAAAATGTTAAAATAGTCCTTGAAATTTTAGGCATATGAGTGTACAATAAAATCAACAGATTTGTTCTGCAAGTGTTGAAGAAATTGCAGAGCTTTACAAGAACCTTATATAACCACATAAAACTGATAATTACTTTCGTTCATACTTACTTCCGAAAAGGTTTGCGGTCAATTTTTGCCGCAAGCCTTTTTACTTTGTTTACATTGATTTTTTTATGTGGTAAAATAGATGTTAAAGATTTCGGCAAAACGAAATTGTATAAGGTACTTTTTTATATGATTGGAAGATGAAATTATGTGTGAAGTAACAATAAGACGGGCAAAATTTGCAGACATACCGCAGATTGACAGGCTCCTTTTTGAGGTTCACAAGGTTCACAGCGATATCCGCCCCGACCTTTTTACAGTCGGCGAGAAGAAATATACCGATGAAGAGCTTGAGCGAATAATTGTTGATGAGCAAAAGCCGATTTTTGTTGCAGAAATTAACGGAAAAGTAAAAGGATATGCCTTTTGCATTTTTAAGCAAGACCTTGAAAATAAATCGGTCACGGATATAAAAACCCTGTACATTGACGATTTGTGTGTTGACGAGGATTCAAGGGGAACGCATATCGGCACAAAGCTGTATAATTATGTTATTGATTTTGCAAAGAACAGCGGTTGCTATAATGTTACGCTCAATGTGTGGGCAGGCAATGATAATGCAATAAAATTTTATGAGCATATCGGTTTTAAAGTTCAAAAAATCGGCATGGAAACAATTCTTTAAAAGAAATATACAAAAAATTATGACCGCTCGATTGCGATAAATCAGGCGGTCTGTTTTGATTTACAAAAAAATTTCTGTATGGTACAATACAGTGTATGAATTTTCTGGTGTGGTGATAAAATGAAAAAAATTGCAGTCGGCATTCTGGCTCATGTGGATTCGGGAAAGACTACGCTTTCAGAGGCGCTGATGTACTCCTCGGGCAATATAACAAAGCTTGGTCGGGTTGACCACAGGGATTCGTTTCTTGACACTTTTTCGCTTGAGCGTGACCGTGGAATCACAATTTTTTCAAAACAGGCGGTTATGAAGTACAACAACACGGAATTTACTCTGCTTGACACCCCGGGTCATGTTGATTTTTCGGCAGAAGCAGAGCGTACACTTCAGGTGCTTGACTACGCAATTCTTGTAATCAGCGGAACTGACGGTGTTCAAAGTCACACCTGCACACTTTGGAAACTGCTCAAAAAGTACGGTGTGCCGTGTTTTATCTTCGTCAACAAAATGGATCTTGACGGTGCAGACAAGCTTTCCGTTATGGCACAGCTGCGTACAGGGCTTGACGAAAACTGCGTTGATTTTACCTATCCGAACTCCGACGGTTTTCGTGAAAGTGTTGCCGTATGTGATGAAAAAATTCTTGAAAAATATTATGAAACAGATGCCGTTGAAAAGTCTGACATAACAGGTGCGATTAAGGAACGCAAAATCTTTCCGTGTATGTTCGGTTCGGCACTCAAGCTTGACGGTGTAAAGGCATTTTTGAATCTGCTTGACGAATACACGGTTATGCCCTCTTACGGTGCTGAATTCGGTGCAAAGGTCTATAAAATTGCAGAGGACAATCAGGGCAACCGCCTTACATTTATGAAAATTACCGGCGGAAGCCTTAAAGTGCGTGAAATTCTCCAAAGCGAAAAAAATACCAATGCCGAAAAGGTAAACAGAATAAGAATTTATTCGGGCGAGAAATTCACAGCCGTTGAGGAGGCTGTTGCAGGAACCGTTTGTGCGGTAACGGGAATAACATTCACTTCATCGGGTGACGGCTTGGGTGTCGAAAAAAATTCCGGAGTTCCCGTACTCGAACCTGTCCTTACTTACAAGGTTGAATTAGAGGACGGGACAGACGCCCACACGGCTCTCACAAAGCTGAAAACGCTTGAAAACGAAGATCCTCAGCTAAATGTTGTGTGGAACAGCAGACTCGGTGAAATCCACATCCGCCTTATGGGTGAAATTCAGCTTGAGGTGCTGAGGTGCATAATAAAAGAGCGTTTCGGTATGAATGTATCGTTCAGCACAGGCAGTATAATCTATAAAGAAACAATTGAAAATACGGTTGAGGGTGTCGGACATTTTGAGCCGTTAAGACACTATGCAGAGGTTCACCTCCTTTTGAAACCTGCAAAGCGTGGCAGCGGAATTACAATAAATTCCCGTTGCAAAGAGGACTTGCTCGACCGCAACTGGCAAAGGTTGATTCTTACTCACCTCTGTGAAAAAACACATCTCGGTGTGCTGACAGGCTCGCCGATTACAGATATTGAAATCACGCTTGTTTCGGGAAAAGCTCACGCAAAGCATACCGAGGGCGGAGATTTCAGACAGGCAACCTACCGTGCCGTAAGACAGGGACTGCGCTCGGCAAAGAGCATTCTGCTTGAGCCTGTTTATGATTTTACGCTTGAAGTGCCTAACGAAAATGTGGGACGGGCAATGTCAGATATTCAGCGGATGAGCGGTACTTTCAATTCTCCGGAAGCCAAGGGAGAAAATTCCGTTCTCACAGGTACTGCACCCGTGTCCGAAATGGGCAACTATACAAAAGAAGTTATGCAGTACACTCACGGCAGAGGCAGACTTTCGTGCAGTCTTAAAGGCTATGAGCCGTGCCACAACAGCGATGAAGTTATTGCACAAATCGGCTACGATTGCGATGCCGATGTTGACAATCCATGCGGTTCTGTGTTCTGTTCTCACGGAGCAGGCTACAATGTGCCGTGGAATGAGGTCGGCGAGCATATGCATTTGCCGAGTGTTCTCGATGCTCCGAAAGACGATGGAATCGGCACAAACAGCGAAAACGCTTTTGCAAAGTGCAAAACTCAGGACGATATTTTTGCTCTCGACAAGGAGCTTATGCAGATTTTTGAACAGACCTACGGTCCTGTGACACGCAGAAAACACGCTCCCGAAAAGCGTCATGTCAAGGCGGTTTCGTCTATTGACAAGGCGGCTGAAAAGTATAAAAAATCCCCCGTGTATGACGGCACGGAGTATCTGCTTGTTGATGGCTACAATGTTATTTTTGCGTGGGAACACCTCAAAGAGCTTTCCGAAAGAAGTCTTGACGGTGCAAGGCACGCTCTGATAAACATTCTCTGCAACTATCAAGGTTACAGCAAGTGCAACCTTATTCTCGTGTTTGATGCGTACAAGGTCAAGGGCGAACACAGAGAGGTTGAAACCGTGAATAATATCAGCATTGTATATACCAAAGAGGCAGAAACCGCCGATATGTTTATTGAGAAAACCTCTCACAAGCTTGCCAAAACCAACAAGGTGCGTGTTGTAACATCCGACGCACTCGAACAGATGATAATTCTGGGCAACGGTGCGTTGCGTGTTTCATCAAGAGCATTTTTAGAAGAAGTCAGACAAGCCGAAAATGAAATCAGAGAAATAATAAATTCTTCAAACGAATTAAACAATAATATGAATTAGTTTTTAAGCATAATAATAAGCCGACAGATACAGCAATGTGTTCTGTCGGCTTTTTTAATTTCTGTTAGGCTTGTTTTTTTCAAGCAAAAGTGCAAAATCTATCAGCAGTTTGTTTTCGTCCGAAGAAAGATTTTTGGTTATTTCTGCAAGCTGTTTTATTGTGGCGTTATTGTTAAGTTCAAATTCACCAATCAGCAAATCATCAGGCGATATTTCAAGCGTGCTGCATATTTTTATCATACATTCAAGCGACATTGCAACAGAGCCTGTTTCAAGGTGTGACATATGAATTGTTGAAATGTCGATAATTTCCGCAAGCTGTGCCTGTGTGAACCCTTTTTGCTTTCTGTATTTTTTAATTCTGTTACCTATTTCTTTAAGGTTTAGCATTGTTTATCACCAAGTAAATATTATCTTTTAAAAGGATAAAAATAAATAAATTATTAAAGATAGTATTGCTTTTAAAAGGATAGTATGCTATAATAAATACAAATTATTACTGAGGGTGATATGTTGTGTTTTGTAGTAATTGCGGCGAGAAAATTGAGGACAGTTCTTCTTTTTGTAAAAACTGCGGTGCAAAGATTACAAATAATGACAAAACCGAGCGAGTTCAGCTGAAATGCAAGGAATGCGGCGGTGTGATGACAGCCGACAGCAGTAATAAAACTTTGCATTGTCCGTACTGCGGTTCAAGTGAGGTTATTGTCTATGGTGATGCAGTTGAGGTTGAACGCATCAGAAATGATACTTACAAAGAAATGGAATATAAAAAGTGGGAAAGAGAGGACGAAAAAGAACGCAAAGCCGAAAAGAAAAAAGCTGACGAAGCGTACAGAAAAAGCGGCTTCGGTGTTGTTGCAATAATCGGTGCGATAATATGCGGAATAATTGCAATGGGCGAATTTTCACAACTCAGATATTCTTCAAGACTTTTAATTGACGCAATAATTTCCGCATTGCAAACTATTCTTTTTGTCTCATCTGTTTTGTTCAGAAAGGGAGTTATAAAATCCCCGACACAATCGCTTCCGACAATTCTTACCTTAGTAGGTTTAATTTTAATAATCCCGTTTGTAGTGTTTGCCTATTGATTTAGTTTTTTATTATAAATATTTTAAGGAGAGTAAAACTATGAAAAAGAAAAAATTATTTGCCGCTGCGGCAATGTCGCTTGCAATACTTATGTCTGTGTCATTGTCAGGCTGCGGAGAAAGCAAGAACAATGATAACAGTGTTGTCGAAAGTTCTGACACCTCAGAAGAAAAAGAGCCCACAACCTATGGAACTATTGAGTGGCCTTCGGATGGCCTCGGAAGTTTTATTCCTGTTCCTATCTCTAAGACAGGAGAGATTATGTGGGATTCATCAGATAGCTTTTTGGCAGTTATTGCAAAAACTTCAAAGTCCGATTTTTCAAAATACATTAACAAATGTAAAGATAAGGGATTTAGCATTGATTGTTTGGAGGACGACACAGGTTATATGGCCAAAAACAGGGATGGTTACAAAGTTACGCTTATATTTGAAGACGACAATACTATGAATGTCAGTGTTTATGCACCTGATGATGAGTCAAGCAATAAAGAGTCTTCAAAGAAAGAGCAGAGTTCCAAAAAGCAGGAAAGCAAAAAAGAAGAAAGCTCTAAAAAGGAAAGTTCAAAAGAAGAAAAGTCGGACAGTGATACTGTTACTCCCTCATTCAAAGAGATGATGGACGAGTACGAAGAGTTTATGAATAAGTATGTTGACTTTATGAAAAGCTATGATGCAAATGATGTAACAATGCTTTCCGAATATACCGAACTTTTGAGTCAGTACAACACATATATGGACAAGGTTTCAAAAATTGATGAGGACGAACTTTCATCGGCTGACCTTGCATATTATCTTGATGTTACAAACAGAGTGAACAAAAAACTTCTTGAGGTTCAACAATAATTTAATTAAAAATAAGCAAGCCGACAGATGCAATCATAATCTGTCGGCTTTGTTGTTTTTAATAATGTAAAATCAAATTTCTTCTTCCGTGTCATCATCGGGTTCATCGTAATCGTCACGGTCATTTCTGTGGCGTTTAAAGCTTGCGACTGCCGTACCGCCAGCGATAAGCAGAAGAATTATCGCAAAATCCGTAGGCATTGAACCGCCGTCCGATTCATCGGATGTGGAGTTGACTTGTGTGTCTGTTTTGTCAGTTGCAAAAGCAAGGATACTGCTCCAGAAAATCATCATAAGAGCAAGCAAAAACGATACAAATTTTTTCACGACAACACCTCCGTAATATCTACACGAATTATACCATTATAATTCCAAATTAGCAATATAAAATTTTGAATACCAAATCAGCAATATATGTCAATGTTCACAGCAACTGTCCCTGTAGATTTTGTAGGGAGGGGGTTATACAATGAAGAAATTTTAATAAATAACAAAACAAGACAGCCGTAAACTGTCTTGTTTATATGTAATACTATTCGACTGCGTTGTTAATTGCCTTTATTCTGAGTTGTGAAACAATGCACAGAGTAACTTTTATCAATATTATGAAGATGAAAATTATGCTGTAAATATTGAATGTTTCAGCACCGCTAATTATGTCAAGAAGGGTATAAACTCCGTAAGCAACCATAATCATAAAAGTAACAGCAGATGATATAATAATCAATCCGTTTGCCATCGTGCTTTTACTGCGTATGGATTTGTAAACGAGATATACGGGCAATACCAACGATGCAATATCCATAATTTCAAAAATAACATATAAAATATAATTTTCTAACAAGCTTGAGAAAGATGCAAAGGTTGTAAAAAGAGTGTTGAAAATGAATAGGACCGGGTAGTCGCCGTGGATTGCCCAAAAAGAAGAATAATCAAAATTGAGTGAATAGTCGTATGTATAAAAATTCATACGGCTCATTACCTCAATGCAAATCGCAAACAACAGCAATATGCCGATGAGAACACTCTGCATAATTCCCGTAACTTTAAGGATTTTATTTGTTTTCATAAAATCACCGCTTAGTTATTTACTGTAACTGATTTGATTTTTTAATCTGTTTTATTCGCAGTATTGAAACGGCAATCAATCCTATTTTTATCAGTATCACAATTATTAAAACTACTTGAACCAAAGTAAATTCGCCAAATCCACGGGCAAGTTCAAATAGGGTAGAGAAAAGACTCCGATATGCGGATAACAAAGTCAATGCCGATCCTGCAATAATCAATCCGTTTGCAACTATGTTTTTGCGGAATATTGACAGATAGCCTAAAATAACAGGCAAGGTTAACGCTGCAGCGGCAATAATCTGAAAAATTATTTTAAGAACATAAAGACGCATCAAACCTAAAAAATAAGCTATAGTTTCCGCAATGGAATTTATGAGAAAAAACGCTGAAGAATTATTCCGTAAATCCCAATAACCAATGCCCATATTTCTAAGAAAATCAAAAGTATAATCTTCACAATAGTATGTGTTATATAAAAATGTCACTTGAATCCAAATGGCAAGCAGTAACAGAGTTGCAATGAGTACACCTTGTATAATTCCTGTGTACTTGAGAGTTTTATTGTTTTTCATAAAATCACCGCCTTTTGATTAATTAAAATTTTCGTGTGTTTCTATTGTATTAATATTATAGCACAATATAATTCAAAGTGCAATTGCAAAATATTCTGCCATGCAATTTCGTGCGATTTTTACAAAACAATAATCCAAAAAAGGTTCAGATTGACGGTAAAATTAGTTGCAATGAATAAATTGCAGTAAAACTTTTGTACAAAATAAATGTGCAAAAAAAAACCCGACAGCCACACATTGTACCGTGTGACTGTCGGGGAGAGAAGGATTTGTATTAACTTTAAATCAGAATCCCGTTGCAATGGTCAATTTCATGTTGAATAATCTGTGCGGTAAAGTCTGAAAAACTGCGTTTTATCTGCTTGAAATTTTCGTTGAAATATTTTACTTTTATCGTTTTGTAACGAACTGTTTTGCGTTCGCCGTCAAGCGAAAGACAGCCTTCCTCGGTTTCAAATTCACCGAACTTGCTAATAATTTCGGGATTGAACATAACAAGATATTTTCCGTTGTCATTAACTGCGATTATCTTTTTTGCAACGCCTATCATGTTAGCCGCCATGCCCACACAACGGTCAAAATTTGCCCTGAGTGTGTCAAGCAAATCCTGTGCCGTCTGCAAATCGGCCTGTGTTGCGTCCTCCGACTTTCTCTGTAAAAACATAGGATCATGTACAATTTCTCTTACCATAACTCTGCCTCTTTCAGTTTCTAACCCGAGTATAACACATCTGTGTATTTAAAACAAGCCTTACTGTTCCGACTGAATATTGACCGCTGTCCATTCACCGTCTTTATTGATTACGGTAATTCGTGATTTTACGGGTTCGGTTGTCATCCAAAAAGTTCCGTCCTCTGTGTATAAATCCTTTGTGTATTCAATCCACATATATCCAGTGTCTGTGTAAAGCTTTGCGGAGTTCAATTCAACCTTAGCTTTGACTGTGTAATCGCCCTCAACACGGTCATATGAATAATACGCAAGTTCTCCGAATTTTCCTTTGGCGGTTTCATATTCACCGTTGAAATCAATAACATTTTTTATATCATTCAAAAGCGGTTCAAGCTGTTTTTGGTCCGATTGTGAATATCCCTTGTCAAATTCATTTAGCATTTCGTCGCTGAAATATGGGCTTTTCGCTGTATCTGTGTTGTCAGCACCGTACATATAATTTGCCCCGATAATAATTAAGGGGATAAGAACAGTAACCAAAATAGCCGCAATTGCAACTTTAATTATTCTTTTCTTTTTGTTCTGCTTTTCAATACTTTTCCATACGCTGTTAATTTCATCGTCAAGGTGTGCCGTTTTGTCAATTTCGGTTTTTGAAAGTGATAAAATACGATTGCATTCATCGCAAGTACGGCAATGCTCCTCAATAAATTTTCTGCTTTCATCACTTGCGGTATTATCGGAATACAAAGGAATTAAATCACGCACTATGTTGCAGTTTTTATTCATTATCATCACCAAGCCTTTCCAATAATTTGACTTTTGCACGGTAATAGGTGACTCGTACCCATGTTTCTTTTTTGCTGAAAATTTCGGCAATTTCCTTATATGACAGCTCTGCAAAAACTTTTAAAATAAAGACCTCACGATACGGTTCATCAAGAATATGCAGATATTTATGTATTCGCAATGCCGTGTCTTTATCCGAAAGCTTTTCTTCTAAATTGCTGATGTCGGCAATTTCTGCATTGTCAAAACCATCAATTTTCTTTTGCTTACGCAGGTATTTTAAATATTCGTTTTTGGCAATGGCACAAAGCCATGTTGAGGGCTTGTACTTTTTGTTGTAGCTTTTGTAATGTTCAAATGCTTTAAGAAAAGTTTCGGCAGTCAATTCCTCTGCAAGGTCACTGTTTTTACAGAGTTTAATCAGAAATCCGTAAACTGTTTTAAAGTTTTGTCTGTAAAATTCTTCAAATGGCACTTTGTCACCTCCCGTATATTAAATCCGCAAATTGCTGTTTTGTTACAGTATATTGAAATTTTATCATAAAAATTTTTTCTGTTCAATGTTTTGCAACAGACAACCCTTTGACTTCATATAAATTACCGAGGTGGTTAGGTGAAATATCCTGAGTTATCGTGCAATGTTTATGCTGAGGTTGACGGTGAGAATGTTTTGCTGATTGAAATTGACAGAGAGGGCAGAGCAAAGGTTTATCATGAGAATTTAGGCATTGACGGGGTGCGGAAAATTTTTGAAGAAATCAACGGAAACATTGAAAGCTACATAAAATATTTCGGAACAAAATAAAATAGCACAAAATAAAACGCCCTCCGTTTGGAGAGCGTAATTCTGTGAATTTACAAATTATCAAAATTAATCTTCGTCATCGCTGTGGGCATGGTCATACAGCATTTGAATATCATCGGGAAGATTGTTCGGGAGCATTTCGTTGATTCTGTCCTCGTTGCCGTCAGCAATGGCAGTATCGTAGTACCAGCACTTAAAGCGGAGCATATCAAGCGTCTTTTGAAGACGCTCAATTTCCTTTTCTACGGTTTTTTTCTGATTTTCAAAAAGTTCTCGCCTTTGCGGATAGGACGAACTGCCCTCGGCGCACCATTGCATAAATTTTCTTATTTCCCTGATTTCAAGTCCAGATTTTTTGAGGCAGTCAATTATGCGGAGTGTTTCAAGCTCTCTGTCGGAAAATCTGCGGATACCCGACACCCTCTCCATATGCGGAAAAAGTCCCTCTTTATCGTAGTAACGCAGGGTTGAAACAGGAATACCGCACATCTGAGATACCTGACCGATTGTGTACATAAAATCACTCCGAAACATTCTAAAAGGTCTTGACCTAAAGCCAAGTTTATCTGTTAATACAATCATACTGCATAATGATTTGGTTGTCAATTGAATTGTTTTTTGAAATAAAAAATTAACGGAGTAGATTTTAATTTCTGCTCCGTGTTTGTTATTTGAATGAACGGGAAAATACGCTTGTCATATCTATATCATTTGTGGTTATGTTAAGTATTATCATTGCTACGGTCATTGCAACGATAAAAACCGAAAAGAATTTAAAGAACGACTCTGCTTTTGAAAATTTTTTAGCACCTTTAGTGTAAACAAAGGGTGATTTTACCATTTTTTCAGCCATTGCTGATTTTGAAATATAAAAGAAAAATCTTGATGCCATAATGCCTAAAGATGCAATCATTATGTTATTCCACACATTTCCCGACTTTCCGAAAAAGCCCATAAACGGCATACAATAAAAAATGTATAACGCAATGAACAGTAATATTGGTCTTAAAAAAGTTATGTTTGAAACGGTACAGTCAAAGCCGAGTACATTAGCTGTGCTAAGTAATATCAGAGTAAACAAAAGCACTGTTATGACAATTCCGATTACACTTCCATTGGTAATGCTTATACCGCAATTTTGAAGTATGGCGACGAAAGTCAAAAAAATTGCTCCGATTCCAAGACACACAAAGTCAAAAATCATTAGTTGCTTTTTCATATAAATCTCCGTGTTTTAAAATATATGCTGAATATACCATATTTTTTGACATTATACAATACTATTGTTATTTAATTGGAATAAGTCACATATTGAACACTTTTTACTTGTTGAAATTGCATATAAAAAGAAAGCAAGGCACGAAATTGCACCTTGCTTTTTGGGAAGATATATTAATGTAACTTGTTGTTTTGATTATTTCTTTTCGAGAACATTGAGGAAATCTTCAATTTCGGCAAGCTTTTCTTTGGCAAGATTTTTGCCGGCGTTATATGCCTCGTCAAGCACATCCGTGTTCATCTCAAATGATTTTACATACTTGTGTGACGGGCGGAGTACCATAAGTCTGCCGTCTTCCTCAAGCTGTTTCATTCTTTTGCATTGCTCATTATAGCGGTCAAATCTCGTCATAAGAGCGTTGATGAGGTTCGGATAGTCCTTGTATTTTTTGTTGATTAAAAATTCAAACTTGCGATAGTCCGTGCAAGGCTCATTTTCGGGCTTTGTCAAAAGCACAAGCACACGGGAACAGCCCTGTTCAAACGCACGGTCAAAGGGAACAGCGTCGGCAATACTGCCGTCAACATACTTTCCGCCCTCAAATTCGCTTATCTGATAGAGAATAGGAACTGTGCAGGACGCTCTTACGGAGTCAAGCAATCGCTGTTCGCTTTTGTTCTCGGAAAAATATTTTGCCTTGCCTGTTACGCAGTCGGTTGCCACAAATTCGCAGTTTGTATCTGACGCAAAAAATGTATCGAAATCGAACGGATAGTCCTGATAAGGAAATCTGTAAATCATATTGTCAAGATCCATTGAAAGAAAACCGAGAACCGAAAAATCTCCTGTTCTGTGGGGCATAATAACCCTGCGAGAACGACCTTCCTGTTTTGCGGTAAAATCAAGAGCGACCTCAGCTCCCGCCGAAACTCCTGCAACATAGTCAAAGTGTATTTTGTTTTCAAGCAGACAGTCGGTTATACCGGCGGTAAAAATTCCTCGCCTTGCTCCGCCTTCAATTATCAGACCTGTCATAAGGACCTCCGTTGACTCAAAAAATTTTTGGTGCTATAATCAAACTGTTTTATGGGGTGATAGTATGGACGCTAATGTGACTGACCTTCGCATTGTAAAAACAAGAACCAATATAAAAAATTCGCTGATTGATTTGCTTGCCGAAAAAAATGTTTCCAAAATCACGGTGACTGAGCTTGCAGAAAAGGCGATGATTAACCGCAAAACCTTTTACCGTCACTACAACACGGTTCAGGATGTTGTCGATGATATCAACTACGATATAGTCAACGATGTTATCAGCCATGCGAAAAAATCCGACCGTGACGGCAACAATCTTGTGAATCAGCTGAATTTTATCGGTCTTTCCATTGTTGAAAATAAAGAACAGATTAATAAAATTCTGAAAAATTCTCCCGAGGTGTTCGGCTCGGGCCGCTCTGTTGAGCTTTTGAAAAGATTTATCGAGGTTTCAATAAGACCTGTGCTTAATTTTAAAAATGAAACAAAACTCAAATACCTTGTTGAGTTTGTCGTTTCGGGATTCATCTCGGTTTATGTCCGTTGGTTCAATGACGGCTGTGCAGAAAGCTCCGAAAAGCTTGCAGACGCTGTCAACGAGTTCGTTCTCGGAGCATTGTCCGAATATGTTCGCCCGAAAAGCTGATTAACTCATTTTCCAATGAGCCTTAGTAATTGCCTCGAATCCTTTGGGGGAGAGAATAGGCTTTGAAATTTTTTTCATTGTTTCGTCGCAAAGGCAGCGGTTTTCGCAGAATTCCCTGCCTGCCTCCGTGATTGAATCAAGGTATGCTTTTCTCTGCCTTTCAGCTTTTTCTGCAATAAAAAGCTCGCCCTCGGGGCATTTTATCATTGTGTAATTGCCGTTACCGCAAATCAAATCAAGCTGTTTTGTAAGTGCTGGATACATCGGTTCGGCGCTCACATATCCGCAAGTTGTAATAACCAAAAGCCTCTTTTCGTGCATTGCTTCATCACGCAGTTCATGGAAAGAGGCTTCTTTGTCCTCGGCAACATTTCCCGAATAGGGGAGCATATACGGCAGACATCTGTCGGTTAATGCTTTCATCTGTGACGGCATACCGAAAAAGTAGAGCGGAAAGCTCTCAATGATAATATCGGCAGAATTAATCTTTTCGTAGATTTTCTGCATATCGTCCTTTATAACACATTCGCCGGGTGTTCTGCTCCAACACGAAAAGCAACCCATACACGGCTTGATTGTTTCCTTTTTAACCGTGATATATTCAACTTCCGTATCGGCTGAAAAGCCGTCAAGAAATGCTTTTGTAATGTTGAGAGTATTGCTTTTTTCGCCCTTTGGACTACCGTTTAATACGAGAACTTTCATAATCACTCCTGTGACGGCTTGTAAACCGCATTTTTATCCATTGTGGTAAACAAAAGACTTCCCTTTGCTCTCACTTCACCGTCAACCTTGATGACACATGCAAATTCAAATGCCGACTTTGTTGACATTGTAACATTTACGCTGATAATAAGCGTATCACCAGGAATAACGGGGCGGAGCATTTTGAAATCCTTGACTTTTAGAAGAACATATAACTTGTCCTTTTCAACGCTTTCGGGAGCAAATACAAGACTGCAAAGCTGTGCCGCAGATTCAATGAGCAATACTCCCGGCATAATCGGTGTGTCGGGAAAATGACCTGCAAAATACGGCTCGTTCACCGACACATTTTTTATACCTGTTGCCGAAACATTCGGCTCAAGCTCGGTCACCCTCTCAATCATCTGAAAGGGTGGTCTTTGTTTTATTCTCTGATTGATTTCAAGCAGATTCATCATAAGCTGAGTCCTCCGTCAAGCACAAGCACCTGACCTGTCATATATGAAAAATCGTCACTGCAAAGCTGTCCGACTACATTTGCGACATCCTGGACTGTGCCGAATCTCTTTTCGGGAATAGCCTCAAGATACTTTTTCTGCAATTCTTCGGGAATGCCGTTCATCATTTCGGTTTCGATAAAACCGGGTGCAACTGCGTTTACTCTGATTCCGTACTTTGCAAGTTCCTTTGCAAGCGTGTGAGTCATAGCGTTTACCGCACCCTTTGTTGCACTGTAAACCGACTGACCTTCAACTGCAAGAACAGAGCTTACGGAAGAAATGTTGATGATGATTCCGCTCTTTTTGCGGAGCATTTTAAGCGATGCCTGTCTTGCACAATTGAAATATCCTTTGATATTAATGTCAAGACTTCTTTCAAGCGACTCGTCTTTAATCATCAAAAGGTAAGCGTCGTCAACCACACCTGCGTTGTTGACAAGCACATCAATTCCACCGAAATCCTGCTGAATACGGCGGAACATATCCTTTACTTCGTCAATATCTGCCGTGTTTGCCTTGTAGGCAACGGCTTTTCTGCCGAGTGCTGTAATTTCGTCAACAGCCTTTTGAGCCATTTCTAAATTTGAATTGCAGTTCACGGCAATGTCATATCCAAGCTCTGCAAGCTTTAAAGCGCAAGCCTTGCCAATGCCCCTTGATGAACCTGTTACAAGAGCGGTTTTGCTCATATTTACCTCCGATTTTTACGCTTTCTTCAGAATTACGGCAGAGTATGTTCCGCCCGCACCCATTGAAAGAGCAAGTCCGTATTCGTAATTTTTCTCGCTGTCAGAAAGAAGCTCAGCCGCATATGCCGCTGTCATTGCGCTTGCTGCGGCTCTTGCATTGCCGATTTCCTGCGATACATCATAGCATGGCATAAGCGTCTTGATAATCTTCCTGTCATCACAGCATACAAAGTCGATATTGTCTGCCTCAATGCCGGCATTCACACAAGCCTTTTCGATAACCTCAACAACAGCCTTGCTGTCAACCTCTGAGTTGTCATACGATACAGGGCGGTGAGCCTGTGCATAACCCTTAATTTCTGCATACTTGCGTGCATTTCTGCCGTTTGCACTTTCCTCTGTTTCAAGAACGAGAGTTACAGAGCCCTCACCGAGCGGTTTTTCAAGCAATTCGGCCTTTGTATAGAGTTCAAGGTTTGTCTTTGTATTTTCATCGGTACCTGCGGCAAGCATAACGCTTTCGTTGCCGTCTGCAAGAATATCAGCGGCATAGCAAATACTCTGCAGTCCTGCCTGATTGCCGTTTGCAACAGTTGCGTTGTAGCCCTTGATGCCTGAGAAAATGCTCAGATAACCGCCTGCGGCATTGTAAACCGTATTTGGGAATGAAAAAGCACTGCCCTTTTCGGTACCTCTTGTGATTGCCTTTTTTTGAAAATCAACAATTTCGGTCATAGGGCCGTCAGCCGTGCCGATTACAATACCTGTTTTATATTCGTTGTCTTTGTCAATTTTAATGTCAGCGTCTGCAAGTGCGTCCATACCGCTCAAAAGCTGGAGCTGGCTGAAACGGTCAAGCTTTCTGTAAAATGCAACCTTGATTCCGTGTTTGTCATAATCTTCGGAGGTAAGATTGCAGTTAAGGCTGTGTTCGTCAGTCCTTGTGCCTGTAAGCTTTGAAATGCCAGTAATGTAAATTTTTTCATTTTTACTGTTGTCGGGAATATCATGCTCGTTGTCCGAGAAAATGATGCTTGCGTTGTTGCCGCCGAATGCAAATGAGTTTGACATTGCATAGTGAACATCTTTTGTGTGGCTCTTGTTCGGAATAAAGTCAATGTTGCCCGCCTTTTCGGAAAGCACCTTCAAATCCTCATCGGAGTAGCCGATTGTAGGCGGAACGAGGTTTTCTTTTATTGCTTTTACGGAAAATACAGCCTCAATTGAGCCGGCCGCACCGAGGCAATGACCTGTCATAGATTTTGTTGAGCTGACAGAAAGGTGGTTGTTGCCGTCAAAAAGTGTGTGAAGTGAAAGAAATTCAGCCTCGTCATTTTTGGCAGTACCCGTTCCGTGTGCGTTTATGTAGTCGATATCGTCAAAACTGAGAGCAGAGCTTTCAACAGCCCTTCTGATTGCACTCATCTGACCTTCGCCGTCGGGACGGGGAGCGGTAATGTGGTAAGCGTCACTGCTTACACCCGAACCGAGAATTTCACAGTAAATCTTTGCGCCTCGTTCAACAGCGTGATCGTAGCTTTCGATTACAAGAATACCCGAACCCTCGCCGAGCGTGATACCTGTGCTGTGATTGAACGGGGAACAGGCGTTTTCGTCAAGCGCATGGAGAGCGTGGAAACCGCTGAATGCAAGTGAAGAAAAGCTGTCCGAACCGCCTGCAATGAACACATCCCCCTTGCCCTCACGGATAAGGTCACAGGCATAGCCGATGCTCATTGTGCCTGCCGCACAAGCGTTGACGATGTTTGCGGTAATGCCCTCAAGTCCGAAATGAGCGGAAACATTGTTGGCAATTGCCGAAGCGCCCATTTTGAAAATATCTTCTTTTTTACCGCCGTCACCCTTGATTTCGTCTGTGTAATATTTGTCAATGCTTGCCGCACCGCCTACACAACTGCCAAGAATAACACCGATGTTCTTTTCGGATGCGTCAATGTTTGCATCTTCAAAAGCCTCGTTTGCGGCATGAATACAGAGAAGGGAAGAACGGTCATAGTTTTCGGGAGAAAGCTCTGACGATGCCTTGTCAACCTCTGCACCCTTGTGTGCATAACAGTTTGAGGTGTCAACCGACTTAACCTCATCAATGCCGGAGTGACCGAGTGTTACGGCATCCCAGCAATCCTTTACATTGTCACCGACGCCGCAAATAAGTCCGAGTCCCGTGACAACACATCTCTTTTTGTCAGCCATATTAACCCTGCTTGCTTTCTACATATTCTGTAAGTGCTCTGATTGATTGGAAGTGCTCACGGTCTGCACCTGTCATATCAATACCGAAAAGTGTGTCGATGCCTGCAACGATTTCGATTGAGTCGATTGAGTCAAGACCGATTTCGTCACCGAAAAGTTCTGAATCGTATGTAAGAATGTTTTCGGGAATTCTAAGGTTTTCTACGAGCATTTTCTTAATCTGATCTGCAATAGCATTGTTCATTTTGATTACCTCACTTAAAAATTTGATTTTTTTGATTTTATTATAAATTTTCCGAAGAAAAATCTTCTTTGTAATAAACCTTGCCTTTGCCGTATTTTTCTTCAAGCTCAAGATAAAGCTTTTTGACCTGCTTTTCGGCTTCGGCACTTATTTCTTTTGCATATTTTGAGTAGCGAACATTTTCGGGACATTCGGATTTTATCGGATTGCCGATTAAAATTTTCTGCCTCTTTCCAAAAAGAATTTTATACTCGCCCAAAGATGCAATCGGGATTATGTCAAGACCTTTTTTTGCCGCAAGCAATGCCGCACCGGGCTTGAACGGGAGCATTTTGCCCTCTCTTGCAATTCCGCCCTCGGGGAAGATAAGCATTGAATATCCGTTTTCAACCGCACCCTCACTTTGCGCATACCAGTTTGTGTCCATGGTGTCAAAGTCAACGGGAATACTGCGGCAAATTCGGATGAACGAGCCTGTTCCGCTCTTGTCGTACCAGCTTTTTTTAACAAGCATATACGGCTTGTATCTGCTGAGTACAGAGCTTATCACAACTCCGTCAAAGTGGTGAGTGTGGTTGCATACAAACACAACAGGCTTGCCCTTGAGGCTCTTTTTAAGACTCTTGTCCTTCCATTCAACCTTAGGGCGAATAAGAAGATGCACAAGACCTTTTACAAATTTTATGAATGCAAGCTCTCCTGCATTTTTATGATAATTGTACTCCATACTCTTTACCCTCGTTTTTTTAAAATATTATATTTTTATTTTAAAAAATTCAACGGTCAAATGAATTTTGCGTGTGTCTTATGCAACATTTTGTCGAATTTTGTGGCATAAAATATATGGGAATTATTATGGAATATTTTTCCTTTTAGCTTTTTTACAAATGTTGACGGCTGTTGTTTATGGTGATATAATCATAGAAAAGAATTTTGCCTTTGAATCAAGGTAAACAAAGGAGAAACCTATGAAAAAAGTAATTTTAACAGGTGACCGTCCTACGGGCAGACTTCATGTTGGTCACTATGCAGGTTCGCTCAAGGAGAGAGTAAAGCTCCAGAATTCGGGCGAATATGATGATATATACATTATGATTGCAGACGCTCAGGCTCTTACCGACAATGCCGAGCATCCCGAAAAGGTAAGACAGAATATTTTGCAGGTTGCGCTCGACTACCTTGCCTGCGGAATAGATCCGAACAAGTCAACGATTTTTGTTCAGTCAATGATCCCCGAGCTTACAGAGCTTACTTTCTATTATATGAACCTCGTAACCGTGTCCCGTGTTCAGCGTAACCCCACCGTTAAGGCAGAAATTCAGATGCGTAATTTTGAGGCAAGCATTCCTGTGGGATTTTTCTGTTATCCAATCAGTCAGGCGGCTGATATCACGGCATTCCGTGCAACTGCCGTTCCTGTCGGCGAGGATCAGCTTCCGATGCTTGAACAATGCAAGGAGATTGTTCACAAGTTCAATTCCGTTTACGGCGAAACTCTTACGGAACCGCAGATTATTCTTCCGAGCAACAAGGCTTGTCTGCGACTGCCCGGTATTGACGGCAAGGCAAAGATGAGTAAATCACTCGGCAACTGCATTTATCTTGCAGAAGAACCCGAGGATATCAAGAAAAAGGTTATGTCAATGTTTACCGACCCGAATCATCTTCGTGTTGAGGATCCCGGCAAGGTTGAGGGCAATCCCGTGTTTATCTATCTTGACGCATTCTGCCGTGATGAGCATTTTGCGGAGTTTTGGAATGATTACAGCTGTCTTGACGAACTCAAGGCCCATTATCAGCGTGGCGGACTCGGTGATGTCAAGGTTAAGAAATTCCTTAACAATGTTATGCAGGAGGAGCTTCGTCCTATTCGTGAACGCAGAAAAGAATGGGAAAATCATCTTCCCGATGTTCTCGATATTCTCAAAGAGGGCAGTAAGGTTGCAAAGGAAACTGCCGCAAAAACACTTGAGGATGTCCGTCATTCTATGAGAATCGATTATTTTACAGACAATAATCTTCTTAAATAATTTAAAATTCAATATGTAAAATACAGGTCGGAAGGACAGAAATCAAAAATTCTGTCTTTCCGATTTTTCTTATGAAAAAATTATTGTGAATTAACTCAAAATTGTTGAAAAAATAAAAATATTATGCTATTATTGCGTTGAAAACACCCCGTTTTAAGGAGAATACATTATGATTGACGCAAGAAAACATACGCTTGATTCTGTTAAAAAGCTGACCGATTACAGCGATTTTAACCTTTATAAAATGGATATATGCTACGATTACAGCATTGATAAAATCATTGACAGAGGAATTTTTGATGATGAGTCGGCTCTCGGTGCAATTTTGCAGGAGGTTCTGCCCGATTATCCCGTCAATCTTAAAATGCCGAATTTCGGGTGCAGTGCCTTTACAATGAAAAATCCCGACAGCGTAATGATGGGGCGAAACTATGATTTTAAGAACGACACCTCGTCAATGCTTGTATATTGTTCGCCAAAGGACGGCTACAGGTCGGTTGCGTTTGCGGCACTTGATAATGTAGGTGCAAACAACCCCGAGTTGAGTGATGAAACAAGGCTTGCAACCTTGCTCTCACCGTTTATCAGCCTTGACGGAATCAATGAAAAGGGCGTGTCAATCGCAGTTCTCACACTTGACAGCAAGCCGGTTCGTCAGCAAAGCGGAAAGCCCGTTATCGCCACAACGCTTGCAATCCGTCTTATACTTGACAGAGCTGCGTCAACCGAAGAGGCGGTTACACTTTTTGAAAAATACGATATGTTTGCCTCAAGCGGAAGAGATTATCACTTTTATGTTACCGACGCAAGCGGTGACGGTCGTGTTATTGAGTACGATTGCAACAGCGATGACCGAAAGCTTGTTGTTACAAAATCGCCTGCCGTTACAAACTTTTTCGTAATGTACAAAAATTTTGTAAAGCCTTATCAGAAAAACGGAGTTTACGGTCACGGCAGAGAGCGGTATGATAAGATAATAAATATTCTTGAAAAGAATAATAGCTATACAAAAGAAACAGCGTGGGAGGCTCTTGTTTCGGCATCTCAAGCACCGAATCCGAACGACATAACAAGCAATACTCAATGGTCGATTGTTTATGACAACACAAATCTTACCGCAGATATTTCAATCCGCCGAGATTGGAACACGGTGACAAAATATTCGTTAAAAGAAAATGAAATTACGGAATAAAAAAATAGGGAAGAAGCCGAAATGGTTTCTTCCCTTTAATAATGTTTAAATTCAGTTTTGACTGTGTAACATAACATCCGCCTTAAAAATTCCGTTTTCGTGAGAAAATCTGCAATAACCGCCGCTTTTTTCGGCAATTCTGCGTATCGACTGAGTTCCGATTCCGTCACCGTTTCGCTTTGATGAGCCGAAAATACCGTTTTTTTCGGTAATATCGCCGTTGAAAGCATTCTCCACGGAAACAAGAATAATGCTGTCCGAATGAGGATGAGCATACATTTTAATCTGCCGTTTATTTCTGTCAAGCTTCATGCTCGCCTCAAGTGCATTTTCAAGCAAGTTTGCGATTACAAGGCAGATATCGGATTCCGAAACTGTCAAGTTTTCGGGAATGTCAATTTTAAGTTTGAGCGGAATACCGTTGCCCTTGCATTTTGAATAATAATGTC
Source organism: Ruminococcus bromii (assembly GCF_002834225.1). Taxonomy (GTDB): domain Bacteria; phylum Bacillota; class Clostridia; order Oscillospirales; family Acutalibacteraceae; genus Ruminococcoides; species Ruminococcoides bromii. The sequence goes on along the minus strand of NZ_NNSR01000069.1, from coordinate 50,107 downwards.
CGATAATCGCATTAACAGCGTGATTTTTACAGAGTACAAGCTCTGTGTCGGGAATATTCTGCGATGCTGACGAAAGGTATTTTTCAAGTTCTTCCCAGTTCTTTTGCTCGGCAAGAGCATTAAGTACGGCAAAGTGATGTCGCATATCATGCCGTGCCTGGCGGGTTTCTTCAATAGCGCCTTTTAATGCGTCATACTGTGCCCTCTGCATATTCAAAAATTGATTTTCCTGAGCAAGCTTGTTATTGCGGTTCAGGCTTTTTGCTATAAAATACAACAGCGCATAGAAAATAAGCAACAGCACAAGAAGCGATACGCTGATAACAATGTAACCCTGCATAATTCTTCCTGTATGGAGAATGTTAGGATTCCATGGAATTATAAAAAAGTTGAGCAAGATGAATATTATCGGTAAAATCCAGAATACATACCATGTCTGGGCAATGTTTTCGTCATCAAGCAGTTCACTCACACCGTGTGTTGCAGGATACCATGCAAGAATTACAAACATCCAGCATAGAATATTGAACAGCACAGCCGATTTAATTTCAAACCACGGCGTTGTGTTCTGCGGAAATGTTATCGAATCAACCGCCCGTGTAATGCTCGCAATGCAGGCAAACACTCCGCATACCGCAAGTAACACACTCACCGATTTCCACATGGATGTTTTGAGTGAACAACAGTATGCTGCCGAAAGAGCAAGCACTATCGGTATTGCAAGCACAAACGATTTCAGATTGTATCTGTAACAAACAAAACCGCACAATGCGCAAAGGCATATAAGCGATGAAATCAATATTGGAAACAGCCTGAGCCTTGATACCTTGAGATGTTTTTTTATCGGGAAATATGCAAGAACAGTCCCCGGTATTATTACACCAAGTTCAATCATCGGGGAGAGAACATTTGTCAATGCAAATCCCTCCTGCCAAAAATATATTCGCCAAAGGTGCTTTTTGCACTTTTTACAAGACTTCGACTTATGGAGATTCTTTCACCGTTGTCAAGAACAAATTCATTGCTGTTCATATCTTTGATATGCTCAAGATTTACTATAACGCCACGGCTGCACACAAAGAAATTATCTCCGTCATCAAACGGCCTTACAAATTCGGCAAATGTACTGCGCACAGACTTTTCGGATTTGTCCGTACAATGAATATGTATGCAGTGCTTAAAATGCTCGGCATACAAAATGTCGCAAAGCTTTACACGCAAAGAGCCGTTTGCGGAAGGAATTTCAATGTATTTTTCTTCAACGGAAATTTTCTGCGAAATCTCGTCAAGCAACATATCAAGTTCACTATCGCTGTACGGCTTTACAAGATAATGTAATGCCCGAACCCTAAACCCATCAAGCGCATGGTCGGTTGATGTGGTGGTAAAGACAAGAAGACAGTCCCTGTCAAACTCTCTCAGCTTTTGGGCGGTGTCTATTCCACTTTCCTTTTTCATATATATATCCATAAAAACAAGGTCAAATCTGTTCTGCATTGCATCATTCAGAAAATCCGTTCCGCTGTTATATTCGCAAATTTCAATATCATATGACCTTGAAAATGAGCTTTGAGAAAGTCTTTTGCAAAGTTCATTTCGCTCATTTTCGCAATCATCAACTATTGCAATCCTCATACCGTACCTCCTGCATAATTATCACTCTTATTGTATCACATAATATCGCAAATAGTGACTTTAATTTGCATTTCGTGCCAAAAATTTTCACTTTGTGCCAAATGTATGGACTAAATGACAATTATTTATTATAATTCAGCTTAAACAAAAAATCATGAACGGCTAAAAAACGGAGGAAATATTCTATGATTAACAAAAAGAAAACTGGGCTTTGCCTTGCTTTGGCGGCAACATTGATTGCCTCGTCTGCACTTTGCGGATGTCAGCAGAGCGACAGCAGTACATCCGCAAAATTCAACAGCGATGTAAAGGACGCGTCAAAATATACGGCTGACGAAAACGCACAGGTGTATAAGACCCTTGACTTTTCCGATGAACAGGAAAAGGAATTTGCTAAAAAGGGCTTTATAACTGCCCCTGACACACTCGAAATCAAAACCGAGAGCGGAACTGTTGCATGGAGCCAGTCGGCATATGATTTTATCAGAAACTCGTCAACTCCCGACAGCGCAAACCCAAGCCTTTGGAGAAACACGGAGCTTAACTCGCTTTATGGACTTTTTGAAGTTGTTGACGGTGTTTATCAGGTCAGAGGCTACGATGTTGCAAATGTAACCTTTGTAAAGAGCGACAACGGCTGGATTGTTTTTGACTGTACAACAAGCTCCGAAACTGCAAAGGCGGCGCTTGAACTGCTTGAATCAAAGTTCGGCAAGGCGCATATTGCCGCTGTTGTTGTAAGCCACGCTCACATTGACCACTACGGCGGTATCGGCGGACTTATTGACGAAAAGGATGTTGCCGATTCATCACTTCCGCTTGACGAGCAGATTAAGTCCGGCAAAACGCTCATTATCGTCCCCGAAGGCTACGAAAAGGCTGTTATGGAAGAAAATGTTTTTGCAGGTAACGCAATGAAACGCAGAACCAACTTTCAGTACGGATCATTGCTTGATAAGGGCGGTAAGGGCAGTTTGTCGGTAGGTATCGGTCTTACCCCTTCAAGCGGCACAACAACATACATTTCACCGTCTTATGAGGTAAAGAAAGCTACCGAAACCATCAAGGTTGACGGTGTTGAAATGGTGTTCCAGCTTACTCCCAATACAGAATCGCCTGCCGAGATGAATACCTATATTCCAAAATACAAGGCGTTGTGGATGGCAGAAAACTGCTCCGGCACAATGCACAATCTCTATACGCTCCGTGGCGCAGAGGTTCGTGACGGCAATGCGTGGGCGCAGTACATTATGGAGGCAAAGGAGCTTTTCGGAGACAAAGCCGAAGTAGTTTTTCAGGCTCACAACTGGCCTCATTGGGGCAACGATGTAATCAATGACTACATGGCGAACACAGCTTCTGTCTATAAGTACATATTCTCACAGACACTTATGTACATCAATCAGGGCTATACTTCAACCGAGATTGCAAATATGATTGAACTCCCCGATGAACTCAACAAGGTTTGGTACACACGCCAGTATTACGGAACTCTCAAGCACAATGTAAAGGCAGTTTATCAGAAGTATATGGGTTGGTATGACGAAAACCCGATACATCTTGATGAGCTTGAACCGACAGAATATTCAAAGAAGCTTGTAGAGTATCTCGGCGACACAGACAAGGTTCTTGAAATGGCTCAAAAAGACTTTGACAAGGGAGAGTATCAGTGGGTTGCACAGATTACAAACACACTTGTATATGCAGATCCCGAAAATAAAGACGCCCGCTATCTTTGCGCAGACGCACTCGAACAGCTCGGCTATCAGGCTGAAAGCGGTGCATGGAGAAACGCTTATCTTACAGGTGCTTATGAGCTTCGTAACGGTACAAAAAATTATCCGAATTACGAAGGTTCAGGTGCAACAGCTCTCGGTATGAGTACCGAAACAATGTTGGATTATCTCGGAATCTGTCTTGACGAAAAGAAGCTTGAAGATCAGAACCTTGTAATCAATCTTGAAGTGACCGATAAAAACGCAAAATATCTTCTCCGCATAAATCACGGTGTGCTTATCTATTCACAGGAAAAGTGGAGCGATAAGGCTGACGCAACAATCAAAACCAAGAGCGCAGGTATTCTCGGCATTGCACAGAACAATCAGAAACTTATGGACGCCGGCATTGAAAAGGTTGAGGGCAACAGTGACATCATCAAAACCCTTACATCAAGCATTGCCGAATTTCCGCTGTATTTCAATATTATTGAACCCTAATTAAAGTATGAGGTGACTATGAAAGTATTTAATTGTATTTTCGGCATATTGTCGATAATAGGCGCAATTTATTGTATGTTCTATCCGGGACTTACCTTCCTTAATACCGGTTGGATAGTGACAATCCTCCTCGGAGTGTGGGGAATATGCTCCGTGATTGACTACTTTGCAAAACGCAAAAAGGCAAAGGCTGAACAGAGTGAAGCAATAATGGGAACACTCGGTCTTGTTGTCGGCATTGCAGCGGCAGTAATTTCAATTTTTGCTATGTTTATGCCGGGCATAAGACTTATGTTTGATGTTATCATTCTCTGTATTTTCTCAGGCTGGCTTGTAGTGGATGGTATCTCGTCCGTTGCAATGTCGTTTAAGGTTAAGAACGCAGCATCTTCGGGTGCATGGCTTATTCCGCTGTTCTGCGGCATACTTGTCATAATCGGCGGTATCTACGGATTTTTCCACCTTGTATTTGCCGCACAGACAATCGGCTTTATAATAGGTGTTCTCCTTGCAGTTTACGGTGTAAAGCTTATTCTCTCGGCATTTGAAAAGTCGGGCGAATAGTACTTGTATTGTTTTCTTCTCTTTTTTGAAAAAGTATGATAACCCCAAAAATCCCGAGTCCTCAGAGAGTCCGTCTTTTTGAGGACTTTGGGTTTTGTGCAAAACTGAAAAAGAAAATGCTGTGTCACTTTTTTGCTTTAACGCATAAAATATCAATGTGATAATTTTTCGTTAATTTTTGTTATTAAAATGTAAATTCAGTATTGACAAATAGATTTTACTGTGATAAAATAATGCCTGTTGAGTGATATTGCTCAGTGTTCGGCGACATAGCCAAGTGGTAAGGCACGAGTCTGCAAAACTCTGACGCCCCGGTTCAAATCCGGGTGTCGCCTCCAAAACGGAAAGCACTTCTTAACAGGAGTGCTTTCCGATTATAAAAATGTGGGAGCATAGCTCAGCTGGGAGAGCATCTGCCTTACAAGCAGAGGGTCACAGGTTCGAGCCCTGTTGTTCCCACCATTATATGCGGATGTAGCTCATCTGGTAGAGCGCCACCTTGCCAAGGTGGAGGTAGCGGGTTCGAGCCCCGTCATCCGCTCCAAGTCAAAAGTATCTGTAACGCAGGTACTTTTTTATTTTACAGAATTTTTTGACGAACAAGGGGCTCGAAGGTGTAGCCTTACGACCGCCGCCGGTGGCGGAAAAAAGGGAGCAAAGCGCTGTCTGAACAGATGGTAGACTTCTTTGTTTTGTCAGTCTGCATAACAATCTCAATTTTGATGTACAATGTGGTGGGGTTAGCTTATGATTTTTACCGATTATTACAATTCTCCGATTGGCGGTATAACCATGGCGTCTGAAGGTGAGGGCCTTTGCGGTTTGTGGTTTGACGGACAAAAGTATTTTGCTTCAACTGTAAAAGGTGAAACCGAGGATAAAAGTCTGCCTGTTTTTGAGAAAACCAAAAAATGGCTTGATATATACTTTTCGGGCGAAGAACCCGACTTTACGCCCAAGCTGTCGCTTAACGGTTCAAAGTTTCGCAAGGCTGTATGGGATATTCTCCTGACAATTCCCTACGGCTCTGTTATGACCTACGGTGAAATTGCAAGAATTATGGCAAAACAGAGTGGTATTGCCAAGATGTCCGCACAGGCTGTCGGCGGTGCTGTGGGACACAATCCCGTGTCGATAATCGTGCCGTGTCACCGTGTTGTGGGAACAAACGGAAATCTTACAGGCTATGCCGGAGGCATAGATAAAAAAATCAGTCTTCTCAAAAACGAAAAGACTGATATATCAAAAATGTTTGTGCTTAAAAAGAATTAACTAATATTATTTATTGCCCAACCTGTGGTTATCGCAAGCCTGTTTTTTGACAGGTTTGTTTCGATTTTACCGCCGTTTTTTTCGGCAAGATTTTTCAAAGTTTTATACGCAAAGCTGTGGTACAGAACATTGTTCTGTGCCTTTTTTATTTCACCTTTTATCGGAAAACTTACACAGCAAAACAGAAATCCTGCCCTTGTTTCGGCTTTTAAGGTGACAATCTGTTTGCTGTTACCGCAAAATTCCTTAACATTTTCAAACGCAATGTCAATCATATTGTTAAACAGCACGCAGATTTCAATGTTGTCGGCAGGAACATTTGCAAGTGACCCCTCAAATTCTATTTTGATATTGTCGCCTGCATTTTTCTGCTTGTCGCTTAAAATCGCATCCGTAAGGTCGTTGCCTGTGTTGTACAAAATTTGAAATGAACCGATTATCTCGCTGTCATACTTTTGCAGAAGAGGGAGAACCTCGTCATACTTTTGATTGCTTATCAGCGACTTTAACCCGATTGACAAGTCATTGTAATCGTGTCTGATTTTTCGCAGTTCATAACCCGAAGTCGTGATGCTCTTGTAGTAATTTATCTGCGCGTTAAGCTGTCTTTCGTAGATGTCGTTTTCGTGCATATATTGGCTCTTTTTAATCTGATTGTACAAAAGAATAGGTATTGAAAACGAGAATACAATCGACACAATCATTGTCAAAATTTTAAGTGCAGCTGTTCTGCAATCCGATGACGGAATTATATAATATGCCCCGAAGGTCGCCATACTTCCGCCGAGATAAAGGAAAATCAATATCATAATTATTGTCGGTTTGGTAATTGACTCAACCACAAGCTTGGTCTTGATTTTCAGCGGACTTGACAGCAGTACGAATATTCCCAAAACAATAAGATTTGAAATCAGATTAAAAAACACACTGGTGCTGCTCGCAAATTCGGTTGAATAGATTGAACACAACAATTGATAGATTTCGGATATAAAAAATGTTAATCCCGAAAAGAAGAGCGAAGAGAACAGCAACATTATTTTTTTATTGTATCCAAGTGAAATCGGAAGAAATGTCAATGCAACAAAATGCAAAACCGGCAGAATTACATACCGTTGGTCGCTTTTTATAAAGCAGGCAAACGATGCCGTTGAAATTATAAAAATCAATGACAGGGCAAAATACAGTTTGTACTTGGTAATGGAAAATATTTTTGAAGTAAAATAGAAAATTGCCACAAGCCCTATTACAAACTCCGCATAGCTGTAAAATAGCATAAATTATAACCTCACATAATTTTTTTCAAGAAAATTCATATATGATGTCCGAAAGGATTTTTGATAATTTTTACTGAGATAAGCCGCCTCTCCGTTGCTCAGATATACCGTGTCGGAGGAATACGATTTTACATAGTGAAGATTTACCACATAAGAGCGGTGAGTTTTTACGAAACAGTATGCAGGCAGCAGCTTTGTAACCCCTGAAAGAGTTTTTGAGCAGTGCATAATCTTATCGGACAAATGAATATTTGAATACTTTCCGTCAGCCTCAATAAAGCAGATTTCATTCGAATTTATTTTTTTCAATTCTTTATTTTGAATAATGGTTATAGGATAATTAGCATCTATAATTTTTACATAATCGTCAATTGCCTTAAATAATTTTGATTTGTCAATCGGCTTTAAAAGAAACCTGAATGTGTTTACTTCAAATGCGTCAATCATAAAGTGAGGATATGATGTCAGGAAAATTATGCACGAAAGTACATTTCGCTTTCTAAGCTCTTTTGCAACAGTCAGACCGTCCGTATTGCCTAGCTGATAATCAAGTACAATTATGTCGTAATCTATTTCTGAATTTAAAAGCCCCTCTCCGCTCTGAAATTCATCAATTTCTATAATTATACGATTTTCTTTTGCATATGTCAAAAGCAGGTTTTTTAGCTTTTCGGTTATGAACTTATCATCGTCACATAAAGCTGCAAGCACATTTTCACCCTCTTACTCTCAAAATAGAATATCTTGCTCCAAACTATATTTATTTTGCTCTTTTTATTTGTTATTGTAGCTTCATACAACAGAATAAAGGGGGAGAAAAAAGTGTTTGATACTATCTTCAGATGGCTTTTCGGCTGGCTCTAATACCTGAAAAATAAAAGGCGATCATTAAGATTGCTTTTTATTTTAGAAGTAAAATCCACTCCCAAAAAACATCTTTTCACTCCCATTGTATAGTAAATTATAATATTAGTATCTTATGTTGTCAACTACGGATTCCGTGGCAAATCAATATTTTATAAAATTTTATATGCTTTAATTAACTCTCAAAATTATTTACTCCTTAAAATGATGATTTTACTCCAATTGCTATTGAAATTAGTGTACGATTTGTTGTAAAATAGTTATGTCGTGTTGTGACGAATTTTGTAGTTTCAATATGACACAATAAGTGGTAAGGAGATATCATCTAATTCTAAATTTATAAAAGAATATAGGAAGGTTGTCTTGTGGACAATGTAGGTAAAGGTGAGTATTATTTTTACTTTGTAAAAGCTAGGGATGGTGTACCAGTTAAGTCAAGCAAAGTAATTATGAAGGGATATTGATTTATGATAACCGGTGAACTTGCTATAATGATTGGTTTAATAGCAATTATTTTTACTGTAATAATTGGTTTGTTTTTTAAAATTGGATTAAAAAAGACTGCTATGATTTGCGTATTTATCGCTTACCTTACAGCGGTAGCATGGATAGTTTTCTTCCCGATACTGTATGATGAACCTGTTGTGTACGGTAACGGCTATACCTGGTACAATCTTGTGCCGTTTGCTACAATTGCTGAAACAGTTAGCGGCGGTTTCGGTGAAACGGCATTTTTACAGATTTTCGGCAATATATTCTTATCTGTTCCGTTCGGATTTTTTGTTATGATGTGGATGAAAAAGCCTAAGCTTTGGAAGATGTTTGTTTTTGCATTCGCTTTTACCGTTACGATTGAGGTTACTCAAATGTTTATCGGTTTTGCAATCAACAATATGTACCGCAATGTTGACATTGACGATATAATTCTAAATGCAACAGGTGCATTTATCGGATTCGGCTTGTACAAGATTCTTTCACAAAATTTAAAACAAAAGCTTACCGCATAATTTAATGTATAATTAAGTAATTAAGGCTCTGTTCTGCATGAACAGAGCTTTTTCTTTTGTAAATTTAACTCAAAAAATCCTTTTACTCCCAAAAACCGCCCTTTTACTCCAAAGTATATTTATTTTTGACTTTGAATATTTAAAATGTAGACAGAGGTTATTATTGAAATCTTGTTTATCAATTCAACAGTAAGTGCATAATTTGATAAGCATTTAACTTTACCGTCCTTGTTCTGTTTTTTGCAGAGCAGGGGCGGTGCTTTTTATGCTTGCCGTTATTATAGAATAAAAAACAGCGGACAATCCATTGATTCGGAATGTCCGCTGTTGTGCCTTTTATTATGACTTGATGTTGTATTATTAATCGAAGAAGCCAAGACCTCTTAATGCGTTGATGAATCGTTTCATATAGTCAAGCGAGGTAACGGGCCACACAAATCCCATTCTGTAAAGAACCTGCATTGTGTATGCGTTGTTCTTGCCGACTGTAAATGTCTTTTGACCGTGAGCCATATTCTGATATGCAATCATACTTGAAAGAATCTTTGCTTTTTCAGGATCCTGCTCGGCTCTGTCAAGTGCAATCATATATTCCTCATACTCTGCACCCTGTGAATGAAGTCCGATTTTGTTCATCTCGGTGTAGAGGTCGCCCATAATGAGAGTGTGGTTATTGAACGGATGGAACACGGTGCAATCCTTCGGAGCCTGTGCAAGCAGAAGAATTGCCTTTGCCACAAAATCAATCGGAGAAAGCTCAAACGGCATTTCCATTGCCTCATACGGATATTTGCCGATAAGGAGCGTAGATTTGAGTCTGCCCATAAATGTGTTGGTGGTGAAATTGATCTGATATTCACCGTCGCTGTTTCTTGCGGCAAGTGTGCCTACACGCATAATCTTTGCGTTGAAGCCCTTTGAAACCTCTTCAAGAATCGCTCTTTCAGCAAGGAATTTTGACAGGGTGTACTTTGAACCCTCATGCTGACCAAAGTAAAGTTGATTTTCTTTGAGCTTGTCAACAGAACCTTGTTCGCCCACAAACATACCGCCTACGCTCATTGTTGACACATGAACAAGCCTTGCATTAGCCTTTTTGCAGAAGTCAAGTACATTGAGAGTACCGTAAAGGTTTACATCTTCAATGTCTGTACCCTTTGAAAAGTGCTTAACATTTGCGGCACAGTTGATGACCGTGTTAATGTCCTTGTCAATAAATTTATCGAATGATTCACGGCTTGTAACATCACCGCTGATAACGGTAACTCTGTCGGGATATTTTTCTTTCAGACTTTCTTCAAAGTAGTAATAGTAGATTGAGTTCATTCTGTTTTCGGCAGGATTGTTGTTCTTGTCACGAATCATGCAGTAAACCTTGCCGTTATACTTGTGAAGAAGTTCGTAGAGAATGTGTACTCCGAGGAAGCCGGCAGAGCCTGTCAGAAGAACATTGCCGAGTTTTTGAAGCTCACCGTTTTTGAATGTATCAATATTATTCTTTTCAAGAACTTTATTGATATTTGTATAATCGTAGTCCGAAAGATTTTCAAGGTCGTCTTCGGCTGAATCATCCTTGCTCACAAATTTTGCAAGAGTCTGCGGAGTAGGATTTGCAAATATGTCGCTGTATGCAACCTCAATGTTTTTCTTTGATGCGGAGATTACAATTCTTGTTGCTGTAAGCGATGTTCCGCCGAGGTCAAAGAAGTTATCGTCTGCAAAAACATTGTCAAGTTCAAGAATTTCTGCAAAGATGTCGCAGAATGTTTTTTCAATTTCATTCTTCGGCAACCGACCGCTTTCGGATTTGTTGCTTTTAGGCTCGGGAAGAACCTTTGTGTTGACCTTGCCGTTTGGTGTGAGAGGCATTTCGTCAAGCTGAACATACGCACTCGGAACCATATAATCCGTGAGAGATTTTGCAAGCTCTGACTTGATTTCATCGGGATCAAGCTGTCTGTCGGCTGTATAGTAAACGCAGATTGCGTCAGCCTTGCCGACCTTTCTGATGAGAGCAATTCCGCTCTTAATGCCGTCAACTGCGGTCAGACACTTTTCAATTTCGCCGAGTTCAATTCTTAATCCTCTCAGCTTAACCTGATTGTCTGTTCTGCCGAGAATAATAACATCGCCGTCTGTTGTCCATTTTGCATAGTCACCCGAACGGTAGGTGCGTTCACCGTTAAATTCGATGAATGCCTTTGCAGTCTGTTCGGGAAGTTTGTTGTAGCCGAGTGCAACACCGCATCCCTGAATGAGAAGCTCACCCACAACTCCGATTGGAAGGAGATTGTTGTCTGAGTCAACGATATATTCCGTGTAGTTGCGTAACGGCCTGCCGATTGAAATTTCGTCTGCATTCGTAAGATTTTTTGCGTTTGAAGAAACCGTGATTTCAGTCGGACCGTAGGTGTTGATTATTATTGCGTTCGTTTTTTCACGCAGTATCCTTAACAGCTTGTCGGGATATTTTTCACCGCCTGATAGTATAACCTTGCAGTTTGCCATTGCTTCTGCAAATTCGTCAAGCTCCATATACTGCAAAAGTCGTGACGGTGTAGAGTTGAACGCATCAACATTGTTTTCTTTAAAAAATTCCGCAAGTGACAATGGGTTTACCGTCTGTTCATCGCTTGCAAAAACGAGTGTAAGACCGTTGCAGAGTGACAGCATGGTTTCCTTTAGCGACATATCAAAGCTGATCGTAGTTACAGAGCCGTATGCGTGACAGTTGTCAACAACTTCTTTAACCTGAATGTTTGAGTCGCTGTATTCAAGGTAGTTTGCAATGCCTATGTGGCGGAGCATAACGCCCTTTGGCTTGCCTGTTGAACCCGAGGTGTAGATGAGGTACGCAAGGTCGTCAGGCTGTATATCAACATTCGGGTCTTCATCATTATTGCCCGAAAGAAGTTTTGAAACATCAACCGTGAGGTCATATTTATTGAGCAGTTCGCCCTCGGTAATTACAAAGTCTGCGTCGCTGTCCTCAATAATACTGTCGATTCGCTCCTTCGGATAGTCGGGACATGACGGAATAAACGCACCGCCTGCCTTGAGAATGCCGAGAAGTGATATGAGGAATTTTGAGGTTCTTTCAAGCAGAATAAGAACCTTTCCGCCCTTTTCAAGACCTTTTTCAATGAGTGAGTTTGCCGTGATATTTGCAAGACGGTCAAGCTCTTTATAGGTTAGTTTACCGTCACAAGCCGAAAGAGCAATTCTGTCGGGAGTTTTTGCAACCTGTTCTTCAAACATTTTGTGAAGAAGTTTTGTCTTAACGGGAGCAATTTCTGTTGACTTAAAGTTTTCAAGCTGTGCAATTGCGGCGTTGTCAAGGAGTGAAACCTTTCTGATTTTGCCGTTTGGATTTTCAATAATATGTTCAACAGCGCAGAGAACGGATTTTGCAAGCGTTCTCATAAGCTCACCGCTGTAAAGTGCATCATTGTACTGAACCACAATGCTCGGCTTGCCCCTGTAATCCTCAATGTGAACGGCTGTTTTAAACTTTGCAGTATTCATTTCAAGGTAATCACGGTCAACAGCTTTGCCGTCAATTTCAAGGTTATCAACAACACCAAGCTGATATTCGTACATAATGTTCGGTGCATAGCCGTATTTTGCACAAAGCTGTGCGTAGGGGTAAATTTCATTTTCAATTGAATCCGTGAAAACAGCTTTGCTTTTTTCAACAAATTCAAGTGAGGTGATGTCCTCAATTTCAATGCCGAGCGCAAGAGTTTTTACAAACATACCAAAGCTGTTTGTAAGCCGCATATCGCTTCTGCCGTTGCTGATTGTGCTGATGTAAACATTTCTGCTGTTTACAAATCTTGAAACAGCGTAGAATGCGCCGGCAAGGAAAAGGTGGGCTGGAGTGATTCCGTGCTGTGAACAGAAGTTTTCAACCCTTGCCATATCAACGGGAACTGCCTGAGATGCAAGAGCACCGTCCTCTGCATGACCTCTGAGGTCTGCTGTAATTTCGCTTGCAGAGTCAAAATCCTTCATCATATTGTCGAAGAATTTTTCAGCATTTCTAAATTCATCACTGCTTTCAGCCTTAATTTCATTCTCTGCATAATCAAAGTAGGTGTAGCTTTCAGGCTCAATATTACCTCCTTCGTACAGCGTTTTAAGCTGTTCAAAGAAAAGTGCAACGGACGCACCGTCAAAGATAAGGTGGTGGAAATCCGAAAGCAGATATACCGCCTTTTCGGTTTCTGCAACCGAGATTCTGAACAGCGGTGCTTTCATAAGATTGTGCGGTTTTACAAAATCCTTTTTGTAGGCTTCAAGCTGTTCTTCCGTAAGCTTTTCAACGGGAACATTCGGTTTTGCAGAGTCAACATATGCCTGCTCAATATCATCGTTTTCAAGTGAAAGGTGAGTCATAATATATGGGTGAGCCTTGATTACCTTTACAACGCAGTCGGCAAGCTTTTGTGCATCGACTGATTTTGAAAATGTGAGAATTGACGGAATATTGTAAAGTGTGCTGTACGGATTTTTCATACAGTCAATATACACGCCGAGCTGAGTTTTTGAAAGGGGATAGAGAGCCTTGTGTTCTTTCTTTTCTTCTTTTTTGACAGTTTGCGGATTTGCCGTACCGCTGAACATAAACTCCTGAAGTTCGTCCTCAATCGAAAGAACCGAACAGCCCTTCATCATCTTTTTAACCTGTGCCTCAAAGCCGAATGCCTTGTTGAGTTCAACTGCAAGCTTGATAACCGAAAGCGAGGTCATACCTGCGTTGATGAGATTTTCGGAAATATCAAAATCGCTGTGTCCGATAATCCTTTCGATAATTGCGGCAATTTTCTTTTCAAGGAATGTTAGTTCCCTCGGAGCGGAATTTTTCTTTTTTGAAGATTCTGCCTTGATTTCGGGAAGCTTGCGCTTGTCAACCTTGCCGTTTACATTGAGCGGAATTTTGTCAATCTGCATCGTAGCGGCGGGTACCATATACGGCGGCTTGTGTTCAAGAATAAATTCGTTGAGCTTTTGAATGTCAATTTTTCTGTCGGCAACAATGTATGCGTTAATGCATTGTCCGCCGCCATCAAGCTTTCTTGCTATTACAGCTGTGTTTGTAATGCCGTCATATTTGCGGATAATCTTGTCAACCTCGGAAAGCTCAATGCGGAATCCTCTGATTTTAACCTGACCGTCATTTCGTCCGATAAAATCAACCTTGCCCTCATCTGTAAGGCGAACAATGTCGCCTGTGTGATAAAGCCTTTCGTAACCGTTTTCATTGCAATACGGGTTCTTTTCGTATGCCTTTGCAGTCTGTTCGGGACGGTTAAGATAACCTCTTGAAACCTGCTGACCTGATACACAGAGCTCGCCCAAAGCCCCTGTCGGAAGCCGTCTGCCGTATTTGTCTGTTACATAAAGCTTGATATTGTCAAGCGCCTTGCCGACAGGAATTCTGTGATAGAGTTTGTCAACGGGTTGTGATGTGATGTAAACCGTACATTCTGTCGGACCGTAACCGTTTATGAGTTCAAAATTCTTTGGCGGTTCAAGGGGAACAAGCCGTTCACCGCCCGTAAGAAGATATTTGAGCGAGTGGTTGTTAATTTCGGTTGCAAACTGTCTTGCAACCTGTGTTGTCATAAATGCGTGGGTGATTCCGTTATCTTCAAAATATCTGTTCAGCCTTACAAGGTCAAGTCTGATGTCCTCCTCAATAATGTGAAGCTCGGCACCGCCGATAAGCGCAGGATACATTTCACTGAGGCAGGCGTCAAAACCGTAGCTTGCATATGCCGAAACAACGCTGTGTTCGTCAATGTCAGAGTTTCTGATATGAAAATCGCAGAATGAACGCACATTTTTGTGTTCAAGCATTGCGCCCTTTGGAGTGCCTGTTGAACCCGATGTATAGATAAGTATAAACAAATCATCGGGGGACGGTTTTGTAATTTCGGCATCCGATTTCGGAAGATTCGGAATATCCTTTGTAAGAAGAACATCACCGCTGTAATCGGGCAAAAGCTCAAGCAGATTTTCGTCCGCAATAAGAAGCTTTGCGTTTGCGTCCTTAATCATAAACTGAAGTCTTTCGGGCGGATATGACGGATCAAGCGGTTGATATGCCGCTCCAGATTTCAGCACACCGATTGACGCAATCGGCATATATTCGCATCTCGGAATCAGAATTGAAACAACCTCTTCTTTACCGATACCCTTTGAGTGAACATAACCTGCAATTCGGTTTGTAATCTCATCAATTTCAGCGTAGGTGAACTTCTTTTCTTTATATACAACCGCTGTTTTGTCGGGAGTTTTTTTGCATTGCTCCTCAAACAAATCAACAACGGTTTTGCTGTCGTCAAACGGAAATTCCGTTTTGTTGAAGTTGTCAAGCTCTGCAAGCTGATTTTCGTTTACAAGCTCAACTTCGCAGAGTTTGGATTTTTTAAGAAACTGCTCAACAATCTTTAAAAAGCTGTCGGCAAACGAACGAATAGTTTCCTCTTTAAATAAATCGTTTCTGTACTCAAAACGCAATTCAAAATCTGTTTCTGATTCAAATACCATAACATTCAATTTTGAAATGGCACTTTTTAACGGAACAAGTTTTAATTTTAGAGTCTGACCGCCTATTTTAAAGGTGTTGAATATGTCAGCCTGATAGGCAAGCATAATGTCGGCAGAGAGGTCATAGTCAGATGCAAGTTTCATGAACGGATACCAGTCGTTTGCAACTGTTTCCTTTATATTCCTGCGTATTTTTTTGAGGTAGTCCGAAACTGTATCTTCTTCGTCAATATTTGCGTGGATAGGAAGTGTGCGAACCATCATGCCGACTGTGTTTTTAAGTCGCTTGTTAAATCTTCCGTGGGTAACTGTGCAAACCGTTGTTTCACTCTGATTCGTAAACTTTGCAACTGCGTATTCATATGCACCGAGGAAAACAGTGTACGGTGTAATTTGGTTTGCTAAGGCAAAATTGCGAACATCCTCAACGGAGAATTTTTCGTTCGTGGATAATTCAAAAGAACCGTTCGGTTTATCCTCAACCTCTGAATTCTCTGCAAAATCTTCCGTGATTTCTGTTTTTGATTCAACTGCAGAAAAGATGTTATCGTAATATTCCTTTGACTTTTTATAATCTTCGGTTTCTTCAAGCTTTTCTTCAAAAACAGAAAGATCAAGTTGAGAAAACTTTTCGGGTTCAAGCTCTTTTCCGTTATATGCAAGCGCAATGTCATTGCAGATAACAGAAACAGATGTGCCGTCAGATATTATGTGGTGAAGATCCATTGCAAACATAGATTTGTCACCGCATTCAAAAACTGCAAATCTGAACAGAATGTCTTTTTCAAGTTCAAACGGCTTGACAAAATCTTTGCCTGCCTGTTCAAGATTGTCAACCTGTATAACAGGAATGTCAAAATCAACGCTGTCACGAAGTTTCATCATCGGACTTCCTGTTGAATTGTCAATGAAAATTTTCATAATAGGGTGATTGTCAACAGTTTTTCTTACGGCATTTATCAGTCTGTCGGTATCAAGACTGCCCTTGTCAAAAACATAGGTGCAGGGAATGTTGTACATTGTGCCTTTTGGGTTGTGCATACACGAAAGATAAACACCCATCTGGCTCGGTGTAAGCGGATAAAGCTCTCGCTTTTCACCTTTGTATGTATCAAGCAAGTTGATTAAATTACTCATAATATTCGACTCCGTTTGTTAAAGTTTAATTATTGTGCGGTTGAAACCAAGCGCCCTTGAATATTCAACCTTATCCGAAATCGCCTTCACAACTGTGAGAGGACTCATCTCAAATTCCTTATCGTCATTGAGCGGATCAAATTCGTCACCGTTGTCACGAACAGAAATAATGGTTTCTTTTTTATCGGCAAAAATTCTGATGTCGATGTCTGCAAACTTCTTTTTGCCTTCCATTCTTTCAGCGCAGTTTGCAGCCATTTCTTCAACGGCAACTGCAATCCTGTTTGCACGGCTTTCTTCAATTCCGTTTTTTGAAAGAAAAGAGGAGAGGTAGAGCGAAACGCCTGCCGCATTTTCTTTTGTTCCTTTGAACGAAAGGGCAAGAAGCTCGTTGTCCTCTGTTTCTTCAAGAAGGTAAAAGTTTTTATACTTTCCGCCCGATTTTCTCTTTTCGGCAAGGTCAATAAAATACACAACTACAAGTGTTCCCACCTGTGCAACCACGAGTGAATACCATACGCCCGTGATGCCGAAAAATTTGCCGAGAATTAAAGCTGACGGAATGAGTATGACGATTCCGTTGATGATTGAAATTGCAGTAGAAATAGCCCTTTTCTGCGTTGCCATATAGTAGTAAAGCAACAAAAACGAGAATGAAAGTCCGGGAAATGACAATGCGTTGATTCTCATTGCCGGAACTGTGTTTGCAATGTCTGTGGGTGAAGTAATTCCGAAAAATTTAATTATCGGTTCAGGCTCGATACAGATGAAAAGCATAATTACAACGCTTGAAACAGCAAGCACCCTTGCGGCTCTGCGGAATGCATAGCGCACACCGTCATAGTCCTTTTCACCAAGACAAACCCCGATAATAGGAATCATTGTCTGACTTGCGCCAGTGATGAACATTGACATAAAAATTTGGCTTGACGAGCATACCGAATATGAAACCATACCCGCACTTCCGCCTATGCTCTGAATAATTGTGTTTAAAAACAGCATTTTAACTGTTATCAGCATTGTACCTAATGCTCCCGAAAGTCCGATTGTAACCATTTTTCCGAGAAACTTAAAGAACTGAACGGGATTTCTGAGAATTGAAAAGTCAAAGTGCAATGTGCTTTTCTTCATGATGAAGTGTGTTGACATCATCACAAACCCTACCGCATAGCCTGTTACGGTCGCAATTGACGAGCCTGCAATGCCCATTTTGAAAGCCCCCATAAACAGGAAGTCAAGTCCGAGATTTACGGCATTTGCCACAATTACAATGTTTGATGCAAACGCAGGTCTTGCGTCTGCTCTTACAAAGTGAATTGAACACATGAGCAAAAGGTAAATCGGTGTGCCGATTATGAACGGAACATAGTATTGATACAACAGCGATTTAAGCTCTGCGTCCTTTGTAAGCAACGAGCTTATCGAGTCGGCAAGCGGCAGCTGAATTGCAATAAAAATTACGCTGAGTGCGATAAGTACAATAAATGTAGAAGTAAAAACACGGTTAGCCTGCTTTTCGTCACGCCTGCCCTTTGCAAATGAAATTATCGAGGACGCACCGAGTCCGAAAAGAATAGTAATCGAAAAATATAACTGCGAAATAGGGGACATAAGGTTGATTGCCGCAAGTGAGTTTTGCCCCAGAAGATTACCTGCAATAATCGAGTCAACAATCATCGCAATGTTTGTTGCCATAGCCGTCAGAACTGTAGGAAGAAAATATTCCGTATATTTTTTGTTGACGGTAACGGCATTTCTGCCAAGTACGGTACTGCTCATTTTAACTCCTTATCCCTGCTTAATGTCAAGGTAGTCAGCCATCCCTGTCATTGAGAACAGCTCCATAATTGTGTTGCTTACATTGACAATTTTAAGATTTCCGCCTTTGCTTTTTAGGTTTTTATAAAGTGCAAGAATAACCCTCAGTCCCGAGCTTGAAATGTACTCAAGGTCTTTAAGGTTAAGTGTTACGGTTTCAACCTCGTCAAAATCGATGCTCTTTGCCTCGTCATCAAGCTGCGGTGCTGTCATTGTGTCAAGACGGCCCTTGAGTGTGATAATAACATTCTGATTGCTTATAGCCTTATTGATTTCCATAGTTAGTTCCTCCAATAAATTTTATTCTTAATTTCAATCGTTCAACATTTCCATTATAGTGTCAATACCGTGACAAAATACTGACAATCGGATTATTATAACCTGATTTTGGAAACATTGTATTATTCGGTTTTGAATTTTGAGTGATGAATAATTGATTCTTTAAATTAGAAATTCTTTGTAATTGTAAAAATGTTTTTGCCGTTTGATCTTTCATAGGAAAGAGTGTCGGAAAGTTTCTTTGTCATGAAAATTCCCAGACCGCCGATGCTTCGTTCCTCAAGCGGAGCGTGAATGTTCGGCTCTGCAATTTCAAGCGGATTGAATTTTTTTCCGCTGTCAATGAATTTTACAACAATGCAGTCTGAAAGTTTGCAAGCTTCAATTTCAGCCTTGCCGACATTTTCACCGTAAGCATAGTTGCAGATGTTTACAAACACTTCCTCGCAAATCAGTTCAAGCTCAAAAACAAGCTTACCGTCTGCATTTTTACCAAGCATTTTTGTCACAAATTCTATAACATTCGGCAGATTTTCCTTAACGGCATCAACGCAAACGATTGGCATAATTCTCACTCACTTTCAAAACACCTGTTTCAACATAATGTACAGTTTTATACAGGTACTTAAACATAAAAATTATACAACATTTTGAAGAAGAAATCTATAGAATTTGAAAAAATATTGCTAAATTGTGAAAATATTTTAATTAATTGCGTTTGCACTGCGTTTTTGAAAAAAACAAAACCGCACAAAACAAAAATCAGTTTTGCACGGTTTTGTGGTTTTTATTTACATTTTTCTATTTCCCTATTGATTTCGTCAAGTGATAATCAATATTATAAAACCTGAAAAAGCCAAAATCAATAATAGCCTAAAATTAGTTTCTAAATTTGGCATTACTCACAAAGAAAAGAGGTAAGTTCTGTTGCACTTTACCTTTTTGAAAAGCGGTTGTAAATTTGTGTAATATATTATTTACTTTTGCCGAGTTAAATATTATAATAAAGGGTATGCTTGCAAAATATATCTGCAATATTTTGCAAAAAATGAATTTAAAGTATGGAGTTAAAAATGGGTGGGAAAAATTTAATAAAATCTAACCGAAAGGTTATTCTTGAGGGAATGCGTGACGGTATTCCGATTGGACTCGGCTACCTTGCCGTTTCGTTTTCACTCGGCATTGCCGCAAAAACTGCGGGACTTAATGCGTTTCAAAGCTTTCTTGCAAGCCTTTTGTGCAACGCATCGGCAGGCGAATATTCGGGCTTTACCGTAATTGCGGCTGATTCGTCATATTTTGTAATTGCGCTTGCAACCCTTGTTGCCAACGCAAGATATCTTCTTATGAGCTGTGCGTTAAGTCAGCGTATTTCAAAGGACACCTCGATTATACACAGGCTGTTGCTCGGATTTTTTGTTACAGACGAATTTTTCGGAATTTCAATTTCACGGTCGGGCAAGCTGAATCCTTTCTATACCTACGGTGCAATTCTCATAGGCTGCCCGTGTTGGGCATTCGGCAGTATGCTCGGCACAATTGCAGGCAATCTGTTGCCTCTTCGTATTGTCAGCGCACTAAGCGTTGCACTTTTCGGAATGTTCCTTGCAATCATCGTTCCGCCGTCAAGAAAGAACAAAACACTTCTCGGAATTGTACTTGTCAGCTTTGCGGCAAGTTTTGCATTTGCATATCTTCCCGTTATCAATCAGATTGACGAGGGTACACGCACAATTATTCTTACAATCGTAATTTCGGCAGCGGCGGCATTGCTGTTCCCTGTCAAAGAAGAGGAGGAGAACGAAAATGTCGCATAATCCCTATATATACATACTTATTATGGCGGCTGTAACATTCGCAATCCGTGTTCTTCCGCTTACACTTGTTAAAAAGCAGTTTACAAACACATTTGTGCGTTCGTTTCTCTACTATGTGCCGTATGTAACGCTTTCGGTAATGACATTTCCGGCAATAATCAACGCAACTCACAGTCCGATTGCAGGCATAGCAGCCTTTGCGGCAGGTCTTGTGGCGGCATGGTTCAACGCAGGTCTTTTCAAGGTTTCATGCGTATGCTGTGCAGTTGTGTTCATTCTTGAATTTTTTGTGTGACATTTTTGACGCATAGCCTGTTGCTTAATTAGTTTGGAAAGTTTTGATTAACTGAAAGGATTTTTAAAATGAAGTTTTTGCATATTTCGGATTTGCATATTGGAAAATATGTGAACGGCTACAGAATGCTTGATGATCAACGCTATATGCTTGAGCGGATTGTTGAGATTATCAAAGAGAAAAATCCTGACGCTTTGCTGATTGCAGGAGATATTTATGACAAGTCTTTGCCGTCTGCCGAGGCAGTTGAATTGTTCGACAGCTTTATGACTGAAATTGCTGGGCTTCACGGCAAAACAGGGTTGAAAACCTTTGTAATCAGCGGCAATCACGATTCGCCCGAAAGAATCGGTTATTTCAACAAGCTGATTGAACTCAACGGAATTTTTACCGACGGTGTGTTTGAAGGTGTTGCAAGAAAAAATACTGTTGAATGTGACGGAGAAAGGGTTAATATTTTCTCGTTGCCGTTTATCCGTCCGTCATTTGTGCGTAAGGTATATCTCGAAGAATCGGCTAAAATTACCGACTATACAACTGCTGTCAGGGTTGTGCTTGAACATTCCGAAATCAATGCCGATGAAACCAATATTTTGATTGCTCACCAGTTTGTAACGGGCAGTGAAACCTCGGGTTCGGAGTCAAGCCTCGGTACGCTTGATAATGTTGAGCCGTATGTTTTTGAACCGTTCGATTATGTTGCACTCGGTCATATTCACGGCAAGCAGATTATGGGCAAAAACAAAAATATTGCCTATTGCGGTTCGCCGATAAAATATTCAAAAACTGAATGTCGCAACAAAAAATGTGTGATTTTCGGCGAGCTTTCAAACGGAAAATTAAATCTTGAAGAAATTCCCGTACAGCCGTTGCATGATATGAGAATCATAAAAGGAACTCTGCGTGAACTTGCAGAAAATCCGATATCCGACACATATGACGATAAAACCTATGATTATGTTTTTGCCGAGCTTACGGACGAAAATCCCGTTATCAATGCATTTTCAACGCTTGAAAATATCTATCCCAACATTATGGGACTTGAATATGTCAACAGAAAAAAGAGCATTGAAATGACTCCCGAAATGTACGGTAAAACAGAGGGCAAGAGCAATATTGAACTATTTTCGGATTTCTATAAAATGCAGAACGGAAAAGAGATTGAACCCGAATCCGTAAAAATTATTGAGAGAATTTTCAAAGAAATCGGAGGTGTAAACGATGAAACCGATTAAACTGAAAATGAGCGCTTTCGGTCCGTATGCCGATGTTGAAACGGTCGATTTTTCGGCATTTGACGGCAAAGGGCTTTTCCTCATAACAGGCACAACGGGCGCAGGCAAGACAACAATTTTCGACGCAATCTGCTTTGCACTTTTCGGCGAAACAAGCGGTTCTTCACGAAACGGCGAAATGCTCCGCAGTAACTTTGCAAAACCGCTCACACGCACCTATGTTGAGCTTGACTTTGAACACAGGGGAAAGAAGTACCGTATCATCAGAACCACCTCGAATGAGGTCGCAAAAAAGCGTGGAACAGGCAGTAAAATTGAGGGTGCGTCAGCAGAGCTTACGGGTGATGACATTACAACTCCGCTCACAAAAACGGGCGAGGTCAATAATAAAATCAGCGAAATTATCGGATTGAAATGTGATGAGTACCGCCAGATTGCAATGCTTGCACAGGGCGAATTCAAAAAATTCATTGAGTCGGGAAGTGAAAAGCGAAGCGAGATTTTTCGCAAAATTTTTCACACGGACATCTACAAAGAATTTCAGGATAAATTGAAAACAGAGTCAGCCGAAAAGCTTGAAGAAAAGAAAAAAGTCTGCGAACTTATCAAGTCAAAAACCGTTGCCGTTGAAATTCCCAATGATGACAACTTTGCCGAAATCAGCGAAAAAATCAGCCTTTATACCGACAGAACAGACCTTACGGTAATTGATATTGAGCAATTTCTTTTGCACCTATCGGTACTTTCCGAGATGCAGAAAAAGGACAATGCAGAAATTGAAAAAAAGCGAAAAGAGCTTGAAAAGACAATTCTTGAGGAAGAAAAGAAAAAGGCTCTTGCAGTTGAAATTAATAATAAATTCGATACTCTTGATACCGAAAAGCTCCGCCTCGAACAGCTTTTGCAGAGTAAACCGCATTACGATGAAATGCTCAAAAAAGCTGAGAATGACGAAAAAATACTGCACTCCGTAAAGCCAAAATATGACAGCTTTGCCGAGTCACGGAAAAGATATGATTCGGCACTCAAAAACTGTAAAAATGCGGAAATAAACAGAAAATCCGCCGAAGAAAATTTGAAATTAAAACAGAATGTTTTTGCCGAGAAAAAGTCGCTTGAGGGCAAAATTGCAACGCTAAACGAGAAATCGGGAAAACTCTGTGCAAGGGAAGATACTTACAGAAAATATTTTAACCTTACGGCAAATTTGAATGTATATGAATCAGTTTTGCAAAATTCCGAAAAAGAAATTTCAGACAACAGAAAATCTTATTCGGATACGGAAAATCTAAAGACAAAAGCGGAAAAATTTATCTCAGAAAACAGCGACACAGAGCAGAAAATCTTTGACGCCAAGAGCAAAATAACCGCATTGAAGGATAAATCAGGCAAGGCTGAAAGGCTTTCTGAGGAATATCAAAATCTCGCAAAAATCAATGCAAGGTTGACTAATGCAAAAGCAGAATGTGCCGACCTTGCGAAGTCGGCAACGACACTCAACAACGAGTACAACGAACAGCACAATATCTACATAATGAATATGGCAGGCGTGCTTGCCGACACACTCGAAGATGAAAAGCCGTGTCCCGTCTGCGGTTCATTGCATCATCCAAATCCGGCAAAACACAGCGAAAATGCCCCCGACAAGGATACGCTCGATGCTTTGAAGGCAAGGTGTGAAGTTGCTGAAAGCGCCGTTCATAAAAAGTCAAATGAGGTCACAAAGCTTGAAACGGAATCAGAATCCGCAAAAACAAATGTCACGGAATTTGCGAATGCACTTGAGGTTGATGCAGAAACACTTTCAGCCGAAATGATTTCACAGCTTTTGTCGGAACAAAAGAAGCTATTAAAAGCACTTGAAAACGAAGCTTCTGACCTTGAAAAAGTCAGAGAACAGCGTGAGGTCTGCAAGGCTGAAATCTCAAGGTTTGATGAAAAGCTTAAAAAGCTTGACCTTGTTCATACAGAATTAATCCGCAAAAATGCTGACGCAAAAAGTAAATATAATTCTGCAAAAGAAGAAACCGAGAGCCTTAAAGCGGAGATAAAATACTCATCGGTTGAAGAACTTTTGAATGCGGCAAAGGCTTGTGCCGACAAGGCAGAGCAGATTAAGTCGGAAATCGACCTTGCGCAAAGCGAGCTTTCAAATGCAAAGTCAGATTTTGACAGCAAGGTTTCTGTTGAAAACGAAACTGCAAAACAGCTGAAAAGTTTTGAATCTGAACTTGAAAACAAAAAATCGGAGCTTAATATTGTTCTTTCAGAGAATAATATTTTGGAATGTCCCGATTTTAATTTGTTGACAGAAGATTCCATAAAAGAATTAAAACGAGAGGCAGAAACCTTTACCGATTCTCTGAAAAAATCTCGGGCAACGGTTGAAGCCTGTGAAAAATCAGTTGAAGGAAAGCAAAGGGAAGATGTCCTTAAAATCAATGAACTGATTGATAGCTATACTTCTGAAAAGGAAAAATGGGACAATCTTTATACCGCAGGCGACAGAAGTCTGCACAATAATCAAAACATTTACAACAGCGTTGAAAAGCTTAAAAATGACTTTGAAGAAAAGCTCAGAATAGCCGATGTTTACGAAAACCTCAAGAAAACCGCCAACGGTGAAATTGTTTCCGATAACAGCAAAATCACCTTTGAACGCTACATTATGGGTTCGTATTTTGAACAGGTTTTGTACTATGCTAACCTGCGTTTTTCAAAAATGACGGGCGGTCGCTATGAAATTGTCCGTGGTGAAAGCCGTGACAAGCGAATCAGCGCAGGACTTGAAATCAGCGTTCGTGATAATTTTAACAACAAGGAAAGGGATATTTCATCTCTTTCGGGCGGAGAATCTTTTCAGGCGTCACTTGCGCTTGCACTCGGACTTTCCGACATTATTCAGCAGAGAAACGGCGGAATCAGACTTGATTCAATCTTTATTGACGAGGGATTCGGTTCACTTGACAACGACAGCCTTGCATCTGCAATTGAAACGCTGAATGACCTTACAGGCAACGGCAACCGCCTTGTGGGTATCATTTCCCACATAAGCGAGCTGAAAAACAGCATAGGCAACAAAATCGAGGTTGTCGGCACAAAGTCGGGCAGTTCAATAAAAATTATTACAGATTAACATATCACATCATATTATGCAGCGGAGCAGAGATTTTCTGTTCCGCTATTGTATTTTAAAATCTATTGTGCTACAATGTAGTTAGCAAAGACTAACTGTAAGGAGGTCAATATGCTTTTAAACGGACTGATTATAATTTTAATACCTTTTCTCGGGACATCGCTCGGCTCATCCGTTGTATTTTTTTCAAAAGGTGAGCTCAATCAAAAGCTGCAAAAATTTCTGCTCGGATTTGCATCGGGAGTAATGATTGCGGCATCAATATGGTCGTTGTTGATTCCCTCAATTGAAATGGCAGAAAGTCAGAACATAGTTGCGTGGATTCCAGCGATAGTCGGATTTTTGCTCGGAATTGGATTTTTGCTTTTGCTCGACAGCGTTATACCGCATATGCACCTTGACAGCGACAATCCCGAGGGCGTTCGTTCAAGCCTTTCAAAGAACACTATGCTCGTTCTTGCCGTTACCTTGCACAATATCCCGGAGGGAATGGCAGTAGGTGTAACATTTGTCGGAGCAATTTCGGATAATACCGGAATAACCGTTGCAGGCGCATTGGCTCTTGCGGTAGGTATTGCAATACAGAATTTCCCCGAGGGGGCAATAATTTCACTTCCGCTCCATGCAGGCGGAGCGTCACGCAAAAAGTCATGCTTTCTCGGAATTATGTCGGGAGTTGTAGAGCCTATCGGTGCTGTACTTACGGTGATTTTTGCAGGGATAGCGGTTCCGTTGTTGCCGTATCTTCTCTCATTTGCTGCAGGAGCAATGATATATGTTGTAACCGAAGAGCTTATTCCGGAATCACAAAACGGTAAACATTCCAACATCGGAACAATCGGTGTTGCAATAGGATTTACGCTGATGATGGTTCTTGATGTTGCTCTCGGCTAAATTTTTTTATAAAATCGGAAAATTTCACTCTGCAAATTCTTGACAAAGTTGTCATATATTATATAATTAATGGTAAAGTTGTTGTGTAAAACAACTTAAATATATGTACATTTGTGCATATGAGCGTTAAAGGAGGACTTTATATGTTGAAAGTATTCAAGAACGAAAAATTATGGTGTGCAGTTGCAGGCGCAGCAGCAGTAATCGTAGGCAAAAAGATACTTAAAGCAGATAAAACCCGCAGTCTTGCAGTTACAGGTCTTGCAAAGGGTATGAAGCTTCAGAAAGATGCAAAGGCAGCTTTCCAGAATATGAAGGATGAAGCTTCGGATATCTGCTATGATGCTAAAACAGAGGCAGGTATTCACGAAGATGCTGCCGCTGAAGAAGTGACAGAATAATGAAATTTAAAATTGTCTATGACAAGCCGCAGAGAATTCGTTTTCGCTGCGGCGCATATGCATTTGATAAGGAGTATGAGGGGGCAATCTATAATCTTGTGACCGCATCTCCTTATGTGAATTCGGCACAGGTAAGTTCTGCAAACGGCGGTATTCTTGTCAATTACACAAAGGGCAGCAGAAGTAAAATTATTGACCTTGTAAGAGCAATTAATGTAAAAACTCTTAAAAAGAATGAACCGAGTGCGGAATTTGGAATTCAGAAGATTGACAGCGATTTTCATGACAATCTTTTCACTCTTGTTGCAAAGCACTATCTTTCAAAGATGTTCCTTCCTGCGCCGATAAGAACGGCAATCACTCTTTACAGAAGTGCAAAATATATTAAAAAGGCTCTCAAAACTCTTTGGAACGGTAAACTTACCGTAGATGTGCTTGACGGTGCATCTGTTGTGGCATGCTTGTGTCAACGCAAGTTCAAAACAGCCGCAACGGTTATGTTTATGCTCAGAATATCGGGCTTGCTTGAAGAATATACTCACGCAAGAACAAAGGCGGTTCTCACAGACAGCCTTGCAATCAAGACCGACAGGGTATGGCTTGTTACAGATGACGGTGATGTTCTCATTCCGATTGAGGATCTGCGTGTCGGCGACAAAATCCGTGTTCAGACAGGCAAGGTTATTCCTGTTGACGGTATTGTTGCAGACGGTGAGGCAACCGTAAACGAGTCGTCAATGACAGGCGAGCCGTTGCCTGTATTAAAGCGTGAGGGAATTTCCGTTTATGCAGGTACGGTAATCGAAGAGGGCAGTATTGTTGTAACAGTCCGTCAGCTTGCGTCAAATACTAAAATCAGCAAGATTATTGAGCTTATCGGCAATTCCGAGGAACTCAAGGCAGGTGTTCAGAGCCGTGCCGAAGCTCTTGCCGACAGAATTGTTCCGTTCAGCTTTATCGGATTTTTCGCAACTCTTATCTTCACAAAAAACATCACAAGGGCAGTTTCACTTCTTATGGTTGACTACTCCTGTGCAATCAAGCTGTCAACCCCTATTGCCGTAATTTCGGCTGTCAAAGAGGCGGCTGACAACGATATTACA
Source organism: Ruminococcus bromii (assembly GCF_002834225.1). Taxonomy (GTDB): domain Bacteria; phylum Bacillota; class Clostridia; order Oscillospirales; family Acutalibacteraceae; genus Ruminococcoides; species Ruminococcoides bromii. The sequence continues at coordinate 22,605 of NZ_NNSR01000069.1, read as the reverse complement.
ATCAAGGGCGGAAAGTATCTTGAGGCTTTTGCAAACGCTGACACAATCGTGTTTGATAAGACAGGTACTCTCACAAACGCAGAGCCTGTTCTTGAAAAGGTTGTTGCATTCGGCGATTATACAGAGGACGAGGTTCTCAGAATCTCAGCCTGTCTTGAGGAGCATTTTCCGCACAGCGTAGCAAATGCCGTTGTAATCGGTGCTGAAAAACGAGGAATTTCTCACTCCGAGGAGCATACAGAGGTTGAGTATGTTGTTGCCCACGGTATTGCAACAACACTTCACGGTAAGCGTGCAATAATCGGCAGTAAGCATTTTGTTGTTGAGGACGAGAATGTTACCGTTACAAAGGAACAGCAGAATATTATTGACGAAAAATCCGGCTCATGTTCCGTGCTTTACCTCGCAATCGGCGGTGAACTTTCGGGTGCATTGTGCATCAGCGATCCGCCTCGAAAAGAAGCAAAACAGGCAATTGATATGCTCAAAAAACAGGGCATAAAGAATGTTGTTATGCTCACGGGCGACAGCTACAGAGCCGCAAAGGCGACTGCCGCAATGCTCGGAATTACCGACTATAAGTGTCAGGTTCTCCCCGAGGACAAGCACAGATATGTTGAAGAAATGAAGCAGAATGGTCAGAAGGTAATTATGGTCGGCGACGGTATCAACGATACTCCGGCACTTGCCGCCGCAAATGTTTCGGTTGCAATGAACGATGCGTCCGACATTGCCCGTGAAACTGCGGATATTACCATAAAAGGCTCTGATTTGCGTGCGCTTGTGCGTGTTCGCAAGTTGAGCAAAGACCTTATGAAACGAATCAACAAAAACTATCGTTTCATAATTGCTTTCAATTCGGCACTTTTGCTTTCAGGCTTTATGGGCGTTATTCAGCCGTCGGTTTCGGCATTTTTGCATAATGCGTCAACTATGATGATTTGTGCAAAGAGTATGACTCCGCTGACAAAGAAAAATGATAAAGGCAAAGCTTTGTCGCTCCCTGAAAAAGCAGAGCAGTAATTTTAGTGAATATTTATAAGTAAATATTTCAAAAAACAACCGCTGTCAGGTTTAATCCCGACAGCGGTTTTGTGCTTGATTAAGCGGATTTTTTTACTTTTACATACGCATAGATGTAGGCAACGGCAATGCTTATCAGAAGAATTGTAACCATAATAATTGTTGAATTGATTCCCTTTATGAATGAGCTTTCAATGATTGTCAAAACTCCGGTAACTACAAAGGCAATTCCGCCGGCTCGGTTTGATTCATACCACGCCAAGTCACTGCTTTGAGTCCATGATGTTTTTACTCCGATAAACGAATTTCGTTTTGTTTTCGGAAGAAAGTTGCCTGCAATAATCAACATTAAACCCATAACCGTATTTATAATGAACGGCACATTATCTGTAAAAGTTGTGCTGTCGGGCTTTAAAATTGCTAGAATAAGAAACATCAATTGAAGAATATTGAAAGCCGCAATGATTGATGTCACAAGTATCGCAGTGATTTTTACATTGTTATTTATCTTTTCAACGCTGTTTGTGCTGTATTTAGTATATATCTTGGTATACACCATGTAAAATGCGTACATAAACAGAATGATTGCAGGGAGAATGAAGTTTTCGTATTTTGAACCATAACGGTCAACAGCACCGCTTGCGTTGTAGTGCATGGGAACGGTGTCATTCATAAAGAATAAAAATACGGAAGTAAGCAAAGTGGGCAATATGGAAAGTGCAAGCATAATTTTATTCAGCTTTTTCATAAAATCAACTCCTAAAATTGTTTAAGCCACATTATGAGTTCGTCAAACAGGGTTGTGTTAAGCTCATAATAAACATAATTTTTTTCTTTTGATTCAATCACCAGGTCGTTTTTCTTCAACAGATTGAGGTGATATGAAAGCGATGCAGGTGAAATTCCAAGTTCTTCGGCAATATCGCCTGCAATCATTTTTTTGCCTTTCAGCATTGTCAGAATATTTCTTCTTATCGGATCTGAAAGTGCTTTAAGTGTACCGTTCAGTGACAAGCAGATACCTCCTCACAAAGTCCTATTACATCTATTTAAAAAATATTTTAAATAGCTTGTAGCTTTATTATAGCCTGATTTACCGAAAAGTCAAGAACTATTTAAAAATATTTTTAAATAGCCTTAAAATACCTCTGACGAATATTGCAGAAAAAATAAAAATTTCTCTTGATTTTCTTTGTTGAGTGGTATATAATAATATTTAGTTAGCACAAGCTAACTCTTTTGAATAAATCATGTGGACTTCCCTTGCGGGTACCGAAAGCCTTTACTCGGGAGGATGTGCTTACCTCCCGACAGGGTGTTTCAAAATCAGTTGAAAATATTAACACGGTAATTAACGGTAAAGCAGTCGGTACGGACGCTTTCAATGTTAAAAAAGATTGATTGATAAGACAGTTTGTTTTCATAAATATTTTCTCTAATGTTACAGGGCAGAGTCGTTTTTTCGGCTCTGTTTTGTTTTTGCTGAAAACTCAGAATAACAAAATATTGACAATTTGCAAATTTTCATCAAAACGGTTATGTTCTTAAAACAGTCAATAATAATCGGATAATGTGAAATACTTATTATTTGGTTATAAAATTATGCTGTAATAAAATAGGACAAAATCAATACTGTGCATTGTGTAAAGTTTTTTCAAAACAAAAGCGTCTTTATTTCGTCATTCCTATACATTTACATTCACAAATCGCTGTGCTATAATCTAGTGCAGAAGTACCGCACCGCTTAGCGATGCGGTACTTCTCAGGGTTTCAGTCTAATGACTGAAATCCTGAGAAGCTATCGCTCCTTTGCACAGATTGCAATCTATCGCACACTCTGCTCCTTGCAAGCAAAGCAGAGTGTTGCTCTGATTTAAATCTGTTTGCTATATACAACATACTCTGCATTTGAACAATCAAAATCAGAGTGTTGCCAAGACTTAAATTTAAACGAAAAAGATATTAAAAACATAAAAATTTTTGATAAGAAGTGTGAATGTTATGAATGGTTCAAAATCTGTTAGAAATCTGACTCAGGGAAAAATTTCAAGTCAGATTTTATTTTTTGCAATTCCCGTAATAATCGGCAACCTTTTACAGGAGCTTTACAATGTTGTCGATACGCTGATTGTCGGTCAGACTCTCGGTGAAATCAAGCTTGCGGCTGTCGGTTCAACGAGTTCGCTCAACTTTTTTGCACTCGGATTTTTCATAGGACTTTCCGCCGGCTGTTCGGTAATCACTTCACAGCATTTCGGTGCAAACGATATGGAACGGGTGAAAAAGAGCGTTGCCGCCCACATAATAATTGGCGTTGTGTCGGCTGTTGTGCTTACTGTTTCGTTTGTACTTCTTGTTAATCCGCTGCTTACAATGCTCGGAACAACCTCGGATACATTCGAGTATGCAAGCAGATATCTTACAATAATTTACCTCGGAATCCCCGCCACAATGCTCTACAACCTTACGGCATCACTCCTGCGTTCGGTTGGTGACAGCAAAACTCCGCTTTATCTGTTGCTCTTTTCATCCGTAATGAATGTGGGACTTGACCTGTTATTTATCATAGTGTTCAGGTGGGATGTTTCGGGTGCGGCAATTGCAACGGTAATCTCTCAGCTTGTGTCGGCAGTTCTCTGTTGCGTGTACATTTTTTTCAAGGTGAAAATGCTTTTGCCGAACAGAAACAGCTTTAAAAATTTGACTTTAACTGTACGGGACGAACTAAAAGTTGGTTTCCCGATGGGACTTCAAAACTCAGTAATTTCAATCGGAATGATGGTTTTGCAGTATTTCGTAAATCAGTTCGGTTCATATGCCGTTGCCGCCTACACAATCGGCAACCGTGTTCAGCTCCTCATCCAGAATCCGATGAACTCAATGAGTACGGTTATCGCAACATTTGCAGGTCAGAACGAGGGCGCAGGAAGATATGACAGAATCAAAAAAGGCGTCAATTTCTGCCTGTTAATTTGCATTATATATTCAATTGTAATAGGTGCGGTTTCAATGATTTTTGCTCAGCCGATAACAGGAATCTTCACAAGCGGAAGCTCACAGCAGACTATTGATTATTCCGTTCAGTTTATCTTCTGGAACTGCCCGTTTGAGTGGTCACTTGCAATGCTGTTTATATACCGTGGAACAATTCAGGGACTTAAAAACGGCATTGTGCCTATGATCGGTTCGCTTATCGAAGTTGTTATGCGAATTATGACGCCCGTCATTTTCAGTTCTGTGATAGGTTACGCGTCAATCTGTGTTGCCGGTCCTGCCGCATGGACAGGAAGTATGCTCCTTATGATTGCGGTTTATTATGTTAAAATAAGAAAACTTTCAAAGACGAAAACTGTTGTGGCAAATTAATCCTTTATGTGGTACAATATTCCCTGTGATTATAGTAACGAAAGGGATTTTTATGATTTGCTTTAAAAAAGTCACAAAACAAATTTGTAATTATAAATCTGTAAAAGAATTATACCTTTCCGCATTTCCTGCCGTTGAGAGAGTACCGTTTTGGCTTTTGATGAAAAAATCAAAGAATGACGGTGCAGATTTCTACGCAATTTATGATGAAGAAAAGTGGATTGGACTTATCTATGCAATCACTGACGGCGAAGTTATCTATGTGTACTACTATGCAATTTCCGAAAAGGAGAGGGGACACGGAATCGGAGTTGCCGTGCTTGATGAATTTAAAAATTTGTATAATGGCAAAAGAATTTTTCTTGCAATTGAACAGCTTGAAGAAGAAAATGCCCCCAATCAAAAACAGCGAATGAGTCGTTATAAATTCTATCAGCGTTGCGGATTTTTAAGGTTGAATGCAAAGATTGTTGAGGCGAAAATAACATTTGATGTTATGGCATACGGCGGTGAAGTCAATCCCGAAAGCTATAACAAAATGATGAAAAAATATCTCGGCAAAATTATGTCGCACTTCATTAAAACAGAAATGAAGGGCAGCGGAAAATATTTCAAATAATAAAAACGGGACAGCACGATTTCATATGTGCTGTCCCTGTTTTGTTGTGTAGTTAATTATAGTGTTCCGAATAATGATGTGCCTTGTCAAGAAGCATATCCTTAACCTTCATCAGCCTGGTACGGCTGCTGCGGTCATTTTCTTCAAGCTTCATCGAGATGTATTTGATTGTTTCCTGATATCTCGGAATCATAACATGCTCAAGCGAATTAACACGGCGGCGTGTCTTTTCAATTTCTGCCGACATAAGCTCACAGCTTTTTTCAATTTCAGCGAGCCTTATCAGGTCGGGCAAAAGCTCGTTGAGCGACATAACCGCATCATCAAGTTCAAACGAAGTAAACGCAAAACCGTAGGGGAAAATATCGCTCTCGTTGCTTGTTCGTGTGCTTGATGAAAACTGCGGAATATCAACGCTCATAACATTTTTTGAAGAAAGCTCAAGGTCAATTCTCTGCTTTGGTGACATCAACGAGGCGTCCAAAGCTTCTTTTGACATAACCGCACTTGCATTCACAAAGTGGTTGTTGCACTCTGCAAGCTCTCTTTCAATCTTCTCGCGAAGCTCCTTGTTTTCTCTTACAAGGTCAAGAAATCGGCGCATCAGCTCGTCACGCTTGTCTTTTAACATTTTATGACCACGGGTTGCGGTTGCAAGCTGTTTTTTCAGCTTTGTCAACTGCATACGGGTGGGATTAACATTCATAACTGCCATTAGCAAACACCTTCAATGCGATTATTCTTTACCGTAAAACTCGTCAAGCATATCGTCCTTAATTCGTTTAAGTTCACTTCTCGGAAGAATATGCAAAAGTTTCCAGCCGATGTCAAGTGTTTCTTCAATTGAACGGTTTGCGTCATAACCCTGTGAAACATACTCACGCTCAAATGCCTCGGCAAATTCGGCATACTTTTTATCCATATCGGTAAGAGCCGCCTCGCCGAGAATTACCATAAGCTCTCTTGCGTCTTTGCCTCTTGCATAAGCGGCAAAAAGCTGGTTCATGGTTGCGGCGTGGTCTTTACGGGTTCTGTCTGGACCGATGCCCTTGTCTTTAAGTCTTGAAAGTGACGGAAGAACATCAATCGGCGGAGTAATTCCCTTTCGGTAAAGCTCACGGGATAGGATAATCTGACCTTCTGTGATGTAACCTGTAAGGTCGGGAATTGGGTGAGTCTTGTCATCTTCGGGCATTGTTAGAATCGGAATAAGAGTGATTGAACCCTCTTTGCCTTTAAGTCTGCCGGCTCTTTCATACAATGTTGCAAGGTCTGTGTACATATAACCCGGATAGCCTCGTCTGCCCGGAACTTCTTTTCTTGCGGCAGAAACCTCACGGAGCGCATCAGCATAGTTTGTGATGTCGGTCATAATAACGAGAACATGCATTCCTCTGTCAAATGCAAGATATTCAGCCGCCGTGAGTGCCATTTTAGGAGTTGCAATACGCTCAATGGCAGGGTCGTTTGCAAGGTTTACAAACATTACGGTTCTGTCAATAGCGCCTGTTTCCTTGAATGACTGAACAAAGTAGTCGGATTCTTCAAATGTAATACCCATTGCGGCAAATACAACGGCAAACTGTTCGTCCTTGCCTCTTACAGCCGCCTGTCTTGCAATCTGAGCGGCAAGCTGGGCATGGGGCAGACCCGATGCCGAGAAGATAGGCAGCTTCTGTCCTCTTACAAGTGTGTTAAGTCCGTCAATTGCTGAGATGCCTGTCTGAATAAACTCCTGCGGATAGTTTCTTGCGGCAGGGTTCATAGGTGTGCCGTTGATGTCAAGTCTTTTTTCGGGAATAAGAGCAGGACCGCCGTCAATCGGATTTCCAAGACCGTCAAATACTCTTGAAAGCATATCGGGAGATACGGGAAGTTCCATTGAACGACCTAAAAATCTTACCTTTGAATTTGCAAGGTTAATGCCTGCGGCTGATTCAAAAAGCTGAACAAGTGCGTTTGAGCCGTCAACCTCAAGAACCTTGCAACGGCGTGTTTCACCGTTCGGAAGTTCAATTTCGCCGAGTTCGTCATATGTTACTCCCTCAACATCACTAACCATCATAAGAGGACCTGCAACCTCTCGTATTGTGCGGTATTCCTTTGGCATCAGTCCTCACTCCTTTCAAGTACATCCTTAATTTCCGAATCAAGCAGAGCCTTGATTGACTCGAACTCGTCCCGAACCTTATCCTCGGGTACATATTTATATCTTCCTATGCGTTCACGAACAGGAAGATTGACAAGCATTTCAATGTCTGCACCGTTTGCAAGAGCCTCTTTTGCCTTGTCATAGTAGGCAAGAATTGCCCTCATCATAAGCACCTGCTTGCCGAGAGATGTGTATGTGTCTGTCGGGTCAAATGCGTTTTGGTGCAAGTAGTCCTCACGGATTGAACGGGAAGTTTCAAGCTTAAGTCTGTCGGGTGCGGAAAGTGCGTCCATACCGACAAGGTTTACAATTTCCTGAAGCTCGCTTTCTTCCTGCAACAGCGACATAAGTCTGCCGCGAAGCTCCATAAAGTCGGGAGCGGCATTCTTTGAAAACCAATCTGCAAGCTGGTCTGTATAAAGCGAATAACTTGTCAGCCAGTTGATTGCAGGAAAGTGCCGCTTGTAAGCAAGGTTTGCGTCAAGTCCCCAGAACACCTTAACGATTCTGAGTGTTGCCTGTGATACAGGCTCAGAGATATCGCCGCCCGGAGGTGATACAGCACCGATAACCGAGAGTGCACCTTCCGTGTCCTCACTGCCGTTTACGATAACACGGCCTGCTCTTTCATAGAACTGTGCAAGTCGGCTGCCGAGGTATGCGGGATAACCCTCTTCACCCGGCATTTCTTCAAGACGGCCGGACATTTCACGGAGAGCCTCTGCCCAGCGGGATGTTGAGTCAGCCATAAGTGCAACCGTGTAACCCATATCACGGAAATACTCTGCAATTGTAATGCCTGTGTAGATAGATGCCTCACGGGCGGCAACAGGCATATCGGATGTGTTTGCAATAAGCACGGTTCTCTCCATAAGAGAGTTGCCTGTGCGTGGATCTTTAAGTTCGGGGAACTCGTTAAGAACATCGGTCATCTCGTTGCCACGCTCACCGCAACCGATATATACGATAATATCGGCAGCCGCCCACTTTGCAAGCTGATGCTGAACAACGGTTTTGCCCGAACCGAACGGTCCCGGAACTGCGGCTACACCACCCTTTGCAAGCGGAAAGAGTGTGTCGATAGGTCTTTGACCTGTGGTAAGAAGAATGTCGGGGGAGAGCTTTCTTTTGTACGGTCTGCCCACACGAACAGGCCATTTTGTACACATATTAATCTCAACATTGCCCTTGTCTGTTTTGAGAACGGCAACCGTTTCGTCAATTGTAAAATCGCCCTCGCTGATGCTTTCAACAACACCGCCTGTTTTGTTAGGAACAAGAATCCTGTGGAGAACAGCGTGTGTTTCCTGAACAGTACCGAGTGTGTCGCCTGCCGCAACTGTGTCGCCCTTTTTAACAAGGGGAGTAAAGTGCCACTTCTTTTTGTGATCAAGTGATGGAACATCAACACCTCTTTTGAGGTTTGTGCCGGCAACCTTCATAATCTCGTTAAGCGGTCGCTGAATACCGTCATAAATTGAACCGATAAGTCCCGGACCGAGTTCAACGGAAAGCGGAGCGCCTGTGGATTCAACAATCTCACCGGGTCCGAGTCCCGAAGTTTCTTCATATACCTGAATTGATGCCCTGTCGCCGTGCATCTCGATTATTTCACCGATAAGTCGCTGACTGCTTACACGCACAACATCGAACATATCGGCATCACGCATACCCTCGGCAATTACCAGAGGACCTGCTACCTTAGTTATAATTCCAGATTTCAAATTCTTACACCTCAATCATTGAAGATAATGTCCGAACCGACTGCCTTTTCAACGAATGACGACAGTCTTTTTATGCCGATTCCCGTATTGCCTTTTACACCGGGGATAGGAATAACGGCAGGAATGAGCCTTTCTTCATATCTTTTTCGCTCTTTTTCAACAAGTCCGAACATTTCCTCGGTAATAAAAATTACCGCATAGTTGTCACCGTCAGCAATCTTTCTGAAAAGATGCGGTGCGTTTTCGTTGTCATCACACGGATAAATGTCCATGCCGATTGCCGCAAAGCCCTTTATGCTTTCGCTGTCGCCGATAACGGCAATATTTTTAGCCATAAACTTCACGCAACCTTTCTTTTACGGTTTCATAATTTGTCTTGGTACGGATTCCGCTTGCAATAATGTGAATAACTTTTTTCTCTGTTTCACTTGCAATCAGATAGCCCGTAATCGGATCTGCACCGTCACCGCTCCTTTTGCATTTTTCTTTTGCAAGGCTCATAAGCCTGTTGTCAACAAATTTCTCAAATGCCGACGGAGAAACCTTGTACTCTTCAACAGCCTTGTTACAGCCGTATGCCGAGATTTTTGACAGCACATCAAGCGTTGGTTCAAGTCCCTTTACGCTTGCCTCAATAACCCTTGAACGGGGGAAGTCCTGCACATCACAGATTGCAATTTCAAGAAAATCTTTGTCGCAATCGGCTTTTGCACCTCTTATGGCTGTCTTTACATTATTATAAAATACTGTAGCTTTAAAATATTCGGACATAAATTCGCTGTCGGATTTTTCGGATGTTTTCAGAACAAGCTCCATAAAAGCTCTGTCAAGAACCGCATCGCTGAGTCTTGCGTCACCTGTGTGTGCAAGAATTTCATATGCCTTGTCACAAGATGCGGAAAGTTCTTCGCCCAAAAGTGAAAACTTTCTGTTCTCAACCGCCTGTTTAAGCGTTTCTTCAGAGAAAGTACACGGCTTTACCAAAAGCTGTGAATACGGTCTGTTTGAAAGCGTTCCCTTTAAAACAGCTTTAAGGTTGTGAAGGTCGTTAAGATAGAAGAACGGTGTGAATATTGCAAAATCGGGTGCGGTTCTTTTAAGATATTCCCACACATTTTCACTGTGGGATTTCAAAATATCTTCAATGTTATCACCCTCGCCGTAGCCCTTGTCCGAGAGGTATCTGCAAAGCTCGTTCACATTTTCACAACCGAGCATATGCTCAATGTCGCTGTTTGTAAACAGATTTTTTTCTTTAGCACGGACGGAGCCGATGGAAAATTCATAAGATAATGCCATCATATTCCTCCCTATGCCTTAAAAAGTTCCTGATTTATAAAATCCTCGATAGCGTCACGCTTTTCGGACAATATTGCCGAGAAGTCCATGTTTTCTTCAATGTCACCGCATTTAAGAATAAAACCGCTTTCAATGTCACACGGCGTTTTTGAAAGCTCTGCTTTTACACCGCATTTTTCAAGCCTTGCAAGAAAATCCTTCGGAAGTCGGTTCATATCCTTTTTGTTCAAAAGCACAACACCGCTCATTCCGTTTAACTTTTTTGCAAATGTGTAAATCAGTTCAAAGTAATCTTCATCGGGAAGATTTTTCATTTTATTAAGAATTTCACTGTATGTCTTGTCAATTTCCTCACGCCTTCTCTTTAGGAAAGCGTTGCGTGTTTCAAGGTCGCAACGGCTCTTTGAAGCCGCCTGCATCTGCTTGACCTTTGACTGTGCCCTGTCGGCAATTTCGGCAGAAATCTTGTCGGCATCAAGCTTTGCCTGTGCCATAATCTGTGCGCATTTTTCATTGGTTTCAGCACCTATTTGGCTGATTCTTTCGTCACAGTCAAGACTTATGCGATTTAAAATTTTATCACCGCTGCTCAAAGTGATTCCACCTTTCTTTCATAATTTTCGTTAGTCGGTTATCAGATGTTAAGGTTTGGAACTGTGATAACAACGAGAAGTGAAACGATGAATGAAAGGAGAGCGTAAATCTCAACGAGAGTTACGGAAACCATAGCCTTTGAGAAGTTTGAATCGTCCTTTGCGCTGAGCGCAATACCCGAAACGGCTGCCTTGCCCTGTGCAAAACCTGAAATCATACCGCCGATACCAATAGCAAGTGATGCTGCAAAGTATGCAAGTCCCTGTCCGATTGTCGGAGCTGTGCCGCCGAGAACGCCGCCGCTTACGAGAATAAGGAAGCCTACGATAAATCCGTAAAGTCCCTGAGTACCCGGGAGAAGTGTGAGAACGAGCATTTTACCGAATTTTGATGAGTCCTCGGAAAGAACTCCCATAGCTGCCTGTGCGGCAGAGCCTACACCTCGAGCAGAACCTACGCCTGCAAGTGCTGTTGCTATTGATGCGCCTAAAAGTGCGAAAAATATTCCATTCATTTTGATTTGTCCTCCTGAATTTTAATATATTTACTGTTGAGCTTGAACGGCTTAAACTGTTTGCCGCCGCCCTCATAGAATTTTCCGAACATTTCAACATACTGAAGTCGCATTGTGTGAACATATGAACCGAGTGCGTTGAGTCCGATGTTGATTGCGTGTCCGATGATGAACACAATAATGAGTAAGATAATTCCAAACCAGCTCTTTCCGAACATGGTCGAAAGCATATTGAATACCTGAGCCATAACTCCCGTCGTAAGTCCGAGAGCAAGAAGTCTAGAGTAGCTCAGAAGGTCACTGATGTAACCTGTGATGTCATAGAGAGAGGCAAGTCCGCCGATGACTTTGCCGAATCCCTTTTTGTTTCTGCCCTGTGTGAGAACAAGACCGATTGCGCAAAAAATCGCAATGCCTGTTCCGACATAGACGAGCGTCTGACCAAACGCCATACCTGCCGCCAAAACGGCAAATCCGATAAGCATAAGCATCCAAAGTCCCGTGTCAAAGAACGCTCCGCCGTAATCTTTCTGCCTGAGGCAAACATAGAATTTGCAGCCCATACCGACAAGAATGTGTACAAGACCGAATGCTATTGAAATAATCATCAGCATAAGTGCGTCCTTTTGCGGGTCAATTGTCGGCCACGGGAAGATTTGCTCCATCGTAATGTCTGCACCCGTAAAGTAGTTGTAAAGGGTTGCGGGGGCATCTCCGAAGAAGCTTGCAAAAACAAGTCCCCAGAAAAATGTTGAAATACCGCAATATTGGAACAGCTTCAAGGTGTTTCGCATTTCCTTGTCAGGTTTGAACAGCTTTATTGCAAGTCCTGTTCCTATTACCATTAACAGTCCGTAGCCTGCGTCCGAGAACATCATTCCAAAGAAAAAGTAGAAGAAGAACGCAAGCAACGGCGTTGGATCAATATCGTCATGCGACGGGGGAGAGTACATATTTACAATGCTCTCTGCCGGTGCTGCAAAGCGACTGTTCTTTAGTTTTACAGGAGCTTTTTCCTCGTCAACATCGCCAAATTCAACATAGCATACAGAAACTCGTTCACAAAGCCTTTCAAGCTTTTCACAGTCCTCCTCGGGAATGTAACCCGAAATGACAAAAACATTCCGTGAATGCTGAAGTTCACCGATTACGCTGTATTTATCGGCTCTGATTCTGAAATAATCCTGTGTATCTTTAATATCTTTTCGCCTGTCTGCAAAGGAAATGATTTCCTTTTTTGCATTTTCCGTGTCGTCTTCAAGCTTGTGACTTCTTTCAACAAGCTTTTTTGATTCCGCCAAAGGGGTAAGGCTTGAGTTCGTAACAGGTTTTGCAAAACCGATGTCACGCAGAGCATTTTCTGCAAGCTCCTTTTGAGCAATCGGTGCAAAAAGTACAATGCAGGTAAGCCCCTCGTTTGCAAATTGAATTTCAAAATCAAATTCAAGCTTCGGAGAAGCCTCGGCAAGTGCCTCTGAAAGCGATACCTCGTTGTACTCCTTTTGAATTGAGCCTATGAAAACAGCCGTTGTTTTTGTGTCCTTTGCATTAAGCGGAATATCAAGATTCTTCCACGGCTCAAGCTGTGCAAGAGCGGTTTTTATGCGAATCCGTTCCGCCGCATTATCGGCAATCTGTTTGTTAAGCTCACAAATTCTGTTGCACACATCAATAACTTCGCCTGCATTTGATGCGATAACTCCGATTTCATCGGGATCAATCTCCCGCCGTCCGCAAAATGCGGAAAGCATACTTTTCTTTTCGGGAGAGTTGCTGTCGAGAATTTTCAGAGCGTTTTCACTGAGAGTAACATTCCGCTCGAAAATCTGAATTTGTGAGGTCATATCAATCTTGCCGAAACCTTTTCTGCAGGTTTCGGTCTTTTCAATCTGAACCAAACCCGAATCCTGCAAATGTTCAAGAAGTCGCTTTCTGTCCTGTCTTAGGGCAATAATCCGAACCGACTTCATTTTAAGTTTTGCCAATTTCTATCACCACGCTTCTTTCATTGCAACCGTTTTAAAGAGAGAGCCTTTGTATAGCCCCGTCAATAACACGCTTGCGGTTTTTGTCTGCAGTCCGAGAGAGAATGTCGCACTCAAGATTTGCCTTTTCAGAGGCTTTCTCAAGCTCTTTTTTGCCCTCTTTCGCAGTCTTTTCAAAAAGCATATCGGCATCCTTCTGTGCCTTTTCCTTTGCCGAAAGCACAACCTGTTTGGCATCTGCCTTTGTCTGTTCAACCCTTTCTGCTGATTCTGCTCGTGCATTTGCCTCACGCTGTCTGCAATCCTCTTCGGCATTGTAAATGGCGTCCAGCATATCTTTTGCCATTGTTATCCTCCTTTGCTAAAAATTGCATAAAAATATTTTTGAAGAATACACTATTTTGTTTATTCTATTCCTAGATTGTAGCACAATTATTTTAAAAAAGCAATCAACATACATTAAAGTTTGCCCAGTTTTTTATTATTTTCTTCCCTGTGACCGCATTTGCGAGTGGTTTTACAGCATTAATTTGCGATAAAAGAAAAAACACCGCATAATACGGTGTTTAAAAAATTAACTTGCTTATTATCTTGCTTACTATCTTGCTTACTGACTTGCTTATTATCTTGCGTGTTGTGGGTAAAACAGCGATTTTTAGTCTGTAAAACAGAAGAAAGCCGTCCCCAAAAAATTCGGAGCGGCTTTCAAAGCTACGGTTATTCGGCAGGCGTCCCATTCTCCTGCATCTCTCAAGGTTTCCCTTTGTCAAGCCATCGGCGTGTGGACGGGGACGAAATTTTCCACCTCGAATAACTTCTGAATTTATTCTAACATTATTTTAATAAAATTGCTAATAAATCAAGGTTGAAATCCGATGCGAAAAGTTGTATTATGTGAGGGTAATAACAAGATGGCAATATGCATGGAGGATTGTGTATTTATGAAAGAAATCAAGACAAATGTAATGAGAATTTTAGACAAAGAAAAGGTTGAATATACTCACCATGAATATCCCCACGGCAAGGATGCCGTTGACGGAGTAACGGTTGCAACACTTATGAATCAAAATCCCGATTATGTGTTCAAAACTCTTGTAACAAAGGGCATGGGCAGAGATTATTATGTTTTCGTAGTTCCTGTTGACCATGAGCTTGACCTTAAAAAATGTGCCAAGAGCGTAGGTGAAAAGTCGGTTGAAATGATTCCCGTAAAGGATATTACAAAGGTCACGGGTTATGTGCGTGGAGGCTGTTCACCTCTCGGAATGAAAAAGCAGTTCAAGACAACCTTTCACATTACAGCAGAGTCAATTCCGAAAATCATTGTCAGCGCAGGAAAAATCGGTTATCAAATTGATTTAAAACCAGAAGATTTAATCCGTCTTACAAACGGTCAATGTGCCGATATTATAAAGGACTGACCTGATATTCAAAAAACAACACCCCCGACTGTGCCAAACGGTTTAGTCGGGGGTGTATTTTATTAATATGATTTATTCGTCAATAAATTCAAGGTCTTCGTCACTTACTTTTTTGAGTTCTTTTTTATTGAACAAATCGTAAATAACGGGAACAATGTAGAGCGTCATAAATGTTGCGTAGAGCAAACCTCCGATGCAGACAATTGCGATAGGCTGCATCATTTCTGCACCTGTGCCTATGCCGAGAGCCATAACAACAAGACCGAGAACGGTTGTGAGTGCCGTTATGAGGATAGGACGCATACGGGTTTTGCCCGCCTCAACAATTGACTCAATTCTTTCTTTGCCGTCAATACGAAGTTTGTTGATGTAGTCAACAAGTACGATACCGTTGTTTACAATGATACCGCAGAGCATTACAAAACCGACAAGTGATACAACGCTGATGTCAAATCCTGCGATTAAAAGTGCGAGGAAACCGCCCGTAAATGCAAGCGGAATTGTAAACATAATAATGAACGGTGATTTAAGGCTCTGGAACTGTGCAACCATAATGAGGTAGATGAGAATAATGCCGAGCAACAGCATAAGCATAAGCTGTGAAACTGCCTCCATTGTCATTTTGTCTGTACCTGCGTAGTCGATTGAACAGCTTTTCGGGAGCTTGTAATCGTTCATTGCGGATTTTACATTGTTTGAAACAGATGTAAGAGTGTAGCCGTCCTTGACTTCTGCGCTGATTGTAAGGTAACGCTTTTGATTTTCACGGCTGATTTTATCCATAGTTTCCGACTTTGAAATATCCGAAACAGAGGAGAGTTTAACGGTCTTTTCGTTACCGCTCTTATCCGTATAAGTTATGTCGAGGTCACGGAGATTTTTCGGAGTAACGGTTTCGCTGTCGTCCTTTACAACCACAACATTCATATCATTGCCGTCATCATTCGTAATAGTGGCAGCGTTTTTTTCTGTTGAAATTGCAGCGGCAACCTGCTGATAAACCTGTGCAATGGTAAGTCCCTTTTCAGCGGCTTTTGACTTGTCAACAGTAACCTTGATTTCGGGAGAAACAGCACCGATGCCGTTGTCAACCGATGCAACGCCTTTAACCTTTTCAAGTGTCTTGCCGATATCCTCGGCAGTGCTTTTGAGTGTGTCAAGGTCGTCACCGTAGAGCGTAATCTGAACGGAACCGTCACCCATAAGGCTTGACATTGAACTTGAAGTGCCGCCGCTTACGGTAGCCTCACCGTCAAGGCTTTCAAGATCCTTTTCAATCTTCTTTGAAATCTCACCGCTCTGTTTTGTAAAATCATCCTTGAGAACGGCATATGCCATAAGTGAGCCGGCATCATTTGACGATGAACCGCCTGTAAGTCCCATAAGGCTTGACGAACTGCCCGCCATAACGCCTACGGTTTCAAACTGGTCATATTTTGAAAGCAAATCGTTGAGCTTTTCGCCCTCTTTAACTGTTTCTTCAAAGGTTGCGTTATCGTCAAGCTTCAATGATACCTGAATCTGTGTACTGCTCATATCGGGCATAAAGCTGAAACCTCTCATCAGACAAAGACCTGCACTTGTAAAGAGAAGTGCAACTGCAACGAGAATTGCAGGAACTTTGTGCTTTAATACGAAACGAAGTGAGCGTTCATATGCCTTCTTGATTTTTCCGTCCTTCGGAGCGGAATTAGGTTTCATCTTGCGGAGCATTCTCTGTCCCATGGCCGGAACAAGCGTCAGCGCAACAATAAGGCTTGCAAGAAGTGAATATGTAACCGTGAGTGCAAGGTCAACAAACAGCTGACGGGTGATACCTTCAACAAATACAATCGGCAGGAACACGCATACTGTGGTGAGAGTTGACGCCGTAATTGCGCCGGCAACCTGTCTTGCACCGTTAAGTGCCGCCTTAATCGGCGAAACGCCCATGCTTCTCAGTCGGTAGATATTTTCGATAACAACAACCGAGTTGTCAACAAGCATACCGACTCCTATCGCAAGTCCTGACAGCGAAATCATATTGAGTGTTACACCGCTGAAATACATGAGGACAATTGCAAACACAACGCTTATCGGAATTGAGCAGGCAACAATGAGTGTCGGCTTGATATCTCTGAGGAAGAGGAAAAGGATAATAATTGCGAGAACCGCACCCATAAGAAGATTCTGTAATACATTGTTGATTACAAGGTTAATGTAGTCGCCTTCATTATAAAGGTTTGTAAAGTGAAGTCCGTCAACCTCTTTTGAAAGCGAATCAAGCTTTGAATTGATGTTTTCGCAAACGGTAGAAGACGCTGTGTTGCTTGACTTTGAAAAGCTCAATACAATACCGGGGTTGCCGTTGATTCTTGCAAAGGTTTCATCAGAATTATCGGCAACAAAAACATCTGCAACATCTTCAAGATGAATAACTCCTATTCCGTCAATTCCTGTGTCAAATAGCACAAGCGACTTCATCTCTTTTTCATCATTTACCTTGTCGCCGACACGAACCATAAATTTGTTGTTATCGTCATCGGTAACATAGCCTGCCGGCATTGAAAAGTTTTGTGCCGTTAGAATTGAAGAAATGGTATCAAGTGTGACCGTGTTGCTCACATCAGCCTTGCTTTTTGCCTCTTTCTTTTTATCTGCAAGTTCTTTTTCGGATGTTTCAATCTGTTTTTCTGCACTCGAAAGCTGTGTGAGTGCGCTGTTGAGTTCACTCTGTTTTGAAGTGAGAGCTGACATGGCAGAGGACATTTTAAAGTCTGCACTTGACTGTTGTTGTGAAATGAGGGCAAGAGCGGAATCAACCGAAATCGATTTATCGTCAAGTCCCGAAATTGCGTTATCAAGCTGTGCAATACCAGAGTTGATTTGTGAGATTTTCTCCGACATTTCGCTTAATGCAGAATTGATTGCATCTCCCGAAGTTCCGAGCTTTTTAAGTGAATTTTCAACATTTTGAATTGCCTCTGCACTTTTGTTAATGGAATTCTGAACTGTCTGCATTGTTTTTGCGATATCGGGAGCTTTGATTCCGTAAGGCTCAAGCGCCTTGTTAAGCTCGTCAATCTGCTGTTGAAGTGCCTTGTAATCCTCACTGTCGGGGAGAACATCGTTCATTTTCCGAATAATTTCCTGATACTGTTCGTTGAATTTTGAAAGCTGTTCAAGCTTTTGCGTAAGCTGTGACTGCTCGGAAGTCAGCTCATCATAGGTAGTTTTTAGTTCAAGCAAGCCCTGATAGGCGGTTTCAAGCAAGGTCTTTGTTGAGGTAAGGCTTGCCTTTCGGTCAAGCAACTGCATCTTTGCCGACAAAAGCTGTGTTTTACCGCTTTCAGCCTTGTTCTGTGCATCGGCAAGCTGTTTTGAAACAGCCTCCTGCTGTGAGTTGATTTGCTCAATAGATGATGAAATTGTACCCTGACCGTCCTTAGCTTTGCCGATATTATCTTGCAATTCCTTTTTAGCCTTGGCAATTTTGTCCTCCGCATCACCGAATTGATTATCGAGTGCAGCGGAAATCTTCTTATTAAGCTTGTCAAGCTTATCCTGTGAAAGTACGACATTTTCCTGTTCCGTAACAATGCCCTTGTCAGAAACAGAGGCAACACCGTCAATGCCTTCAAGTTCATTCAAAAGTTCGTTTGTGACATAATCCGAAAGCTCTGTCTGCGACTTGCCTTCAAAGTCAACCGCCGTCATTGCAACGGGGAGGATGTTCGGATTGATTTTGATGAGGTAAGGTGTTCCGACTCCGTCAGGCCAATTGCCCTTGATTGTGTCAAGGCTTGAACGCATATCAACAGTTGCGCTGTCCATATTTGTGCCGTCCTCAAATTCAATCATCAAAAGTGAATAGTTGTCCGATGAGGTAGAGGTGATCTCCTTAACACCGTCAATTGCCGACATCGACTGTTCAAGAGGCTTTGAAACCGTTGTTTCAACCGCCTCGGGTGTCTGACCTGCGTAGGTGGTCATAATAACGGCATAGGGAAAGTCCATATTCGGTAAAAGGTCGGGGGTCATCTTAAAAAATGACACAATACCCAGAACCAGAACAAGTACAACCGCAACCAATACCGTCATCGGTTTTTTTACGCTGATTTTTGATAACATGGATTACTCCTTCGTTTGTGCTTTTTATCTATGAGTATATTTCATATTAAATGCAATTTCTACCAACTTAGGTTTACATTTTCTGTTGAAATCGGCCGCAACCGGTTGCATGAATATTAAACTTAATCTGCAATTGCACCTGTTTTGATAATTTCAAGTTTTCTGTGATACTCCCTGTGAACCTCGTCAAAAGGCTTTCCTATTACAAAAACATTGAACACGGCATTCTTCAGCACCTGAGTGAGAATCTGTGAAAGACACTTCACATCTTCATCTGAAGTATATTTAAGGTTACTTCTGTCAAAATTGTTTGTAACGCTGACAAGCTCTGCAACGCCCTTGAAACGGTTGATAAAATATTCCGAAACAAGACTGTCATTTGCCTTTATATTTTTGATGAGATTCTTCATAATGATACTTTGTTTTGCATCCTTTGAACATTCGCATAGAATTTCAAAAAGCAAATCATAAGTTACAAATATGTCGCCGTGAGTGCGAGAGATAACCTCTGTGGCTTTTTCAAGCGAAAAGTTGATAAATGAGCGTGTCATAACCTCCACAAGGTCAACCTTATCGTCAAAGTACTGATAAAAACTGCCTCTCGAAATGTTTGCGTTCTTTATAATATTGTTTATGCTGACTCTCTCTCCCGACGAACCGGCAAATTCATTGAATATTGCGTCCGTGATTCTCTTACGCTTTTCTTCGGGAAGATTATAAAAGGTGTTTTTTATCATAAAAAATCCTCCAAAATAAATGTGACAGGCAGTCATATGACAACCTGTCACAATTTTAACATCGTTTATTTATTGTGTCAATTAAATGTGTTTTAGATTTTGCACATATACGATCAAAAATCTTTGTGCATATTAACAACAAAATTAAGCTTTGCCTTTAAATTTTTCAAAAAATCCTTTGCATCCGCTGTAAATATCGTTGTATGCCTGCTCAAAATCACCGCTGTACCACGGATCCGATACATCACGATTCATACCTGCAAAGCTCATCATCTTGCAAACCTTTCCGTCTTTGTCATCGCCGAAAATTCGCATAGTGTTTCTGATATTATTAGAGTCCATGCAGATGAAATAATCGTACTTGTCATAGTCGGATTTTTTGAGCTGAACAGCCCTCTTGCCGTCACAACCGATTCCGTGTTTTGCAAGCTCACGCTTAGCCGGCGGATAAACAGGATTCCCAATCCCATTCCATATCTCCTCCGTACTTGTAGCGGAAGATTCAATAACAAACCTGTCCGCAATTCCTGCCTTCTTAACCATGTCCCTGAATATAAACTCCGCCATAGGTGACCGACAAATATTCCCATGGCACACAAACATTATCCTTATCATAACAAAATTCCTCCCGATTTGCCGTAATATGCCGTGATTTGCAAGGGTAATTTGAGTATAACAAGAATGAGTATCACTTTTAAAATTCCCTCAAAACACGCAAATCAAGGCAAAATGTGGCATATTAGATTTTCCAAAAGTAGTCAAATAGTAGTCAGTTAGGGGGGTGCAGACTACTTCCAAAATCAACCGTATAACGATAGCTTTTGAGTAGGGGGTGCAAAGTGGATTTTTACTTGTTATAACTCAATGAGAGAATTATAATTTACCAATTTAAGCTATCGTTATTGGGGTTAAAAGATGATTTTATTATAGCATAAAAAACTTTTAGTCACAACAAAACAGCACTCATATCTTAATGATGTGAGTGCATTTTTAATAATCAGATTTTTAGCAATGCAATTGTTGTGAAAGTATTATCCTCACAACTTACTGTGAAATCGCCTGAATATGATTCTGTAATATTTTTTAGGATTTCAATACCAAGTCCTTTATGATTTGGCTTTGTGGATTGTAAATTATCAATGTTATCGGTAATATTATGGTCGCAGTAATTGATGCATTTTACTACAAAGTTATTATCTTTAATTTGCGATGAAAGAATAATAAATACTTTACCTTTATCATTAGAACTAACACAAGACTCTATTGCGTTATCAATTATATTGGTAAACAATCTACAGAGATCTGTGTTTTTGACATTGATGTTATTCGGAACATTCAAGTTGCTTGAAAACTCAATATGATTTGCTTTTATGGTGTCATATTTGTTAATCATAATAATATTGACTAATTCATTGTCACAGAATTTTCTGATTTTGTTGTTCTCAAGAGTTTCGGTCAAATCTTGGATAATTGCGTTTGCTCGTTCACTATTATTATCATTGTTATCATTAACCATAGCTTTTACAACTGTAATCATATTACTGATATCGTGATTCATTTTTCTTGTTTCGGCAATACTTACTTTCATTTTGTTGTAGTATTCAAGTTCTAGTTCGTTCTTTAAATTAGAAAGTTCGAGTGCTTCTTTTAAATCGTGATTTTCAGAATTTACAAGCAAAACTTTGTAAAGTGCGATGTCACATATAACCATACATATGATTGTTGCAATGACAAAAATCCAAAGTATGATATTTGCACTTGTCAGTTCAAAGTTGTTATTGTTATATACGGAAATGGCGATTGCCGAACTGCACATAAGCTGTGAAACTATGATAATATCAAATTGCCACATTCTTGATGAATAATTTTTGTGCTTAAGATTTTTATCAAAAATTTTTTGCATATTAAAAGTAAAATCCAAAGAACAAGAATAGCCACAACATTGCTGAGTACATTTGCAACTTTATCGTCACGCAATGAAAATCCCATAAAAGTAAATAACGCCATAACCGAAAGCTCTGTTATACACATTGAAGCAATGAACAGAACATAGGCTATTGTTTTCTGAGAGATTTTATCGCTGAAACAAGTGAAAAATGTTACGGCAATCACTCCAAATAAAACAATAGGTTTAAATGGATTAGCATTAAATTCCTCGTTTGTTCTGGATAAAAAAGAAATAATCATTGTAAAAACAAAGAACATTCCCATTATAATTTTGTAAATAGGTTTGTCCTTTTTTAATGTAAGCAGTTGCAGTGGATACTGAAGAAAAGTAGCAGTTGTAATTAAGTCTAATATAGTTGCAAAAACAAGTAACATTGTTTATCCTCCGAAATTCATAAGATATAAATTTTTAGCATTTTTAGCGTAAGAATCGCTTATCGGAATAATAGCTCCGTTTGTCAAAGTAAATTGCCCTGATTGATAAGAGGCAATATAATTTGCGTTTACAATATAGCTCTGGTGGCATCTTGCGAAATATTCGGGCAACTCCTTTGGAAAATCAGAAAGTTTTTTGTAGCAACGATAGATTTTGTCGTCGGTGATAATTTCACAAACTCGTTTAGAACTTTGGATGTATAGGATACTGTCAATCGGAATCAGGTGTTCTTTAAAATCATAGGAAATTTTTAATTTTGCAGTTTTTTTCTTATATTCATTTTCAGCCTGTTTAATGAAAAAGTTCAGAATGTTGTACTGAATCGGTTTTTCAAGAAATCCCTGTGGAGTAATATGCTCATAAATATTTTCATAGTACACATTTCCATAGCCTGTTATAAAAATAATTTTTATGTTAGATTGATCTTTTTGAATATCTTCCGCAAGAAAAATTCCGTTGTCATCTTTGAGAACAATGTCAATAATCAACAAATCAATATTTTCTGAATGTATTACATTCAGAGCCTCTTCTCTGTTAATAGAAACAAATACTTCGTGTTTAAACTTATTTTTTATGTATTCTGCAATGCTATTTGCAATTGAAAAATCATCATCACAAACCAATATGTTCATATTTAATTCCCCCTAATTAGCCCATATTGTGAAAGTTTCACTTAAA
>NZ_NNSR01000068.1 GCF_002834225.1 Ruminococcus bromii | reverse complement strand
GTTTGTATATGGTTATTATAAAAATGAAATGCCAGTGTAACAAATCAAGCATAATGATTTCGGCAGAACAACGCAGGTTAGAACTGTTCGCAGTGACGATGTCATTGTATTTAGTTCCGATTACGAGTACGCGGATTGTAAGATTATTAACAAATACCACCTATGGTAATTTGCTTATTATCATAGGAGGCGATTTTATTGTATATTTTTAGCGATTAGCCAAATGAATTTATCTAACAGATAATACATAAAATAGTTTGACTAATATATAATATTGTGTTAAAATTATGCGAAAAGGAGGGTGACAGCTCTATGGAGCAATATATGCCGATAGTGTGGATAGGCTTTGCAATATTTATGTTGCTTTGCGAAGGCTTTACAACACAGCTTGTATCAATATGGTTCGTTCTCGGCTCGGTTTGTGCCGCAATAACAACTATATTCACGAGCGACATAACAATCCAGTCGGCGGTGTTCCTTGCAGTGTCACTTGTTTCGCTTATTGTGACACGACCACTTGTAAAACGCTTTAAAAAGCGTAACAAAACAACGGGAACAAATGCAGACCGCCACATCGGTCAAGTCGGTTTTATGCTCACAGATTTAACCGATATTGACGAAACAGCACAGGCAAAGGTCGGTGCGGAAACTTGGACGGTAAAGTCCGACAAAGCACCGCTTTTAAAAGGAACAAAAGTTAAGGTTCTTGCAATAGAGGGTGTAAAGCTCATTGTAGAACCCGTATCAGAATGAGAGGTAAATAATGTTAGGACTTATTATTTTAGGAATTATCCTTTTAATTTTGCTTATAGTAATCGTAAGCAATGTAAAAGTAGTACCGCAGGCACACGCATATGTAATTGAAAGACTCGGAACATACCATGTAACATGGTCAACAGGACTTCATGTAAAAATTCCGTTCATCGACAAAATCTCAAAGAAAGTTTCACTAAAAGAGCAAGTAATCGACTTCCCTCCACAGCAGCATGGAGTGAATAAAACGATACCTTCTTGTAAATCTTAAAAAGTAAGAGTATATCGAGAAATTGAGAATAATCAATAACATTTACTTATTTAATATTTTTAACATCCGAGCCATTGGGCTCTTTTTTTATGCCTAAAATTCTTGTAAACCCATTTTCGTGTTGCAAGAATGGGTGACAAAAACGGTGGAATAGACAGAGAGATATTGAATTGCTTGAATCATCTCTCAATGTTACATTTTAAGGGGGCATTAATCTCACTTTTCATGAAAAAAACAATCACAATAGAATAAATTATCAAAACGCAAATTGCAATAGTAAATTGAAATAAATTTTTTAAATATCATATTCAGTAAAGTAGAGATTTGTAAGTTACCGCAATTAGGAATGTCGTAACAAGCATTCAGGTAGCGTATATTTTATCTAACTGTGTTTTAAATAGTTCTTTAGCGCTATATCAAGACAATATACATTTAATAACATATTGCTTGTCGTATCGTACCTGCCTAATTTTAATATTCGTTTATATCTACGCCTGATTAAAGCAACTTTTCATATTGTTTATATGAAATTATCACAACGATAGTTTTGACATTCTTTTAAACGATTACCTCACTAAAATAGTGTGAGTGTGTTTTTGTTGAATAATCAAATTTTTAAAAGTGCTACTGTTGTGAAATTGTTATTCTCACAGCTTACTGTAAAATCGCCGGAATATGATTCGGTAATATTTTTTAGGATTTCAATACCAAGTCCCTTATGATTTGGTTTTGTGGATTGTAAATTATCAATGTCATCGGGAATATTATGGTCGCAGTAATTGATGCATTTTACTACAAAGTTATTATCTTTAATTTGCGATGAAAGAATAATAAATACTTTACCTTTATCATTAGAACTAACACAAGACTCTATTGCGTTATCAATTATATTGGTAAACAATCTACAGAGATCTGTGTTTTTGACATTGATGTTATTCGGAACATTCAAGTTGCTTGAAAACTCAATATGATTTGCTTTTATGGTGTCATATTTGTTAATCATAATAATATTGACTAATTCATTGTCACAGAATTTTCTGATTTTGTTGTTCTCAAGAGTTTCGGTCAAATCTTGGATAATTGCGTTTGCTCGTTCACTATTATTATCATTGTTATCATTAACCATAGCTTTTACAACTGTAATCATATTACTGATATCGTGATTCATTTTTCTTGTTTCGGCAATACTTACTTTCATTTTGTTGTAGTATTCAAGTTCTAGTTCGTTCTTTAAATTAGAAAGTTCGAGTGCTTCTTTTAAATCGTGATTTTCAGAATTTACAAGCAAAACTTTGTAAAGTGCGATGTCACATATAACCATACATATGATTGTTGCAATGACAAAAATCCAAAGTATGATATTTGCACTTGTCAGTTCAAAGTTGTTATTGTTATATACGGAAATGGCGATTGCCGAACTGCACATAAGCTGTGAAACTATGATAATATCAAATTGCCACATTCTTGATGAATAATTTTTGTGCTTAAGATTTTTATCAAAAATTTTTTGCATATTAAAAGTAAAATCCAAAGAACAAGAATAGCCACAACATTGCTGAGTACATTTGCAACTTTATCGTCACGCAATGAAAATCCCATAAAAGTAAATAACGCCATAACCGAAAGCTCTGTTATACACATTGAAGCAATGAACAGAACATAGGCTATTGTTTTCTGAGAGATTTTATCGCTGAAACAAGTGAAAAATGTTACGGCAATCACTCCAAATAAAACAATAGGTTTAAATGGATTAGCATTAAATTCCTCGTTTGTTCTGGATAAAAAAGAAATAATCATTGTAAAAACAAAGAACATTCCCATTATAATTTTGTAAATAGGTTTGTCCTTTTTTAATGTAAGCAGTTGCAGTGGATACTGAAGAAAAGTAGCAGTTGTAATTAAGTCTAATATAGTTGCAAAAACAAGTAACATTGTTTATCCTCCGAAATTCATAAGATATAAATTTTTAGCATTTTTAGCGTAAGAATCGCTTATCGGAATAATAGCTCCGTTTGTCAAAGTAAATTGCCCTGATTGATAAGAGGCAATATAATTTGCGTTTACAATATAGCTCTGGTGGCATCTTGCGAAATATTCGGGCAACTCCTTTGGAAAATCAGAAAGTTTTTTGTAGCAACGATAGATTTTGTCGTCGGTGATAATTTCACAAACTCGTTTAGAACTTTGGATGTATAGGATACTGTCAATCGGAATCAGGTGTTCTTTAAAATCATAGGAAATTTTTAATTTTGCAGTTTTTTTCTTATATTCATTTTCAGCCTGTTTAATGAAAAAGTTCAGAATGTTGTACTGAATCGGTTTTTCAAGAAATCCCTGTGGAGTAATATGCTCATAAATATTTTCATAGTACACATTTCCATAGCCTGTTATAAAAATAATTTTTATGTTAGATTGATCTTTTTGAATATCTTCCGCAAGAAAAATTCCGTTGTCATCTTTGAGAACAATGTCAATAATCAACAAATCAATATTTTCTGAATGTATTACATTCAGAGCCTCTTCTCTGTTAATAGAAACAAATACTTCGTGTTTAAACTTATTTTTTATGTATTCTGCAATGCTATTTGCAATTGAAAAATCATCATCACAAACCAATATGTTCATATTTAATTCCCCCTAATTAGCCCATATTGTGAAAGTTTCACTTAAA
>NZ_NNSR01000067.1 GCF_002834225.1 Ruminococcus bromii | reverse complement strand
AAAACGCAGATGGGCGAGCTTGAAATCAAAGTTCCGAGGGACAGAAACGGCGAATACGAACCCAAAATAATCAGCAAATACAACCGCAATGCAGACGGTATGGAGGAGAAAATTCTCTCGCTCTATGCCTGCGGAATGAGCCAGCGTGATATTTCCGAACGAATCAAAAATCTGTATGATGTAGAAATTTCTCCCGAGCTTGTCAGCGAAATCAGCGAGAAGATTATGCCCGATGTGACTGCTTGGCAGAACCGACCTCTTGAAGCAGTATATCCGTTTGTGTTTATGGATGCAATCCATTACAAAGTCAAGGAAAATCATCAGTATATCACGAAGGCTGCATATGTAGTTTTGGGCATCAATCTTGATGGGCAGAAAGATATTCTCGGCATATGGATTGGCGAAAATGAGAGCAGTAAATTCTGGCTGAATGTGTTGAACGAACTCAAAACTCGTGGAATTAAAGATGTATTTCTGTTCTGCGTTGACGGTCTGACAGGTTTCAGACAGGCTATTGAAGCGGCTTTTCCGAACGCACAAATCCAGCGTTGCATCATTCATCAGATACGTTCAAGCACAAGGTTTGTCAGCTACAAACACATCAAGGAACTGATGGCTGACCTCAAGAAAGTATATCAAGCCATCAGCGAGGAAGAGGCTATGAACAACCTGATTTTGTTCAAGGACAAGTGGGGCAAAACTTATCCCTCCTGCGTAAAAAGTTGGGAGGAAAATTGGGATATTCTATCCACATTTTTCGCATATCCGCCCGAAGTTCGGAAGATAATATATACAACGAATATTATCGAAGGTTTGAACCGTCAGTTCAGGCAGATTACGAAGAACAAGCCGTCATTCACAAACGATGACAGTCTGCGCAAAATGTTGTATTTAGCGTCGCAAAAGATTGTCGAACGCTGGACACAAAGATGTCGAAACTGGGACATAGTTTTGAGCCAGTTATCGATAATATTTGAGGACAGAATACCGGCTTGATTTGCCCCCGAGAATAGAATTTCCTGTCCGCAAAATGTTATTCACGCAAATCGTGCATAAAACATTCCGCAGACAGGAAAGAAAAGTTAACACGGGGCAAATCAGAAAGCCTGATTACACCGCAATCCGCTGTTTTGTTATTGCTTGAAGGATTATTATTTACACAGAATTTTATGGGATGCCCAAAAAATTCGAAAAGAAACCATCACTATGGATACTCTTATTTTTACAATCTGTGACCATTTTTTAAACCAAACTCAACTAAATCGTGTTTCCGTTAAAATAAAAGTATTCTTCTACATCATCTTGGTCAAAAATTTTATAACCTATATCACTAAACGAAGTTGTCACACCGAGAACAGGTCTGTCTAAAGATAAATGATGATATTCTAAATCAACTTACAAAACTTCTTCTATAAGTTTCATCGGGTCAACTCTAATAATAGAGTTGATTCTTTGTTATCAAATCAATTCATCTACGCTTTAATAACTCTTTTGCCAATTTGTTAAACACCTTGCAGTAACAAGTATTTCAGTTACCATTCCTCCAATTGTATTCCTTGATTCTCTCAATACCTATTCGTCTTTAAATTTTTATACACAAAAAAAATCATGTTGCTATCAAAAACATCTGTTCGATAGCAACATGATGGTAACATTAACTTTATTCAACTGTCAAGTGATTAAATCAAATACAGTAAATCGCATAAAATATTTAGAACACTTGTAAAAAATTAATTTTAATATAGTACAACATGTTTTTTCACTTAGCTTCTGGCTCATATACATCATATGTAATTAAGGAAATAATATCTTGTAACATTTTTTCCTTTTCATATATATGATTGTCACAATAATCATCATAATATAGAGTTCTATCTTTAGTAGGACCATAAAACACCTCTATACGATTATCATTTTGCTCCAAATTGCTTAACTTGATAGTGTAATCATGTTCAGATATTTCAACCCACTCACCCGAAATATACTCGTAGTATGTGTATATATTATCAGAGTCACTTCGATTATCTGGTGAATATGTAGTTTTGTTTAATAAAGGCTTGATTGTTATCTGTGTTCCATCGAAAACAAGTTCAAACTTAATACTTTTATAATGATATTCGTCAATTTTTGCGAATTTCTCTCCTATGACTACATACTCCCCTCTTTCTTTATCAAAATAAGCCGTATAATTGTTATCATAACCATCCTCATCATCCAATTCGTTTACCACTGTTGCTTTCACTAATCGCCCATTCTCAAGATAATATGCATTAGCATGAAAATAAAAATCATCTGGATAAAGATTATCAGTAACAATAAACTCTAATTGTCCATCAAAGTTCAAATCTGCAAACTCTACAAAATAAATATCTTTCTCAGATTCAAACTCTCCTGTCCAAATTTCTTCGTCTTCAACTACAGCAGTTATCATCTCCTCACTTTGAAAAAGTGTAGGAGAAAAAAAACCATTTTTCACATATTTTGTCATCTCTTTTGTAGGTTCTTCTATTTGAATTTGAGTTTCAGCATTATCAGCTATATTTGAATAATCAATCTCATTTTTATCATCTTGACTTGAACAACCACACATAAAAGCGAAGCACAAAATTACAGACAAAATCAAACATAAGTATTTTTTTATTTGCATATCTTTACCTCCTTATGCACCATAACCAACTAAACTTTCCGCTTCACGATTAAAATAATATCTAATCACATAAGTAAAACCTTCATCAGTTTGTTTCAACATATAAACACCATCACCACAAACATTAAGGAATCTATAACCCTTGTAGTACGCATTAAATGGTACTGCACTACTATCATTATCATTAACTTGATAGAAATAAACTGTGTCCCAGCCAGAATAATATAAAGCATAATTGTCAAATTTCAGAACACTATAAATACTTTCATCAGACATTCTAAAAGAGCCTGAATCTCTAGCCTTATATTTTATGCAGTTTTTTTCCTTCGTACTTAAATTCATCCTATAATTAGTATATCCCGCACCACCTATATAATAATATAGATAATTTTCATCTACATACTGAATAGCAACTACATCGGCATTTTCTTTTAATTTTAAAACATTTTCAACTGATCCATCCAAAAGATTATATTTAAAAACTTCACAATCAACTTTTGTATGATACTCCTTATCACTACCTAGTTCAGAATTATATTGGTTTGTATAATAAAACAAACTATCTCCACTAATAAAAAAATTCATTATCTCTTTGCTTGTAACTTGCTTGACATTTCCATTTGCCATATCATAACAATAGAGTTCCGAATCACCCATTGCGGCATCCAAATCACGATAATAAATTGAGGTTCCATACATTTCAAGTTGATAAGCGCCTTCAGATATATACTCTTTTTCGCCTGTATTTAAATCATAAGAATACAAATTATGAGATTTACCTACTACATATCCCGTAAAATCATCTGGATAATCGGTATAATACAATTTATTGTTATAAACACCTATCGGCTTACCACACTCTATAAATGATGTAATTTTACGATTTGATAAAGTTCTTAAATCATAACAATATAAATCATACTGTTTCCACTTTGCATCTTGTCCATATTCTTCACAATATGCAGATTTTTCTTTATTATACACCGAATAATAGACAACCTCACCATTAGAAGCTATATTAGTGGCAGTACATTCGTGAAGGCACTCACCTTCTGCTGTACCTCCATTTTTCCATAGTCCAAAATCATCAACATAATATACTATATTATCAATTTCAACCAAATAATTATCATGCTTGAAATTGGTATTACTTAAACTTGCACTTGTATTATACATAGGCAGGCTACATAAATACTTAACTTCATTTTTATCAACAGAGAATAAGAGTCTGTCTGATTGGTAAGTGCCGTCTTTAGTTTTTGAAACAATAATATAATTACCCTGTTCTATTTTTGTTTCAAATTCGCCAAACTCATCTGTTTCAAGTTCTTTGTAAAGTGTTTCATCAACATCGTTTTTATAAATGGTAACTATACATCCCTTTTTGTTATATTCAAACTTACCATCTTCATATATAGTAGTAAGTCCCATTAAATAGGTGTTATCATTGTCTGTTGTCTCATTAATTTGCTCTTTAACGGTATGATTTTTAGCTCTATCAACAGCATTTTTGGTATCGACTATACACTTAAACATTTTAGTATTGCTGTCACTATCATAAGCGACTTGATAATTTTCTTCCTCTATAGGTTGAGTAGCCGATGACAGCAGTAGATATTTTATTTTGTCTGCCTCTATATTAGGATTTATCCCCAACATTAGTGATATCGTACCGGAAACAATCGGAGCTGCATATGAAGTTCCATAACCCGGATTATCGCTAGTTAATTCTCTTAACCTATCTCCAGGAGCATATATATCAACTCGGCTTCCAGATACAGAATGATACGAACGCTGTCTTAATCTATTTGAGCTTCCAACAATTATGATTCTATTCATTACTTTATTATCTGTAATAGCTCCTAATATATCGTATTTCGCATCAAATAGGTCTTCATCAATTTTGGTATATCTTGTAATATCTCCATCTTTTTCTTTATCGTACATTTTTACACCATAAGGATGTTCTTTTGAAGGGTCGCACCTAATCCACTCATATCCATTTTGATTACCAGCTGATTTCACCACAACAAACTCGCTACCAGCATCTATATACTTTCTGTAAAATGCTCCCATTCCATCTGAACACTCTTTTAATGTAGCATAAGCAGTAGTGTCTCCACTTTGAGCTCCAACTAGCATTTCATTGTTACCTGCACTCATATTGATAATTTTTGTTCCTTGGGCTAACATTTTAGCATTCCAGTATTTTTCCTCCATTAATGAACTTGGATGAAATCCATGCACTGAACCCCGATATGCATAGGCATAAAATTCAACATTATTTGCAACACCATCAATACCATACTCATTATCCTTTTTTGCTGCTAAAAAACCTGCAACATTTGTTCCATGTGCACCCATATCCGCTTCATCTTCTTGATTATACCAGACATTATTCTCATTAAAAGCATACTCCAGATCAGGATTATCTGTATCAAACAGCGTATCAAAAATACCCACTCGCACTTTTTCATAACTGTTATCATCAGCTTCCAATTCAGTGATCCTTATTTCGTCACGCCACCAGTTGCCATCCTTATCTTCTTTTTCAAATTCTGATACAGGTGATTTATCACTATCATTTTCATAAAAAACTCTATGCAGTGTAACCTCACAATCCTCTAACGAACCTTGTAATATCTCCTGAGTTTCGAAAAGAGTCAGATAATCCATGTCAGCAAACTCAATTTGATAATCATTGGTAAACTCAATACAACCGACAATTTTGCCACCGTATTCTGCTACAGTATTTTCTATATCACTATAGGTGTATGCATCATTTGCTGTAATTAATAACTCTGATTCTACAAAAAGTTTCCCATCCTTAAAAATAACATTTTCATAATCGATAGGTTTCATTTCTATCTTTGAATTTGCTACTGATGCAGGCGTTACAGTACTATTACTTTTACCACAAGACACACAGCAAGTTATTATTATTGTTAAAACAAGAACTACAGCAACAACAATTAGTATGAGTTTCTTTCTTCCGTTTTTGTTAGTTTTAGAATCTCCTGATTTATCACACTTGGAACACAATCCAGTATTCTTATCAAGTTCTCGTCCACATTTTCCGCAATACTTCATTTTAGTTAACCTCCCTTTAATACACATACACTACTTTTCCATTTACATAATCGACCAAATTCGCTGTCTTACCATCCATAGACACTACCATATACGCATCTAGCGAATAATGCATCTTACCATTCCCATCATCAATTTTATTTTCACATTTTAACAAATAAAAACTTTTTCCGCCCAAATCAACTGTTTCAATATAAGTTATTCGATGATTGCCTCCCAATTTGTTATTAGCAATTTTTGTAGCTTCTTCACTAGATATCTTTTCAATTTTTGATATATCTTTAGACTCATCATATATTTTATATGTGTTAAAATTCCAGTCAACTACATAACCATCGACAATCCACATTTGTTTTGTAATATCAAAATCAAAATCGTCATGTTTTTTATTTAATATTTTGTTAGTTGATTCATCATATAGACCAAGATTGTACATAAAATAAATGTTCTCCGGCTCTTTCAAATCTCTTGTAACAAAATAATTTTTATTTTTGTATCTGCCTGCTTCATTTTGTGAAGTTTCAATTTTTCCTGACTCAAAATCAAATTTATATAAGTCAAACATTTTATCCATATCTGATTGATCTGTATTAAAAAACAAAGCATATTTGCCGTTGTAATCCATAATTTGAAAATCAAAATTATCAGGAACTTGTGCCGAAGTTTTCATTTTGCCTTTTGAATCTACTGCAGATATATACTTTTTACCGTTTTTAGTATATTCAAAGCATATTTTTTCTTTTATAATGTCACATATTACACCATCAGATGATTTTATTTTCTTTGCATATTCATCTTTATCAATATTGTATAGACACAATGAACCTTGCTCATTAACAAATATCGTATTATCTATACAATAAGCTATATTATCCCAATCATATGACACCTTACCCGACCAGTCTGCTATCGTATTTACAACCGAACTCTTACCAATATCATACTTTTTCAATAAGTATTTATAATCATCGTTTCCACTCTTAGCAACATCCAGATAATATAAACTATTATTTTTACATGCAATTAGTTCACATTTTCCTTCTGAAGTAAATAGATATTCACTCTTACCATCTTTCGTAGTAGTTTTATAAACTTTTTTCTTTTCATATTCCTGTCCACTGCTAGAGTTTGAACTTGAACCTTCAACATAGTAAATGATATTTCCATCAGATAACAAACTACATGCATTATCTGCCGAAGAAATTTTCTTTTCCTTCGCAGTTATGTTTTCTTTGTAATATATAGCGTCACTTTTAGCACAAATATATTTTTCACCTGTACAAATCAGATATTTACCTGACACAAAGTTCGAATTTAAGGTTTTATCTGTTTCTTTATTAGACAAGCGAAAATTATTGTCACCAAAAATTATCGGATGACTTTTATCTTCCTCGCAACAATATTTACCGTTTTTATCGAAGGCAAAATTCAATGCAGTTTGAATTGTATCGTAATGATTATCAGAACCGGTATCACATAGCATCTGCTCGTATATAGTCTTTATCATGGATAGATTATATGTAGTACAAATCGAGCCACGGTTTCCAATAACTGTTGACGCACCTTTATCAAGAAATGCTTTAGCTAAAGTATCATCTACGCCTGAACTACAAGCTCCTAGATAAATCATACATCCGTCAATATTACTTAAATGATTATTAAAAAATTTATATCCAACAGCTACATGACCTGAATTTGTAAAAATCAGTTCGCCATTAAGATATTCATCAGTATATCTAATGTTTTTTATATAATAGTCCACATCATATAAAAAGGCATTTCTATCAAGCATTGTTCCTGTGGCGATAAATGAATGTGTTTTCTCGCTGTATCCACCGTGACCATGCCATATTACAACCTTATTTTTTCCAATATCTGATATATTTTCAATATCAACATCCGAATTATCATAGTTATTAGTAAACTTATAATCTTCTAATGTGTTCTGAATGTTCTCAGCGGATTGATCAACACATTCTTGTGAATATTTTTGCAAGTCATTATCATATGTTGAAAGACAAGGCTGATAAGTAGATACCTCTGAAGAGTCCATACCATCAACAGCAGGCACATAAACATACTCAATTCCACTGTTAAACTGTATCCATACAGATTGACCCTTGGTTACATTGTATTCCTTAATTTCCTTGTTGTTAAATAATTTTTTAGCATACTCTCCAACTGCACTGATCGCTTTTTCTTTGTTATCACGAGTAATATAGCCATTCTTCCCCTTAAACTCAGACTCTATATTACCGACTTCATCGTTGATTTCAAAATAATCAGTTAATCCCTCTTTCATAAGCTGTTCTTTATTAGGCTTGTTAAATACTGTAAGGCATAAAACAACTGACACTAATATTAGCACACCAATCACTACCAATGTAATAATGATTGCTTTTTTCTTTTGCCTATTATTATTTTTTATTTCTATTTCAAAATTCTCATACTTCATAAATATTCTCCTTAAAATATTTTAAATTGATACCATATCTTATCTTGTGTAATGTGCTAAAAGCGTAGCAACTAACCATCACTACGCTTTTAGCAAACTTATTTTGGATAACTATAAGCTGATAAAAATACAGCTTTAAGGAAATAACATATTAAATCAAACTATGATTAAAACTTATTCTTTCAACTGGCCGCATCCGCAGGTACCAACATAATTAGAATTTATTTTTCCGCATGTTGGGCACTTCCACTCACCTTTTGATGGGGTTGCAACAGCAGCGTTGCTTTCCCTAAAGATAGATGAACCGGGAGTACAGCAATTATTGGAGGTACTTTGATTTATTGTCTCAGAAGGCTCTGTGAAATATTCAAAAATCTTTTTCTTCCCGATATTTACTGCTATTGCAGCACCAATTGAAACACCTATCCAGATTGCAAGTGAGAACATAGTTATTGTTTTTTCTTCGCTATAAAGATCTCCGAACCAAAGATTGCACAACAAAGGTACTGCAGCATACAAAGAAAATACATCAAATAAAATTCCCTGTGCACAAATAATTATACCTTGAACTAATGTTGTTTTGTTTTTCATATATTTAACCCCTTTTCATTTAATTTACAATACCAATAAAGGCACTTTGGCCGACCTCATTATATATCACATAGTAAGGAAGCGTTTCAGCTTCGCTTGTACCTATAGGACACCACGCTACAACCTGCTTAGGTAAATCGCTTATCTTTATGCCAGGAAAATAAATTTTAAAATCAGATGCATTATCCATCCCATTTGGTTTGGAATAAACATACTTTACACCATTATCGTAATATGTATCTCCCTCGTTGTTTTCAACAACCATTGATGTTAATTTCATAGAGTATGTGTATTCGTCAATCTTTTTTGGGGTTGAAAACTTACCATTGAAATTACATATATACGTTGTGCCATTGGGGTAATCTTCGCCTCCAATGCCCATATCAGAATCTGAAAACTCTCCTGTAAATGAACCATCCTTGCAAATTTTCGCAGAGTAATCTACTCAAAGAAGGTCGAATGAAGAATATAGATGTATTCAGTAACCAGCATGATATGTGACCGCAAATTTGACGGCGAATTAAACAGCAAATTTCACCTTTGACATATTGTTGTGCTTCATCTACATTGTTATATGGACATATCTGTCAAGAGTTATTTTTACGCTTGAATGAACGAGAATTACACTTAACGATTTTATCTCAAAATCTCTTTCTACACATCTTGTCGCAAAGGTGTGTCTTAAACAATGGAAGTTTTCTTTTTCAATTTGAGATTTAATTAGATTTTAGAAATGTACTTAAAATTATTGTTTATCTACTTGCGTGTTGAATTCGCTTTGAGGATTGAATTGCTAATTTTACATATTTTTGATGATTTCTATTATTTCCTCCTTAGAATATGTTTTATTAGATACCTTTATTGATTTAGATTTATCAAAGATGGAATCAATTTTATTGTTGTATTCAGCTTTTGTTACTTTATCACCATTGATGTAATAGATAAAATCATAAGTTGAGTTATCATCTAAAACTTCTTGAGATTTTCCGTCTATTTTTAATTCTAAGTTTTTACCATTAAAACTGAATACCTTGTCAAAGTATGTACCTTGTCGACCTCCTGTATTAAGCAATAATCCCTCTTTCTCAATATAAGAAGTACCATAATTACCTAAAGCTGTTTCTTCTTGAACCGAACCATTGTTAATCCAACATAATATATCTCCAGCCATAGTATATTTACCAGTCAAACAAAGTTCCGGAATATCATCACCATTAACATATATCAGACTGTAATCATATACACTATTTGTTTTGTTGATGTAATCAATATATAATTGTTTCCAATCAACATTTGTTTCCATAACGATAGGATCTTTTAAAACTGTCATTACATCTTTCGAAATTTTAACAGTAGTAGTGGCAGTTTTATAACCATCTTTATTAAATCTTAACTCATAGCTACCGCTCTGCAATTCCATAGTAAAATTACCGTTATCATCAGTATATGTATTGCCGACATATTCAAGATCTGCTTCTTCTTTCAAATATGCGTCAACGCGTACCTTTGAGAGTGGAGTGTTATTTGATGAAATAATATTTGCCGAAATACTACCTTTTTTAGGTGTTAACTCTATGGTATCTAATTCAGGATAATTGCTAAGCACAACAGTAGTGTTGTAATACCCATTGTACGAAAAAACAAATTCATATTGTGTATCTAAAACAGGAATATTAAAACTAAATTTTCCCATTTTATCGGTTGTACAACTAACACCAATTTTATCACATGATATTTTTACACCAGATACTGGTAGTTTAGTATTAGAATCAATAACTTGTCCTTTTATTTGTTCTAATGTAGGATTTGTTATTAGCTTAAACGACGTATTATTTCCATCTAAAATTAATTCTGCTGGATTTGTATTATTATACAATCCTAAACTATACCAAACCTTTTCTAAAAAATCTAATTCATTATAGTTTTTAGAAGAAATGTATGGGTCATATTCTCCGTTTTTCTTCTTTGCTTCATTTACGGATTCACTTATTGTATGACCTTTTGACAATTTTTCAGATATATCATATATCATTTTTCGATTATATGTAGTTATTACTTCATTTTTATATGTTAAAACTGCTTCTGCTCCTTTATCTTTTAAAATTCTTCTAATTCTAACGTTATCATCACCACCATGACAAGTACCAAAATAAATAATACTGTTCTCAAAATCAGTATTATTATAGTATTTTTCGAAGAATTGTTCTGTAATTACATAGTTACCTCCATTGTAACCTCCATTAGGAATAATAGTTTTCCATAAGTCATCACTATTTTTATATTTTTCATCTTTTTCAGGTGTTACTTCATCAGATAAAGAAATGACATATCCATATCTATTGCCATATATGTCCTTATCATCAAAATTACCGCCATGACTATTGAGTATTATCATTCCGTATCTTGATAATTTTTTCATTGATTCAAATGTAATTTCTTGATTATCTAAATTTGTAGAGAATATATAATTTTTATTTGTATTTGCAATAGTAGTGGCAGCATTATCAAATTCAGGTGCATGTATGCTACTGGCATATGGCTCAAGTGTTATAATTTCTGATTTGTAGGTATTGTTAATATTACTATAAGAATCAATGTTTAATGACCGCTTAGTTCTTTCTTTATTATCATCAACATCGGAAGTCAAATCTTCAAAGGGAATTCCTGCAGTTAATCCATTATCAAAATTTACCATAATATTGAATCCGGTGAAACAATAATCTAAAACATCAGAACGTTTATCTAAGTATGATGTAACTTCATTGTAGTATTGTTGCATTTCATATATCGCTTTATTTTCGTCAGATTTGTTTATAACATAATTACTTTTTATGTCGTCTATAACTTTATAAAAATTATCTATAAATAATAAATCTTCGTCTGTAGCACGTTTGTAAAATTGCAAAGATTCTGTATTGCTTTTTTGATTATTTATAACTACATAATAACCTGCCCATTTTCTTTCATTAGAAAACATTGAAAATGTTGCAGAATAAATTTTATCATTTGGTGTAACATCACCATTTTCGCCATTATCATTTAATTCACCAATGAATTTTTCTTCTACAAATAATTTGATTTTATCATCTTTTGATATATCATTATTTGAAAGATCAATAAAAAATGTTACATTTGTGCGTTCGCCTACATTGCAGGTAGATGGTTCACAATGTAAGTATCCAAAATCTATATTTGGGGAAGCATGACTATTTTTGTACTTCACATTTGCAGATATTTCATATTCCCTGCCTTCAACCGTAATTGTCTTAGAAACATCAAAAGACATTTCCTGATTTGTTTCCTGTGCCATTGTATTTGTCACACCTACAACAGCAATTGAACTTACAGAGATACAAACACAAAGGGCAAGAGATAAATATTTTACAGCTTTATTTCTAAATCTGAAAGCTAAGGCAGCAACAGCCAAGCTAATCAAACAAATTAAACCTATGAGAATATAATTAGTGTTATTGCCTGTTTTAACTGAAGAATTGTCAGAGCCGTTTGTGTTGTTGAAATCAGAAGCAGTTGAAACAGCTGAATTAGCTTTTGTAGTTGTAGCCTGTACACTTTCGGTTTGTACAGTTGTTGTATTTTCTGTTGATAACGGCTTTGTTTCAGTTGGTTGTTCTGTGTTTGGATTTGTTGTTTCTATCGGAACTACAATTACAGAACTTTCTTTTACAACTGTCAATGTAAGTTCTAAACTTTCACCGGAAGCTAATGACACAGTATTTATACTGGTATTATCTCCTTTTTTCAGCGTTAAGCCATCCGGAATAATTGCTTCCAAAGATACATTTTCAACATCAAAATCATTGGTATTGGTAACTTTAAATGTTAGGTCAATATCTTCGTTTGATTGATAGCTGTCTTTTTTGGTCGTGATAGAAGCAACTAAGCCATCTTGCGAATTATGTGTTTCCTCTACCGCACCAACAGATATGCAAAAGCTAAATAGTAACATTGCAATAACTGAAAAGGCTGTAAAACTTTTTAATAATCTTCTCATTTAATCTCCTCCAAAATGACATAGTATGTAAAAAGCTTGCATATTTAATAAGATAATTATACAATACTACCAATTGTTTTACTATCCCGAAAAGTTACATCAAGTCGCCTGTTTTTTACATAATTCTACAAAAGTAAATAAATTCTTTCGTTTTTATACAAATTATGATATACTGATTGCATAAGTTTAAGTGAAACTTTCACAATATGGGCTAATTAGGGGGAATTAAATATGAACATATTGGTTTGTGATGATGATTTTTCAATTGCAAATAGCATTGCAGAATACATAAAAAATAAGTTTAAACACGAAGTATTTGTTTCTATTAACAGAGAAGAGGCTCTGAATGTAATACATTCAGAAAATATTGATTTGTTGATTATTGACATTGTTCTCAAAGATGACAACGGAATTTTTCTTGCGGAAGATATTCAAAAAGATCAATCTAACATAAAAATTATTTTTATAACAGGCTATGGAAATGTGTACTATGAAAATATTTATGAGCATATTACTCCACAGGGATTTCTTGAAAAACCGATTCAGTACAACATTCTGAACTTTTTCATTAAACAGGCTGAAAATGAATATAAGAAAAAAACTGCAAAATTAAAAATTTCCTATGATTTTAAAGAACACCTGATTCCGATTGACAGTATCCTATACATCCAAAGTTCTAAACGAGTTTGTGAAATTATCACCGACGACAAAATCTATCGTTGCTACAAAAAACTTTCTGATTTTCCAAAGGAGTTGCCCGAATATTTCGCAAGATGCCACCAGAGCTATATTGTAAACGCAAATTATATTGCCTCTTATCAATCAGGGCAATTTACTTTGACAAACGGAGCTATTATTCCGATAAGCGATTCTTACGCTAAAAATGCTAAAAATTTATATCTTATGAATTTCGGAGGATAAACAATGTTACTTGTTTTTGCAACTATATTAGACTTAATTACAACTGCTACTTTTCTTCAGTATCCACTGCAACTGCTTACATTAAAAAAGGACAAACCTATTTACAAAATTATAATGGGAATGTTCTTTGTTTTTACAATGATTATTTCTTTTTTATCCAGAACAAACGAGGAATTTAATGCTAATCCATTTAAACCTATTGTTTTATTTGGAGTGATTGCCGTAACATTTTTCACTTGTTTCAGCGATAAAATCTCTCAGAAAACAATAGCCTATGTTCTGTTCATTGCTTCAATGTGTATAACAGAGCTTTCGGTTATGGCGTTATTTACTTTTATGGGATTTTCATTGCGTGACGATAAAGTTGCAAATGTACTCAGCAATGTTGTGGCTATTCTTGTTCTTTGGATTTTACTTTTAATATGCAAAAAATTTTTGATAAAAATCTTAAGCACAAAAATTATTCATCAAGAATGTGGCAATTTGATATTATCATAGTTTCACAGCTTATGTGCAGTTCGGCAATCGCCATTTCCGTATATAACAATAACAACTTTGAACTGACAAGTGCAAATATCATACTTTGGATTTTTGTCATTGCAACAATCATATGTATGGTTATATGTGACATCGCACTTTACAAAGTTTTGCTTGTAAATTCTGAAAATCACGATTTAAAAGAAGCACTCGAACTTTCTAATTTAAAGAACGAACTAGAACTTGAATACTACAACAAAATGAAAGTAAGTATTGCCGAAACAAGAAAAATGAATCACGATATCAGTAATATGATTACAGTTGTAAAAGCTATGGTTAATGATAACAATGATAATAATAGTGAACGAGCAAACGCAATTATCCAAGATTTGACCGAAACTCTTGAGAACAACAAAATCAGAAAATTCTGTGACAATGAATTAGTCAATATTATTATGATTAACAAATATGACACCATAAAAGCAAATCATATTGAGTTTTCAAGCAACTTGAATGTTCCGAATAACATCAATGTCAAAAACACAGATCTCTGTAGATTGTTTACCAATATAATTGATAACGCAATAGAGTCTTGTGTTAGTTCTAATGATAAAGGTAAAGTATTTATTATTCTTTCATCGCAAATTAAAGATAATAACTTTGTAGTAAAATGCATCAATTACTGCGACCATAATATT
>NZ_NNSR01000066.1 GCF_002834225.1 Ruminococcus bromii | reverse complement strand
TTGGATGTTAGATTACTTCTATAAATTTGCAACGGGAACATTTAAAAGCGGAATGAACTCAGAACAGGTTTCGGGAGTGTTTAACAACCTTATGGCATCGCCTGTTGAGATGATTATATGGCTTGCGATAATCGTTGTATTCGGATTTTTTGTATGCAGTCGAGGACTTCAAAAAGGCATTGAAAAGGTCAGCAAGGTTATGATGGTTGCGTTGCTTGCACTGATTATTATTCTTGCAATCAACAGTATGATGCTTTCAAATGCGGGAGAAGGCTTGAGCTTTTATCTTGTTCCCGATTTCGGAAAGGTTAAAGATGTAGGACTCGGCAAGGTAATCACCTCTGCAATGAGTCAGGCGTTTTTCACACTCGGACTCGGAATCGCATCAATGGAAATTTTCGGCAGTTATATGAACAAAGACCGCACGCTTTACGGTGAGGCTGTTCAGATTTGTGCATTGGACACTTTTGTTGCAATTGTTGCCGGACTTATCATCTTCCCTGCTTGCTTTTCATTTGGCGTTCAGCCCGACCAAGGACCTGCCCTTATTTTTGTGACGCTTCCGAATGTTTTCGTAAATATGACGGGCGGTCGGATTTGGGGTACGCTTTTCTTTCTGTTTATGACATTCGCAAGCTTTTCAACGGTTATTGCCGTGTTTGAAAACCTTGTTGCTTTTCTTACCGACACATTCGGCATGAGCAGAACAAAGGCGTCAATTATCAATGGAATTATTATGTTCTTTGCGTGTCTGCCGTGTATTTTTGGATTCAACATTTGGAGTGACTTCAACATTCTCGGCAAAGGTGTGCTTGACCTTGAGGACTTCGTTGTCAGCAACCTTCTTCTTCCGATTGGCGCAATGGTTTATCTCCTGTTCTGCACAACAAAATTCGGCTGGGGCTTTGACAATTACTTTGAAGAATGTAACACGGGTAAAGGTCTTAAACTTTCAAGAGTGCTGAAGCCGTACCTTAAATACGCACTCCCCGTGCTGATTGTTATTGTGTTCGTTCAAGGCTTTATCGGGTAGGATTAGCAATCCCCTACGGCTCAAATTGTGCAAATTTGTACAATGTTACATTCCTATAAAATAACATATAAAACTAAAAACTGTACAACCATATTCGGCTGTACAGTTTTTTGTTATCTTGTGTTACCTTTTAGACGTGGATTTGTTTTTGTAACATAACCGTCAAACCAGTTGCTACACTTACGCTCGGGCATAGTATGCTTTTGATATTGCAAACTATCTGCACGAATCGGGAAAGCCGACAACCAACTCGGCTATTCACGGTTACAAGAAAGACCCGAACAACAAAAATCATTGGCTGATTGATGAGGAAGCGGCTACAGTCGTCCGCAGAATTTTCCATTTCACAATAGAAGGCTGCGGACCTTATGACATAGCCCGCACGCTGTTTGATGACAAGGTTGAAACCCCGGCTGTTTACTTTACAAAAAAGGAATTGGAATAAGGAAAAACAAAAAGGAGTTTACCCACCCGTTCAGTTGGAGCGGATATGTTGTCCGCAGTATTCTTGCAAAACAGGAATACTGCGGAGACACCGTAAATTTCCGTACGCACAAGGAATCATATAAGGACAAAAGCTCAGTGAAAAATCCGCAGGAGAACTGGCTGATATTCAATGACACGCACGAAGCAATCATTGACCGAGAAACTTGGGAGCTTGCTCAGAAACTGACAAAAACGCCGAGACGTGTTGACACCACCGGAGTGGCGAATCCGCTGACGGGTCTTGTTTATTGTGCCGATTGCGGTGCAAAGATGTATAACCACCGATTTTTCCGAGCTTACTACGCCGATGATAAATGAGTTTATCGACAAAATTTTAGTTCACGCTCCGTATTATATTGACGGAGAACGTATGCAGGAGGTTGAAATCTATCTCAATTTCATCGGCAAGTTTGAAATTCCTCAACCTCAGCTGAGCGAGGAAGAAATTAAGCGGCAGAAGCAGCTGAAACAGCCCGTCTAAAAAGCAGGGAATGCTATCAGTTGATAAAGGCGAGAAAACACAAGGTTGGCGAGCCGTTTTCACTTAGCTGCAAGGGCTGTGACAAGGTATTTGAATCCAAGCACAGCAATGCTTTGCTAAGATTGTGCAGGCTCAGTCAACAGATCACCACCAACCCTGCGTGAAAGGCTGATAATCATCAACTATCATATTCGACACACTCAAACCGGCAAGTGGAGCATAACGGATTATTCAAAGTCTGTAAAGGAAACTTTGGCGCGGTATAAAGCCGCCGTAAAGCAGATAAACGAAAAGAAAAATGAACGGAAGGGACTTCAAAATGAAAAGAAATCCACTTCCGTTTTTAATATCGCCGCACAGTGAGATTGACGGCAAACTGAATGATGAAATCAATGTGCAAGCTGCCCGTGAATATGCCCGCCGCCGTTGCAACCAAACTCAGACGAGAAATACAATGCGGCACGAACACAAGAGAAAAAACAATAGTTTACCGTTAAAAGGAAATTTAAATATTTTTTCAAGCTTGAACAAGAAACGGATTACGACACCTTGCTGTATTGCAGTTTTGCGTTAATCAGATTTTCGTCATGATTATACAACGAGGCAACTTTTCAATGTCCAAGTAATTCAGCACTAATTATGCTAAACCAACATTGTTATTTATTTGACCAATTTAAATATCTTGAATTTAATTAAATTTGACTTCTGACATTATTTTTTGAGGATATAAAGATGATACCAAATAATACGTTCTGTTTCTAATATCGGTGGAATCATAATTGAGAAATTGTTCAGAAGAGATAGGAACGGGTGCAATAAACGTTTTTTGTTCACCTTTTGAAAGTTTAATATACATTCCACAATCATTGTAATACATAACGAGCGGGTAATAAAATTGTAATGAAAAAGCACCTGATTCAATATGAAAAGCTGTTAAATCAACAGTTATTTCATCATCTGTTGTATTGGAAATTATAATTTTTATTAAGCCAAGATTCAAATCTTCACTTTTCAAATAGTCAGAATTTTCTTCCAAATATTCTGATAAATCATCATCATTCATAATGTCCATACGCTTAAGCATGTATGTATCTGTTATAGTGAATTTTGCATTTTGACAAACAAATGAATCGCCCATTTTATATACAACTTTTTCGTTTTGCGGATATTTTGAATTGATACTAAAAAACCTAATGACACCACATATACATAATACTGTTACAATAAGGAGCGTTACAATAACTTTTAAATTATTTTTCTTTCTCATAAAGACTATCTCTCCTGATGATTTTACCCTGCGCTAATTCTATAGTTTCGTCGCAAAGAGCGTTAATCTGATTTTTGTCATGGCACGACAGCAACACAACTCTATCGGGAAC
The DNA here is from genome assembly GCF_002834225.1 of Ruminococcus bromii. Classification (GTDB taxonomy): domain Bacteria; phylum Bacillota; class Clostridia; order Oscillospirales; family Acutalibacteraceae; genus Ruminococcoides; species Ruminococcoides bromii. The sequence goes on along the minus strand of NZ_NNSR01000066.1, from coordinate 6,774 downwards.
TTTTGCGGACAAAATCATTTTTTTGACATTTTCACATGAAGCTTCATCCAACGCATTAAAAGGTTCATCTAAAACAAGTATTTGAGGGTCTTCCATCATCGCTGCTGCTATTCCAAGTTTTTGTTTCATACCAAGTGAATATTTTCGGAAACTCTTCTTTTCGTTTGGGTCAAGCCCTACCATTCTCATAGTATCCACTATTTTTTTATCGTCTATTTTCTTTTGTATTTGAGCGAGAATCTTCAAATTTTGAAAACCGGAGTACTCAGAAATGAACCCCGGATTTTCAATTAAAGCCCCAACACTATCAGGAAACGATATGTCTTTTCCTATGATTTTGTTATTTATTTTTACAAAACCACCGGTAGGTAAAATCAGTCCGCAAATTGCACGCATAAGCATAGTTTTCCCCGAACCGTTCTTACCTACAAAACCGTAAATTTTTCCTCCGGAAAGTGATAAATTTATATTTTCCAGTACAAGATTTTTTGATAACTTTTTTGTATAATTACAAATTTCTATATTCATAAATCTCTCCTACTTTAAATAATGTTTTTTCTTTTGATAATTGGCAAGCCTAAAAATAAACATATAACGATTATTAAAAAGGCAACCTCCAGTTCTGTATATATTGATATATTATTTATGGCGCAAAAATCAGTTCTTATCAACATTGAAAAGTTAAACGGCAAAAATTCGCTGCAATAAAACACAGATGTGGTCATAAGGCAGACTATCATCAAAAACGCGACAACAGGTCCAAATGTAATACTGATAATTGCATCAAATGTCATGTGACAAGTTGTAATCATCCAAGGTAACAGTACTGAGGAAATGAAAATTTCTGTCATACTTTTTCCATAAGTGCTTAGCTCCAAAAATTCTTCAGTTATTAAACTGTTTTGAGTTAATGAAAAATTACCGGAAAACAATGTAAAAGCTGTCGAAATTACAAAAAACAGTAAATAGTACAAAGTTGAAGAAACAACACACCAAACTATTTTACTCAACCACCATAAATATCGGGATTTTACCCGCAAAATAAAGGTATCGGCACTTGTCTGCAAATCGTTTGTAATGTATAATCCCACAAACAAATAAGGAAGTACATTAAAAGAAAACCACGTTATGGGAATATCTACACCCTTATTTGCCTCCGGATCAAAAGGGTCACATCCGGCAAAAACATTCATAAAAAAATCCAGAACACCGCAGTCTACAACCGAATTATAATCACTAAAATATAAGCTAATATTATGCCAATACACGAAATCAATAAATATGAACAGCAACGCAGCAAAAATAAAAAATTTACGATTATGTATGATTCCCTCTGTTATATCATGCGAAAGCAAACGAAAAAAAAGACGAACTTTCAATTTAAAAAATCCTTTCTTTTCATGAACAATAAATTTAGTACGAATACTATAATTGTCCCAAAAATCAAGAGCCAAAAGTCAATATTCCAATCACCATCAAATGAAACTGCAATACATGTTGTGACCGTCACTAAGAACGGAAATACTTTGTTTATTATACAGCCAAAAGCACATATTAATTCAGAAAAAAATATTGTAGGAATTAAAAGACATACAAAAGTTTTCATCACTACTTTTGCAAAGCCTACATTGCTTATGCATCCTTCACACAGATAATAATAGCTTTCATATGAATTCCAATTAATTACTGTTCGTGAAAAAAATCTCGACATACCAAGAACTGCGACGAGGAATAAAATGCAAAAAGCCACAGAAAAAGCAAGAACTTTCAAACTATTTCTGACAACCAATGTATTTCTAAATCTAAAGCGAATATAGGCATTTGTAAAGTTACTGTTTTTTTCGGAAAATATCGTTGAAAGTAATGCGGCGGTTGGTACAAAAAAGATAGTTGTCGTGTGACCCCCGGCGGCTTCCACAAAATCTGCCATACATATGTTGTCTGTTATATCCATCATATTTTTTTTTAAAAAAGCAAAAAAGTAAAACAATACAAAACTGCAGAGTAAACAGAAAACAACCAAATATTTAAAATATGTCATTGCAACAAAAGTTTTTCTACACGCTTTAAAAAACATCTTTTTTCGCTCCAATAAAATAATACGGAAAAAATGAAAGGCAAAAGAAAATCAAAAATAAAATTGTTACAGAAAAGGTAGTCCCACTTTCACTTGTAGTCGTGACAAGATTTCTGATACTGTAGGCATCAAATCCCAACATTTCAAGACAAAATGATGAAAAAATGTAAATGAAAAAAGGAAAAACAAAAGTCACAAATTTTCTGTTTAAAAAGAATGTAATAAACAATGACAAACTTGCTGTTACTCCCGAAAACAAAAATGTGATAAAAATATATATCGATGTATATAATAACGGTTGCACATAAAATAAATCAGCCCACTTATACGCAGGATATATGTTAGTAAATGTATAAGATGCTTCAGGAAGCATTGTCGGTAAAAATATTGAAGAAATGAGAAAACTAAGAACCATTGGAATAGCAACCACGCAACCACCACTTACGAAAACAGCTATGTATTTTGCCACAAGATAATATTTTTTCTTGGCACGAACGCACACATTCCTTGCATATCCCCTGTTTATATCATCATAAAAGGAACTACCAAATGGCAAAGTGGCGAGAATTGGAATAGCCATATAAAAAATGTTTTGCTGAAGATAGATATTATGACTGCCAATCCAGTTTGTATATGAAATTTCAAAAAATCCCATTAAATTTTCATCATTTAAAAATTCAGAATTCAACTGCACACAGTATGGTATTCTTTCAATCGAATACCATGTTACCAATGCTAATGAAATTAGCAAAGAAATTAAAAACAGCCTGTTTTTAAAACTTCTTTTCAGTTCGAATTTAATCATTCTTTGCATTTTATCATTCTCCATTTATTATTTTTCGGATTTGATGACTTGCATAGTTCCTTCTCCTAAAGGATTGCCTGAGAGCACTGTCATCAAATAAAGTTGGTCTTTGTACTCATTAAGTTGTTTGTCCTCAGCAACATATGCTACATTAACATTCAATTTTTTACCGGGTTCAAGTTTTTCTACAAAATAATTTTTTGAAGTCTTTTTCTCACTTGAATTAAAACTTCGTGCTTCGTTATATCCACCGTCTGTACCAAAATGCAAAAGTAAGCTGTTCAATGATACCTCCACATTTTCATTTCCTTTATTCATCATTGTAATGTTAAGCACTACATATGAATATTCATTTGTAATATTTCCTTGGCTATCTTTAATTTCATCCCAGTCCTCAAATGTGTCAAATTCGGGAAGTTCAGCCTTATTTTTTGAAATGCTGATATTATTTAATTTAACATAAATGCTTGTTCTATCGTCGTACATAGTATCGTATTCAGCACCTTCCTCAAGCAGAACACAACTTTTTGAGCCCAACGCTGAATTTTCTGTGGAAGAGATATTACTTCCATTTGCAACCTGTGTGTTTTTTGCATCAGCATTAGTGTATATATCGTTGATGTCAATAATATCATTTTTTATCAAGTATAAGATGGAAACTATTATAGATGAAGCACAGATGATAATCAAAATAATTACAGTTGTTATTTTTTTATTCAATATATAAACACCTCTATAAGCAACTCCCTACCGCAGTCTAAAAGTCATGCTCTGCGCGCATATATAAAGTCAAAACTTCATTAAAAGGCACAGAGCATAACTTACAAAGCCACAAATATTTTATATGCTGTCAGGACTCCATGCTATGTGGTAACTCACAGCTTCCTTATTCATAATGTAGCCCAAAGTAGCATATTTATAGCCGTCTTCTTTAACATAGTTAGGCAAATAATAATATGTACCCTTTGGTAAATTTTTCATATTCTTAGTTGCCCCATTATAGCTCCATGAACCGTAATATCTGTCTACAGTTTTTACGGAGGAAGTATTCTTATTATTTGTACGCTGAACCCAAGCACTCAGAGAACCTCCTGATGTGCTCTTGTTTTCGCACCAAACAGATGTATAATCTTTCTTCTCACGCCAAATAGATCTGCACGGAGTACCTCCGTTGTTACTTCTCGCACTAATGTTGATAATTGTATCTGAAACATTACCGGCAGAGAATACTGAAAAAGTAAGAGCAGACATCAAAGAAAGAACGACCATACCCAACACAATCATCTTTTTTAGTTTCTTCATCTTTTATCTCCTGTTAATAAAAAATTAAAAGTTTTCAAGATTTGAAATATTAAAACACCGGACTCACTTCATCTCCATTATAGAATATAGTGGTTCAGTTGTCAAGACAAAAAATCTAATCATTTTATAATGAACTGAACCACTATAGTAGAAGTGGTCTATCATAATATTTATTATCCTGTTTGATAGGTTTTGGAGCAACTACAACCTGTTTACCTGTGATTGTTTCCACCACTTCAATAAAGCTATAACCTTTAACCTCAATTAGATAATTGAGAGCTGTTGTACCTCCAATCCCACGAGAAAACCACATCCATTTTCCGTTTGAAATTTTCAAGCTATCGTGTGTTCGTGTGGCTCAAAGTTTTTAAGAATGGTTAGCAAGTTCATTTTCTTTGCTTCAAGCACTACTTTAGGGTCTATATATGGCACTTATTCATACCTGGACTGATATAATAAAAGTGCAGTGGAAAAAGCCCAAAAATCTGATAGAATAGAATAAAAAATGAAAGAAAAAAAGAAATGAATTACAGTAAAGAATTTAAAACAGAAGCGCTGAAGCTATCAGATGAATTAGGTGTGAAAAAGGCTGCACAACAGCTTGGAATACAGTATTACACACTAGCCGATTGGAGAAAGAATCGCAAAGCAAAGGCTAACAAAGTAAAATCAGAAATGAGTGACGAAGAAGTACGCAGAAGAAATCTTGAACTGGAAAAAGAAAATGCAGAACTGAAAAGAGCAAATGACATATTAAAGGACGCACTTGGTTTTTTCGCAAAAGACCGGAAGAAGTAAAAGCCAATCAGCTATATCCATTTATTCGGAATAACAAGAAAAAATATCCTGTAAATGCGATGTGTAAGGTGCTAAAGGTCAGTGAATCAGGCTATTACAGATGGTTGAAAAAGGGCAGTAAGCCAAGATCGTGGCAACTGCTTCTGGTCGAAATAAATAAGATATTCGCAGAACATCCCGATAACGATGATTACGGCGTAGAGCGTGTAAAGACCGCACTTGGACTCAAGGGAATAAAAGCAAGCAAAAGCAAAATTTATCGTGCAATGAAAGCCGGCGGACTTATTCACAGGTGCAGAAAATCTCACGGAATAACAAAGGCAGACACAGAAACGCAAGACAGAGAAAATCTGATAAAACGTGATTTTTCTGCCGATAAGCCGCTCTCAAAGTTGCTGACAGACATAACGGAAGTAACGTGTTCAGACGGAAAGCTGTATGTTTCAGCAATCCTCGACTGCTTTAACGGAGAAATTCTTGCACTTGAAATGAGAGATAATATGAAAAAAGAGCTTTGTATAGATACCTTGAAGCAATTAAAGTCTAAATACGGAGATATAAGCGGAGCAATATTCTACAGCGACAGAGGCTGTCAGTACACAAGCTATGCATTTAAAGAAAACGCAGATGGGCGAGCTTGAAATCAAAGTTCCGAGGGACAGAAACGGCGAATACGAACCCAAAATAATCAGCAAATACAACCGCAATGCAGACGGTATGGAGGAGAAAATTCTCTCGCTCTATGCCTGCGGAATGAGCCAGCGTGATATTTCCGAACGAATCAAAAATCTGTATGATGTAGAAATTTCTCCCGAGCTTGTCAGCGAAATCAGCGAGAAGATTATGCCCGATGTGACTGCTTGGCAGAACCGACCTCTTGAAGCAGTATATCCGTTTGTGTTTATGGATGCAATCCATTACAAAGTCAAGGAAAATCATCAGTATATCACGAAGGCTGCATATGTAGTTTTGGGCATCAATCTTGATGGGCAGAAAGATATTCTCGGCATATGGATTGGCGAAAATGAGAGCAGTAAATTCTGGCTGAATGTGTTGAACGAACTCAAAACTCGTGGAATTAAAGATGTATTTCTGTTCTGCGTTGACGGTCTGACAGGTTTCAGACAGGCTATTGAAGCGGCTTTTCCGAACGCACAAATCCAGCGTTGCATCATTCATCAGATACGTTCAAGCACAAGGTTTGTCAGCTACAAACACATCAAGGAACTGATGGCTGACCTCAAGAAAGTATATCAAGCCATCAGCGAGGAAGAGGCTATGAACAACCTGATTTTGTTCAAGGACAAGTGGGGCAAAACTTATCCCTCCTGCGTAAAAAGTTGGGAGGAAAATTGGGATATTCTATCCACATTTTTCGCATATCCGCCCGAAGTTCGGAAGATAATATATACAACGAATATTATCGAAGGTTTGAACCGTCAGTTCAGGCAGATTACGAAGAACAAGCCGTCATTCACAAACGATGACAGTCTGCGCAAAATGTTGTATTTAGCGTCGCAAAAGATTGTCGAACGCTGGACACAAAGATGTCGAAACTGGGACATAGTTTTGAGCCAGTTATCGATAATATTTGAGGACAGAATACCGGCTTGATTTGCCCCCGAGAATAGAATTTCCTGTCCGCAAAATGTTATTCACGCAAATCGTGCATAAAACATTCCGCAGACAGGAAAGAAAAGTTAACACGGGGCAAATCAGAAAGCCTGATTACACCGCAATCCGCTGTTTTGTTATTGCTTGAAGGATTATTATTTACACAGAATTTTATGGG
>NZ_NNSR01000065.1 GCF_002834225.1 Ruminococcus bromii | reverse complement strand
ATAAAGCCTTGAACGAACACAATAACAATCAGCACGGGGAGTGCGTATTTAAGGTACGGCTTCAGCACTCTTGAAAGTTTAAGACCTTTACCCGTGTTACATTCTTCAAAGTAATTGTCAAAGCCCCAGCCGAATTTTGTTGTGCAGAACAGGAGATAAACCATTGCGCCAATCGGAAGAAGAAGGTTGCTGACAACGAAGTCCTCAAGGTCAAGCACACCTTTGCCGAGAATGTTGAAGTCACTCCAAATGTTGAATCCAAAAATACACGGCAGACACGCAAAGAACATAATAATTCCATTGATAATTGACGCCTTTGTTCTGCTCATGCCGAATGTGTCGGTAAGAAAAGCAACAAGGTTTTCAAACACGGCAATAACCGTTGAAAAGCTTGCGAATGTCATAAACAGAAAGAAAAGCGTACCCCAAATCCGACCGCCCGTCATATTTACGAAAACATTCGGAAGCGTCACAAAAATAAGGGCAGGTCCTTGGTCGGGCTGAACGCCAAATGAAAAGCAAGCAGGGAAGATGATAAGTCCGGCAACAATTGCAACAAAAGTGTCCAATGCACAAATCTGAACAGCCTCACCGTAAAGCGTGCGGTCTTTGTTCATATAACTGCCGAAAATTTCCATTGATGCGATTCCGAGTCCGAGTGTGAAAAACGCCTGACTCATTGCAGAGGTGATTACCTTGCCGAGTCCTACATCTTTAACCTTTCCGAAATCGGGAACAAGATAAAAGCTCAAGCCTTCTCCCGCATTTGAAAGCATCATACTGTTGATTGCAAGAATAATAATCAGTGCAAGCAACGCAACCATCATAACCTTGCTGACCTTTTCAATGCCTTTTTGAAGTCCTCGACTGCATACAAAAAATCCGAATACAACGATTATCGCAAGCCATATAATCATCTCAACAGGCGATGCCATAAGGTTGTTAAACACTCCCGAAACCTGTTCTGAGTTCATTCCGCTTTTAAATGTTCCCGTTGCAAATTTATAGAAGTAATCTAACATCCAACCCGAAACAGGTGAGTAGTTCACTAAAAGTGTACCATCGTATGAGTCAAAACAAATTATACATAAAGAAGTATGTCGAATTATAAATAGTTATGTTACGAGCCAGTAGGCTCTTTTTTTATACCCAAATTTAGGTCGTAAAAGTGTTGTGATATAATATAGTTGTAACACCTTGACCTAATAAGATATAATCTTAGGAGGAAACGAGGTATGTTACAAATGAGTAAACAATATGAACCGGAATTCAAAAAGAAGATTGTACGTCTTCATCTTGAAGAGGGACGAACCCTCAAAGGCCTTGCTGCCGAATATGGCGTATCCAAGGCAAATATATCTATTTGGGTAAAACAGTTCCGTGAAGAATGCCAAACAAATGAAGAAGCCAAAGCGGATTATGATTATATGAAGGAGAACCTTAAACTGAAAAGACAGCTTGCAGAACTCCAAAAGGAAAATGACTTCCTAAAAAAAGCGGCGGCATTCTTTGCGAAGGAAATCGATTAGTGGCTTATCGATTTATTCAGCAGTATGGGCACAAATACGGTGTCCGTTGGTTATTGAAAAGACTGAACATCCTACCAAATGCTTATTATAATTTTCTGAAGAATAGGAAATCTGTATCATAAGCGTAAGGAAAAAATCAAGCATGAAATTGTGGACATCTATCACTCTCACAACGGCACTGATGGTTACAGAACTGTGCACGCTTATCTTCTTCGCAAGGGATACAGCATCAGTTGTGTAACTGTCCATAAGTACATGAATACAGGGCTTCAGTTATTTTCAATTACAAGAAAACGCAAAGCATTAGTAAGGCTGGATATCCGTATGATAATGCTCCTATGGAACGTTATTACAATACTCTCAAGAATGAACTGATTAATCATCATTACTATCATTCTGAGAAAGAATTATATACATCCATTGAAGAATTTGCGTATGTTCATTACAATCACGAACGGCCCGCATTCTTATAACAACTATAAAACGCCTTTTGAGGCACGCTACGGGGCATAAACCCTGTAGCAATAAAAATTAGGTCAGAGTGTTACAAAAAAGCTTGACCACAACACTTTTATTATATCAGTCCATTTTCGTTTTCCATTTGCTTTTCAATTTCTTTAATTGTTTCCTTATGACCTCTTGAAATTAATGCAATAATTTCATGTGTAGTCCTTTTTGTCTCCGACAATATTCAATTTTTTCTATATTGTTTATGTTACACAAAATACAAAGTGAAATTTCTACATTTTCAGTATGGGATAAATGACATAAAAATAGATGATGGTTTTGAGCCATCACCTACTGCATAATTTATATGTATTTTTAATACCCAATGACTTCTGTTGACACTTCATCAATCACATCTGATGGTATTGTATAAGTTTTGATGATACAATTCCGATTATTTCTGTAAGCTTCAACTCAAAATCACGACTTACATCATCCGCACCACTAATAGCATGAGCACACTCATGAAGTAGTGTTCCTGCATATTGTTCTAATGATTTTAACTGTTTTCTTTTTATTAGTATCTTATTTTCTCCGGCAATCCATAAACCCAATGTTTCATTAAACAATTCTGATTCATATATTTTTTCAACAATAACTATTTTCTTTACATTTTTAGGTTTTCCGCCAATCAATTTTAAAATGGAATCTGTTATGTTATAAACTTCTTTTTCATATACTGTTAATGCATTTATATCAATTTCTACAGGTACAAATCTTTCTTTTTCATCCTTAATATATTGATTAGCAGTAGTTAATGTTTCCCCACTTTTTGCACCTGTATTATAGTCCTCCATTTTTGATATAATATTATCAGGAACAACTACTGGATTATAGCCGCTTCTTTGCATTTCATCAATCAATGATGGTTTATTTTGTAAGTCACTTGTAGTAACAAAAGTTGTATCTTTATGTAATTGATTCATTTTTATAGACGCATGCATAGCAATATCATTCCAAGAAAGTTCATCATGTCTATTTCCACTTCCAAATTGTTGTAAATCTTCAACGAGTGCATCTATAACTTTCTCTGATGAACATGCTTTCAATATATCTTTTATTCTCCCAGTATATGCTGAACGACCAACATTAGTACGTTCACGATTAAGGGCTTTTTTTAATTGTGCTGTAAGAGATGTTATATTATATGAAAATAAAAAATTAGATTCCTCTGCGACCTTAACTCCGTTAATGTATATATCAGCTGTATTCGTTGAATTTTCTATAACTTCTCCGTATGCATTTTTTTCCAGAATGTTTTTCCCAGAAAAAGTAAGAAACAAAGATTTTGCTTTTTCTATATCATCTACATTACATCCTAACAAGCAAAAATCTGTACCAACCATATTAGGATTTTGTGGCGGAGCAATTTGAGCATGTAATGTAATTATATCATCAAATCCACTTTTTGATGCTTCTTTTAGAGTAATAATTCCATATTTAGATATTATTTGTACTTTTATTCCATGCCTATATAATGTAGCTAATGCATCTTTAAGCCCGACTCCAAATCTACCAATAAGTTTGTCATTAGTTAATTTTTCTTCATTTTCATTTTGAGTTAAATGATGATAATTTAATCCACGTCCAAAATCTATTATATGCCACCAACCATCATTAGACTTATATATTGATATATCTTTAGTGTTTGTTAAAATCTGTTCGTCAAGAGCATTGGCTATTATCTCCCTGATAGCATGATATACTTCCCAATTTTCTAATATCTTTTCAATATTTAAGTCAAATTCTTTTGCATTATTTGTCTTAACTATATTATCGTCAACCTTTATAGGTACCTTTTTTAATTTATCAAAAATTGACATGGTTATTCTCCTCCTTAATTTTATTACATTAACACTATCATATTTATGTGTTATTTACCACATTTTTAGTATGATTCAAACCACAAACCAATCTATAAGTTAAATTTTCATATGTAATGTTATAGACAGGAGCAATCTTTTCAAATATCTCTCTCAAACGACTAGAGATAGTGTCGTCTATTACTTTGTTACGGTATTTTATACACATAATCAGATGATAGTGTAGCATGAATACTGAATGATTATTTGTATCCAATTGCATTGTTTTTATATCATTTCCGTTAGATACGACTGATTTATAAACACATTGTAATACAGCAAGCCCAAGAAGTCAAGAAGGTGCCGTGTTAATCGTAATTCATCCCACCACTTATAGAAGAGGGGGATTTCTTGCTCACGGCGTGTTAAAAAATGTTGTGTAGATAGGCTCACGATTAGTGAGCCTGTGATTTGCGTCACGATAGTGACGCTATAATATTTGTGTAGTATTTTGTGTAGAGAAAAACAGGCTCATCAGAGCCTGTTTTCTTTGTGTAGCAGAAAGGTTGTGTAGTTGGGAGAAAAAAGAACCCCCTACCCGTTTCGGATAGAGGGTTTGGGTGAGCGAAGCTACTGCTTAGTTGCTGTGCTTACCGCAACCAGTGCAGACCTGACCAGTGGCAACTTTTTCGTCCCAAGCGTCTTTCACTTTGACACGGTTAGTGCCAGTCTGTACACGCTCAGTACCAGTCTGAACGGCACCCCATAAAATTCTGTGTAAATAATAATCCTTCAAGCAATAACAAAACAGCGGATTGCGGTGTAATCAGGCTTTCTGATTTGCCCCGTGTTAACTTTTCTTTCCTGTCTGCGGAATGTTTTATGCACGATTTGCGTGAATAACATTTTGCGGACAGGAAATTCTATTCTCGGGGGCAAATCAAGCCGGTATTCTGTCCTCAAATATTATCGATAACTGGCTCAAAACTATGTCCCAGTTTCGACATCTTTGTGTCCAGCGTTCGACAATCTTTTGCGACGCTAAATACAACATTTTGCGCAGACTGTCATCGTTTGTGAATGACGGCTTGTTCTTCGTAATCTGCCTGAACTGACGGTTCAAACCTTCGATAATATTCGTTGTATATATTATCTTCCGAACTTCGGGCGGATATGCGAAAAATGTGGATAGAATATCCCAATTTTCCTCCCAACTTTTTACGCAGGAGGGATAAGTTTTGCCCCACTTGTCCTTGAACAAAATCAGGTTGTTCATAGCCTCTTCCTCGCTGATGGCTTGATATACTTTCTTGAGGTCAGCCATCAGTTCCTTGATGTGTTTGTAGCTGACAAACCTTGTGCTTGAACGTATCTGATGAATGATGCAACGCTGGATTTGTGCGTTCGGAAAAGCCGCTTCAATAGCCTGTCTGAAACCTGTCAGACCGTCAACGCAGAACAGAAATACATCTTTAATTCCACGAGTTTTGAGTTCGTTCAACACATTCAGCCAGAATTTACTGCTCTCATTTTCGCCAATCCATATGCCGAGAATATCTTTCTGCCCATCAAGATTGATGCCCAAAACTACATATGCAGCCTTCGTGATATACTGATGATTTTCCTTGACTTTGTAATGGATTGCATCCATAAACACAAACGGATATACTGCTTCAAGAGGTCGGTTCTGCCAAGCAGTCACATCGGGCATAATCTTCTCGCTGATTTCGCTGACAAGCTCGGGAGAAATTTCTACATCATACAGATTTTTGATTCGTTCGGAAATATCACGCTGGCTCATTCCGCAGGCATAGAGCGAGAGAATTTTCTCCTCCATACCGTCTGCATTGCGGTTGTATTTGCTGATTATTTTGGGTTCGTATTCGCCGTTTCTGTCCCTCGGAACTTTGATTTCAAGCTCGCCCATCTGCGTTTT
>NZ_NNSR01000064.1 GCF_002834225.1 Ruminococcus bromii | reverse complement strand
GTTTGTTCAAAAATTGTGTTTGCCATTTTGTTTTACCTCCAAAAATTTATTTATCTTGAGCGTGGGTTTTCACGCTTACGACCTTTAATATTTCTTGCCTGTTCAAGCAACTCGTCAATCTGTTTATGCCCGAAAACTTTGCGCAAAAGTTTGTAATCTTTGACCTCTGAACGCAAATTTTCGTTTTCGTTTTTCAGCTTACTGTTGATTTTCGATAACATTTCGTTCTCACGATAGAGATTGCCGTTCGTGATATTTAATCTATGGTAATTGTCCCAACCTTCAAAGCAACGAGCCAATGCCGTCTTGATTAACGCTTTTAATTTTTGAATAAGCGGCTCTGCAATTTTGGTTTTATATGCTTTTGCAGACATAAAACTTTGCGGTTCGGAGAGCTGATATTCGGGGGCATTATCGAGCATTTCTTCCACATTCCTTAATTTTTCCAAACCATCATCATAGTTTAACACTCGCTCGGATAACACATTAAATTCGGCTTGCTTTTCTTCGATTTTAGCACCCAATTGTTCAAGTTCTGCTGTTCTTTCTTGCTTTTTATAATCAAGAACAGACAAATGTTTTTCGTGCGTTCCTTTGTGTTCCCACTCAATTCCGTGTCGTTCCATAACGAATGCGAGTGCAGATTTTTCTGCGCTTACCCATTGATTCCACTCGGTATCTCCACGGGTTCCGCCCTTAAATCCTTGTGCGGCAAGCGCCTGCTTTAGTGATACTCTCGTGTCAAGTCCACGGTTGCTGCCGGTTGTGAACGGAACAAAATCAATATGCAAATGGGGCGTTGCCTCGTCCATATGCAGATGAGCAGAGAACACTTTTAGGTTGGGATTTCGCTCTTGAAATCCCCGATAATACTCATCTAAAACCTGCCGTGCAAGCTGTCCGTTTTCGCTTTCGACGCTCATATTTTCCTTATCGCCAATCTGTAAAATCAGTTCGTGAAACGGCTTTTCTTGCTTTGAGTTTCTGATTTTCTCATAGTAGTTTTCTATTCTGCGGTCGGCTCTTGTCTGCTTTTCGTTGTATCTTTTTAGTGCTTCGTCAAACAATTCGTGATAGATTTTCTTTATCGGCTCGTTACAGTAATCAATGTTCAAATGCGTTCTGATCCCGTCAACATTTTCAGCCTTGAACTTGCGGCTGTTGTGATTGACCGAGCCTTTACCCACCATTGCGCTTATCGTTCTTTGCATAAGTTATACCTCCAATCTCATAAACTTGCTCGTCCTCGGTTCTGTTACTCTTGTCAAGAGTAACGCAAAAGCACTTTTGACAGGCGAGCCCATCAAAAATGCAACCTGCGAGCAGGTTTTGCGCTCTCCGAGGGGCAAAGAGCCGCCTTTGAAAAGGCACTCTCTGCACACTCTGCTAAACTTTTGCTGTGACAAACCGTGACGATGGTGACAATGTTTTAGACCACATCACCGTTCTCGGAGAGTTTGTCACGGTCGTCACACATTGACACGCTTTCTTTCCAAAGGGATATTTTTCGTCCGCTGTGCGTGCGACTCGCTTTGTAATGAATGTCGTAATCTTTAAGCAACCGCCCGGCGTTGATACTAAGTCTTAGCGACAGAACATTAGGCTTAATATCCAATCCAATAAGTTTGCTCAATTCAGAAGCCGTCCCGTCCCATCGGCTACTGTCCGAAGAAAGAACAGTCGATACCTTTTCAAGCAGCGGGTCAGGCGGCTCTGTCCAAACTTCTGTTTCGCTTTTTTCAAATTCCCATATAAGTTTTTGCGGATTGCGAACAAGGTGTATTCGCTGATCCTGCTGATCTCTGCCGGTGACATCAAGCGTTGCGGCATTGGTTGTTCGTTTCTCTTTGCTGAGAACAAAGGCGCCGTCTGCCGCACCGAGCAATCCGTTTGTGCCGGAGATTGTATCAAATTTATCGTCTGCCTGCTGTTTGCGTGTGTGATGGACGATAAGCATTGTTACCTTGTAGCTGTCGGCAAGCGCTTTCAGCTTTGCGACTACATCGTAATCACTGCCGTAGCTGTAATCCGCACCACCTGTCTCTCGAACACGCTTTAGCGTATCTATGATAATCAGTCCGGTGTCAGGGTGTTCCTGAATAAAACCTCTTATTTGGTCTTCCAAACCGCCGTTTACGGTTTTGCTTTCTGTTGCAAAATACAAGTTGTCCGTTCCGTCAGCGCCGAACATATGATAGAGCCTGCGCTGTAAGCGAGGGTAATCATCTTCAAGGGCAAAATAAAGAACGGTTGCATTGCGGACTCTGTAATTCCAAAGCGGAGTTCCAGTGCTGATATGGTAAGCGAGCTGTGCCATCATAAAACTCTTTCCTACTTTCGGAGAACCCACGAACAAGTAAGTTCCCTGATAAAGCAGACCGTCTATAAGTGCGGTTTGTGTTTCGAAATCGGTATCATACAGAGCCGACATTGAAACGGTTTTCAAATATGACGGATCCATTTGTCTCAGCATTTCTCTTTGCATTTCACGAAAACTTTCGTCAAAATCCTTGATATTTTCATCGTTATCGTTTATACTAATGTCAGTACATTTTTGGATTGACTGCTCCGTATCTGCGCCAACAGATACATTCGGGGCGGTCATTTCTTTTTTATTCTCCATTGTTATCCTCTCCTTTCAATCCGCCGAGAATATCGGCAATCATTTCTATTACATCAAGCAACTCATCATTTACCTCCCCGCCGGCTTTTATTCGCTGTAATTCCGACAGCACATCGGCAAGCTGGTTTCGCAAAGCCTTGAATACTCTCGGATTGCCTTGCACAACTATATCCCTGTGCGTGAGTCGCCTTGTTATATAATCCTGCTTAGTTAGTCCTGAAAGCCGTACATAAGTTTCAATTTGTTTGTCCTCCTCCGGCGATACACGAAACGCTACGGTTTTGTTTCTCCAGCGGTTATGCTCATCTCTATTTTTAAGTGACATTTTACTCGCCCCTTTCCATATCTAACTTATCCGCCATTTCAGCCTGCTTTGATGGGAACAAATGTGCATAGTTGTAAGTTATATCAATGCTTTCATGTCCCACACGGTCTGCAATAGCCGTCGCAGAGAATCCCATATCAATCAGCAAACTAACGTGGCTGTGGCGGATATCGTGAATACGGATTCTTTTTACGCCTGCTTCTTTTGCGCCTCTGTCCATTTCTCTGTGCAGATAGCTTTTTGTAATTGGAAACACTCTGTCCTCCAACCCCACATCGTAAAGCATTTTCAGATAATCCTGCATTTCATCACAAAGGAACTTTGGCAACTGAATTGTGCGGTTACTTTTCTCTGTTTTCGGTGAAGTGATTATATCTCTGCCGTTTAAGTGCTGAAACGATTTATTAATTGTTACCGTTCGCTTTTCAAAATCGAAATCAGCAGAAGTAAGAGCTAACAGCTCGCCCTCACGAATACCCGTCCAATAGAGCATTTCAAACGCATAGTATGACATCGGCTTATCCATCATTGCATCAGCAAACTTCAAATATTCCTCTTTAGTCCAGAAAAGCATTTCACGATTTTTCTTTTTACCCATGCTGCCCGCCTTTTGACAAGGGTTTTCTTTCAGGTTGTAGTACCTGACAGCATGGTTGAATATCGCAGACAGCTGATTGTGTATTGTTTTCAAATATACGGGAGAATACGGTTTGCCGTTATCGTCCTTATAATTGATAAGCTCATTTTGCCAAGTAATTATTTGTTGTGCGGTTATGTTGCACATTTTCAGCTTACCGAAATATGGAATAAGCTTTTTATCAATAATATGTTTCTTGGTTTCCCAAGTGTTTTCTTTAAGTCGAGTCTGCATATCTTCGGAGTAATGTTCAACAAAACTCTTGAAATTCATATCCAAATCTCCGCCAAGCTTATTAAGTTGTTCTCTTTCCCACGCCTGAGCCTCACGTTTTGTTTTGAATCCTCGTTTTTGTGATTGCTTTCGTTCGCCATTCCAATCGGTATAGCGATAGATAACACGCCAAGTATTTGTTTTTTCTTCCTTATAAACAGCCATTGATATCACATCCTTTCTTTTTCGGCTGTACCATAACAAACTCTTTCTAAAAAATACTGTTTGTTTACTCGTCCTGAAATAGTTATAAAGCCTTGTGCTTTTAACTCTTCGTTAAGCTGCTGCACGATTTTATAGGCATAAGATTTTGAAATACCTAATTCGTCGGCAACATCTTGTACTTTCATAAATGTTGTACTCATACTGAAACCTCCTTTCAATTCTTGTTAGTTTGTTTATTTAGTGTCGGAGAACTTTCTGACCGCATTCCGATTTGCCCGAGCGGATACACCATTACCGTGATGTATGACGGATATTCAGTTTTCGCAAACAACTTAACGCTATTTGCTTAATGATTATACTAAACATATTCCGTTATGTCAAGTGGTTTTCGTAAAAATATTAAACTTTTTTGTTTTATGTTACTTGACATATACTAAACATATATGATATACTGTTTGCACATTATATGAATAAGGGAGCGTAAATTTTATGGCAATCGGAGAGAGAATAAGGTTCTTTCGTAATCTTTGCGGAATGACACAGAAATATTTAGGACAGGTGGTCGGATTTCCCGAAAAAACCGCTGACATTCGTATGGCACAGTATGAATCCGGAAGTAGAACGCCTAAGGCTGATTTAACAAATAAACTTGCAGAGGTTTTCGATATATCGCCACAGGCTCTTTCTGTTCCTGACATTGACAGTTACATAGGGTTAATGCACACCTTGTTTACATTAGAGGACAGATACGGATTGACAATATTAAAGACTGAAAACGGTGTTTCAATGTATGCAGACCCTAAAAAAGGAACAGATGCTGCCGAGCTTTCAGAAATGCTCGCTGCGTGGGCTGAACAATCCGAGAAATATCATAACGGCGACATTAACCGTGACGAATATGACAAGTGGCGCTACAATTATCCGAAGTATGATGAA
>NZ_NNSR01000063.1 GCF_002834225.1 Ruminococcus bromii | reverse complement strand
ATAAAGCCTTGAACGAACACAATAACAATCAGCACGGGGAGTGCGTATTTAAGGTACGGCTTCAGCACTCTTGAAAGTTTAAGACCTTTACCCGTGTTACATTCTTCAAAGTAATTGTCAAAGCCCCAGCCGAATTTTGTTGTGCAGAACAGGAGATAAACCATTGCGCCAATCGGAAGAAGAAGGTTGCTGACAACGAAGTCCTCAAGGTCAAGCACACCTTTGCCGAGAATGTTGAAGTCACTCCAAATGTTGAATCCAAAAATACACGGCAGACACGCAAAGAACATAATAATTCCATTGATAATTGACGCCTTTGTTCTGCTCATGCCGAATGTGTCGGTAAGAAAAGCAACAAGGTTTTCAAACACGGCAATAACCGTTGAAAAGCTTGCGAATGTCATAAACAGAAAGAAAAGCGTACCCCAAATCCGACCGCCCGTCATATTTACGAAAACATTCGGAAGCGTCACAAAAATAAGGGCAGGTCCTTGGTCGGGCTGAACGCCAAATGAAAAGCAAGCAGGGAAGATGATAAGTCCGGCAACAATTGCAACAAAAGTGTCCAATGCACAAATCTGAACAGCCTCACCGTAAAGCGTGCGGTCTTTGTTCATATAACTGCCGAAAATTTCCATTGATGCGATTCCGAGTCCGAGTGTGAAAAACGCCTGACTCATTGCAGAGGTGATTACCTTGCCGAGTCCTACATCTTTAACCTTTCCGAAATCGGGAACAAGATAAAAGCTCAAGCCTTCTCCCGCATTTGAAAGCATCATACTGTTGATTGCAAGAATAATAATCAGTGCAAGCAACGCAACCATCATAACCTTGCTGACCTTTTCAATGCCTTTTTGAAGTCCTCGACTGCATACAAAAAATCCGAATACAACGATTATCGCAAGCCATATAATCATCTCAACAGGCGATGCCATAAGGTTGTTAAACACTCCCGAAACCTGTTCTGAGTTCATTCCGCTTTTAAATGTTCCCGTTGCAAATTTATAGAAGTAATCTAACATCCAAGCCGAAACAGGCGTGTAGAACATCATCAAAAGGTAACAGCCTATCATACACAGCCAACCGTGAATGTGCCATTTGCTCTTTGGCTTTTCAAGTGTTTTATAGCTTAATACGGCACTTTTTCTGCTTGCTCTGCCGACTGCAAGCTCCATTGTCAGAACGGGAATTCCCATAAGCACAAGAAATGCAAGATAAAAAAGCACGAACAATCCGCCGCCGTTTTCGCCCGTAACATACGGAAAGCGCCAGACATTGCCTATGCCAATCGCACAGCCTGCACTTACAAGGAGAAAACCTGTCCTCGACTTAAAATTTTCTCTTTGCATAAATATTCTCCTTAAAAATACTGTTGCTTTAATTATACAAACTTTTCACCGATATTTCAAGGAATAAACTTTTTATTTATGCAATTTCTACAACAATCCGAAACCTATAAAAACATGAAGCCCCCACACATTTTCGTGTAGGGGCGGTTTTCTTAAACAAAGAAATTGTCCTTATAATTAATATCTTTCTCCGACAGCAACAATGACACTTCTGCCTGCCATATTAATTCGTCTGTCATAGAGAATAACATTTCTGTCTTCAAGGATTACATCCTGCGGCTCGTTGCCTGTGTTTACATAAAGCTTCCAGTGGTATCCTTCGGGAAGGTCGGGAAGCTCAACATTTACATAATCCCAATAAGCATTGACGCCAAAGTAAACAAACTCGTCAAGTCCCTGTTGTTTAAGACTTGCACCGGCGTACATAACGCCAATCATTCTTGTATCATCGTAATACTTGGCACTCCACGCAACATTTGAATGGATGCTGACAGGCGGATAACTGCATGTTGCCTTGCCTCTGCTGTCTGTAATAATATGGAATCTCTTTCTGAAAGCAATCATATATTTGAAAAATTCAAATACATCCTTATGCTTTTCTTTTCTTGTCCAGTCAAGCCATGAGATAATGTTGTCCTGACAGTAAGCATTGTTGTTGCCGAACTGAGTGTTGCAAAATTCATCACCTGCAAGGAAAAGAGCAGGTCCCTGACTGCACATAAGGGTTGCAAAAGCATTTTTTACCATTTTGATACGCAGTTTGTTGATATTGTAATCGTTTGTATCACCCTCGGCGCCGCAGTTCCAGCTGTTGTTGTCATTAGCGCCGTCAGTATTGTTCCAGCCGTTTTCGAGATTGTGCTTTTCGTTGTATGAATACATATCGTAAAGCGTAAATCCGTCATGACAGGTAAGAAAGTTTACCGACGCATTGTAGCCTCTGTAGGTAGGGTCATACAAATCTCTTGAGCCGGTAATTCTCTGAGCCGCATCCCATGCAAGATGGCTGTCGCCTTTAAGAAATTTTCTGAGGTCGTCACGGTACCGTCCGTTCCATTCAGCCCATCTGTTCCATGACGGGAAACTGCCGACCTGATAAAGTCCGCCTGCGTCCCACGCCTCTGCAATAAGCTTTACTCCGCCGAGAATCGGATCAAACGCAAGGCTTTTGAGAAGCGGAGGCTTATCCATAGGAGTACCGTCCTCGTTTCTTCCCAAAATCGACGCAAGGTCAAAACGGAAACCGTCAATGCGGTATTCTGTTACCCAATAACGCAGACAGTCGAGTATAAACTGCTGCACAATCGGCTGATTGCAGTTGAGAACATTGCCGCAACCGCTGAAATTGTAATACTTTCCGTCCGGAGTGAGCATATAGTAAATGTTGTTGTCAATGCCCTTGAACGAGAAATACGGTCCCATTTCATTGCCCTCTGCCGTGTGGTTGAACACAACATCAAGGATAACCTCAATTCCGTTTTCGTGAAGCTCACGGACAAGCTGTTTAAGCTCTCTGCCTTCGTGATGATGCTCGTGGTCGCTCTCATAGCTTGTGTTCGGAGCAAAAAAGCATACGGTGTTATAGCCCCAATAATCGTAGAGCTGACGACCATCATAATTACGATACGAGCCCATTTCGTCAAACTCAAAAATAGGCATCATTTCAACGGCATTGATGCCCAGTTCTTTAAGATAGGGGATTTTTTCACGGATACCTGCGAATGTGCCTTTGTTTTTAACGCCTGAGGAGCCATCCTGAGTAAAGCCTCTTACATGTAATTCATAAATAATAAGCTCTTCAAACGGAAGCTTCGGCTGAGTGCAGTTGCCCCAGTCATAGTCGCTGTTTACAACTCTTGCCTTATAAACACCCTCATGCTCCTGTTTTTTACCCCAGCCGCTCTGACCGATTACAGCCTTTGCGTATGGGTCAAGAATGTATTTCTTTTTATCAAAAATAATGCCTTTTTCGGGTACATACGGACCGTCAAAGGAATATGCATACTCAAAATCAACCTCATCAAGACCGAACACGAGCATTGAATAGGTGTTGCCGATTTTGTAAGAATCCGGAAATCTGAGCCTTGCATACGGAATTTTTGCATAAGGTCTGAATAAAAGCAATGTACACTCAATGGCATAAACCGAATGAATAGTAAAGTTTACACCGCCGGAAACGGTTGTTGCACCGTTTAAAAGGAAGTTTCCGGGTCTGACATCGAAACCACCTACATTATCGGTTGGCTTTAAATCCCTCAACATAATATTTAATCCCCCTAAGTTCCTCTCAAAAAACAAAAATTCAGTCATAACACAACATATGTCTATATGTCTATTTTATCATATTATGTGATTTATTCAACACACTATTTGCAAAAATATAGTCAAATCTTGTCATCGTCGATTAAAAGTAGTATTTTTACACAAAAAAAGACCGGAATAAAAAATATATTCGGTCTTTTTAATCATTTGTTTACGCTTATTGTCAACCTATAAAAGTAAATCTGTCTGTTTCTTTGCCGTCAACATCAACCTTTTCGGCAAACATTTCGACAGGTCTTGCCCACACTTCACTTGTGTTGTGGAGATTTCTGTAAATTACAAGTTTTTCACCTGTTTCGCTGTGGGTTGCAAAGTTGATAACCTCATATTCGCCGCCCTTGAAATGTAGGTAAATACCCGGTTTGATTTCTTTTGTCGTATTTTCGGCATTGTCCGAGCTGTTTTCACAACAGTTTTCTGTTTCGGCAGGAGTTTCTTCATTTGCAGGAGCTTCAACCGCCTTACATTCTTTGTTGTCTGCATTGAAATCAACCTTGAAACTGCCGTCATTCACAACAAGAATTCTCGACTGATACGGCTGCATTTCAATTTCATAGTAGCCGTTTACATCTATAACTTCGTTGCCGTTGAGAACATCGGTAAGCTTTGCGTTGCAGCCTGTGTCAAAACCGATTCTTTCAACACGGTCTGTAAGGTTAAATGCAACAAAAACAGTCTGATTGTCGGTTTTTCTTCTGTATACAAGCTTTTCATTCTGAATATTTATGTTTTCAAAATCGCCGTACTTGAGAGCTTCGAGTGCAAGTCTTACTACACCGAGTTTTTTGATATGCTCAAGAAGTTCATAGTTCGGATTCGGGATGGAATCAAGGTCAAGACATGGACGAAGCTCGTAATCGCTGTAGGCAGTTCTCATACCCTCAATGCCGAATTCACTTCCGTAGTAAATTGACGGTACTCCGGGCATTGTATACATCATTGTGTAAACATTGTTGAGATGATTTTTGTCTTTAAGCATACTTGCAACACGGTTTACATCGTGGTTATCAACGAAATTATATGTGTAGATATTTCTGTAAATACCGCCGTTAGCAAACTGTCTGTTAAGAGAATGAGCAATTTCAAAATAGTTGTGGTCATTATGGCTTGAATAAATGCCTTTGTAGCATTCGTAGTTTGTAACCGAGTCAAGCACATCGGGATTTGCCCAATGATTGTAATCGCCGTGGGTAATCTCACCGTAGAGCCAGAAATCGGACTTTTTCTCTTTGCAAACATTTTTTAATTTTTTGAAAAATTCAATGTCAATGCAGTCAGCCGCATCAAGGCGAAGTCCGTCAATATCAAACTCATCAATCCAAAATCTTGCACAGTCAAGAAGATAGTTTACTACCTCGTCATTGTGGAGATTAAGCTTTACAAGGTCGTAGTAACCTGCCCAGCCCTCATAGCTGAAACCGTCATTATACGGGCTGTTGTTCCGGAAGTTTAAATTTTCAAACCAAGACGCATATCTTGAATTTTCACGGTTCTGCCGAACATCTTTGAAAGCAAAGAAATCTCTTCCCACATGATTAAAAACGCCGTCAAGCATAATTCTGATACCGTTATCGTGAAGTGTTTTGCAAATTTTTTTGAAAGATTCGTTGTCACCGAGCCGACAGTCGATTTTTTTATAATCAATAGTATCATAGCCGTGTTTTGAACTTTCAAAAACAGGGTTGAAAACAAGTGCATTTACCGACATTGACTTCATATGGTCAATCCAGCCGTAAATTTTGTCAAGTCTGTATTCCTGCTTAAAATCATTCTCCTTTGGTGCTCCGCAAAAACCGAGCGGATAAATATTGTAAATTACGGATTCATTTATGTATCCCATTATATTATCTCCTTTTTGCACAGAATAAAGCAATGTACGAATACAGTGTTTTGTGTACATTAGTCATAATTATAACACTAAAATTTCTATTGTGCAACTGAATAATTTGTGTTACAATGTAACATATTGATGATTTAAAAATGATTTTAAAAAATCTCGGAGGAACAAAATGCTTAAAATGCCCGAAAACAAAACAAGAAAAAAATTAAGAATCACACTTTGTGTGCTTTATCTCGTCGAAATCGTACTCTGTGCGTTGCCGTATTTCCAGTACATTGACGAAAAAAATGTACTTCATTCATATTCGGTATTCGATATTATGTCTGTGTGGGGACTCAGCGGTTCAAATGATGCGGTTTTTAAGTATTCGCTCTTTATGCCGATTTTCTTCATTATCCCGATTGCAGGATTTTTCTTCTGCGCTCTTGACAAAGAACGCAATATGAAGAATATCGTTTCAATCATTTGCTGTCTGCTCGGTGTGCTTTCAATTCTCTCAATGGTAAGCTATACAATCAGCCTTGCTTCTGTAATTGCACTTCTTTTGTACATTCTCATCTGTTTTCTCACAACGCTTTCAATCTTTGCAAGATTTACCGACAAAGATGCTACAAAAGCTCCTGTTAAGCAGAAAAACACCGATCCGAACAGGGAAGTGTGATTGACAAATTAAAAATTTAAAATTGAAATTTCGGTCGGGAAGACAGTTTGTTTGATGCAAAAACATTGTTTTCCCGACTCTGCTTTATAAGATAAAAGTATTTAAATAAGGCTTTGTTAAGGCTCTGTGCCAATAGCAGGGGCGCCTCGTGATTTAATATTTTAAACCACGGAGGAAATACTTTTTGAATAAAATGAATATATTCGCTATTTTTTCTTATATCCCTTTTATAATAAATCAAAATGTGATACAATATGACTGATAATCTGAAAACGGAGTTGATTAAATGAATTTCATCAACAGAAATGAAATTGCAGACGGTGTATTCTTTACTAATATAAAAGACAGCCGTTTTAAAACAATGAAAATCAGCGTGAACATTGTTGTTCCGCTTTCTATCGAAACAGCGTCGGAAAATGCGCTTGTGGGCGGATTGCTTGTTCGTTCATGCAAAAAATATCCCGATTTTACTGTTCTCAGCAAAAAACTCAGCTCACTTTACGGTGCGGATCTCACTTCATCGCTTTCAAAACTGGGTGAAAGTCAGGTGCTTAAAATTTCCGTTTCGGGTCTTGATGACAGATATTCTCTTGATGATGTCAGCATTGCAAAAGAGCTTTCGGAGCTTTTGTGCAGTGTGATTTTTGAGCCGAATGTCAAGGACAACGCTTTTATCGAAAGTGAACTTGAACAGGAACGCAGACAGCTTCTTGATGTGATTGATTCTGAATTTAACGAAAAGCGAATCTATGCAATGGAACAGCTTATAAAACATATGTGCAAGGATGAGGTTTTCGGAACCAAGCGTTACGGTACTGCCGAAAAAATCAAGGCTGCAACTGCCGAATCACTCTACAGGGCGTGGCAGAATCTTCTCAAAACCGCAAAATTTGAGATTCTCTATATAGGCGACAGCCCTGCCGACAAGGCAAAGGAAGTTTTTACAAAGGCATTTGCAAATATCGAAAGAAATGTTGCGACTTCATCTACTGATGTTGTTAAGAATGTTTCAAAAGAAAAACATATTACAGAGGAAATGGAGCTTTCACAGTCAAAGCTTGTTATGGGCTTCAGAACACAGATTTCCGCAGGTGATGACGAGGCGGTTGCCGAAAGACTTATGTGCGCTGTTCTCGGCGGTACTGCAAGCTCAAAACTCTTTAACAATGTTCGTGAAAAGCAGAGCCTTTGCTACTACTGCTCATCTGCCTACGATTCAATTAAGGGCATAATGTACATCAACAGCGGTGTTGAGGGCGAAAATCTTGAAAAAGCCGAAAAAGCTATTCTCAAAGAAATTGAGGATATGAAGAACGGCGAAATTACGGACTTTGAAATTGAGGCAACAAAGCTTGCTGTTGTTAATTCATTCAAGTCAAGCAGCGACAGCGTAAGCGGTATTGAAAACTGGTACACAGGAAGAATCTTTAACGGCGACCTTGAAACTGTTGAAGAAGTTTCCGCAGAGGTAAATGCCGTTACCAAGGAACAGATTGTAAATGCCGCAAACAAGCTCTTGCTTGATACGGTTTATGTTCTCAAAAATAAGTAAGGGAGGCGGACAGAATGAATATTACAGAAATTAAATCGGAAATTGCAGGCGACAGCTATTATAAAGTTGAACATCCATCGGGACTTACAATTTTTGTTTATCCAAAAGAGGGTTACACTTCTTCATATGCAATTTTCGGCACACGCTACGGCAGTATCAACACAAAGTTTTCCGTAAACGGCGGCGACATAATCACAGTTCCCGACGGTATTGCCCATTACCTTGAACACAAGCTTTTTGAGAGTGAAGAGGGTGACGCGTTTGTAAGATACGCAAAAACAGGCGCAAATGCAAACGCATATACAAGCTTTGAAAAAACCTGCTATCTTTTCTCATGTACGGATAAGTTTGACGAAAGTCTTGAAATTCTTCTCGATTTTGTTCAGGATCCCTACTTTACGGCTCAGACAGTTGCAAAGGAACAGGGCATTATCGGTCAGGAAATCAAAATGTATGACGACTCTCCCGATTGGCGCGTAATGTTCAATATGCTTGAAGGTATGTACCACAATCACCCTGTAAAAATTGATATTGCAGGTACGGTTGAAACAATTGCGGAAATTACAGCCGAAAAGCTTTATGAAGTTTATAATGTTTTCTACAACCTTAATAATATGGTTCTCTGCGTTGCAGGTAATGTAACGGTTGACGGCGTTCTTAAGGTTGCCGACAAAATGCTCAAGCCTTGTGAGAAGAAGGAAATCAAAAACTATTTTGAAACAGAGCCTTATGAAATCAAAGAGCCTTATGTTGAGCAGACTTTTCCTGTTTCTATGCCTTTGTTCAATCTTGGCTTCAAAGAAAAGGCGGACAAGCCTCTTAACGAAAATCAGCTTGCCTGCACGGATATTCTGCTTTCTGCGCTTGCGTCAAATACAAGCACACTCTACAGAAAGCTTATGGATTCAAATCTTATCAATTCAAGCTTTTCTTACGAGCTTTTTGAAGGTCCCGGTTACTGCTCGGTAATCTTCGGCGGTGAATCAAGAGCGCCGAAGCAGGCGGCTGAAATGATTAAGCAGTATATCTCGGATATTAAGAAAACCGGTATTGACAAAGAGGACTTTGAAATTGCAAGAAAGTCTGTTTATGGCGATTCGGTTTCATCTCTTAACTCAGTAAGTGCAATTTCAAATTCAATCATCGACTATGAAATGCAGGGTAATGAAATTTTCACTTATATTGACGCGGTTGCAAACGCAAGGCTTGAGGATATCAACGCAAGACTTGCCGAGATGCTCGATGTCAATAACTGTACTTTGTCTGTTGTAAAACAGCCCGAAGAGGTGTAATTATGCCTTATCATGTACAGTTTCCCGGATTTGGCTGGGAATTTGATATTAACCCGATTGCATTTTCAATCGGTGATTACAAGGTCTATTGGTACGGAATAATCATCGCCTGCGGACTTCTGCTTGCCGTACTGTATGCGTGGAAAAGTTCACCGCGCTACAAGGTTGACGGTTCAAAGCTTATCAACTGCATTTTCGCAGGAATAATAACGGGAATTATCGGTGCAAGACTCTATTTTTGTTTCTTCAAATGGGACTATTACGGACAGAATCCGATTGAAATTCTCTACATCAATAACGGCGGACTTGCCATTTACGGCGGAATTATCGGTGCGTTGCTCGGCGGCTTGACCGTTGCCAAAATACAAAAAATGGAGATTATGCCTGTTCTTGACATTGCAATGGTCGGTTTTCTTATCGGACAGGGAATAGGCAGATGGGGCAACTTTATGAATCAGGAGGCATACGGCGCTCCCACGGATTTGCCGTGGAGAATGCTGAGCGAGGGAACAGACAACATAGGAGTTCACCCGTGCTTCTTCTATGAATCAATGTGGTGTCTGCTCGGATTTGTACTTCTCCATTTCTACGGAAAATATAAGCAAAAGTATTCGGGACAGATTTTCTTTATGTACCTTGTGTGGTACGGATTTGAAAGAACAGTTGTTGAAGGACTAAGAACAGACAGCCTTTATCTTCCGTTCCAAGTTTTCGGAGCAGACATAAGGGTGTCACAGGTTCTTTCGGCAGTAATTTTTATAACAGGTATTGTATTCTTAATTATCAACAGAAAAAAGGAGGATTCTTTCTATGCAGATTATCGACGGAAAAAAGGTATCGGCACAGGTAAAGGAAGAAGTAAAGAGGCAGACGCTTGAGTTAAAAGAAACCCACGGAATAACCCCCGGTCTTGCGGTAGTAATCGTAGGCGACGATCCGGCGTCAAGAGTATATGTAAACAACAAGAAAAAGGCTTGTGAATTTGTAGGCTTTAAGTCTGAGGAGTATGCACTTCCTGCCGAAACAACACAGGAAGAACTTTTAAACCTTGTTGAAACTCTCAACAATAAGAAGGATATCAACGGTATTCTTGTTCAGCTTCCGTTGCCGAAACACCTTGATGACAAGGCTGTTATTGAGGCAATCAGTCCGCTTAAAGATGTTGACGCGTTCCATGCCGTAAATGTCGGCAAAATTATGCTCGGCGAGTATGATTTTCTTCCATGCACGCCTGCAGGCGTAATGGAGATGCTCCATTCCTACAACATTGAAGTAAGCGGCAAAAACTGCGTTGTAATCGGCAGAAGTAATATCGTAGGCAAGCCTATGGCAATGCTTTTGCTCCACGAAAACGGCACGGTAACAATCTGTCACAGCAGAACAAAGAATCTTGCTGAAATCTGTTCACAGGCAGATATACTCGTAGCCGCAGTCGGTAGACCGAAGTTTGTAACTGCCGATATGGTAAAAGAGGGTGCGGTTGTAATTGATGTCGGTATGGACAGGGATGAAAACGGCAAACTCTGCGGTGATGTTGATTTTGAAAATGTCAAGGATAAATGCTCGTTTATCACTCCCGTACCGGGCGGTGTAGGTCCTATGACAATTTCAACTCTTATGAAAAACACTCTCAAGGCGTGCAGAATACAGAATAATATTTGATATACTCAAAAAATATCGGGAAAATTGTTGACATCGAGTTTCCTTTGTGATATAGTATATAAGCCGCATATTGTGGGTTTTAAGTGATTCGTTCCACCTGCACATAGCGAGCCCAATGTAAAGGATGGTACTAAAATGTACGCAGTTATTCAGACAGGCGGCAAGCAGTACAAGGTAACTAACGATGAGGTTATCTTCATCGAAAAGCTTGACGCAGAAGCAAACGACACAGTAACATTTGATGTTGTAGCAGTCGGCACAGACAACGGCATCAAGGTTGGCACACCGCTCGTTGAGGGTGCTAAGGTTACAGGTGAAGTTGTAAAGAACGGTAAAGGCAAAAAAATCAGAGTTTGCACTTACAAGCCTAAGAAGGGCGAAAAGAGAGCAAAGGGTCACAGACAGCCTTACACACAGGTTAAGATTACTTCAATCGAAGCCTGAAAATGACTACGGTAACATTTTTTAAATCAGATGATATAATTTGCGGTTTTGAAATATCGGGTCACTCCGACTATGCCGAAGAGGGCAGCGATATTGTATGTGCGGCAATCAGTTCTGCCGCATATATGACTGCAAACACAATCACCGAGGTTTTGCATATCAATGCGCAGGTTACCGAGGATGACGGACTTATGAAAGTAAGAATGTCACCGAATGATGCTTTAAAGGCTTGTGACATACTCTCAGGCTTAAAGCTTCACTTAACTGCTCTTTCCGAGCAGTACAAAAATCATATTAAAGTTAAATTTTCGGAGGTGTAAGGTAATGCTTAAAATAAACATTCAGTTATTCGCTCATAAAAAAGGTATGGGTTCTACAAAGAACGGCCGTGACAGTGAATCAAAGCGTCTTGGCGTTAAGCGTGCAGACGGTCAGAAGGTTCTCGCAGGCAACATCCTTGTAAAGCAGAGAGGCACACATATTCACCCTGGTGAAAATGTAGGCAAAGGCTCTGACGATACACTGTTCGCAAAGATTGACGGTGTTGTAAGATTTGAGCGTGTCGGCAAAGACAGAAAGCGTGCAAGCGTTTATCCTGTTGAGCAGTAATCTCAAAATTTATGAGGGTGGATTTTAAATCCGCCCTTATTTTTTACATTTTTGTTTATACTAATAACAAACAAGTCTGAAAATCTTTACATTTGTACTGATAATTTTGAACAGCAAAACTGTTACGGAGAAAAATATGTTTGTAGATACAGCGAAAATTAAAATAAAAGCCGGTGACGGCGGTGACGGTGCCGTTTCGTTTCACCGTGAAAAATATGTGGCTGCAGGTGGTCCCGATGGCGGTGACGGCGGCAGAGGCGGCAACATTGTTTTTGTTGCCGATTCCAACCTTTCAACACTTGCCGATTTCCGTTATAAAAGAAAATATGCCGCAAAAAAAGGCGAAAACGGCAGGGGCGGCAGATGCCGCGGTAAAAATGCCGAAGACCTCATCATCCGTGTTCCTGTCGGAACTGTTGTAAAAGAGGAGAACAGCGGAAGAATCCTTGCCGATGTTTCGGGTGATGAACCCTATATCGTTGCAAAAGGCGGTAAAGGCGGTTGGGGCAATCCGCACTTTGCAACCCCTGTCCGTCAGGTTCCCCGTTTTGCAAAACCGGGACTTCCGGGTGAAGAGTTTGATGTTGTTCTTGAACTCAAGCTTCTCGCCGATGTGGGTCTTGTAGGCTTCCCGAATGTCGGAAAAAGTACCCTTGTTTCCGTGGTTTCACAGGCAAAGCCTGAAATCGCAAACTATCACTTCACAACGATAACGCCCGTTCTCGGAGTTGTGTCAATGGGCGAGGGTTCGTCATTTGTTATGGCTGATATTCCCGGTCTTATCGAGGGTGCATGGCAGGGTACAGGCCTTGGACATCAGTTTCTCCGCCATGTTGAGCGTTGCCGTATGCTCGTTCACATTGTCGATGTTTCGGGCAGTGAGGGCAGAGATCCCAAGGAAGATTTCATAACAATCAACAATGAGCTTGCAAAGTTCAATCCCGAGCTTGCCGAGCGTCCGATGGTTGTTGCAGGCAATAAGTGCGATATGGCAACCGATGAGCAGATTGCGGATTTTAAAAAGTTTGTTGAAGATCAGGGTTACGATTTCTTCCCGATTATGGCGGCAATCCGCTATGATGTTGATCCGCTCCTCAAAAAGATTCAGGAAATGCTTTCAAAGCTTCCGCCAATCACTCACTACGAGGCAGAGCCTGCCCCGATTGTGACCGTTGATGATTTTGATGACCATTCTGTTATAATCAAGAATGTGAACGGAATCTATACCGTTGAGGCTGACTGGCTGTTGCAGGTTATGAAGGGCATCAATTTTGACGATTACGAAAGCCTTAACTACTTCCAAAAGGTTCTCATAAACGGCGGTGTAATTGACGCACTCCGCAAAAAGGGCTGTTCCGACGGCGACACTGTTTCGATTTATGAGCTTGAATTTGACTTTATGGATTGATATTGCATAATACGGAGTTAATATGGAAAACACATCTGTTCATTCATTAGCCGATGAAATTTCTCCGCTCACACTTGCCTTTGTGGGTGACGGTGTATATGACCTGCTTGTGCGTGAATACCTTGTCCGCAAGGCTAACCGCAGTGTCGGAGAACTCAACAAAATAAAAGTTTCGCTTGTAAACTGCAAAAGTCAGGCTGAATTTGCAAAAGTTCTTATGCCGACTCTAACCGAAAAGGAGCTTGCCGTTTACAAGCGCGGCAGAAATGCCGCACCTAAATGCACCCCGAAAAACGGCTCTGTTGCCGACTATCACAGCGCAACAGGGCTTGAAGCGCTTTTCGGCTATCTCCAAATAAACAAAGACCAAAGCAGAATAAATGAGCTTTTTGAAATAATTATACATACTCGTTTCGGGGAGTGATTTTATGCAAACGAATTTAAAACCGAATTCCTCTCTTGCAAAGGCAGGAACACTATTTTTTGATTATCTTGTAATTTTAGCTGGTGCGGTTCTCTACGCCATTTCCGTTGCAATGTTTACATCACCGAATAATGTTGCACCCGGCGGACTTACCGGTGTGGCAACAATGCTCAACTATATGTTCTCGTTGCCAATCGGTATTATGATTTTTGTAATGAACATTCCTCTTTTTATCTGGGGATTTATCGAAAACGGAAAAGGCTTTCTGACAAGAACCCTTGTTGCAACGGCACTTGTGTCTGTTATGATTGATGTTCTTACGCCGATTTTGCCCGCATACACAGGTGACACGATCCTTGCGGCAGGCTTTGGCGGAGTTCTGAACGGTCTCGGACTCGGTCTTATCTTTTACCGAGGCGGTTCAACGGGCGGAACAGACATCATCGCCCTCAATCTTCACAAGCATTTTCCGTTCATTTCAACGGGTACAATAATTCTTGTGTCCGATATTCTCGTTCTTTTAATGGTATTCTTTGTATATCACAGCATTGAAAATGTACTTTATGCTTTGCTTGTAATTTTTATCAGCATAAAAGTAATTGATGCGGTGAGCTACGGTACTTCACGAGGCAACGGCAAATTGATGTTTGTTGTAACAGACAACTACAAAGAGGTCAGTATGGACATTATGAAGAACCTCAAGCGAGGTGTCACATATCTTGACGGCGAGGGCGCATACAGCGGAAAAGAAAAAAAGGTTATTATGTGTGCAGTCCGTCCGCAGGAAGTTTACAAAATCACTTCTGGAATCAAAAATGTTGACCCAAATGCCTTTATTATTGTAACAACAGCAGGTGCAATAAAGGGCAGAGGCTTTGTCAAAATAGATAACAACTGAAAAAGGCTCAATGTCAATAGTTGGGGTAACCCGAAAAAACAGAATATATGAGAATTACAAGTGGCAGCGAGTACTGGCTTGCTATTGAAAACCTTATGAGCGGTAAAACTCTTGCAAACCTCAATGGGCTGTAAAAACAGCCCTGCAAAAACAAAAAGGCACATAACCGAAAACAGTGACGGTTATGTGCCTTTTTGCGGTTTATTTATCCTTATTGTTGCTGAATTATTTCTTAATCCAAAACCCATATGGGTTTTATTTTTTAACAAAAAAGCATCAGCATACCTGAAATATACCGCAAAATAATTGCTTTTTAAGAATAATGAAAATGCACGATATATTGACAAAATCTACAAAAAACACACCGTAACTTGTGCATAACATAAAACCCTGTTGTGAAAACGGCAAAACTGAATGTAAAAATAAATATAAAACTATCACATTAAACAAATACAAAAAAATCTCGTGATTTTATTGAAAAAATCTCTGTCAAATGGTATAATCAACTATAAAGAATATGGGTTAGTGTTCGCATTTTGACTGAAACAGGTTAAGGATACAATTTTCGGCTGAATTCTCGTTGTTTTTTTGTAAATTAATTGCAAAATTCCGTGGCTTTGCCGATTATGTTTCACCGTTGGTCAGGCGGTAAAGGTCGAACCAGAACCTAACCAAAACCAAAATATTCGGTTATGGAGGTAATAATTATGAAAACAAAAATTTCTCATTTAGGCAGAAGCACTGTTTCCGTCGTCCTTGCGGTAATGATGCTCCTGTCAACAATGCTTATCGGTACTGTTTCAACAGTTAATGCTGTCACTAAGACTTTTGAAGCCGTAAATCTTGTTGGTAATATTAACGGTAACACTAAATGGGATTCAACTGAGTATCCTTTTACTTTTGATGAAACAACAGGTTATTGGTATTTAGACATTACCATTACACAGTCGAGTGAATTTAAAGCTCGTGTCAATAATGGTTGGGATATTAGTTTCGGTGCTTCTGGTGGTGACAACTATACTATATCTGAGTCTGAAATTGGTGATTACAGAATCTCCGTTAAAGACGGTTCTGATAATAATACTGATCTTACTGTACAAAAGACAGTAAAAAAAGTTGCTGATAGTGTAGCTCTCACAGCTAATCCTACATCTGTAAAAGTCGGAAATTCCGTTACTCTTACACCTACAGTAAGTGGTGCAAAATCGGATAATCTTACTTATACTTATAAAAAGACATCTGATGGCACAGCAACTGAAGAAAAGAATGCTGACAATTCTCTTACTGTAACCCCGACTGTAGCCGGCACTTATAAGTATACGGTCACAGTTTCAGCAGACGGTTATTCGCCTGTTACAAGCAACGAGATTAGTTTTACAGCAACTGATTCTGTTAAATATTATATTTGCGGTAGATTTAATACTACATGGCATGACCCGTCAGTTGATGATCCGCAGTTTGTAGAAGATGAAAGCAATCCTGGTCTTTTCTACTATGAAACCGGTAAAACTATAGCTGATTTGTCAGGTACGATATCAGAAACTTACGGCGATACTCCAAAGTATTTTTATATATACAAAACAGCGACGAATGAATCAACTAATTATCTTACCACAAGTGATAATGCCGGGCACAATTTCCAGAACAATACTGTTGATAGACCACTTGCGCTTAGTAATAAAACTGGTACAGATGAGAAGTACCTTGTTCGTTTTAACGATGATAAGGACACTTCTACAACTCCGGTTACCATTTGGCTTGATACTAGAAATAACGAATATAAGCTTTGGTATACAACAGCACTTTCTCATATAGTTAATGTGGCAGAGGGTGTATCGGCAACTGTTGATAAGGAAACAGCTACAGCCGGCGAAACGGTTACTGTTACTGCAACTCCTGGAACTGGCGAAGTTCTTAACACGGTAACTGTTGTGGGTGAAAACGGTAGTACTCCAATTGAAACCACCGTAAGTGGTAAAACTGCAACATTTAAAATGCCTGATCAGGATGTTACCGTAACAAATGTAACATTCCGTACCGCAAACACATACACAGTAACATTCAGTTCAAGTGACGATAAATTCGGTACTGTTTCCGCTGAATACAACGGAGCTGATTTTACTTCCGGCAAAACAGTAACCGAGGGCGATACAGTAACATTCACTGCAACTCCAAAGGAT
Source organism: Ruminococcus bromii (assembly GCF_002834225.1). Classification (GTDB taxonomy): domain Bacteria; phylum Bacillota; class Clostridia; order Oscillospirales; family Acutalibacteraceae; genus Ruminococcoides; species Ruminococcoides bromii. The sequence goes on along the minus strand of NZ_NNSR01000063.1, from coordinate 124,495 downwards.
GGCTACGCTCTTTCCAGTTGGACTGTAAACGATGCATCAGTTTCTTCAACAGCTAAACAGTATGCAATTACAATCGATAGTGATACAACTGTAGTCGCTAACTTTAAAGAAGTAACCGGCACTCTGTCAAAATATTATCTTCTCTGTGGCACAGGCGCAACATTCAAAGCGGATTCGTATACGCATGTTCCTCTTTATACAAATGAAGATGGTGTATTCTACGCAGACTTTGATGTAGCCAAAGATTCCATTCCTAAAAGTAAAGATTATTTTATCATTTTTTCTACAAAAGAAGATACTTCCGGCATAATTGTTGATAGTAATAATGTTACAGTTAATGCGGTTAATAAAAATGGATTCTCTTTTAGTGACTATAACGAGAATGTTCAAAATCCAAGTGGTGGTACAAATAATGTAAAATTTGCAAAAGTTTACATTAACAAAGATGAAGTTACCGGCTTTACCATTAAAATAACCAATCTTGATTTAACTAATAAGAAAATCACATACTCTGCTGAGCCTATTTTTGATGTAGCACCTGCTGATACTGTTGAAATCACGGCGAAAGACGGTACAATTCGTGCGGGCTATACTGATACTGATGCCAGTAAAACAACCGCTGTTTTAGGTGATACAACTCTTTCAATAAAAACTCCTGATGCTAAAGAAATTACTGTATCTGATTCATACGAGATTGATGGTAAAAATCGTGCTGTTACTGCTAAAAGAGTTCCTAATGGCTCAACAGTAACCGTTACAACCACAATTGACCCTACGGCAACCTTTGCAGGTCACAGTGGCAGTGATTACTATGTTAAGGGATTCAGCGTAAACGGTATCTTTGGCGGAGTTCTTTCACAGACTGAAGGTAAAGATCATAGTAGTGATGTATATACTTATACTTTTGAAGTAAATCAAGAGATTTATGGTTCAAAGCTTGAAATCACTCCTGTGTATTTCCTCAAAAATGATGAGAACTGCGTATATTTCTACATTGAGAACTACGATTCTGCAAAACAAATTTGGGGCAATACTCCTTCATGTTATGTATATTATGGTAGTGGTAAGACAACATTAGAAGCATTAGGCTATTACCCCGGACAACCAATGGTTGACTACAACGGTTCTATCTTTACTCAGATTCCTAAATCTATAGTCAATGGTGGTACCACAGAAAAAATTACAGGTATGACGCTTAATAACTATGTTTGGGACGATGTTCACAGTGCTTATAACGGTAAAAATCAAAAAAGTGATAATGCACAGACATACGACTACGATGATTTTGTTAAGATAGCTGATAGCAGTGTTAATGCTGATAACATTATTTATCGTTTTAAGTATAATACACACGATAATGTACCAGAAGATACATTAGATACTTCTGATACTGATGCTGATGGTTGGGAAGTATTCCTCGACTACCAGAATTATCCGACAGATATTTTTGGTAATAGAATTGGTAATGAGAAGCTTGACTATAAGGACACTCAGAGTGTAACCAGTAAGGATAAGTGTCTGTCAATTATTTCGGACGGTTATCAGAATAACTACATCGGTAAATATGCAACTGCGTGGAGCATTTATAACAAGGCTGGCAAAAGAGTGGCTACTATTCCTTCATCAGCTCTCTTGTATGCCCTTGACAAGACCGATGCGCAAATAAAAAAAGCCATTGATTCTGCATTAACTCCTGCTGACTTCCTCCCAGGTAAGGAAGATAGAGATACTTATTGGGCAACATTTAAAACTTTATATAATGATTATAAAGGTTTTTATGCTCAGATTAACTTTGAGGCAGCTATCAAAGGTGGTGCCGATTATGGCAATCGTCTTGACGGTCGTTGGTACTATACTAAGAGCAGTCAGAAAATCACCGGTGAAATCAAGATTCAGTATGCAAATACACTTGATGACTACAAAGTAGGCGGTTTCCATGAAGATACATTTGCTGATGAAGATGCTTCATCAATTGTCGGTACGACAACAGGAGCAAGTGCATACTTTACCGATCCAGCGGATAGAGTAAGAAAACTTGAAACTGAAGCTGATAATACTCAGGATTATAAGTTTGAAGTTAATGCAACTTCAACTGCAGCATACACATTTGTTGGTTGGTACCGTCTTATTGATGGTGATTACAAGGCAATCAATCCTTCAGATATGAGAAGTTTGACAGGTGCAGTTACACGAAATTCAGATGTAACGCTTGTTGCTCGTTATATCAAAACCCCGGGCGGTTCAATGACCTTCCACCATTCATTGTACAACGGAACAAATGCAGGCGGCGGTAAAGCCACTCCCGAAATTCAGGTTGTTGTTAAAAACAACGAGGGTAAATCTCTTTATGATTCAGGCAGGATTGCCGGCACAGCTTCAATCGATAAGACTAAGATTGCTGAATTAGCAGCGCAAACAGGTCTTACTGTAAATGTTACTCTTTACACAACAACAAAGAACCTTTATAATTTCAATGGTTACTATTCTGCTGAAAACACAACAGATATAACTGCTTTTAATCCTACTACTGGTTTTACAACAAATGTTAGCGGAGACAGAACAGAAGGTCTTGTAACTACATCAGAATATACGTTCTCGTTTAATGAATACTATAATAAGTATGCAAGCACTCTTACTGCTGCTGATGCGGGAACAGTATATTATAATTTCTATTCTGACATTACTTCTATTAAAGTACCGTATAAGGTTCAGTTCTCTTATACTGACAGAATGGGTAATCAAAAGTATTACAACAAGGCAGGTTATGTTGATCCCGAAAACACTTCATCATACACATTTGATGAGAATGCTACTAATGTTGAAGGTGTAGAATCACATTCTGTAAAGGTAACTCTTACAAATAGCTTTATCCTTTCTCTTGCACCGTATGAGTCAAACTTTACAAAGAATCTTACTTGGAATGAGACTCCTGTTAGTAATGCCGCTTTTGATTCATCAGTTACTAACTCAATAGCTTCAGCTGTTGTTAATTCAACTCAGTCAGACAGAACAATCCACCTTAATATTTATAAAGACAGTGAGGGTAAACCTACTCCGCTTATAAATGATGCTGGTCAATTTAAGCTTTACGAAAAAGATGGTTCACCTGAATTACCTTACGGTTCAGTGTTCTATGAACAAAATCCTGACGGAACTTATAAGTATGATATCACTGCTCCGAAAACATATAAAGATAGTGGTAAAGAACTTCAGTTTATGTATTGGGCAATCTACTCCGATCCGGACTGTAATAATCTTGTTATTAAAGCGTACAACAGTGAAGGAGCTTTCAGCTATGTAGCGTATGATAACTGTTGGATAGCTCCTGTTTATGGAGAAAGCTCAACTCCGGTTGCATCTGTTAAGGAAGTTTCTACTTCAACTCAGTTTATGGAAGTAACAAGAAACCAGTGGACAGCTGATAATGCTGACAGCTTCAACGGATTTGACGCTGATAGTATGACTACACTTGATACAGCTGAAGATTTCATTAAGGGTAACGGTGAAGACAAGCTTTACGCTGACTTTGTACTTAACTTCTTCTATAACGGCAAACAGCTTAGTGTATTTGATCCTGACAGCAAAAAGGTTCAGACGGGTATTGTGATGCAGAAGTTAGAGTTAGAAAAAGATTCCATTGGTGTAGGTTACAATACTGATATGAAGTACTACGCTAATAAGTACACTGCTGACCTTTCCGTGGCAGCTGAAGAAGCTAAAAAAATAATTTTGACAGGTGAATCAAGTATCGAGTCGCTCACAAAACAGATTAATAATGGTAGACTTGATAACAAGAACAGACTTCAGTATTATGCTCGTTTCAATAATACCGAAACTAATGCAAATTGTGTTTATAGAGTTTACACTTATATTAAGTATGTTAATGAATCAAATGAAACTGTTGTTGAACTTGGTAAACCTATCTACTTTACACTCTATGATATTGCGAACGCAACAGTTTGATTTTAAATTTATTGTGTGCAACAGACAATACTGTTGCACACATAAAATTTAGGAAGGAGTTATTTATGAAAAAAGAGTATTCTTCTCCTGAATTTGAATTAGTAAAATTTAAATTCGAGGATATAATTTTGACCGGTAGTCTTGATGATACTCCTGAGGCTACTAAGAGTGATGGTGACGATTGGGGGTAACGATATGAAAAAAACATATTGTTTAAAATCCCTAAAACGCTTTTCCGGATTGTTATTATCTGTATTTTTGATTATTATTTCTACATTTCAAATTTCTGCGGCTTCATATGAAACCGACGGCTTTGTATATTCTGTTTCCGACGGTAATGCAAGCGTAACCGGATATAAAGGTGATAAGACCGAAATTGTTCTTCCGCTTAAGCTTCAAAGCTGGTCGGTATCTGAAATTTCTGATTTTGCCTTTGTAGGAAAGACCGCAATAACATCGGTCAGGCTTAACGAAGCAAGATATCTTAGAAGAATCGGTACTGATTCTTTTTACGGTTGTACTTCGCTTGAATCAATTTCAATTCCTATCTGGGTGAGAGATTTTGGTGCTGCCGTATTTCAGAATTGCACAAGTTTAAAATCTGTTACCTTTAACTGTGTGCCGAGTAAAATTACCGATCAGATGTTTTACAATTGTACTTCTTTAGACAAGGTATATTTACCTGCCGGTACAAGTGCGATTGGTAAGAGTGCTTTTGCTGAATGTAAATCATTATCTGAGGTGTATATTCCTACATCCGTGACTTCTATTGCTTCTAACGCTTTCAGAAACTCTCCGAATGTAACAATCAAGGGCAGTTACGGTTCTTATGCAGAAGAATACGCAAAGGCTAACAATATTCCGTTTAACGGCATTTCTAACTATAAAATTGGCGATGTTAATATGGACGGTAATATTGATATTTCTGACGCAACCCTTGCGCAGAAGTATGTTGTCGGTATTGTTGAACTTTCGGCAGAACAAAAACATCTTGCCGATTATAACAGTGACAGCAACATCACAGTAGTTGATGCAACCCAAATTCAGAAGTTTATCGTTCATTTAAACTAACCAATAAAAAACAGGCTCACTTTTTGTGAGTCTGTTTTATTTCGGAGGACGCTTTGCCAAAATACTTAATAGCTGATTTTATTGTTGAAATTGAGCCGAAATTTGATTACTTAAAAAAATTGTGCGAACCGTTTTTGTATGAAGGGGAGAGAAGTGCAGATTTTTCTGCCATACCGTCAGCCTCATACTTAAATTCCCTGTTAAGCCGTATGGTTGAAGGTTCAACCATTGATGAAGCCGAAGAATTTGCAACGGCGTCAATTTTTAACCGCAAAATAATTCACCGTGGCGCTATGCTTGTGCATTCCTCGGCACTCGTTTTTGACGGAAAAGCGTATTTGTTTTCCGCCGATTCAGGCGTCGGCAAATCCACTCATACAAAGATGTGGCTGAAAAGATTCGGCTCAAAAGCTCATATTCTCAATGACGATAAGCCTGTTGTGAAAATTAAAAACGGAGTCCCGCTATGCTGCGGAACTCCGTTTGACGGCGGAAGCGGAATTGCTGACAACGAAACCGTTCCCATAGGTGCTATAATATTCATAGAACGCTCAGACGATAATTTTGTTACAGTCCCCGACACAAAGGAGATTGTACAAAGGCTCTACAAATCAACTGTCAAATTTGTGAATAAGTCAGATGGAATGTCTTTGCTCTCAAATCTCGATAATCTTATTCGTCATACAAAATTTTATGTGTTGCATTGTAATACAGATGATTCTGCCGTGGATGTTGCCTACAACAATATAATTAAAAACTGCAAATAAAAGACGGTCTGTTCTCGCAGACCGTCTTGTTATATGTATAAAATTGATTACTTGATTTCCTTAATCCAGCCTTCGGGAGCTTCGATTCTGCCCATCTGAATACCTGTAAGTGTATCGTAAAGCTTCTTTGTAATCGGACCCATTTCATCCATACCGCTTGGGAAACAAATTTCCTTGCCGTGGTCGTTAATTTTGCCGACAGGTGAGATTACGGCAGCTGTGCCGCAAAGACCACATTCTGCAAAGTCCTTAACTTCATCAAAGTAAACTTCTCTTTCTTCAACCTCAAGACCAAGATAATGCTCAGCAACATACATAAGTGAACGGCGGGTAATTGAGGGGAGAATGCTGTTAGACTTTGGAGTAACAACCTTGTTGTCCTTTGTTACAAAAATAAAGTTAGCGCCGCCTGTTTCTTCAACCTTAGTTCTTGTAGCTGCGTCAAGGTACATATTCTCGTCAAAACCTTCTGCATGAGCGGTAACAATAGCGTGAAGGCTCATTGCATAGTTAAGTCCTGCCTTGATGTGACCTGTGCCGTGAGGAGCAGCTCTGTCAAAGTCTGAAACCTTAATTGTAATAGGCTTTGCACCGCCCTTGAAGTAAGGACCAACAGGAGTAGTAAATACTCTGAACTGATATTCTGCCGACGGCTTAACACCAATTACAGGACCGCTGCCGAACATATACGGGCGAATGTAAAGCGTTGCGCCTGTGCCGTACGGAGGAACATAATCTGCATTTGCCTTAACAACATTGCAAACAGCCTCAACAAACTTTTCTTTTGGGAATACAGGCATCTCAAGACGCTTACAGCTGTCTTCCATTCTCTGTCCGTTAAGATCAGGTCTGAACACAACAATTCTGCCGTCACAGGTAGTATACGCTTTCATACCCTCAAAGCAAGTCTGAGCGTACTGCAAAACGCCTGCACATTCGCTGATAGTAATTGTGGTGTCGGCAGTCATATTGCCTTCATCCCACTTACCGTCTTTATAATTAGCTACGAATCTTTCACCGATGGGCATATAACCGAAGCCGATGTTTGCCCAGTCAATATTCTGCTTTTCCATCATAAATACTTCCTTTCAATTTAAGAAAAACCTCATTGGTTATGTACATATTTTAGCACTTTAACACGCAACTTGTCAATGTTATAACAGCATATTTCACCGTTTTTATTATTATTTAGGCTGTTTTTAAAGCATAATATGAATTTTTACGCATACGCAACTTTCATTTAGCGGATATTATATGCAGAAAATTAAAAACATAATATTATATTCTTTTTTGGAACAAAAAAACCGCTTTGCGGATATATACTAAACTCAATAATTTATCGGGGTGATATTATGGCTGAGGTTGTAAAAATTGTTTTGACCGGCGGACCTTGCGGCGGCAAGACTGCGGCATTGGAATATATCAGCGGAGAACTTAAAAAGCTTAATATTCCGACAATTACAATCAGCGAGTCTGCAAGCAGGCTTTTAAGCGCAGGCAAAACTCCCGAAAATATGGGTTCATACGAATTTCACAGAGAGCTGTTTGAAATGCAGCTTGCCGAAGAGAATGAAAAAACGCAGCTTGCAAAGGAAATGAATTGTGAAAAAGCGGTGCTGCTTTTTGACAGAGGCTTGCTCGACAGCAGAGCATATGTTACGGAAGATGAGTTTGCAAAGTATGCAGGACTGCACAATCTTAATGAAGATGTGATACGAAATTCATACGACGCGGTGTTCCATCTTGTGACTTCCGCAGACGGCGCAGAAGAGTATTACGGAAAAGAAACTAATATTTTCCGCAGAGAAGAAAGTCTTGAAAAAGCAAGAGAAGTTGACACAAATGTTATGGCTGTGTGGACAGGCACACCGCATTTGCGTGTTATCGACAACTCAACCGACTTTGATACAAAGCTGAAAAGACTTTTAAAGGAGGTTGTCGCTTTTCTCGGTATTCCGAAGCCGCTTGAAATTGAAAGAAAATTTTTGATTGAATATCCTGATATTGAATTTTTGAACAGCATAAAAACCTGTCGCAGAATTTCTATTACACAGGCGTACCTCACCACTCCCGATGAAGGATATTTCAGAATCCGCAGAAGGGGAGATGGTGACAAGGCTGTATATATCAAAACCGTAAAAATCAAGATATCGGATATTAAGCGGATTGAAATTGAAAATTATATTTCGAAAGAACAATACGACTCATACCTTGCGCAAAGACAGTATGTTACGGGCATCATCAGTAAAGACAGATATTGCATTGTCGATAACAACACATACTATGAACTTGATGTTTATCCGTTCTGGAGTGACAGGGCTACAATTGAAATTGAATTGCTCAGCGAAAATCAGCCGTATCAGCTTCCTTCATTTGTTAAGCTTGTCAGAGAAGTTACCTCAGAGCCGAATTACAGGAATCTTGCGCTTGCTCAGAAATACGGAAAGCCTTAATTTTTTCGGCATATAAGTTTGTGAAATAAATTTGAAAAATATTGAAAAAAAGTGTTGACAAATTAGCGTAATATGGGTATAATATAAAGGCTGACTGATGAGGTCAGCAACTTAATGCGCCAATAGCTCAGCTGGATAGAGCAACTGCCTTCTAAGCAGTAGGTCAGGGGTTCGAGTCCCTTTTGGCGCGCCACTTATGGTGGGATTAGCGTAGTTGGTTAACGCGCCAGTTTGTGGCACTGGAGACCGCCGGTTCGAATCCGGCATTCCACCCCATTTGACTCATTAGCTCAGTTGGCAGAGCACTTGACTTTTAATCAAGGTGTCCGGAGTTCGAATCTCCGATGGGTCACCAACGGCCGCTGAAGTTTTTCCTTTAGCGGCTTGTTTTTTTAACAACGGAAGAATTTAATATATACTGAGCCGTCGCCAAGCGGTAAGGCAACGGACTTTGACTCCGTCACCCGTGGGTTCGAATCCCGCCGGCTCAGCCATAAAAAGGTGCTTGCATAATCTTGTAAGTGCCTTTTTCCGTTGTATCAGTCTTTCGGTGGGTTACATTTTTCGTACAGGTTTTGTAAGCATCAATGGCAGACACTAATTTGCAAAAGATGTTAAAAAAACTCTTGACCTAAAGTTAGCTTTAGGCTGTATAATAAAGCCAAAGAGAAACTTCTCTGATTTATATTTAAAATTTATGCGATAAGGAGCTCTGATTACAATGTATATTGAAAAAATAAACGGACCGCAGGATGTTAAGAAGCTCAGTCTTGATGAGCTTAACGCTCTTGCATCGGAGATGCGTGACGCTTTACTTCACCGTGCAAGTGTCCACGGCGGTCACTTCGGTCCGAATTTCGGTATTGTAGAGGCTACAATTGCCCTTCATTATGTTTTTGATTCACCACATGACAAGTTTGTGTTTGATGTATCACACCAGTCATATCCTCATAAAATCCTCACAGGCAGAAAAGAGGCATATATTGCACAGGAGCATTACGATGATGTAACAGGCTATTCAAGCCCCATAGAGAGCGAACACGATATGTTTACTGTCGGTCATACATCAACCTCTGTCAGCCTTGCCTGCGGACTTGCAAGGGGCAGAGATGTAACAAACGGCAAAGGTAATGTTATTGCACTCATCGGTGACGGCTCAATCAGCGGCGGTGAGGCTCTTGAAGGTTTTAATGTTGCCGGTGAAATGGATTCTAACCTGATTATTATAGCAAATGATAACCAAATGTCAATTGCAGAAAATCACGGCGGACTCTATAAAAATCTCAAACTTCTTCGTGACACAGACGGCAAGGCTGAATGTAACATTTTCAAGTCAATGGGGCTTGATTATGTATATGTCAAGGACGGCAACAATATTGAAGAGCTTATCAAGGCTTTTAAGTCTGTAAAAGACATTGATCATCCTGTTGTTGTTCATATTAACACTCTTAAAGGTAAAGGTTATAAGCCTGCTGAAACCGACAAAGAAAGCTGGCATTGGTGTATGCCGTTTGATATTGAAACAGGCAAAACTACTGTTAATTTTCCTGATGAGGAGGACTACAGCTCAATTACAACAGATTATCTTAGAAATAAGATGAAGTCTGACAAGTCAGTTGTGGCGATTACAGCCGGCACTCCGGCACTTTACGACTTTACTCCTGATGAGAGAAAAGCATTCGGCAGACAGTTTCTTGATGTAGGCATCGCAGAACAGACAGCCGTTGCAATGGCATCTGCTATCGCAAAGAATGGTGGCAAGCCCGTATTCAATGTTTACAGCTCATTCATTCAGAGGACCTACGATCAGCTTTCACAGGACTTGTGCATTGATTCAAACCCTGCAACAATCCTCGTGCAAACTGCGTCGGTAAACGGTATGACAGATGTTACACACCTCGGAATTTTTGATATTCCCATGATTTCAAACATTCCTAACCTTGTTTATATCGCTCCGACAACTAAGGAAGATTACCTTGCAGTCCTCGACTGGAGCATTGAGCAGACAGATTATCCTGTTGCAATTCGTGTGCCTGTTGCAGAACTTGTTTCGACAGGCAAGCCTTGCACAAAGAATTTTGCAGAACTTAATAAATATGAAGTTGCTCAGCAGGGCGGTAAGATTGCCGTAATCGCACTCGGTTCATTCTATGTAATGGGCGAACAGGCTGCAAAGCTTATTGAAGAAAAAACAGGTACAGCACCTACTCTTATCAATCCTTACTACATTACAGGCGTTGATACAGAGCTTCTTGAAAGCCTCAAGAAAGATCACGATGTTGTTGTAACACTTGAAGACGGTGTGATTGACGGCGGATTTGGTGAGAAGATTGCCCGTTTCTACGGTCCGTCAGATGTTAAGGTTATCAATTTCGGTCTTAAAAAGGAATTCCTTGACAGATATAATCCTGCCGATGTCCTCAAAGAAAACCGCCTCACACCCGAACAGATTGCCGAAGATGCAGTCGCTTTGATTTAAATAATTTAAAAATAACTATTATAAACGAATTTTAGGAGTGAATATCAATGGTAAAACAGACAGCAGGAAGAGATAAACTCGGTGAGTTTGCACCGAAATTTGCAGAAATTAATGACGATGTGCTTTTCGGTGAAGTGTGGAGTAGGGAAGACAAACTTTCACTTCGTGACCGTTCACTTGTTACAGTTGTTGCACTTATGTCACAGGGACTTGTAGATTCTTCTTTTAAGTATCATCTTATGTCAGCCAAAAACAACGGCATTACAAAGGAAGAAATTGCAGAAATCATCACTCATTCCGCATTCTATGCAGGATGGTCAAAAGCTTGGGCAGCTTTCAATATGGCAAAAGAGGTTTGGACAGAAGAATAAAGAGCAGTTGCATATATATTTCTCTTGTGTTACAATTAACTGTAGTTATTTTAAATCTTAATTTTTACAAAGGGAAATATTATGAGAAAGACTAAATTTATAATCATCTTGTTAATGGCTGTTCTGATGACTTTTTCATCAGCCTTTTGTGTAAGTGTATCTGCGGCATCTTCGCTCGATGAGGCGGTGATTTCGGGTAATTATGACGGCATTGAGCCTATTCCCACAGAAAAGCCCGAGGACAAGCCCGTAAAGCACGGCAAGGGCTTTTCAAGCGAGGATTACGCATTGTTTTATACTCAGACAACATTCCTCGCACTTCTTGCAGGATATTTGATTATTTTCAAAGCAAAGGGTACAAAGACAAAAGAGAAAATGCACAGAAGAAAACTTGACAGAAAGTGAAGTGGAATATGAAAATAAGTGAAATATTTTTAACTGTTCTTTTTATTTTTTCGGCACTTTCGTCTTTACTGACCCAAATACCTGTTATAAGAAATTCGATTGTATTTTTTATTCTCTTGTTAGCACAGCTTTTGTTTGTATTTATATTTCATCACAACATAAAGAAAATGAAAATATACGGTACTGTTATTACTGTGCTTGCTGTATCCAACATTATCAACGGTATTATCGCATGGTGTTGGGCGTATCAATCAATTAACAGCATAAGCGTACCAATAAAACAGGGAACGGACATACTTGGAATTGTTATGGCAAAGGCATCATTTGGTATGTTTGCCTACCTTATTTCAGGGATTGCAATAGTTGTTTTTGCAGAATGTATTGTTTCGGTATTTATAAAATACCGAACAAAAAAGAAACAACAGCTTATTCACAACATCTAAAACAAAACGGATTGGCTCAATAAAATGCCAATCCGTTTTATTATGTTGACACATTAAAACAGCCCGACCAAATTACGGTCGGGCTGATAATTTATGCGCTTTCAGCACTTAATTCTTTAGCTTTTTTCAAAGCAGCATCTTTTTGCTTTTTCTTCTTGATTACCTTGAGTCGGCTGAATTCCTCACGATCCTTTTCGTCAAGTGCGTCGGAAATGAACTTAACTGTTTCCTCAAAACGGGGAATCATAATGTTCTTGAGAGCGTTTGCTCTCTTCTGAGTTTTCTTGATTGAATCGGCAAGGCGGTAAACGCTGTTCTCAATCTCGGCAAGCTCAACTGTAAGATTTTTAACTTCGGTAAATTTCGTATAAACCTTATCAATTGCCGAATTTGTTGTGCGCAGACCGTAGTGTAGGTAGTTATGGTCCTCTCGTTCCTCAATAGTGAGAATCGGAATTTCAACACCCATAACACTTCTTGAATCAAGCTTCAAGCCGTTCTCATAGGGAATAGCGTTAGAAATATCTTCACAAAAGCCGTTGGTAACATTTGCCGTTTGAAGTGCTGTGTAAGCCTCTGCATAAGCGTCATCAATTTTCTGCTGGATTGCGTTTGCATGGTCGATAAGCGTCATCATTTCTCTGATGAGAATGTTACGCTTTCTGTCCAACAGTTCATAGCCGTTTTTGGCGAGTGCAAGGGATTTCTTAGTATTCATAAGATTACCCTTGGTAGGTACTGTCTGTACTGCCATAAATGCTCACACTCCTTTCTTCAAACGATTATTTGTCACCTTTATAGTACTGATCAAGTAAAGCATCGTCAACACGGTCAAGTTCTGCTCTCGGCAATGTTGAAAGCAATTCCCAACCAAGGTCAAGACTCTGTTCAATACTTCTGTTTTCATTAAAGCCCTGATTAACGAACTTTGATTCAAACAATCTGCCAAACTCAATGTACTTCTTATCAGTAGGAGAAAGCTCCTCTTCACCGATAACAGATGCAAGCGATCTTGCATCAATTACCTTTGCATAAGAAGCGAAAAGCTGGTTTGCAAGAGGCTGGTGATCGGCTCTTGTGTAACCCTCACCGATACCGTCCTTCATAAGACGAGAAAGGGAAGGAAGAACATTAACAGGCGGATACAATCCCTGTCCCTGAAGTGAACGGTCAAGAACAATCTGTCCCTCTGTAATGTAACCTGTAAGGTCGGGGATAGGATGAGTAATATCGTCGTTAGGCATTGTCAAAATCGGAATCTGTGTAACAGAACCGTTGTGACCTTTAATCATACCTGCACGCTCATAAAGTGATGCAAGGTCAGAATAAAGATAGCCCGGGTAACCCTTTCTGCCCGGAATTTCACCCTTTGATGACGAGAACTCACGAAGAGCCTCGGCATAAGATGTCATATCGGTCATAATAACGAGAATGTGCATATCAAGCTCAAATGCAAGATATTCAGCAATTGTAAGAGCACATCTCGGTGTGAGAGTTCTTTCAATGATAGGATCGTTTGAAAGGTTCAAAAGCATTACAACTCTTGAAAGTACGCCGCTTTCTTCAAAGCTTTTCTTGAAGTATTCGGCAACATCCTTCTGAACACCCATTGCGGCAAATACAACACCGAAGTTAGAGCTGTTTGCACCGCTGATTTTAGCCTGTCTTACAATCTGAACGGCAAGGTCATTATGTTTCATACCTGAGCCGGAGAAGATAGGCAGCTTCTGACCTCTGATAAGAGTCATAAGCGTATCAATGGTTGAAATACCTGTGTTGATGTAGTTTTTAGGATAGACACGGGAAACAGGGTTGATAGGAGTACCGTTGATATTAGCCTTTTTAACAGGGAAAATATCTCCGAGTCCGTCAATAGGTTTGCCCGCACCGTCAAGTACACGGCCGATAATTTCAGGGGAAAGAGGCATCTCCATAGGATGACCTGTAAGTCTTGTTCTTGTGTTTTTAAGGCTGATTCTTCTTGTACCCTCAAAAACCTGAACAACTATTCTTTCACCCTCAATCTGAACGACACGACCCTGACGCATTGTACCGTTATCAAGACGAATGTCAACAATTTCCTCGTTGGAAACGCCCTTAACACCGTCCATAACTATAAGAGAGCCGTTAATTTCTTTAACGCCTACATAATCTATAATCATTATTGCGTTCCCTCCTTATCAAGAAATTGCAGCAAGCTTTTCGTCAATTTCCTTAATGTAATCGTCAAACATTTCAGGCTTGCTGTTAGGAATATCATACTTCATCTTTGTAAGCTTATCAAACAGACCAAGGTTAAGAATCTTGGAAAGCGGAATATTCTGAGCAACTATATCCTTAGCTTTGGCATGAAGATGAAGAATGGTTTTCATCATAAGCTTTTGCTTTTCAAGCGGAACATAAGTATCATCGGCATGGAAAGCGTTCTGTTGTAAGAAACCGACACGAATTACTCTTGCTGTTTCAATTACAAGCTTCTGGTCATCGGGGAGTACATCCGAACCGATAAGCTTTACGATTTCCATAAGTGAACTTTCTTCCTGTAAAAGTGCGCTTATTCTGTTTCTGTATTCGATGAAATCCTCACCGAGATTTTCCTTAAACCATGGGTCAAGGTCATTGAAATATTCGCTGTAGCTGTCCATCCAGTTAATGGCAGGATAATGTCTTGAATATGCAAGAGCCTTATCAAGAGCCCAGAAACATCTTGTAAAACGCTTTGTGTTCTGTGTTACAGGCTCAGAGAAGTCTGAACCCTGCGGAGAAACCGCACCGATAAGCGTTACAGAACCTTCGCCGCCGCTGAGAACCTCGGCACGACCGCCACGCTCATAGAACTCGGCAAGTCTTGAAGGAAGGTACGCAGGGAAACCTTCTTCGGCAGGCATTTCTTCAAGTCGGCCTGAAATCTCACGGAGAGCCTCAGCCCAACGGGATGTTGAGTCAGCCATCATGGCAACATGGTAACCCATATCTCTGTAATATTCGCCAAGCGTAATACCTGTGTAAATTGAAGCCTCACGAGCCGCAACAGGCATATTTGATGTGTTAGCGATAAGTACGGTTCTGTCGGTCATAGGACGCTGTGACTTTGGGTCAATAAGCTCTGAGAATTCCTCAAGAACCTGGCTCATCTCGTTGCCACGCTCACCGCAACCGACATAGATGATGATATCGGCGTCGCACCACTTTGCAAGCTGGTGCTGAGTCATTGTTTTACCTGTACCGAAACCGCCCGGAATAGCTGCTGTACCGCCCTTTGCGATAGGGAAGAGAGTATCAATAACTCTCTGACCCGTGATAAGCGGAACAGATGATGTAAGTCTTTCCTTAACAGGACGGGAAGTTCTGATTGGCCACTGCTGACAAAGGGTAAGGTTGTGCTCAACGCCTTCGTCATCCTTGATTACAACAACTGTATCAAAGAGCTTGTAGTCGCCATTGGGATTAACCTTTACTACTTCACCCGAAAGCTCAGGCGGAACCATAAGTCTGTGTTCAATGATAGGAGTTTCGGGGAGAGTAGCGTAAATCTGACCGCCCTCAAGCTTGTCACCGACTTTAACCTTCATTGTAACATTCCACAGCTTCTTGTCATCAAGAGCAGAAACCGAAGAACCACGGTTAATAAACGCACCTGCTTCTTCTTCAATAGCCTTCAGCGGTCTTTCGATACCGTCAAAGATGTTATCAATAATACCGGGGCCGAGAAGAACATTCATAGGAGCACCGGTACCCTCAACGGGATCGCCCGGTTTAAGTCCTGTTGTTTCCTCATAAACCTGAATAGTTGTGATGTCGTCTGTAATACCGATGATTTCACCGACAAGCTTTTGCTTGCCTACATGAACCATTTCCATCATCTCAAAGCTGTCGGTATTTTTTACGGTAACAACAGGTCCGTTTATTCCATATATAACATTGTTGTTTTCCATATTATTACCATCTCTTTCAAAAGAAATTAACAGTCAGCAAGATTAAAGCACACTCAGTCCGGAATTTTCAATAAACCATTCTTTCTGTGCATAGAGCTTGCTGTCAAGAGTTTCATCGGCAACAATATTCATTGCCTTGCAAAAGCCTTTGATTCCGCCGATTTTAATTGATTTGTCGGCAACAACCTCGGTGCTTCCTGCAAAAACTGCCTTGATTTTGTCTGAGTTCTTCATATCTCTTTCGTTGACATAAACAACACAGTCGTTGTCTGCAAAAAGCTTAGCAACTTCCTTTGCACTTTTAACAAGGCTGTTTGTATATTCTGATGTTTTTGTGTATTCAACAAGTCTTTCCTCAGCCTTTTTAAATACGCTTTCAGTCATTTCAGCTCTTTCAAGAAACAGTTTTTTCTGACCTTCCTGAATTTTCTTTGCAAGAATACCCGTCTGTCTGTTTCTTGATTCTTCAAGTTTGTCCTTGATATATTTTTCGCTGTCATGTCTGCCTTTTTCGGTTGCCTCTTTCAGCTTTTCTTCTTTAAGCTGAGCAACCTCTGTCTGCATGGCACTTCTTTGTTCATCAGCATATTTTTTAATGGCTTTCAGAAAGTTATCTGTTTTGTTTTTGGAGTTTTCCATTAAAAATAACCTCCCTGAATAAATTCAGATATGTGATAATTACAGCTTTACGCCGATTGCGTCCTGAACATATTTTGTAATACTGTCCTTGGTTCTTCCGTTACCGTGACGGTCGGGAATTTCAACAATAAGCGGCTGTTTGCGGTTAAGCTTAAGGTCATAAATAAGGTCGGGACAGAGCGAAACAAGTGTTTCCGTAATAAGAATAACTGCAATATCATCCCTGTTCATAGCCTTTTCAAGCTCACTGCGTACCTCATCCTCCTGATGAACAACTACGCCTTCAATACCTGCAAATCTCATACCCATTTTGGTATCGACATTATCACTTATAAGAAAAAATTTCATAATAATCAATCCTTAACGAAACTTAAATCGCTTAAATTATCTTGCAAAGATAAGAAGAATTGAAACGAGCATACCGTAAATAGCGATACCTTCACCAAGTACAACGAAGATGATTGCTTTACCGAATGCCTTAGGATCTTCACTTGTAGCACCGATAGCGGCAGGAGCAGCGTTACCAACGGCAATACCGCCGCCGATACATGAAAGACCTGTTGCAAGAGCGGCACCGATATATGCAAGACCGTCAGCCATACCCGATGTAGCGGCAGCGGCGTCACCTGTAGCAGCGCTTGCTACGATAGGGCATACCATGCAGAATGCAAATACAGCAGCGAATGAGCAAATCTGAGTAAGAACTGTTTTCTTTCTGCTCTTGCCGTGTTCAAAAGCCTTTACTGCAAGAATTGCAGACGCACAAAGGAATACTACCGGAACAGCTAACATAATTAAATTGAATAACATAATAATACCTCCAAAAAATTATCAATCAATATTTAATTTAACAGGTTCGTAAGGTCTGCCTTCACCGGAATAGAAACGGCTGAACATCTCGTAATATTCAAGTCTTAAAACCTGAATTGCAACAAGAAGCGCCTCAAGAACCATTACAAAAACATTACCTAAAACAACTACGGGCCAGTATGCAACGGCGGGAGCTGTTTGGGCAAGCACGAAAACAACTGTCATCATACCTGCGTGTACAAGAACGAATGCACCGACTCTCAAAAAACTTACCGTGTTTGTAACATATTCAAGCAAAAATTCGATTGACTCGATGGCATGTTCAAGAATATATCCGCCCCAGCTTTCGGGCTGCCAGTCTTTTTCTC
The DNA here is from genome assembly GCF_002834225.1 of Ruminococcus bromii. Classification (GTDB taxonomy): domain Bacteria; phylum Bacillota; class Clostridia; order Oscillospirales; family Acutalibacteraceae; genus Ruminococcoides; species Ruminococcoides bromii. The sequence continues at coordinate 106,791 of NZ_NNSR01000063.1, read as the reverse complement.
CTGCAATAAGAAGTCCGAGAGGCTCGCCAAAGAAGATAAGCAGATAGGGGAGAACGATAAGGCAAAGAATGTATGCAAGTGAGAATACCTGAAGACCGAGCACAAGCTGTCCTACAACACCGAAAATAATTGAGCAGTAGAATACAAGACCCGCACAACCGCTTGATCCGAACAAAGCTTTTCCCACATCTCCCTGCTTAAAGGAACTGTAAATATTAAGTCCCATAGCAACCACAACAAGCGTAATACCTATTGAAACCGCCGCAAGAAGAATCATAACAATTGAGTTTGATGACATTACTTCAATCGGTTTTTCATCAAGTCCGAAAAGTGCCTTGTAAAGAGGATCGAGTACATGCTCAAATCCGAACACACTTCCGAACACACAGCCGAATATCGCAGAAGAAATTCCGCACGGCATAAGAATTTTACCGATTTTCATTTTCTTGAGTTTCCACATAAGCGCACCGACAATTGATACACAGATGCCCTGACCGAGGTCAGCAAACATTATGCCGAATATAATGACATAAGTGATAGCGATAAAGAGTGACGGATCAATTTCGTTATATTTCGGAACACCGTACATCTCTGTGTAAAATTCAAACGGTTTTGCAAGGAAACAGTTTTTGAGTTTGACAGGCGGTGATTTTGCAATCTCCGTCTTGCCGTCTGAAAAATCTACATTGACGCTGGCAATTTTTTTGAGTCTGCGTCTGAGAGGCTTAGCATCCTCTGTAGGAACCCAACCTACAATGATAAAGCTTTTGCTGTACTGCAATGCTTTGGTGCGGATTTTAGCATAAAGATTAAGCTCTTCAAGCTTAGAAAGGTATTTACAGATTCTAACCTCATACTTGTCAACATAATCGTCAACCCGCTTCTGAGCTTCTTTAAGCTTTTCCTCAAGGTGGGGGATAAGACTCTCAAGTTTTTTCAGATGAATTCTCGGTGTGTCATTAACTCCGAGAACATCGCATTTTTCAAAATATAATCCCGAAAAGATTCTGTCAATTTCCTCGGTTTTATCAATCGGAGCAAAATAAACACCCCAATAGTGTGATTTGTCTTCGGTACAGACAATAAAATCTACATAAGGATTATCTTTATAGGCTGAAAGCTTTTCAAAGCTTTCCTTAGGCAGTCTGCCAAAGCGTGAACTGATATACTTTAAGGTTAAAACCTTTTCAATTTCAACCCCAAGTCCGACAAAGTGAGTGGTTTCAACAAGATTTTCCTTTGCCTGCATCAGCTGTTCTTCAACAAACAGCCTGTCATCTGCAAGAACTTCAATGTCGCTGTTTATTTGATTTGTAAACAGTTCAATTTCTTTAAAGGTCGGATTAAAGTCACTTACATCAACAAGATTAAACTTGCGTTTTGTAAGACCTAATGTTGCCTTAAGAGTGTTAAGAGGTTCAGCATAGATGTTTTTTGATTGCAGATGCGTAAAATCCTTTGTGTTGCTGTAAAAGGATGAAACATTATCGGGATGGAACACACCTGATTCACCAAGTACCGATATTACATTATCAATATCATTTGTAAGCCCGATAATGCTTACGGCCTGCATGGTTGAAACAGCCAAATTTTAATCACCTCTTCTTAACAGTCATCACATTTTTTATTTAATAAGCAATGACTGCGTAAGTTTATTGTCAAGTTCATATCTTGTGCCTTCAATCAAAGTGATAATATTCATCAGCTCTGTTTCGGCAACAAACATATATGAAATCATTACAACCGAAGGGTTGTTGGAAAAGTGCATATTTTTCTTTGCAAGCCTGTATTTTACTCTTGGCGAAATATCGCTTGCATAGACATATCCGATTTTATCAATCAGTCTTCCGTTGTGAGTGTTCTGCATAATAGAAAATATCTCTCCGGAAGATTCTGCCTTACACATCATATCAATGGTTCTTTCGTTGAGATTAGTGTAATTAAGCAGAAGATTTGATTTGATGTCATCGGGAGAAAGCTTATAATATTTTTTCAATCTCAAAATTCTTGAGAAAATATTATAGTCGTTAATCGTGAAGAAAAAGTTGATTAACTCACGCTTTTCCTGTCCTTTGGTTGTTGCTTTAATCAGTTTGGTCAGCTTTCCGAACACTAAGTCATACAGCTTGTTCTCAATGTCCGATATCGGAAGTCGATTTTTCTCATCGGGAGAAAATTGCTTGAGAATATCGTAGAATTGGGAGGACTGTGTGGCGTTCAGAAACTCTTCATAATTTGTTGCATTGGCAAGCTTGTTGACATCAATTTCCGTATGCTTTGAAATATAACCCGGAAACTGGTAAATAAACTTGTCCGTTGAGTTTGAACTGAGCAGGATAAGAAATCTTACAATCTGCTCAACCTCTAATGTCGAGATAATGTACGATGACAACCCCGAGCTTACACTCGAATCGTATCTGCACAAAGAGTCAAATTCATAGAAAAGATTTTGCCTCAAAAGAGCCTCAAGCCTTCCTCTGTGAATTTCACGCTCGCTGACATCCGTCAGAGCCTTGGAGTAGTGCGTATTGTTTTTGAGATACGACATAATTTCTCCGACACTCTGGCACACAAGCAAACTCTGGTAGTCCTTTTCTGTCAGTCTTTTACCAAACTTGGATCTTGCTTTCGTCAGAACGGCGAATGAAGTTTTTGACATTATCCGCATACACCTCCTTGTAAACAGTCAATGAAAGTTACTGAGCGACTGTTCTTTTGACGATTTCGTCAACCCACTTGTCGCAGTTAAGCTTAAAATCAGAGTCAAGCTTGATATGCACTGAATTGTGCTTGCCCTGAATTTCTTCCCATTGCTGCTCAGCTTTCTTTGCTTCCTGAATGTCGTTGCGTTTCACAACCTCTTCAGCTTTTGCCATATAGTCATCGTAGATTTTCTTTGTCTCGATTTCTATAGATTTGGAAAGTTCCTCTTTTTCTTCAAGAGTATCCTTTTCCATGGCTTTGGCTTCGTTGTCGGCATCAACGATTTTTTTAATCATATTTTCCACAATACCACCCCCGTGAAAAATTAGTTTTTAAGCGCCTGAAGCGGAGCCGGAATTCTTCCGCCACGCTTAATGAATACCTCCGGAGAACCTTTCCTTACAGGCATAACGGGACCTCTGCCGAGCAGTCCGCCAAAATTAAGTTCTTCGCCTGCACTTTTTCCGATAGCCGGAATAAGTCTTACCGCCGTTGTCTTGGTATTTACCATACCGATTGCAGCCTCGTCGGCAATGATTGCCGAGATAACCTCAGGAGTAATGTCCCCCGGCACTACAATCATATCAAGTCCAACCGAACAAACGGCTGTCATTGATTCAAGCTTTGTAATGTCAAGGAAACCTTCGTTGGCAGCATGAATCATACCTGCATCCTCAGAAACAGGGATGAAAGCACCGCTTAAACCGCCGACATGGGAAGAAGCCATAACGCCGCCTTTTTTAACAGCGTCGTTAAGAAGTGCGAGAGCAGCGGTTGTGCCGTGACATCCGCACACTTCAAGTCCCATCTCCTCAAGAATATATGCAACACTGTCACCGACAGCAGGTGTCGGGGCAAGTGAAAGGTCAACAATACCAAAGGGAACACAAAGTCGCTTGCTTGCTTCTCTTGCAACAAGCTGTCCCATACGGGTGATTTTGAATGCAGTTTTCTTAACCATATCTGCAATTTCCGTGATGTCTTTTCCTGCGCCGTCCTTTGCAAGAGCGGCTCTTACAACGCCGGGACCCGATACACCGACATTGATAACGGTATCGGCTTCACCGACACCGTGGAAAGCACCCGCCATAAACGGGTTGTCTTCGGGAGCATTACAGAATACAACGAGCTTTGCGGCACCGATGCAGTTTCTGTCGGCTGTAACTTCCGCAGCCTGCTTAACGACTTTACCCATCATCTTAACAGCATCCATATTGATGCCGGCTTTTGTAGAACCGATATTTACGGATGAACAAACGAAATCGGTTTCGCTCAAGGCCTGTGGGATACTCTCAATAAGAGCGTAGTCACCGCTTGCAAAACCCTTCTGAACAAGAGCGGAATAACCGCCGATGAAGTTTACGCCGAGTTCCTTTGCGGCTTTGTCAAGAGTGTGGGCAAACTTGACAACATTTTTGCTCTGGCACGGAGCGGCTACCATACCGATAGGGGTAACTGAAATTCTTTTATGAATAATAGGAATACCAAATTCCTTCTGGATGTCTTCACCTGTTTTAACAAGGTCTTTGGCGCTGCGGCAAATTTTGTCGTAAACCTTTGTACAAGCTTTGTCAATGTCCTCGTCAATGCAGTCGAGCAATGAAATACCCATTGTAATTGTTCTTACATCAAGGTTTTCATTATCTATCATATTTATAGTTTCAAGTATATCTCTTGTCTCCAACATATTATGTATATCCTTTCAATTCGGTAGCTCAGATTTAAATTCTGTGCATGCTGTTAAAGATGTCCTCGTGCATAACATGAACCTTTGTGTTTGTTGATTTGCCGACAGCCTTAAGATTTGTCTGAAGCTGTTCAAATCCAATGTTGGATTTGTCAATTTCAACAAGCATAATCATTGCAAACATATCCTGAAGAACGCTCTGCGTTACTTCAACGATGTTTACATCAGCCTTTGAGCAGGCTTCCGAAACTTTTGCAAGGATTCCAACGCTGTCTTTACCGATTACTGTGATAACTGCCTTCATTTTTTACCTCCTGCTTATGCAGATTTTCGTTGGAATTCTGCATAAAACTGCTTTTCTTTATTTGTGCATATTATATAACGATTTTTTAATAAAGTAAAGTGCAATATTGAAAAAATTTTTTTCATATGTTATCATCTTTTTTGTGAGGTGTTTTACTAATGAAAATATGTGATATTCATACCCATTCAAGCAACTCTTTTGACGCTGAAAATACAGTTGAAGAAATGTGTAAAAGTGCCGTTGACAAGGGACTTTTTGCACTTGCAATCACCGACCACTGCGAAGCTCCCGAAATTCCGCTCGGCTCTGAAGGTGAGTACGGAGATTTTAGTAAGTTAATTCCAAAATCGAATTATGAAACTTCGATTATGAAAGATAGATACAAGGGTAAAATCAAAATCCTTAAAGGCATTGAACTCGGTGAGCCGATGCACAATGACGAATGTACAAAAAAAGCACTTTGTTTTGGTGATTTTGACATAATAATCGCATCGGTGCATAACCTGAGAAACAGACCTGATTTTTATTATATGGATTTTAAAAAAGAAGATGTTAAGGCAATACTGAATATGTACTTTGACGAGCTTCTCGAAACCGCGTCCTTTGCCGATTTCTGTACGCTTGCCCATCTTACATATCCTTTGAGATATATAAAGCGTGACACCGGTACTGTTCCAAGTCTTTCGCAGTATCGGGATAAGATTGATCTTATCTACGAAAAACTTATTAAAAAGGATAAGGCTCTTGAAATAAATGTTTCGGGACTGTTCAAGGGACTCGGTGAAACTCTCCCTGCATTTGATGAGATTAAACGCTATCGCGATCTCGGCGGAAAATATATTACCGTTGGAAGTGACGCACACAACATAAATGATGTCGGAAGAGATATTGAAAAGGGGATAGAGCTTGCTTTTAAAGCCGGATTCAAATCATACTATATATATGAAAACTGTTGCCCTTATGAAATAACAATTGAATAACAAAGAATTAAAATAGTTCTTAAAAGCAAAAAGAGGATTTCGCACTGATATGATGTGAAATCCTCCTTGTTTTTTTGAATCCAATATTTAACTGCAGCACATTATACTGCACTTTTCTGAAAATTGCAATACCTTTTTACAAAGTTTTTGCAAGATTTTTTATGTAATCCTTCAATAAATCCTTTGTTTCAGGGTGTTCAAGCCCAATTTCTATCTGAGCCTGCAAGATTCCAAACTTATTGCCCATATCGTATCTCTTGCCCTCAAACTCAACGGCTGTCATTCCTTTTGTTATTGCAATCTCTCTCATTGCGTCTGTAAGCTGAATTTCTCCGCCGATTCCGGGCTTTGTATTTTCCAGAATTTCGAAAATTTCAGCCGGAAGAACGCATCTGTCAAGAATTGAATAAAGAGAAAGAACTTCTTCGGGAGTCTGCGGTTTTTCCTTCATATCGGTGCAGGCAAAAACATTGTCGTGCATATGCTCAACTTTGAGCGAGCCGTACTTATGAATGTCTTTGGCGTCAACCTTTTTAACGCCTACAACGCCTTCACCGTATTCACCGTAATGATCAATGAGCTGTTTGATTGCAGGAACCTTGCCTGTAATAACGCCGTCACCGTACATAACGGCAAACGGTTCGTTGCCCACAAAGGATTTTGCCTTGAGAACGGCATGTCCAAGACCTTTCATTTCTTTCTGTCTGATAAAAGAAATGTTTGCAAGGTTTGAAATATTTCTGACTGTTTCAAGAAGTTCTGTTTTGCCGCTCTTTTCAAGCAGACTTTCAAGTTCGGGAGAAGCATCAAAATGATCCTCCATAAGTCCTTTACCACGGTTTGTGATGATGAGAATATCTGTAATTCCTGCCGCAACAGCCTCTTCAACAATAAACTGTATAGTAGGCTTGTCAACAATAGGGTACATTTCCTTTGGCATATTTTTTGTGGCGGGAAGAACTCGTGTTCCAAGACCTGCCGCCGGAATAACTGCTTTTGTAATGTGCATAGTGTTCCTTCTTTCTGCTTTGTTTTAGAGTTTTATTTAAATAAAAAATATCGGTAGATAATTTGCAACAATCAGTGCGGCTGCAACTGAGATTGCAAGCGGAAGGTTGACGCCGCCTTTGGTTTCAAGAACTTCTGTAAGATGTTCTTTATCTGTTGTGCTTTTGATTTTTTTAATCTTTTTAACTGAATGGTTAAAAAAGCATTTGTTTGCTGTTAAGCCGCATATCAACATCACCGCCATGGAAATTATATTTGCAATCAAGGGTGATAAAAACAGCCAAAAATCTTCGGCTGAAAGTCCAAAATTATTTGAGAGCGAAACAACCTGACCCGAACCCTGTGCCTGAAGTATGTTATTGTATATATTTTGCCAAGCAGGAAGAGTTTTTATATAACCCGAAGCAATTGTAGAACCGAATGTCAGCACGGAGAAAAGTATTCCCAAAGCATACATTTTTCTGTAAAGGAAATATATACCCGACAGAATAAATGCCGTAAAGTTAAATCTGCTCTTTTTGTACTTTTTGATAAAGCTGAAAACTCTCAAATGGTAAGGAGTATTCTTGCCGATATACTTGGCGGCCTCACCTGCCGTAATGTCATCAATAAGCGGTTCATCGCTCTTCATGCCTGCCATAGGGTCAAAAGCGGCAGCCATCTGCGGATTTGTCTGACCGAAAGGAATGCCAAACGGCGGCATTCCTTGATTTTGTTCGAAATTAGGATTAGGCTGACCGTTATTTTGATTTTGCCGAGGATTTTGTGTTTCCTCTTTATTATCGTAAAGCGGCGCTCCGCAGTTACTGCAATAGAACATTTCTTTAGGATTATCCGTACCGCAGCGTTTGCAGACCACTGTACCGCTTTCGTCATTCTGTTCAGCCTGATCATCGGCAGCTCCGGATTGTTCCTTTTCAAAAGAGAAGCCGTCACCGTGTTTGTCTGCAAAATGACAGCGGCCTTCTTTTTCGTAACATTCTCTGTGATGCGGTGCTCCGCATTCGGGACAAACAACAATATCGTCGCCCTTTTTAAATTGCTCACCGCATACCGGACATTTGTATTCTGTAAATTCCATTATTAACCTCCAAGGGGTACATCATATGGTGTACCTACACAACATAATTATAACAAATAGTATCGACAAATGCAACTTGTTTTTGTATATAAGTTCACTTGCAAACAAAATATCTGTTTTTCTTTACTTTTAAAGATAATTTTGTTATAATGTTTAATTGTGAAAGAATAAACTAGATTCAGAAAGGTACATGTTTATGGTACAGTTTGAGGAATTACTTTTAAAGCTTCAGGCCCTCAAGCCTGAAATAGACGATTTGTCCGACGCACTCGGTATGAAGGGTATGCTCTCGGAGATTCAGCAGCTTGAACTCAAGGCAACCGAACCGGGATTTTGGGACGATGTAGAAAAATCACAAAAAGTATTACAGCGTACAGGTTCTTTAAAGGGCAAGGTTGAAGCTTATGAAAACCTTGTTGCCAAATATGAAGATACACACGCTTTGATTGAGCTTGCAAATGAGGAAGAGGACGAATCTCTTCTTGAAGAGGCGGAAAGCGAAGTTGAGGCTGTCAAGGAAAATCTTGAAAAACAGCGTTTGCAGACCTTGCTAACAGGCGAATATGATAAAAATAACGCAATCCTTACATTTCACGCAGGTTCGGGCGGAACTGAGGCTCAGGACTGGGCTGAAATGCTTTACAGAATGTACACCCGTTGGGCAGAGGCTCACGGCTTTAAGGTTAAAGAAGTTGACTACCTTGACGGCGATGAGGCAGGACTTAAAAGTGCTGTGCTTCTTGTTGAAGGTGAAAATGCTTACGGCTACTTAAAGAGTGAGGCAGGCGTTCACCGTCTTGTCCGTGTATCTCCGTTTGACTCGGCAGGCAGAAGACACACAAGCTTCTCATCTCTTGAGGTTATGCCTGAAATTGCAAAGGATACAGAAGTTCACATTCCGCCTGAAGACATTAAAATGGATGTTTACCGTGCCAGCGGTGCAGGCGGTCAGAAAGTCAATAAGACATCATCAGCTGTTCGTCTTACTCATATTCCTACCGGTATCGTTGTTGCCAGTCAGGTTGAGCGAAGCCAGTACCAGAACCGTGATGTCGCTATGAATATGCTTATCTCAAAGCTCGTTGAAATCAAAGAGCGTGAGCATCTTGAAAAGATTGAGGACATCAAGGGTGTTCAAAAGGAAATAACCTGGGGTTCACAGATCCGAAGCTATGTGTTTATGCCGTATACAATGGTAAAGGACCACAGAACCGGCTTTGAAACAGGTAACATTCAGGCTGTTATGGACGGCGATCTTGACGGCTTTATCAACGCATATTTAAAGTGTGCAAGTCTTGGCACACTTCAGAAATAAAATTCATATTATACGGAAAGGCTATGAATCGGTATGAAGTATTTAGTAATGCTCTGTGACGGTATGGCTGATGAGCCAAACGCACAGCTTGATAATTCAACTCCTATGGCAAAGGCTGTTAAGCCTTGTATGGATTACCTTGCCTCAAAGGGCGAGGTCGGAATGGTTAAAACCGTTGCCGAGGGACTTAAGCCCGGCAGCGATGTAGCAAACCTCTCTGTTCTCGGTTACGAACCTGCTGTTTATTACAGCGGCCGCTCTCCGCTTGAGGCGGCAAGTATCGGTATTGACCTTAAAGACACCGATGTAACATTAAGATGTAACCTTGTAACTCTGTCCGATGAAGAAAACTACGAGGACAAGTCTATGGTTGACTACTGTGCAGGCGATATTTCAACAGAAGAGGCAAGAGAGCTTATCAACTATGTTGAGGAAAAGCTCGGCAACGATATTTTTAAGTTCTATTCGGGTGTTGCATACCGCCATTGCCTTGTATGGAAAAACGGCAATCCGCATCCGGGTGAACTCACACCTCCTCACGATATCTCAGGTCGTGTGATTAAAGAATACATTCCAAAGGGTGACGATACTGCCGCTCTCTATGATTTGATGAAGAAAAGTTATGATTTGCTCAAAGATCATCCTGTAAACAAGGCAAGAGTTGAAAAAGGACTTCGTCCTGCAAACTCAATCTGGCTCTGGGGCGAGGGTACAAAGCCTGCTCTTGACAGCTTCTTCGGCAAGTTCGGCAAAAAGGGCAGTATGATTTCTGCTGTTGACCTTCTCAAAGGTATTGCAATTTGTGCCGGCATGAAGAGCGTTGATGTTGAAGGTGCAACAGGCTACATTGATACAAACTTTGACGGAAAGTGCAAAGCCGCAATTGATGAATTCAAAAACGGTGCAGATTTCGTTTATATCCATGTTGAAGCTCCCGATGAATGTGGTCATAGGGGAGAGATAGAAAACAAAGTTAAGGCAATTGAACTCATTGATGAGCATATTCTCAAGCCTGTAACCGATTTTCTCAGAACTTTTGATGATTTTGCCGTACTCGTATGTCCCGATCATCCCACACCTCTTTCTATCCGCACACACACTTCAAATCCTGTTCCTTATCTTATCTATAACAGCAAGAACGAAGTTGACAGCGGCGTAAGCAAATTCTGTGAAGAAGAGGCTAAAAAGACAGGCAACTATATTGAAAAAGGTTTCACAATGATGAACTATTTCCTTTCAAAATAATTTTTTGCTCTATACTACATAATTAACCAAAAAAATAACATCCTTGCAGATATAATGTAATTAAAAATCTGCAAGGATGTTTTTATGTTGTGTTTGTTCATTATCATAACAATAATGAGTATAATTACCTTGTTTGTAATTGTATTTTCTTATGCAGTAAAATTCCTTATCAGAATAATAAAGAAACTTATATGCAGAAAATGATTTAGATAAGTTTTAATGCTTCAACAAGAGCCTTTGAAAGCTGATCGGGGCAGGATGTGCCTCTGCCACGGCAGTCAATGCCTTTTAATCTGTCAATAGCGTCTTTTGCGTCCATACCTTTAACAAGCATACAAATGCCCTGAGTGTTGCCTGAACAGCCGCCAACAAACTCACAGCTTGTGATTTTACCGTTGTCATCAAGTTCAAGATTGATCTGTCTGGAGCAAACTCCCGTAGGAAAATATGAATATTTCATTGTAATACCTCTTTTCATAATTTGAAATCATATTATCACAGAAACAGAAAAAAATCCAGATAATTTTATTTTTTTGTTTTTAAAATTGAAAATCTATGTTATAATTTAAATATAGATTGCACTTTGTTACAAACCTTGCTCCATGTTATGAAAGCAGAGCGTTGTTCTGATTAAAATCCAAGTGCAGATGTTCCATTACTTTAAGAGAATGAAACTATTATAAATATTGTAACAGACATTTACAAAAGCAAATCACAGAAAGTAGGATATAATGTCAATAAATATAGATTTGGGAGTATGGAACTCAATTTTTGCAGTTCCCTCCAAAGTAGTCGATGAAGGATTAAAATTTTCTGACGGCGTAAAGCTTAAAGTCCTTTTGTTTGTCCTTCGTAATGCAGGCTCATCTTTTGATGAATCTGAAATATCAAAAGCCACAGGCGTCAATGTAACGGATATTCCCGAGGCGCTTGACTATTGGGTAAGTATGGGTGTGTTTAATCGAATTGAAAATACCTTTACTCCTGCAAAAAATAACGAGGAATTTGTTCCTGCACCGCAGACTTCCGCTCAAACGGAACAGACACCGCAACCTGTTCAGACTGTTTTACAGCCACAACAGACAGTGCCACAGCCTGTTCAAGCGGTTCGAGAGCCTGTAAAACAGGAAACAGAACAGTCACCAAAGGAAAACGCAGAAGAACCGCAAAAACATTTTACGGCTACAAGACCGCAAAAGCCTGATTTTGTATTTACGGCACAAAGACTTGCAGTTGATGAAGAATTAAAAATGCTCGTTGACGAAACACAGACAACACTCGGAAAAGTTCTTTCAAATTCCGATATTGCAACTCTGCTTATGCTCAAGGATACCTGCGGACTTCCGCTTGATGTTATCTTTATGCTCATTCATTATTGCGTAAGCATTGATAAGGGCAATATAAGAACGATTGAAAATATCGGTATTCAATGGGCAAATGACGGTGTTTATTCGCTTGAGGCGGCTGATAACAAGATTGAGCAGATTCAGAAAACCACAGCTAATTTTTCTGTTGTTTCAAAGGCGTTCGGACTCAAAAATGTCGGATCGCCAACAAAAAAACAGCTTGAATACGGTGACAAGTGGATAAGCGAATGGAAGTTTTCTCCGGAAATGCTCAGAGAGGCGTATGAAAGATGCGTTGATACAAAGGGAACAATGAATCTTCGCTACATTGACGGAATCCTTAAGCGTTGGCACGCAGGCAATGTTCATACAATTGATGAACTTAATAAATATGAAAAGTCAGTAAATAAGCCGTCGCAAAAGCAGGCGTCGTCTTACGATATTAGTGAATTTGAAAAAATTAATTTACTGGAAGATTTTAAATAAGAGGTTAGTATGGGATACAGCAACAGTGTTTATAAGGCCGCTTCGGATATATTACATGAACGCAGGCTTAATGCCGAAAAGGCAGCAGAGAGAAGAAAAGAAGAGGTGTATGAAAGGTTTCCCCGTGTGAAAGAGCTTGAAAAGCAGATTTCCATGAGCGGAATCAAAACCGCCCGTGCAGTTCTTGCAGGCGGAGATGTAAAAGTTGAGGTAGAGAAACTTCGTGACAAAGATCTTGCAATGCAGGCGGAAGTCAAGAGGATTCTTACAGATAACGGATATCCTGCTAATTATTTTGAACCAAAATATTTTTGTAAAAAGTGTGAAGATAAGGGCTACTATGACATTAACGGCAAGACTGTAAGATGTTCGTGTATGAAATCGGCACTTATTTCTTGTGCGTGTGCAGAACTTAACAGATATGCACCCTTGTCGCTTTCTACATTTGAAAGCTTTAATCTTGACTATTATGATAAAACAGTAGATCCTGAACTTAAACTGTCTAACTATGACCTTATGAGTCGAGTTTTTAATTTCTGTCAAAATTATGCCGAAAAATTTAATGAGCATTCAAAAAGCATACTTATGAAGGGGGCAACCGGACTCGGTAAAACTCATCTGTCTCTTGCAATTGCCAATGAAGTAATTAAGAAGGGATACGGTGTAATTTACGCTTCTGCTCCGTCGCTTGTTTCTAAACTTGAAAAAAATTATTTTTCAAACAATGATGATGACTCCGCATTTAGTATACTTGTTGATTGCGACCTTCTCATTATAGACGACCTCGGAACGGAATTTCATTCTCAGTTTGGCGTGTCACAGTTTTACAATATTTTTAATTCAAGAATGTTATCAAACAAGCCTATAATCATAAATACAAATCTCTCGGTTAAGGAGTTGGAAAATAATTATTCTCAAAGATTCGTTTCAAGAATCTGCGGAAATGCTCAACAACTTAATTTTAAGGGAAAAGATATACGAGCTATACGAAGATAATTTTAAGCTTGTTATTTGTAAAAAATCCCATTGCTGCCGCACTTTTTAAAAGCCGCAGAACAGGTTCGGAAATTTTTTGAAAAAATTTTCAAAAAGGTATTGACTTTTAACCCGATATGTCTTATAATTCAAATCGTTGCAAGTTCGGTAGCAATTACATCTTGTGGAATAGTGTAACGGTAGCACGACAGACTCTGACTCTGTTTGTTGGGGTTCGAATCCCTATTCCACAGCCATAGCCCCGAAAGTTTTCGGGGCTTTTTTACTACGAGGTGTAGCGCAGTTTGGTAGCGCACATCGTTCGGGACGATGGGGTCGCAAGTTCGAATCTTGTCACCTCGACCATTCAGCACCGAGCTCTTAGGAGTTCGGTGCTGTTTTTTTAATATTTTGGAGGTAAGTTTATGAAAAAAGTAATCTCATTTGCGGCTGTTCTTATCCTTTGTCTTTCAATCCTTGCCGGTTGCGGTGCAAAGGATGTTAATCTCGGCGATGTTTTGGATAAGATGAATACCGAATACAGTGTAGATGCTACCAAGTACGAAACAAAAGAAGATATGTACAAGTACTATAACATAAATGCCGATGACATCAAGCAGTTTGCCGCTGAGGTCGGCAAGTCTGATACAGACAGCAAAAATACAGAGGTAGTTCTTGTTGAGGCAACTGATTCGGATGCCGCTTCAAGAGTTGAAACTGCTCTTACAAACCGCTATAATTCAATCTTCCAGCAGAATGCTTCCTATTCAGCTGAAGAGCTTGATATGGTGAAAAATTGTAAGGTTACAAAAGACGGTAACTTTGTTACAATGATTATCGGTGAAAAGGCATCCGATATGCTTACAATGTTTAATGACAGCATTAAATAATCGGGTTAAACAAAACATAGGGCGAACATCGTTCGCCCATTTCTTTTGTAGAATAATTTAAGGCAGGATAATAATGTTACAGACTGAAATTCAGAAAAACTTTTCACATATGAACGATATGCAGAAACAGGCAGTTTTCTGCACGGAAGGTCCGTTGCTCATTCTTGCGGGAGCCGGTTCGGGCAAGACCACAGTTCTTGTCAACAGAATAGCCTATATTTTACAGTGTGAGCTTTGCAAGCCGTGGCAGATACTTGCCATTACCTTTACCAATAAAGCGGCAGGAGAGCTTAAAGAACGAATCTGTGCGGCAGTTCCCGAGGGCGGTGCCGACATCTGGGCGGCTACCTTCCATTCAACCTGTGCAAGAATCCTGCGCAGATACGGTGACAGAATCGGTTATACAAGTCATTTCACCGTTTACGGAACAGACGATCAGAAAAAGCTTGTTAAGGATATCCTGAAACAGCTTAATATCGCCGAGAAAACCTTGCCTGTAAAATCAATTCTTTCTGAAATTTCAAAGGCTAAGGATAAAATGCTTACTCCCGAAGAAATGCGTAAGGAGGCTGAATTTGACAGCAGAAAAGCACAGATTGCAAAGGTTTATGAAATCTATCAGACAAAGCTTAAAACAGCCGACGCAATGGATTTTGACGATATGCTTTGTAATACCGTAAAGCTTTTTGAAACAGCACCCGATATTCTTGATTATTACAGAAATCAGTTTAAGTACATTATGGTCGATGAGTATCAGGACACAAACAAGGTACAGTATAAGTTTGTAAGCCTGCTTGCAAGCAAATACGGCAACATCTGCGTTGTAGGTGATGATGACCAAAGTATCTACAAATTCCGCGGCGCTACAATAGAAAATATTCTTTCTTTTGAAAACACATTCAAGAACGCAAAGATGATTCGCCTTGAACAGAATTACAGAAGTACACAGAATATCCTCAATGCCGCTAACGAGGTTATCTCAAATAACACAATGCGTAAGGGTAAAACCTTGTGGACCGAAAACGGTCAGGGTGAGAAAATTAAGGTGCATACAGCCGAAAATGAGCGTGACGAGGCGAATTTTATTGCTCAGACTATTCTTGACGGCGTTGCCGACGGAAGAAAATACTCCGACTATGCAATTCTTTACAGAATGAATGCCCAGTCAAACGCAATTGAGCAGGCTTTGTCACGAAGCGGTGTTCCGCACCGTGTAATCGGCGGTCACAGATTCTATGACCGTGAAGAAATCCGTGATATGGTTGCTTATCTTCAGGTTATAAATAATCCTCATGATGATGTCAGACTTTCAAGAATTATCAATGTTCCAAAGAGGGGAATAGGTGCGACAACCGTTTCCCATGCCGCAGACATTGCCGCAGGACTCGGCGAAAGCATTTACGATGTAATCAAGGAGGCGGAAAACTATCCGCAGCTTTCCCGTGCCTCTGCAAAGCTCAAGGGCTTTGTTGCACTTATTGACGGACTTATTGAAGCCGAGCAGAGCGGCGATTATTCTCTTGCAGAATTATACAATCTTGTGATTGAACATACATCATACGAACAGTATCTTAAAACCGAAAAGGACAACCCCGAGGTTCGTATTGAAAATATCGAAGAGCTTTCTTCAAATATCGTGAAGTTTGAAGAGGACTACGGCGATGAGGCAGACCTTTCGGCATTTCTCGAAGAAATTTCTCTCCAAACCGATATTGATAACTACGATGCAGACGCAGATACCTGTGTAATGATGACATTACATTCGGCAAAGGGACTTGAATTTCCTGTTGTATTCATTGCAGGTATGGAAGAAGGAATGTTCCCGTCTGTTGCGACGATGATGAATCCCGATGAACTCAACGAGGAAAGGCGACTTGCTTATGTCGGAATTACAAGAGCAAAGGAAATTCTCTATTTCACAAAAACAAATTCGAGAATGCTCTTCGGTTCAACAAGCTACAACAAGGGTTCAAGATTCTTAAACGAGATTCCCGATAATCTTCTTGAATACAGCGGCGGAAGAAAGCAGATGTTCACACAGGCATCTTCCGGCTTTGCATCGGGAACAGGTGAAAAAGTTTCCGTCGGCAAATCTTCGGGTAGCTCGTATTCACCGAATAAATCGTTCGGATTTACAAAGCCTCCCGTTAAGAGCGGTGCAGTGTTCAATGTCGGAGATTGTGTTCAGCACAAGGTATTTGGCAAGGGTATGGTAATGAAAGCCGAGAAAATGGGCAATGATACAATGCTTGAAATTGCCTTTGACAAAGCCGGCACAAAAACTCTTATGGCAAACTATTGCAGTAATATGAAAAAAATCTGAGGTGATTAAAGTGCTTATATCATCAAAAAAAATTCTGTGCCTTGCAATTTCTGCGTTGACAGCTTTTTCTGTGTGCTTTACAGGCTGCGGAAAAGACACGCAGTCTTCTGTATCCGCTACCGAGAAAACAACCGCTGTTGCTGCTTCACAGCCTGTAACAAAGGCGGCAACTTCCGATGAACAGAAGCAAGAACCAACATGGAATTATTCCGAACTTAAAAGAAAATCTGCTGATATCAGCAACACCCTTGATGATATAATTACAAGCAACAAGTATCGCGGAACGGTTTATGTGAAAATTGGAAATGCCCTTGAATATATCGGCACTAACGGATTTTCAGATAAGGACAGGCACACAAAAAATTCTACGGACACATGCTTTAGAATTGCTTCGCTCACAAAGCAGTTTACCGCAGTTGCGGTTATGCAGCTTGTTGAGGACGGAAAGCTTTCGCTTGATGATACAATCGACAAATATTTTCCGTCATACAAATACGGCAAAAAAATCACCGTTAAAAACCTGCTCACAATGACGGCGGGCATAAAGGATTACATCAACAAAGACGGCGATACCAATACCTATGCATACAACGAATCACAGATTGAATTTAAGGTTTCAGCCAAAAATTCCGCAAAGAAAAATAAAAAAGCCGTAATGGACTGGATTTTTAATCAGAAACTCAATTTTGAACCTGATGAAAAATATATGTATTCAAACAGCGCATATTTTCTTCTCGGTGATATTATTGAACAGGTCAGCAAGACTTCATACGAAAAATATGTTAAAGAGAAAATTCTCAAACCGTCGGGAATGATGAGCACAGGCTTTGAGAGCACAGATAAACTTGCAGTCGGATATCAGGATATATACGATAACGTGTGGACTTTATATCCCGGTGTAGGATATTCCGCAACAAGTTTAATTTCAAATGTTCCCGATTTACTCAAATGGGTTGACGCTCTCTGTACAAACAAGCTTGTTTCGGAAGAAACTTTTAAAGAAATGACAACACCTTACAAGGACAATTACGGTTACGGTTTTGTTGTATCAGAAGAAAGTAATGCGGTTTCTCACACAGGAAAAATCGACAAATATAATGCCGCTCTTGTTTTCACCAAAGACGGAAATCAAATTTATATAGCACTTTCAAACTATTCAAACAGCAGTCCGATTGCTCTGTTTAATAACATTCAGAAAACGCTTGCTCCGTTTTACGGATAAATTTCGGCTGTTAATCACCAAAAACAAAAACCTCCATAAAATGTATTGTTACAGTGCATTTATTGAACTGTCAATACTTTTACGGAGGTTATTTTTATGTCAGATGTACCTTTCTGTTCCTCGGAAAATGTATGTGCCGAAGGTAATGGGCAAACCAACGGCTGCGAACCTGTTTGTATCAATGTTTCACGAATTTATGACAGTTGCGGAGCAAAAGACTGCCTTTCAAATCTGCCTGTTATGTTTACCGAAGCAAACCAGAAAATTATTGATGGGGCTTGTTCCGTAAAGATAAGCAATGTGCGCATAATTACATCTACGGTAGAGGTTGAGCCTGTTGCGTTCCATCGTGGCTTTTATTCGGTTGATATAATGTACTATTTCGCTGTCACCGTAGAAGCCTACACAGCTGCAGGTGCAATTCCCGAAACCGTTACAGGTATTGCAATGTACGGCAAAAGGGTTGTGCTTTACGGCGGAGAGGGCTGCGTAAAGTCATTCTCCAGCGACGAAGATGTTGTTTGCGATACATCGGATTCGGATTGTCCGTGCAAATATCCCTGCTGTCTGCCGAGAGCAACGGTTCAGGTTTCAAACCCAATGGCATTGTCCGCAAAGCTTCAGGATTACAACAACGCAAATCCGTCTGCTGTTTGCAGAGCATTTCCAAATTGCGTTATTGATTATCTTGACGGAGAGCCTGCACAGCCTGAAACACAGCGAGTGCTTGCCACAATCGGTATTTTTACAATCACAAGGCTTGAAAGAGATGTTCAGATTATGATTCCGTCCTATGATTTTTGTGTTCCCCGCAAGGAATGTCCGTCAACACCTGATGACCCATGTGAAGTTTTCAGTAAAATTGATTTCCCGACAGATTCATTCTTTCCGCCGAGCACAATACATCAGGGTGATTGTGACTCCTCTCATACATCTTCTTACAAATGCGGTTGTGAAAACTGATTGCACAGATAAAACGGGGCTGAGTTCAGTCCCGTTTTGTTATGTTAATTTGCAATTGTTTCATAAAGTAATTTAATTCCGCTTTCAATTTTTTTGTCCTTAATTCCCGAAAAACTTAGTACAATCATATTTTCGGCTTTGTTGAACTGCATAATTTTAATTGATGCGTCATCAATTTTTTTTGTAACAGCTTCGCCGATTATTTTATCCTTGAAAAACAGAGAAACATAAAGAGAGGTTTCGTTGAACACAATTTTAACGGAGGTCCCGAAATATTTTTTTATGCTTGAAAGCATAAGCTTACTTTTTTCAAGATAAATTCTTCTTGCTTTTCTCAGATGAACATCAAGCTTGCCGTTGTTAATGTACTTTGCAAGGGCAATTTGTTCCGTTTTTGACGCTGTCTGATTGGTGTATTTTTTGATTTTGTTGTATTCATCGGTTAATTTTTGCGGAAGAACCATATAACTGATTCTGACAGAGGGAAGAAGTATCTTTGAGAAAGAGCCGAGATAAACCGTGTTTTCGGTATCATAATTCTGCACGCACGGCATAGGATGCGTGCTGTATCTAAGCTCACCGTTGTAATCGTCCTCAATAATCAAAACATTGTTTTCCTTTGCCCATTTAATTATCTCAAGTCTGCGTGTAACAGGCATTGTAATGTTGCTGTTTACGGTAAAATTAGGATTTAAAAGAATTATATCGGGATTGATTTCTTCAAGTGAATCAATACAGGCTCCGTATTTATCGCATCGAAAATATTTGATGTCATAACCGTGACTGTTGAACACATATTCACTCTGAATGTAGCTGTAATCCGCAAGTGCGATTTTTTTATTATTACCGAGAAGTGAACAGAGTATGTGCAAAAGAGTCTGAGTACCTGCTCCGACGATAATATTTTCGTAGGAGGTGTTTACGCTCCGTGTGCCTAAGCTGTATTTTTGCAACGCATTTCTCAAAATTTCTTCACCCTGTTCTTCACCGTATGAGGTGAGCAGATAATTTTGATTTAAAACTTCTTTTACATACTTTTTCCATTCGTTTATATTGATTATACCGTCATCAATACTTTTACTGCTGAAATCATATTCATAATACTTTTTTGACTTGTTTGCGGCAGATGACGCTTTATCTGCTTTTGAGGGAGTATCGCTGAACTGCGCCTCAACATAGTAGCCACTCTGGGGCTTGTTTGAAATATATCCCTCGGCGCAAAGCTGTTCATATGCACCGTTGACAGTAGTTTTTGAAACATCAAGGTCGGCGCTCAATCGCCTTATTGACGGAAGCTTTGTTCCTTTTTTAAGACTGCCCGTTTCAATTGACTTTCTGACAGACATATAAATCTGCCTGTAAAGCGGAGTTTTATCTTTTTTATTGATAATTATAAAATCGTACAGCATAACATCACCTCTTATATTTTAACATTTTAAAAATATTATTGCAATATTGGTGTATACGGTTGAAATTGTAACTTTAAAAATGTATAATTAAAAGGTATGGCATAATCCTGCCAATACGGTATAAAATACTAAAATGGCATAAAATACTAATTGTAGAGGGGATTTTACAATGAACGCTATGGCTGATAAATTTTTTGACAGCATAAAAGGAAAAAAAGTTACTTTTATCGGAATCGGTACAAGCAATCTTCCGCTTATAAAGCTTTTTATCGAAAAAGGTGCAAAAGTAACGGCTTGCGATAAGAAGAATTTTGAAGATTTGGGACAGAACGGCATAAAGGCAAAGGAATACGGTGCGGAGCTTTTGCTCGGCGAAAACTATCTTTCCAAGATTGACGCCGATATCGTTTTCAGAAGTCCCGGCACACCTTTTTACAAGGATGAGCTTGTCGCACTTCGTAGTAAGGGTGTTGTTCTTACATCTGAAATGGAAGTGTTTTTTGACCTTTGCCCGTGCAAAATTATTGCTGTGACAGGTTCTGACGGCAAAACAACCACAACTACAATTATTTCGGAATTTTTAAAGGCGGCAGGTCTTAATGTTCACCTCGGAGGCAATATCGGCAAGCCGCTTCTTCCGGATATTGAAAGTGTGAATGATGATGATTTTGCGGTAGTTGAGCTGTCGAGCTTTCAGCTTATCTCTATGAGAAAAAGTCCGGACATCGCTGTGGTAACAAACCTTGCTCCAAATCACCTTGACATACATAAGGATATGCAGGAGTATATTGATTCAAAGAAAAATATCATTCTTCATCAAAACGCTTTTTCAAAGGCTGTCCTTAATCTTGACAATGAAATCACAAACGGTTTCTCTGACAGCGTAAGAGGTCAGCTTGCAAAGTTCTCCGTAAAACAAAATGTTTCAAACGGTGCTTTTCTTGACGGCGATACAATCTGCTATAATGACTACGGAAAAATTACCCGCATTATGAACA
Source organism: Ruminococcus bromii (assembly GCF_002834225.1). Taxonomy (GTDB): domain Bacteria; phylum Bacillota; class Clostridia; order Oscillospirales; family Acutalibacteraceae; genus Ruminococcoides; species Ruminococcoides bromii. The sequence goes on along the minus strand of NZ_NNSR01000063.1, from coordinate 85,856 downwards.
TTCATGACATCAAAATTCCCGGTATGCATAATGTGGAAAATTATCTTGCCGCTATTTCTGCCGTATGGGGACTTGTAGATGTTGAAACAATGGCAGCTGTTGCAAAAACCTTTGGCGGTGTTGCTCATCGTGCAGAGTTTGTAAGAGAGGTTGACGGTGTTAAGTATTACAACGATTCAATTGCGTCAAGTCCTACAAGAACCGCACTCGGCACACTTTCGCTTTACAGCCGGAAAATCTGCATTATTGCAGGCGGATATGATAAGCATATTCCGTATGAGCCGCTCGGCCCCGTAATCAACGATAAAGTAAAACTCCTTATTCTTCTCGGTGATACTGCCCCGAAAATTGAAAAAGCCGTTAAAGAGGCTTCAAACTATGACGCAGATGAAATTGAAATCGTCAATGTAACAAATATGGAAGAGGCTGTAGCTGTTGCCCGTGAGCGTTCAACAAAGGGAGATATTGTTTCGCTTTCACCCGCAAGTGCAAGCTTCGGACTTTACAAGAATTTTGAAGAAAGAGGTAATCACTTCAAGTCAATTGTCAACGCTTTGAAGTAAGATATACAATGAACACAAAAGAACTTATTTTTGAACTCTGTTGTGCAATGGGTGTGTCGGGCAGGGAAGAACCCGCTTTGTCTGTTGCCGAAAAGTTTTTATCGGATTACACGGATGACATAAAGATATCAAACGGCAGTCTTATGGCTGTTTGCGGTAACAAAAATTCAGATAAAACCATATTGCTTGACGCTCACATTGACCGCATAGGATTTATGGTTACCGAAATAAATGAAAACGGATTTGTAAAAGTTTCTCCGTGCGGAGGAATTGACGCAAGAACTCTTGCCGATACTCTGCTTTGTCTGCAGCACAATCCCGATATAACAGGTGTTGTATGCTGTATGCCTCCTCATCTTTCCGACGGAAAAGAGGACAAGGCTATGCCAACCGACAAAATCTGGGTTGATTTCGGTCTGCCGTATGATGAAGTTAGTAAACTCATTTCATTCGGTGATATGCTGACATTTGCCTCAAAGCCGGCAAATCTTTTGAACGGCAGAATTGTTGCGCCTTGCCTTGATAACAGATGCGGTGTTGCATCACTTGTTAAGTGTGCAGAGTTATTGAAAGACAATGAAACAGATTATAAAGTAATTATCCTTTTAAGCTCTCAGGAAGAAACATTTGGCACAGGCGCTAAAACAGGTGCTTTTACAGTTGAAGCAGACGAGTCAATTGTTGTTGATGTAAGCTTTGCATCTCAACCGGATGTTTCGGGATTCTATTCTTCAATTGAGCTTAACAAAGGTCCTATGATTTGCATTTCTTCAATTCTCAACAAAGAAATGAGCAAATCGCTTGAAAGTGTTGCAAAGAATAAAAATATACCGTATCAGCTTGAACCGATAGCAGGCAGAACCGGTACGAATGCAGACCATATTACAATCAGCGGAAAAGGTGTAAAAACTGCTGTTGTATCAATCCCACAGCGATATATGCATACACAGAATGAAGTTATTTCTGTAGCTGATGTTGACAATACGGCAAAGCTTATTGCCGAATACATTAAATGCGGAGGTGCTTTCAATGATTGACATAAAATTGCTTGAACAGCTTTGCCTTTGCAACGGTATTTCGGGTGATGAGGGGAATGTTCGCAATCTGATAATTAACGAGATAAAAGACTGTGCCGATGATATTAAAACAGATAATCTCGGCAACCTTATTGTGTTTAAAAAGGGAAAAAAGTCTGCAAAAAGCAAGCTTATGGTGTCGGCACATATGGACGAAGTAGGTCTTATGGTAACGGATATAACATCTGACGGCTATCTTAAATTTGACGAGGTCGGCGGAATTGACAGAAGAGTTCTTCCGGGCAAGCGTGTATGTGTTGGCAGAAACGGTCTTAACGGTGTTATCGGTGTGAAACCGATTCATCTTACAAACGGTGATGAAAAAACTGCTGTTCCGAAAATGAGTGATATGTACATTGATATCGGTGCCGAAAGCAGGGAAGATGCGCTTAAATATGTAAGCTACGGTGACAGTGTTAATTTTGAGGGCGACTTTAAGATTAACGGAAGAACTGTTGTTACAAAGGCACTTGATGACCGTTTCGGCTGCTATGTGCTTATCAACCTCATAAAATCCGAACCCGAATATGATATGTATTTCACATTTGTCGTTCAGGAAGAGGTGGGATTGCGCGGTGCAAGACCAGCGGCTTTTACGGTCAATCCTGATTTTGCTCTTGTTATCGAAAGCACAACTGCCGCTGATGTTGCAGAGGTTGATGTATCTCATCAGGTATGCAATTTGTCAAAAGGCGCAACGGTTACCGTAATGGATAGGGCGACAGTTTATGATAAAGAAATGATAAGTGCCGCTTTTGAACTTGCCGAGAAGAATAACATAGCTGTTCAGTATAAGAGAGCGGTTGCAGGCGGTAATGATTCGGGTGCAATTCATCAGAGCAGAGGCGGAGTGAGAACTCTGGCGGTATCACTTCCGTCAAGGTATATTCATGCTCCTTCAACTGCGGCAAATCTCGATGATTGCGAAAGCGTTTTAAAACTTGCAAAAGTATTGTCCGATTATATTGCGGGCGGAAATTTAGCGAAAGGAAAGACGGTCTGAATGATTGTAACCGCCAATGAAAATTATATAAATGTAATTATGAATCTGTCAGCGGAAGATCCGTTTGCGTGCAGAATAATTTCTCAGTACAACAGTTACGATTCATCGCTTGCTTTCGTTGACTACTGGACGATAATTGACGATAAAACAGATGAGTGCACAGGTGCAATTTCCCGATGCGGAACAAGCTTTATTTTATTTCTTACAGATAAAACAAATCTTGAAGAGGTTTCGTCATTTATGCGTGTTGCAGGTGCTTCAAGTGCAATATGCAGCGGAGATTTCAACCTTAATTTATACGGCAGTAAATCCGTTTCGGGCGTTATTCTGAAAAAATCAGAACCGTTTCAAAATGTTGACGAAAGTATAAATTTTGATGTTCCCGATATTAAAGAGGTTTATAATCTCATCGTAAGCTGTGCCGATGAAAATTTCGTTCCGCCGCCGTTTGATGATTTTTATGTTGATGTGAATCACAAGCTTCGTCATAATGCAACGAGGATGTACGGAGTTTATGACGGTACAAAACTTGTTGCAATGGCTATGACCGTTGCCGAAAGCAGTAACGGTGCCGTGTTGGGTGCGGTATCGTGTCATCCTGACTACAGAAAGCACGGCTACGGTTCAACTGTTGTAAAGTACATATCCAACAGACTGGTTGCCGAGAACAAGACCGTGTATCTTCACAGAGCCAAGAATGCAAATCAGTCGTTTTATAATAATCTCGGTTTTGAACAGTGCGGAATATGGTGTGAATACTATTTTGAAAGGTGATATATTTGAGTTTTTTTGATATAGATGAAAGAGTTATAAAAGCATCCGAAAAGGCAATGGAGCTTTGCAAGGACAAGCTTGCGGAGATTGACGATATTCAGGAATACAACCAGCAGAAGATGATAAAGGCTTTTCAGCTTGCAGATGTTCGTGAAAGTCACCTTTGGGGGTCTACGGGCTACGGATACGACGATGCAGGCAGAGAGGCTCTTGACAAGGTCTATGCCTATGTTTTTGATGCAGAAGACGCACTTGTTCGTCATAATTTTGTCAGCGGTACACATGCCCTCACAGTTGCACTTTTCGGCGTTTTAAGGCCGGGGGACACAATGCTTTCCATAACAGGAATGCCGTATGATACAATCCGTTCTGCCATAGGCATTGAGGGTGACTATCCCGGTTCACTCAAGGACTTTTCAATAAAATTTGAAATGACCGAACTTAATCCTGACGGCACACTTGACTATGACAAAATCGCAAGTGACATTGCAGAGAAAAAGCCTAAAATTGTTTACATACAGCGTTCAAGAGGTTACAGCACAAGACCTACGCTCACATGGAGAGAAATCAAAAAGCTTTGTGAAATTTCAAGAGCCAATTCGCCCGAAAGCATTATTATGCTCGATAACTGTTACGGTGAATTTATTGATAAGGTTGAACCTTTGTCGGTTGGTGTAGATATGATGGCAGGCTCTCTTATCAAGAACCCCGGCGGCGGTATTGCTCCTACAGGCGGATATATTGCAGGTAAGAAAGAACTTGTAGAGATGTGTGCCTACAGACTTACCACTCCCGGTACAGGCAAAGAAATCGGTGCTACCCTTAACGCAAACAGAGAACTTTTTATGGGTGCATACCATGCTCCTCATGTTACGGGTGAAGCACTTAAAACTGCAGTATTTGCATCGGCACTTTTTGAAATTCTCGGTTATGAAACCAGTCCTAAGTACAATGATGCAAGAGGAGATATCATTCAGCTTATCATGCTCGGTAATGCCGAAAAGGTATGCCGCTTTTGCGAGGGCATTCAGAGCGGTTCGGCTGTTGACAGCTTTGTATCTCCGATTCCGTCTGATATGCCCGGCTACGAAAGTCAGGTAGTTATGGCGGCAGGCGCATTTACTCTCGGTTCATCTATTGAGCTTTCGGCAGACGCACCGTTGCGTGAGCCCTATGCAGTATGGATGCAGGGAAGTCTTAACTTCCACAGCGGTAAGCTCGGTGTAATGCTTGCGGCAAGTAAGATTTTAAGAGATGAAAAATAATATAATCCTGTTTCTTTGATTATAACAGCAAATAAAAAATCCCGCTTACAAAAGCGGGATTTTTTTCTATGATTTTTTATTGCGTAAGTTTTTAAAAAAGTCGGTGAGAAGTTTTGAACACTCCTCTTGCATAATGCCGCCCACTGATTCAGGCTTGAAATTGAACGGCATTTGGAACAGATTCGTAATTGTACCGCAAGCGCCGTTTTTTAAGTCGTATGCACCGAAATATACCTTTGGAATATGAGCGTTGATTATTGCACCTGCACACATAGGGCAAGGCTCAAGCGTTACATAAATTTCACAGTTCCACAATCTCCAACCGCCAAGCTTTTGACAGGCATTGCAGATTGCGTCTGTTTCGGCATGAAGAAGAGCGTTCTTTTCTTGCTCACGCCGATTTCTGCCCACGGAGATTATTTCATCGTTTCTGACAATTACCGCACCGACGGGAACTTCGTTTTCTGCAGCGGCAATTTCAGCCTGTTCAATTGCTTTTTGCATATAATATAAGTTTTTATCCATTGCTTATCAAACCTAAATTTGTAATTGTAGTCAATAGAAAAAGTACAAGTGAAAGTATGATGCCGGGATTTACAAGAAACGCAGTCATTTTCTCTTTTAAGTTAAGTTCGCTCACAATTTCGTTTTTCTTATCGGACATTTTAAAAATATTTTCATTCCTTTTTGCAAGAACAATGTATGAAACAAATCCTGCAATACAGAAGAAAATAATCAGGCTGTAGCTTATTATTGTTGTCACATAATCGGAAACGATGCCTGCATCTCTTAAAATGCTCATGGTAACAGCATATAGGTTATTAAGAAAATGGATTGCAATTGACGGAAAAATCGAATTGAACTTGCAGTCAATGTATGCAAAAATAAGACCTAAAATGAATGCAAACGGAATTTGTGATATATTCTGATGCATTGCTCCGAATAAAACAGCAGAACCGATAATTGCAACAGTGTCACCGTATTTTCTCAGAGAACCCATAACAATTCCTCTGAATGCAAATTCCTCTGCAAACGCAGGAACAATTGCGGTTGAAACAATATTCAAAACAATACTCAAAATACTCGAATCTCCGCTTGACAGTCCCGAAGATGTGTTTTCAATTCCGAAAAGCGAGAAATTGTCAACTACAATGCTCGTTGCAACATTTGCAATCATAGCGCCTCCCATTCCGAGGAACAGAATGGGTATCATACTTTTTTGTTTTACATATTTTGTGCTGATAATATCATTCAAACTGTTTCTTGAAAGCTTTATATAGAAAAATGCAGGAACAACAACGGCAAATACAGAAATGAATATATCAATAAAGTAATTTAATAATGCGTAGTTGTTTGATAAAATAAAACCTGCCGAGCCGAGATTCTTGAAAACTTCGGCGATAATCACAGCACAGGCTGTCATTGTCAGCGAATACGCAAATACGAAGAAGCCCAATCCGCTTGACTTTTGCTTGAGATTATCATACTGCATATCTTTTTTGAAATTACGGTTATAATTAAGATTATCGCCGTAAAACGGCATATTATTACCCGAAAACTGATTGTTTATCAAATTATCACACCCTTAAAGCTATTCTAACATAGAGATATATTATTTTCAAGGGAGTAAACCTCCGCATAAAGTATTATTATTGACAAAAAATACATCAATGTGGTATCATACAAGTAGTTATATCAAGGTGCAGACGCGTTTTTTGTTGCGTATTTGTGCTGTCGGTAAAATATTATATTTATTACAGCTTGTAAAGTAAAATCTTATTTATGTTTTGAAAGGATTGTCTTACTATGGTTACAGCTATGTTATTCGCCGGCGGTATCGGTGCAAGAATGAAGTATTCCGATATGCCTAAACAGTTTCTCGAGGTTGGCGGAAAGCCGATTATTATTCATACAATGGAGCATTTTGCCCGTCATCCAAAGGTTGACGCAATCGTTGTTGCATGCAAGGCTGACTGGATCGGTTATCTCAATGAGCTTATTGCCGCTTTCAATGTCCCTAAGGTAAAGACCGTTGTTCCTGGCGGTGCAAGCGGTTTTGATTCTATTCACAACGGTGTGATGGCTACTGCCGAATTTTCAAAAGATCCTGAGGATATCATTCTCATCTGTGACGGCGTTCGTCCTATGCTCAGCGAGGAACTCATCACTAACTGTATTAAAGATACAAAGAAATACAAAACTGCTGTTCCTGTTACCCCGAGTATAGATTCACTTCTTTATAGCGAGGACGGAGAAACCTGCGGTAAGAGCTATCAGAGAAGCACAATGTACATCACTCAGGCTCCGCAGGGTTACACAATGGAAAAAATTCTTTGGGCGCACGAAGAAGCATATAAAAGGGGCATTACAAACCCTGTTTCTTCAAGTGAACTCTTTATTGAACTCGGCGAAAAGGTTCACCTTTTCCTCGGTGAGAGATTCAATATTAAAGTAACTACACCTGAAGATCTTACAACATTGCGTTCACAGTTCTATTATGAAAACTACAAGCAGTTTGCAAAGGAAGAACTTAAATATGGATTATAATGTTCAGAGTAATATAAAAAAGACAGTTTTTTCCGATATTAAAGAAATTACAAATACAAATGTTGATTGGAACAGGTTTGACGGCAAAACTGTTCTTATAACAGGCGCAGGCGGATTTATCGGTTATTATCTTGTTCTCACATTTCTTGCGAGAAATGACCTTTACAGCAATAATATCAAAGTTCTTGCGTTAGTAAGAAACAGAGAGAGAGCAGAGAAAAAGTTCGGTGTTCTTCTTGAAAGAGATGACATTGAGCTTGTTGTTGCCGATGTTACAAACAGACTTGAATGTGAAAGAGCGGATTTTGTCATTCATGCTGCAAGTCAGGCAAGTAATATCCAGTTTGAAACCGACCCGGTCGGCACAATTAACGCAAATCTCAGCGGTACATCAAACATTCTCGATTTTGCTTTTGAAAGCAAAAGTGAGTCTGTACTTGTTGTTTCAAGCCTTAAAGTTTACGGTGCTTTGCACAATGGTAAAAACAGTATTTCCGAAGATGATATCGGTTATATTGATTTTACTTCCTATAAAAATTGTTATGCAGTGGGTAAGAGAGCGTCTGAAACTCTTGCCGCAAGCTATTGCAAACAGTTTGGACTCAATGTAAAGATTGCAAGACCGAGCTATATTTACGGTGCAAGCAGTCTTACAGACGACCGTGTCTGGGCGCAGTTTATTGCAAATGTTGTCCGTCACGAAAATATTCTTCTCAAGAGCAACGGTGCGGCTAACCGTTCGTTCTGCTATGTTACAGACACGGTTTCCGCTCTCATATACATTATGCTCAACGGAGAAAATGTTACACCGTATAACATTTCTTATGAAAAATCAGATACAACAATAAGAAATTTTGCAAAGACAGCTTGCGAGGTTTTTCCTGAGAGAAATATGACTTTGGCTTTTGCCAATCCCGAGGATGCAAAAGAGCCTGAGATTGACGCTTCCGCTCTTGCAAAAACTCCCGAAATTCTTGACAGTTCAAGACTTCGTGCCCTCGGCTGGAAGCCTCTTGTTGACCTTAAAGAAGGAATAAGAAGGGCTGTCGGCATTCTTGAAGAAGATTAAAATTTAACAATAGAAATTAGGAATACAGTTATGTCTGAGTTGTTACTTAACCAATTTGAACAGGACAGAGCCCTTGCAGCTTTGCGTTATAAAAATCTGAATATCCGTAAATTATTCGGAAAATCTGTTTTTATAGCAGGAGGCGGAGAACCGGCTTTTTCACTTGTATCGTCACTTCTTACGGTTAATTCAAAAAAGCAAGCGGACATAGCTGTTTTTTTGCTTGTTTCGGATTACGAAAGATATGACAGACGGTTTGATTTTATCAATTCATCGGATTTCGCAATTGTAAAATACTCCTCGCCTGATTCAATAAATAAAAGCGGAGATATACTCATCGAAACAGGCTTCTTGCTTTCTGATAAGGTTGAAAGCACGGATGTATTTAAAAGTAATATCAGCAGAGCCGAAAATATTATTTCAGTTATCAAGGTATTGAAAATAAAAGAATTTGTTGTTTTATCCGATGCTTCGGCTTACGGAAAACTTGAAAAAGAACTTGTTATTTCTGAAAAAGAAAAAACACATTCTGATTTTTCCTATGACTCACTGAAATCAATGTTGATTCAATCGGTTGAAAATCTTTATTTTTCAGCCGCTCATATGTACGGCTTTTCAATTAAAGTCATAAGATGCGGTAAGATTATATCTGCAAATTCAAATTCTGAATTTGTTGCAAACACGCTCAAATCGGCTGTTGGCGGCAAAATTCTGAATATTAAAAATAGATCATCCAAGGTATCGTATATAAGTGCCAACGACTTGATTTCTGCTGTTCTGTTTGTTGCTTGTAATGGGGCAGAGTGTCAGGCGTACAACGCTTGTTCGGATGATTCGACAGTCAATTCGGCTGAATTTGCACTTGCACTTTCTGATGCGTTTGAAAACTGCGAGGTAAACATAACCTCCGAAGGATGTTCCGCAGACGGTTGTGCAGTTGACTGTACAAGATTGAAAAAACTCGGCTGGTCATCAGCGGTCAATTACAAAGACGCACTTCTTATTTCGGGACACGAGATTATGAATGACAACAGTGTGTTTATGTTTTCCGATTCATATGACGGCAAGCTAAATGACATTCAGCAAATTCTTCTCGGTTTTTTGCTTGAGGTTGACAGAATATGCAAAAAACATAATATAAAGTATTTTCTCGGTGGCGGAAGTCTTTTGGGTGCTGTACGACACAAAGGCTTTATTCCATGGGACGATGATGCGGATGTTATGATGCTGAGAAAAGATTACGACAGATTCCTTTCGGTATTGCCGAGTGAACTCCCGAATTATCTTTTTGCACAGACTCAGGAAAATGAAAAAGACAGCCACTTTCCGTTTACAAAGCTGAGAATAAACAATACTCTGCTTTCAACTGAATTTACTTCAAGATTTCCGAATATCCATAATGGAATTTTTCTTGATGTGCTTGCACAGGATTATACCTCAAACAATGCTTTCCTACGCAAAATTCATATGAAAGCAACTGCAAGCTCAAGGTGGCTTGTGCTTGATAAGTGGAGAGGCACCTCGGTAAACGCAAACAGCAGATTTTCTTCTTTGTGTGCGAATATTCTGAGAAAGATATTCCCGCTCGGCTTTTTGCAAAAGGTTCAGAACAAGCTTATTTCACTTCATAAGAATATGAAAAATCCTAAATATCTTTTTGACAGTATGGGAAGAAATGTTTCAAGAGGAGCTTTTCCTGCCGAATGGCTTGATGAAGCTATATGGGTCGATTTTGAAAATGCAAAACTGCCCATTCCTAAAGAATACGATAAGTACCTGAAATACCTTTACGGTGATTATATGGAGATGATTCCTGTCAGCGAAAGACATGTAAGTCATGATATCAAGCAGATTGACCTAGGTGAATATGCCGGTTATATTTACAAAGACACTTTGTAAAATTTTGAAATGCGTGCGTTAAAATGGCATAAACCGATTATATAAATCTCACAGCAGCTATTTATGATGCGAAGATTTGTTGCGGACATCTTTATCAATTATTGTTTACATCCATTTTCGGTTATGGTATAATCCTATTGATAGTGTTTTTTCTAGGAATGACTGATGTGCTTTTTAGAAGTACACCGTGATATAAAGCTTCCGTAAAATTCTATGGAGTTACTTGCTTTTCCTGCAAGCAGGGCGGAATCTGTTCCGATTTTATATTTAGTGATATTATAATTTAACGAAAAGTTGGGCTTATTATGAATAACGAAATGAACAACGAAATAAATGAAATTGAAGTAAATGACGCTGAAACAAGTGACATTTTTGAAGAAGAGGTTAATCTCACAAGAAGTGAGTCAAGAGAGCAGGCTTTTATGCTTTTGTTTTCAAAGTCTTTTGACGACGAACCTCTTGAAGAAACAATAGACGATAATTCGGAAATGTTTGTAGGCGGTGTTTGTGCTTATGCTCAGGCAGTAGTTTCAGGCATTGAGGACAAGCACGAAGAGATTGACGAAATCATTGCAAGTCACCTGAAAAAAGGCTGGACTCTTTCGAGAATTTCAAAGCCGTCACTTGCAATTCTTCGCCTTGCAGTCTATGAAATGAAGTATCTTGACAATGTTCCGCAGAGCGTTTCAATCAACGAGGCTGTTGAACTTGCAAAGAAATACACAATTGACGAGAGCAAGTTTGTAAACGGTATTCTCGGAACATATTCCCGTGAAATTTCGGGAAAGTCGGAGAAGTGATATGAGCTTTTTTCTCGGAATTGACACTTCAAATTACACAACATCAACCGCTCTTTATGACAGCGAAATCGGCGAAATGGTTCAGCAGAAAAAACTTCTGCCCGTAAAAGAAGGACAGCTCGGACTCCGTCAGAGCGATGCTGTGTTTCACCACACAGCACAGCTTCACACGCTTATAGAAGAGCTTTTAAAGGATGTTGACACAAGCAAAATAGCCGCAATTGCGGCGTCAAGCCGTCCAAGACCTGTTGACGGCTCATATATGCCGTGTTTCACCGTTGGAGAGAACACGGCAAAAATTTTATCTTCCGCAATGAAAATCCCTCTCTACACCTTTTCGCATCAGGAGGGACACATCTCGGCGGCACTGTTTGGCTCGCAGAGAACAGATTTGTTTGATAAGCAGTTTATCGCTTTCCATGTCAGCGGAGGAACAACCGAGGCAGTATTTGCCAAGGGCTTCGGCACAGGCTTTTCCGTTGAACTTGCGGCACACACTCTTGACCTCAATGCAGGGCAGGCGATTGACCGCACAGGGCTTATGCTCGGTTTAAAATTTCCGTGCGGTCCTCAGCTTGAACAGCTTGCCCTTAAAAATACAGAAAAAATCAGGGTGAAACCAACCCTCAAAGGTTGTGATTGTTGCCTCAGCGGAGTTGAAAATCTATCCAAAAAACTGATTGACGAAGGCAAATCTCCCGAATATGTTTCGGCATTTTGCCTTAAATATATTGAGCAGACCTTGTCCGAAATGACAAAACGGTTGCTTGAAAAATACGGAAAACATCCATTACTCTTTGCAGGCGGAGTAATGTCAAATCGGATAATCAAAAATTCTTTTGAAGAAAAATACAATGCAATATTTGCACCGCCGCAGTTTTCGGCAGATAACTCGGCAGGAATTGCATATTTAGGATACAGGAAGTATAACGATGTACACACCCGAGTTTAACAAACCACGAGTTTTAAGTGTTTCGCAACTGAATTTCTATATAAAGTCAATTATTGAAAATGACGCAAGACTGAATTTTGTCTTTGTTACGGGTGAAATTTCAAACCTTACCGACCATTACAGAAGCGGACACATCTACCTTTCAATCAAAGATGAAAAATCCGTTATAAGAGCCGTAATGTTTGCCGGCAATGCCCGTAATTTAAAGTTCAGACCGACCGACGGAATGAAAGTAATCTGCCGTGGCAGAGTTGCAGTCTATGAACCCACAGGTCAGTATCAGCTTTATATTGAAGATATGCAGCCCGACGGCATAGGTGCGCTTTCTCTCGCTTATGAACAGCTTAAAAAGTCGCTTGCCGAAAAAGGACTTTTTGCTCCCGAACATAAGAAGAAAATTCCGCCGTTTCCGAATTCAATCGGTGTAATTACTTCTCCCACAGGTGCGGCAGTTCAGGATATCCGTAACATTCTTTCAAGAAGATTTCCGTCTGCCGACATAATTATGTGTCCCGTACTTGTTCAGGGCGAGAATGCTCCCACTCAACTTATTGACGCTGTACAGAAACTTGATAAATACAACGCCTGTGATGTTATCATAATCGGCAGGGGCGGCGGTTCAATTGAAGATTTGTGGGCATTCAATGATGAAAACCTTGCTTATGCAATCTACAACTGTAAAATTCCGGTAATTTCCGCTGTCGGTCATGAAACCGATTTTACAATCTGTGACTTTGTATCCGATCTCAGAGCGCCGACTCCGTCTGCGGCGGCAGAGCTTGCAGTTCCCGATACTGCGGAGCTTGTTGATTACTATAAATCGCAAAAGCAGTATGTTTCGTCAATGGCAACATTGAAATTAAGGCAGGAATATAATGCTCTTACAGAATTAAAAACAAAACTGTCCGTTGTATCACCACAACAGAGAATTTTTGAATATGAAAAATCTCTTGAACTTTGCAAAACGAAAATACAGCATTTTGTTCAGGAAACAATAAATAAAAAGACTGCCGACATCACAAAGACAGCCGCAAAACTTGAAGGACTCAACCCCGTTAAAATTCTTTCAAGAGGTTATTCAATTGCCGAAAAAGACGGCAGGGTGGTAAATTCCGCCAAAACACTTAAAAGCGGCGATGAATTTACTCTCCGTTTTTCAGACGGTGAAATCAAGGCAAAAGCAACAGGTGAGTAAAATGGCATTTACACATTTACATCTTCATACAGAATACAGTCTTCTCGACGGTGCGTGCCGCCTGAGCAGACTTGTAAAAGCTGCAAAAGAAAAGGGAATGACTGCACTCGCAATCACCGACCACGGTGTAATGTACGGTGCGGTCGATTTTTATAAGGAATGCAAAAAGCAGGGTATAAAGCCGATAATCGGCTGTGAAGTGTATGTTGCACCGCAAAGCCGCTTTGACAAGACTTCATCCTACGGAAAATACTATCATATGGTTTTGCTCTGCAAAAATCATACAGGCTATCAGAACCTTATCAAGCTTGTGTCAAAAGGCTTTACCGAGGGATTCTACACAAAACCTAGAATTGACGATGAACTCCTTGCCGAGTATCACGAGGGCTTAGTCTGTCTCTCTGCCTGTCTGGCAGGTGAAATTCCGCAAAAGCTCCTTGACGGTGATTATGCCGGTGCAAAGTCAAAGGCTGAATATTACCGTGATATGTTCGGAAAAGAGAACTTTTTTATAGAGCTTCAAGACCACGGAATTGAGGAACAGAAGAGAATAATTCCAAGCCTTGTAAAAATAGCCCGTGAAATCGGTGTTGATATTGTTGCAACAAACGATTGCCACTATATTGAAAAGCAGGACAGCACAGTTCACAGTATTCTTCTATGTATTCAGACCAACAGAACAGTCAATGACAGCGACAGAATGGAGTTCAAAACATCCGAATTTTATCTTAAAACAGAGGATGAAATGCGTGAGGTATTTGCAAATTACCCCGAAGCAATCGACAATACACAGAAAATTGCCGATATGTGCAATGTAGATTTTGAATTTGGCGTGCGCAAGCTTCCGAGATTTGATGTCCCCAATAATGAAGACCATCTGCATTATTTCAGAAGAAAATGCTATGAGGGGCTTTATAAACACTATGGTGAAAATCCCGACAAGGCTCTGATTGACCGACTCGAATATGAAATCAGCACCGTGTCGCAAATGGGCTTTGTAGATTACTACCTTATCGTAAATGACTTTGTAAGCTACGCAAAATCCTGCGGAATCCCCGTCGGTCCGGGAAGAGGCTCGGGTGCAGGCTCGCTTTGTGCCTACTGCATAGGTATAACCGCAATTGACCCTATAAAGTACAATCTTCTTTTTGAGCGATTTTTAAACCCCGAAAGAGTAAGTATGCCGGATTTTGATGTCGATTTTTGTAAGAAACGCAGGGGAGAGGTTATCAACTATGTTGTGCGTAAATACGGCGAAGATCATGTTGCACAGATAATTTCGTTCGGCACAATGGCGGCAAGAGGTGCAATCCGAGATGTAGGAAGGGTGCTTGAAATTCCGTATGCGGCAGTTGATTCGATTGCTAAACTCGTTCCAATGGAACACGATATGACAATTGAGGATGCTCTAAGACTTAATTCCGACCTGAGAAGTCGCTATAAAAATGAACCGCAGACAAAAAAACTGCTCGATGTTGCAATGAGCATTGAAGGAATGCCCCGTCACGCAACAATGCACGCCGCAGGTGTTGTAATCACCGACAAGCCTGTCAGCGACTATGTTCCGCTGTCAAAAAATGACGATAATGTTGTGACACAGTTCACAATGACTGCACTTGAAGAACTCGGTCTTTTAAAAATGGACTTTCTCGGGCTCAGAAACTTAACCGTAATCAATGATGCCGAAAAGCAGATAAAGCATAATAATCCCGAATACAATCCCGATACGGTTGATGAAAACGATAAAAAAGTCTTTGAAATGTTTTCAAAAGGTCACACAGAGGGTGTGTTTCAGTTTGAAAGTCAGGGTATGAAAAATGTTCTCACTCAACTAAAGCCGGAGCGAATTGAGGACCTCATAGCAGTTACGGCGCTGTACCGCCCCGGACCTATGGACAGTATTCCGACCTATATCGACTGCCGCCACAATCCGTCACATATCCGCTACAAGCATCCGCTTCTAAAGGATATTCTCGGCGTTACAAGCGGTTGTATAATCTATCAGGAACAGGTTATGCAGATTTTCAGAACGCTTGCAGGCTACAGTCTCGGACGAGCAGATATAGTTCGCCGAGCAATGAGCAAAAAAAAGCTTGCCGTAATGGAGTCGGAGCGTGAAATATTCATTCACGGTCTTACGGATAATGACGGGAATATCATAGTTGAAGGATGTATTCGCCGTGGAGTTGACGAAAAAACAGCAATTTCCGTTTATGATGAAATGGAAAGCTTTGCTCACTACGCTTTCAACAAATCCCATGCGGCGGCATATGCCAACATTTCCTACAAAACTGCATGGCTCAAATGTCACTACCCCCGTGAATATATGGCTGCTCTGCTTTCAAGCGTGCTTGACAATCAAAACAAGCTTGCGTCATATATCACCGAATGTAAACGGCTCGGAATCCGTGTATTACCGCCTAATGTGAACGAAAGCAATCTTCATTTTACGGTCAGCGGAAACGATATCCGTTACGGACTTCTTGCCGTTAAAAATCTCGGCAGAAATTTTATTGATGAAATAATTGCCGAACGGATAAATTCGCCCTACAAAGACTTTTTTGATTTTTGTAAAAGGCTTTACGGTCGCAATATGAACAGCAGGGCAATTGAAAGTCTGATAAAATGCGGAGCATTTGACGGTTTAGGAGCAAATCGCCGACAGCTTCTTGCAATTTATAAGACTGCGCTTGACAATGTTGAATATGAGAGCAGGCGCAATATGAACGGTCAGATGTCGTTTTTTAGTGATTCTGAAGCGGCAGAAGAATCAACAAGACCGAAGATTCCCGATTTACCTGAATTTTCTGCTTCCGAACTTTTGTATATGGAAAACGAGATTGCGGGAATGTATCTCAGCGGTCATCCTCTTGACGATTACACAACTTTTTCAAAAGCAATCCATGCCGACAAAACGGGCGATATAATCAACAATGACAGCGGAGTGTATTTTGACGGCAAAAAGGTCAGCCTTGTGTGCATAGTGTCCAAACTTAAAACCCAGCTTACAAAGAATAACAAGCTTATGGCTTTTGTGAATGCAGAGGACAGAAACGGTATGGTTGAAATTGTGATTTTTCCGAATGTTTATGAAAAATATTCTGCCCTTCTCGGCACAGGCGGTGCGTTGCTGTTCCGCGGAACTGTCAATTTAAAAGAAAACGAAGAGCCGAAAATCATCTGCGATTCCATAGCGTCTGCCCGTACAAACGAGGATTGCAAAAATAACCCTGTTGCAATAAAAAACACAGAACATTTTCCGCAAAATTATCAGATGCAAGCCGTGAAAAATGATACACAAAAGCCTTCTGCGTTGTATTTGCGTATTGATGACCTCAATACCGATAAATACAACCGTGCAAAGCGCGTGCTTGATATTTTTGACGGCAGAACACCTGTTATTTTTTATCTTACAGACACCAAAAGAAAGGTGAAAGCCCCCTCATCAATGTGGGTAGATATTAACCCTGTTATGATTAAAGAACTAAAATACCAGCTTGGTGATGAGAATGTGGTAGCAAAATGAATAAAAACTAACTTCTAATTCTGTGATTTGTAATAAAAATCAGTAAATGCTATTGAAAAAATCGTTTTTATGTATTATAATTTATGTTGTCAAAGCACTTTATTGCATAAAAGTGCAGAAGTATATGATGCTTTACAGCACAAAAGTGCTGAAAGCTTAGGAGGAAATTAAAATGAAAAAAGCTAAAAAGATTGCCGCAGTTGCTCTTGCGGCGGCTTCTATGTCACTCGCATTTGCAGGATGCGGCGGTTCTGCAGAAAGCTCAAAGGCAGATAATTCAAGCACGGACGGTAAGGTTTACAACATCGGTATCTGTCAGCTTGTTCAGCACGAGGCTCTTGACGCCGCAACAAAAGGCTTTAAGGATTATCTCACAGAGAAGCTCGGTGCAGATAATGTAAAGTTTGACGAGCAGAACGCTCAGGGCGATTCCGCAACCTGTGCTACAATCTGCAACCAGTTTGTTTCTTCAAATTATGACCTTATTCTCGGCAACGGTACTGCCGCACTTCAGGCAGCATACACAGCAACACCGAATATTCCAATCCTCGGTACTTCAATCACAGACTATGGCACAGCACTCGACAAGTCTGATTGGAACGGAGTTTCGGGTATGAATGTTTCGGGTACAACAGACCTTGCTCCGCTTGACCAGCAGGCAGCTATGCTCAAGGAGCTTTTCCCCAACGCAAAGAATGTCGGAATTCTCTACTGCTCGGCTGAGGCTAACTCAAAGTATCAGAGCGATACAATCACTCCTTATTTCAAGGATGCAGGCTATACTGTAAAATCATATTCATTTGCAGATTCAAACGATGTTGCCGCAGTTGCAAAGACTGCCTGTGACGAGAGCGATGTTCTTTACATCCCGACAGATAACACAGCAGCATCTAACACAGGCATCATCGACAATGTAGCCACAGCTGCAAAAACTCCTATTGTTGCCGGCGAAGAGGGCATCTGTAAGGGCTGCGGTGTTGCAACACTTTCAATCAGTTATGACGAACTCGGTAGAAAAACAGGCGAAATGGCTTACAACATTCTTGTAAAGGGCGAGGATATCACAAAGATGAAGGTTGAGGCCGCTCCGAATGTAACAAAAGAATATATCAAAGACCGTTGTGACACATACGGAATCAAGGTTCCCGACGGTTACACTGAAATCAAAGCAGAATAATTCATATTCGGAAAAATAATATTGGCAGGGGTGCCGTGAAAGCGACACCCCGATATTTTATGTATAGGTGGTTTTTATGGATTTTTTAGCAAACTACTTCAGTTCTCTTAATCCTATGAGCTTTTTATCCGCACTTCCGGGTAATATCGCTCAGGGTATAATCTGGGGACTCATGGGACTCGGTGTATTTCTCACCTTTAAGCTGTTGAACTTTGCCGACCTCAGCGTTGACGGTTCATTTGCAACAGGCGGTGCGGTAACCGCAGTTATGCTCATCAACGGCTGTCCTGTTTGGGCAACAATCATCGTAGCAATCCTTGCAGGTCTTGCGGCAGGTCTTGTAACGGGACTTCTTCACACGCTTCTCGGAATTCCCGACATTCTCGCAGGTATCCTCACACAGATTGCTCTTTATTCAATTAACCTGAATATTATGGGAAAATCAAACCTCCCAATCAGCTACAGAAACTATACGCTTGTTGTTTCTGCAAGTAATATAAATATGGCAATTCTCGTAGGTCTTGGAATTTGTGCTGTTGTAGTTGCCGCAATGTATTGGTATTTCGGCACAGAACAGGGCTCAACAATCCGTTCAACAGGTTCAAACCCTGCAATGAGCAAGGCACAGGGCATTAACATCAATTTTACAAAGGTAATTGCTCTTGCACTTTCAAACGGACTTGTTGCACTTTCGGGTTCACTTTTTGCTCAGTATCAGGGCTTTGCTGATATCAATATGGGCAGAGGTGCAATCGTAATCGGTCTTGCGGCTGTAATCATCGGCGAAGTTCTCGGTGAGGCAATTTTCCGCAAGCACATGAATTTCATCATAAGAATGCTCTTTGTAATTGTCGGCGGTATTCTCTATTATATCGCAATGGGCATTGTACTCTGGCTCAAGATGCCGACAGACGATACAAAGCTATTTACGGCAATTATCGTTGCAATCTTCCTTGCAGTTCCGTATCTCCAGAAAAAGAGAAAGACTTCATTTAAAAAGGTTGCAAAAATGAATGCTAAAAACGCACAGAAGGAGGGTTAAGAATGCTTGAAATTAAGAATGTATGGAAAACCTTTAATAAAGGCACAGTAAACGAAAAACAGGCACTCTGCGGAGTTAATCTCACCCTCAATGACGGCGATTTTTGTACGGTAATCGGCGGCAACGGCGCAGGCAAGTCAACAACTCTCAACGCAATTGCGGGCGTGTGGCCTGTTGACTGCGGTCAGATTCTTATTGACGGCAAGGATATTTCCGCATTGCCCGAGCATAAAAGAGCGCCGTACCTCGGCAGAGTATTTCAGGACCCGATGACAGGCACGGTAGCCGATATGGAAATTATAGAAAACCTCGCAATTGCCGCAAGACGAGGCAAAAAACGAGGACTTTCGTGGGGCGTAAAGGCTGACGAAAGATTCCGTTACCGTCAGATGCTTGCAGAGTTTGACCTCGGACTTGAGGACAGAATGTCATCAAAAGTAGGACTTCTCTCGGGCGGTCAGCGTCAGGCAATAACACTTCTTATGGCAACAATCAAAAAGCCGAAACTTCTTCTGCTTGACGAACATACAGCCGCTCTTGACCCGAAAACAGCCGCTAAGGTGCTTGAGCTTTCCGACAAAATCATTGCCGAAAACAACCTTACGGCACTTATGGTAACTCATAATATGCATGACGCAATTACTCACGGCAACCGTCTTATTATGATGAGTGACGGCAAAATTATCCTCAATATCTCAGGTGAAGAAAAGAAAAATCTTACGGTTGAACACCTCCTCGAAATGTTTGAGAAGGCAAGCGGTTCAAAGATCGAAAATGACCGTATGCTTTTAAGTAAGGATAAATAAACTTAATATGAAATAATGAGGCTGTGAAGAAATGAAGCTTAATACTTCGTTCTTCACAGCCTGACTTGTTTTTGTTAGGCTGTTTTTCTACAGCCCCTATTGGTAATATCAATTATTTTTGTTTTCTTTTCTGCACTCTCTTAAGTCTTTTATCATCTTTAAAAACCCATATTCTCTGCATTTTGTAGTTGACTGTCCAAAGCAACAGGTCAACAATAGCTTTTGTAAGAGTTACAGGGACCGGTAAGAACCAAAGTGCAGATACAATAAGCGAACTCGCACACATTATGCAGAAAAACAAAATGAAAAACCTGAGTGCCTGTTTTGTACCGTTATCCGTATTGCCGAAAATAACCTTTCTGTTGATAAGAAAATTTATTCCTCCGGAAACGACTCGTGCCATAAGAGTTGCAAGCATAATGTTAAAGAACATATGTGACGGCAGAATATACGCAAAAACCGTGAACAAAACAAGGTCGACTATCGTACAGCCGATTGACGCCGTTGCAAATCTCAGCGGAGTTCTGTATATAAGATAGGTGTCCTTAACAAGACGAAAATTACTGCTGCAGTTTGTGCAATCGGCAACTATGTTTACAAAGTAAAACGGAACTCTCATATCCGCACATTTTGTGAGGAAATTCATCTCAAAGTCAAAGCGGTTTCCTTTTGTTTTCATAACCGTGTCGTACAAAAATGCGGGAATGCCTCGCAGTCCTGTTTGAGTATCGCTGCAGCTTTTGCCTGTTATAACCTTAAAATATGCAGAAGAAAGGCGGTTGCCTATCCGTATGTTAAGCGGCATTTTGGATTTTTTATAATCTCTTTTTCCAAGAATAAGACAGCCGTTTCTAAGGTCAAGCATACGGCTGATTTTCATAACATCATTTGCAGTGTGCTGACCGTCGGCGTCACAGGTAATATAACCTGTAATGTTATAAAGGTTGTCGTGGGCATACCGTATTCCTGCTTTAAGGCTTGCACCCTTGCCTTTATTATTTTTTAGGTGAACAAGATGACAGCCGATGCTTGTCAGTTCGTTAAAATATTCCGAGTTAGAGTCAAGACCGTCATTGACAACAACAATATGTTCGGCACCAAGCTCCTGAAGATCATTGCAAAGGTTGATTGTATTCTTATTTTCACAATAAATAGGAATAATTACTGCGTGACTCATACGGTTGTTCCTTTCTCTTTTATGCTTTTAGTATACAACAATTTTTCTTTTGTGACAATATTCAATTTTTTTCTATAGTAAACATCGTAACAATTTTTTGTTCAAAAATATAGTTTGTGTCATTATTGGCGTTTTAATAAAAAAATATGGCAAAAATGCCAAAAACTATTTGAAAATCATATCATTTATGTTATACTGTATTGAGCAGATTAAAAAACAGAAAGACGGTGAATTATGTTTAAAAAATTATCAGCAGGGATTCTTTCGGCTCTTATGGTTACTGCCGTTGCAGTATCCGGTACCGGCTGCTCGCAATCTCAACCGGTGTCAATTGACTACAAAACAGCTGACAAGGTGGCTGACGGTGCAATTCTTCAAGCTTTTTGCTGGAACTTCAACACAATAAAGGAGTCAATGGGGGATATTGCCGCAGCAGGCTATTCGGCTGTGCAGACATCTCCGATTAACGAGTGCCTTGAGGGCGAAAACGGCGGTATGGATCTTTACGGTGACGGAAAATGGTATTACCACTATCAACCTACTGATTTCAAAATCGGCAACTATCAGCTCGGTACACGTGATGAATTTAAGGCAATGTGCGATGAAGCTCACAAGTACGGCATAAAGGTAATTGTCGATGTAATTGCAAACCACACTACGCCATCAACCGATGAGGTCAGTGAAGACCTTATCAAGGCAGGCGGCGGAAGTCTTGAAACCCTTTATCACAAGGAGGGCAGAACGCCCCTTAATGATTTCGGCGACAGACTTGCCTGCACCACTCATGAGATGGGAGGACTTCCCGACATCAACACGGAAAGACCTTCGTTCCAAAAGTATTTCTTTAATTACATTAACGATTGTATTGCCTGCGGTGCTGACGGTTTTAGATATGACACTGCAAAGCATATCGGACTTTCCGATGACCCAAAGGAAGATGACGGCTTTAAAAACAACTTCTGGGAAAAAGCAACCAAAGAAGTTGATAATGCAGAAAATCTTTTTATCTACGGTGAAGTGCTTCAGGGCGACAATGACAGACTTGCAGATTATATCAAAGAAATCGGCAGAACCACATCAAGCACCTACGGCGGTAAAATCCGTTCGGGAATTGCAGGCGGCAATATCGACACGGCAGTTGTGTCTGATTATTGGATTGGCAATGCAGACCCGAATATTGTAACATGGGTTGAATCCCATGATAACTACATCAACGACTGTACATACAATAATATCGACAGCGAACAGGTTATCCTCGGCTGGGCAATAATCACGGCAAGAAAAGACGGAACACCGCTCTTCTTTGACCGTCCGTACAACAGCTCAATTGACAATTCATGGGGTATGAACCGAATCGGCACACAGGGCGACGATATGTACAAGGACAACCGTGTTTCTGCGGTGAACTTCTTCAGAACTGCAATGAAGGGCGAAGATGAAAACCTTGTCAATCCTAACCTTGACTCAACCGCACTTATGATTGAAAGAGGTACAAAGGGAGCTGTCATCGTCAACACAAATGATGCTCTCAAGGTTGATTTTGAAACAAATCTTGCTGACGGAACATATGTTGACCGTGTTGACCGTAAGACCGAATATAAGGTTAAAAACGGTAAAATTACCTGTGATACCGATATTCCTGAAAATTCAGTTGTAGTTCTTTATAATGAGGGATACACTGAATATGCAAGACCTGCAAGCGTGGGTGTTGACTCAAAAACAGAATTTACCTACAGTGATGACACATACGAGGTAACTCTCACCTGTTCAAACACCGACAACGCAACATATTCTCTTGACGGAGGAAAGGCTGTTTCGTACAAAGACGGCGACAAAGTAACAATCAAGCACGGGGACAGCGATGTTTCAAAGCTTGAGCTTCGTGCAGAAAATGCCGAAGGCGTCAAAACTTACGAAAGACTTGAATTTACCTATATATAATGAAATTTACAGTTTTTCATCACAATAAAAATTTTACTTCACCGTATAATATTTTCAGTGACGGTGACGCATCCGACATCCGGCAATGTTATCGGAATCAGACCATTGCCGTGGTGCCGGACAAAAATTATACATAAGAATAACGGAGGTAACAAAGCATGAGCAAACTTAAAGGCGCAAAAATGGAAGGAAGCAAAGTGCCGGCAGAGCAGATTAAGAATCCCGATCTCGTTGCCGCAATTGAAAAGATGCAGGAGGACAACACAACCGAAAATATCAATAAGATGATTGATGAGGTTATGAAAGCAAAATTCATTCTCCCCGCAAAGGTAACACCAAAGACAGAGGCTAAAACAACCAACGGTCAGACTGTTATGCAGCAGTCAACTCAGGTTCAGTTCAGACTTCTTGAAAACGGCAACAAAGAAAAATTCTTTGGCGTATTCACAGATACCGATGAGCTTTTCAAGTGGAAGGACACCCAGGAGTCACAGAAGGTTGTTACTGACTTTGACAGTATAGCACAGATGGTAATGGACCCGCAGGCTGATGTAGTAGGCTTTGTAATCAATCCTTTCGGCAAAAGCGTAACATTCCCTAAACAGATGGTTCATTCCTTTAAACAGCAGAAGGATTATATGAATCTTAAAAAGCAGACTATTGAACCCGGTGCGCCGATAAGCCTCGGAGAGCCAAAAGAATATCCTATTGATCTTATGGCTGCCCTGATAAATCACTTCAGCACAGAGCCGACCGTAAATGCTGCATATCTTCGCTTGATTGAGCAGAACGGTCAGAAGAGCTATTTCATTGTGGTTGATTTCTTCGGTGATATGGAAAGCACATTCGATGCAATCAGCAAGGTTGCAAATCCGTTCCTTGACGATGAAATCCAGCTTTCAATGATGCCGTATTCAATGGATTTTGCAAAAAATGCAGTAAAGGGTGTTGAACCTTTCTACAGGAAAGAAAACTGATTATTCAAATATTGTTTTTGAAAAACATTAAATCCGCTGACATAAACTGTCAGCGGATTTTTATGGTCAAAATATGTTGTGATATAGTCAAAATAAACTTTGTTTAATTAAGCCTACAAAACTTTGCACAATAACTTGTACAAAGAAACAAAAATGTGATAATGAATTGAAAAAACAAGTGCAAAATGCTATAATAAAAGCAATCATATTGCCAATGATTAAAAATAAGGAGGAATCAATAAAATGAAAAGGACAAGAAAATTCACGAGCATTGTTCTTGCCGCACTTATGGTGCTTTCAACACTTATTGTGTCGGCAGGTGGCGTTTCGGCAGCAACATCGTCAGGCTCAGAGGTGTACTTTGACAACTCAAAGTTCGGATGGAAGGATGTTTATGTTTACGCATACGGCACAAAGGAAAATGCCGAATGGCCGGGAGAGCTTATGACAAAAGAGGACAGCGGTCTTTATAAGGCAAGCTTTGCGTCTTCTTTTAAATCGGAAAAAATCATCTTCAACAACGGTCTTGAAAAAGGCAAGGGTAAGGAGCAGTATCCTGAGGCAGCAGGTCTTTCACTCAAAGCCGGCGAATGTAAAATGCTCACAGCCGAAAAGCAGTGGATTGATTACGGCAAGCCTGATGATCACGCTTACGGTTACACACTTACAGCAAACAATACGGCTTTTTCAACAGAATCACTTGATGTAAAGCTTGCGTTAAAGAATGCCGACAAGGGCTATTACTCAGTTGACGGTTCAGCTAAGAAAGAGTTTGTAAACGGTGATTCGGTAAAAGTCGGCGAGGGTAAAATTGGTAACTCAAGAATTTCGCTTACACTCTATGCAACAGGTGCAGACGGGGTTGAAACGGAGCAGACATATACCTTCAAAAAGACTTTTACAGCGTCAAAGACAACTTTCTCCGCTAAATCAGACGGCCATACAACAGAGCCTGAGGGCGGCTATTACGGCACAAACCCTGAAATGCAGCTCGGCAAGCATAAGACAATCTCTGTTGACGGTGATTTAAGCGACTGGGACAGCTCAATGATTATTGCTCAGGGTGTTGCAAACGATGATCCCCGAGTTTATATGCCTTCTTCAATGCATGAACAGCCGTGGGATGCTTATGCTCTCTACAGTGCATGGGACGACGATAATCTTTATTTCCTGCTTGAAATGGCTAACACAACATACATAACTTCTCCCGAGGACAACTTTGCCGCATCAAATGAAGCCCGTCCTTGGAGAAACAGTATTCCTATGTATCTTGCTTTGTCAATTGACCCTGCAAAGCAGGCAACAGGCAAGGCAGTAGGTACAAACAAGGACGGTTCTGTGTATACCAATCCGTTCGCATGGGGTTGCACAAACGGCACTGCAAAAGACGGAGGCACAGGCTTTACAACTCATATAGACACACTTGTTGCCTTTGACTCCAACAACTCAAACGGCGGTGCTTCAATCTTTAAGGCAGATACTCAAGACACAGACGGAACATATATGTTCAACTATGATACAAGAATTCCAATCGGTGTAACAAGCTTTCAGGCTCAGGACAATAAAAACGGATTTAAAATCAAATACGCTAACGGCACAAAAAGCACTTCCATCTTCGGTATCAACGCTCCAAAGGGTTCAAGAGTAATGGGCGATAACCTCGATATGAACTCAAACTGGGTTGACTTCTTCGATGAAGGTTACAAGAACTCATACGGCTATGTTTACGAAATTGCAGTTCCGCTCAATACTTTAGGTATTGACCGCAGCTACATTGAAACACAGGGTATCGGTGCAATGCAGATTCTCACATACGGCACATCGGGCATGGACACACTTCCGCATGATCCGTCAATGCTTGATCAGGCAAATCTTGAGTACAGCTACGATCCTTCAACCTCACACGAGAAAGAGGATATCGACAACATCACAGTTCCGCTTGCAAGAATCGGCGCACTTCTTCCCGACACAGAAATAAACGAAGCTCCGCTTGAAGTGAACTTTGGCGCAAACCTCAATTCTGGACAGAATGCAGGCACACCTATCACACTTTCCGCAGAAAGCTATCATGCAACAGGAGATGTTACTTACACATTTACGGTGAACGGCGAAACCGTTCAAAGCTCAACAGCAGATTCATATGTATGGATTCCGACAGCCGACGGCACATATTCAATCGGTGTGGTTGCAGTTGATGCAAACGGCAACAAAGCAGAGTCAACAAAAACATTTGTTGTAGGTTCTTCTTCGCCCGATGAAACTCTCAAGGGCGATGTTAACCGTGACGGCAGAGTAACTGTTGTTGACGCAACACTTGTACAGAAGTATGTTGTAAGCCTTGTAGAATTTGACAGCGAAACACTTAAGGTTGCTGATATAAATGGTGACGGAGAGGCTAATGTTGTTGATTCAACTTTGATTCAGAAAATAGTTTCCGGACTTCTTGTTTAATAATTAAACAATCTAATTAACATTTGGCGGTTGTACTTAGCAGTATGACCGCCTTTTTATGCAACAAAAATGGCTGTGCATTCGCACAACCATAAACTTTGTTTGCTTTATTAAAGTCTGACCGAAATTCCTTTTTCGTTGAGATATTTTTTTAGCTTGGGGATCGGAATTTCGCCAAAGTGGAAGAGAGATGCCGCAAGAACTGCGTCAGCCTTGCCCTCGGTAAACGCATCATAAAAATGCTCAAGAGCGCCCGCACCGCCGCTTGCAATAACAGGAATGTTCACCTTTTCTGAAACTGCCCTTGTAAGTGCAATGTCATAGCCTTTTTTCTGACCGTCCTCGTCCATACTTGTGAGCAAAATTTCGCCTGCACCGAGTTCTTCACACTTAGCAGCCCATTCGATTGCATCCATACCTACAGGAGTTCTTCCGCCGTTCACATAAACTTCCCAGCTGTTTCCGCTTCTCTTGGCATCTATAGCGGCAACAACGCACTGACTGCCGAATTTATAAGCCGCCTCGCTGATGAGCTCGGGACGATGAACAGCGGCTGAATTTACGGACACCTTGTCTGCGCCGGCTCTGAGCAGAACATTAAAATCGTCAACGCTTCTGATACCGCCGCCGACTGTGAACGGAATGAAGATTGAATTTGCAACCTTTTCAACCATGTCAATGGTGATGTTTCTTGAATCGCTTGACGCGGTAATGTCGAGAAATACAAGCTCGTCAGCACCCTGTTTGTCATACTGCATTGCAGATTCAACGGGATCGCCTGCGTCAACAAGATTTACAAAACTCATACCTTTAACAACTCTGCCGTTTTTTACATCAAGGCAGGGGATTATTCTTTTTGCGTACATAATTATTCCTCCCTGCCTTTTACAATGTCGGCAAAATTTCTGAGAATTTTAAGTCCGGTTTCACCGCTTTTTTCCGGATGAAACTGAGTTGCAAAAACATTGCCTTTTTCAACAGCGGCATCAATTGTAACACCGTATTCTGTCTGAGCCGAAACAATGCTCCTGTCGCTTGCGTTCAAAAAATATGAGTGAACAAAATAAACATATGCATTCTGTTCGATGCCTTTGAAAAGTCTGCTCTTTTCATTGATTTTAAGGCTGTTCCAACCGATGTGCGGAATCTTTAAGCCTTCGCCTGACGGAATCTTTGTGATTGTACCGTCAAAAACCGAAAGACCTTTTACATTCGGACTCTCTTCACTTTCAGGAAAGAGGAGCTGAAGTCCAAGACAAATGCCTAAAAACGGTTTCCCGCTGTTTATGTACTCAATAACAGTGTCTTTAATGCCATAGGACTTCATTGTATCCATTGTATCGCCAAACGAACCGACACCCGGCAAAACAGCACCGTCTGCATTTAAAATTTCGTTTTTATCTCTTGTAATCACGCAGTCGCAGCCGATGTGCTTTAACGCCTTGTAAACACTGCGAATGTTGCCTGCGCCGTAATCAATAACCGATATCATTTTTATCAACTCCGTCATTTGCTTTCTGTTAAACAATTTTACCATACAACCTTTATTATTGCAACATAAACCGACGCATATTTCATAATTCCGTAAAATTTACAATAATTTAATTTATATCTTATTGTAAATTGCAAGTTCTTGTGCTAAAATGAATTGGTTAAGACAGTGTATCTGTTTTCACTATTTAAAATGGGAGATATTGAGAAAAATGATTACTCATTTGCTTACAAGAATAGATTTAATGATGAATTCCCTCTCAAAGGGACAAAAACGAATTGCTCTTTTTATCGAAGAGCATTACGATAAGGCGGCATTTATGACCGCATCAAAGCTCGGCGAAACTGTCGGAGTCAGCGAAAGTACTGTTGTACGGTTTGCCACCGAGCTCGGCTATGACGGCTACCCTAAGCTTCAAAAAGCAATGCAGGAGATGATTCGCAACAAGCTCACATCTGTTCAGCGAATCGAAGTTACCTCAAACCGTATCGGCAATGACAATGTGCTTGACAGCGTTCTTAATCAGGATATCGACAAAATCCGCAGAACCATTGAAGAAACTTCCCATGAAGATTTTGCCCGTGCAGTTGACGAAATCTGCAAGGCAGAGCGTATTTACATATTCGGTGTGCGTTCAACAGCCGCAATCGCAAATTTCCTTGCATATTATTTTGAAATGATTTTTGACAATGTGCGTGTTATAACGAGCGGCAGTCAAACCGAAACCTTTGAACAGATTTTCAGAATCACCGACAAAGATGTTATGATTGGTATTTCATTTCCACGTTACAGTTCAATGTCGGTTGAGGCAATGGATTTTGCCCGTTCAAGAGGTGCTCACGCAATTGCAATTACCGACAGTATGGTTTCTCCGCTTGTTCAAAGTGCCGATTCAGTACTTATTGCAAGAAGCGATATGGCTTCAATTGTCGATTCACTCGTTGCGCCGTTAAGTCTTATCAACGCTCTCATCGTTGCAACCGTGCTTAAAAAGAAGGATGAGGTTTCCGACACATTCCGCAGACTTGAGCTTGTGTGGAACCGTGACGGAGTTTATACCAACCGTGAAATGGAGATAGTGGGTAATATAGAAGATGATGACAAGTAAAAAAGTTGTGGTAATCGGGGCAGGTGCGGCAGGTCTTATGGCCGGTGCAACTGCGGCACTCTACGGTGCGTCAGTTACGATAATCGAAAAGAACAAGCGTGTCGGCAGAAAAATTATGATAACGGGCAAGGGAAGATGTAACCTTGCCAACAACTGCGATGTACAGACTTTTATCAATAATGTTCCCGTAAACGGAAGATTCCTCTACTCGGCAATCAACGCATTTACTCCCGAGGATACAATCGAATTTTTTGAATCCAAAGGACTTAAAACAAAGACCGAAAGAGGAAACCGTGTGTTTCCGGCATCCGACAGATCTGTAGATGTTGTTGATACAATGCATAATTATGCCGTTGAATCCGGCTGTAAAATAGTGTGCGACACAGCAAATTCCCTTATCCTTGAGGACGGTGCAGTTATAGGCGTTAAATGCGAAGAAAACACCTACTATGCCGACAGCGTAATTATCTGCTGCGGCGGAAAAAGTTATCCGCTCACAGGCTCGACAGGTGACGGATATACACTTGCAAAACAGGCAGGACACACAATTGTTCCGTTAAAACCGTCCCTTGTACCGTTTACTTCCAACGATAAACAATGCAAGGATATGCAGGGGCTTGCACTTAAAAATGTTGCGCTCAGAATAGTTGATAAGAACAGTAAAAAAACTGTTTACAGCGACTTTGGAGAAATGCTGTTTACACATTTCGGAATGAGCGGTCCGATGATTTTGTCGGCAAGCTCACACCTCCGCGTTATTCAGCCCGACCGCTACATTGCGGAAATTGACCTCAAGCCGGCACTTGATTTTGAACATCTCGACAGGCGTATTCAAAATGATTTTAAAGAAAATTCAAACCGTGATGTTTCAAACGCATTTTCAAAGCTTTTGCCGAGAAAAATCATAGTTCCCGTTCTCAAACGCTGGGGAGTTCCCTTTGACAAAAAGTGTAATTCAATTACAAAGGAGGAGCGGCACGCTCTTTGTGAAATTCTAAAATGCTTTACGGTTGAAATCAGCGGTTTCAGACCGATTGAGGAGGCAATCATAACCTCAGGCGGTGTAAAAACTTCCGAAATCAACCCGAAAACCATGGAAAGCAAGCTTGTAAGCGGTCTGTATTTTGCAGGCGAAGTAATTGACTGCGATGCCTACACAGGCGGTTTTAACCTCCAAATTGCATGGAGTACCGGACGGCTTGCAGGAGAAAACAGTGCATATATCTGATTTGATTATACATAATAATTTTGATTGAAAGGATGTAATTTATGTCAATAGCAATCGCTTTGGACGGTCCTGCAGGCGCAGGAAAATCCTCAATTGCAAAAAGAGTTGCAAAGGCACTTGACTATATTTATGTTGATACAGGAGCGCTTTACCGTACAATCGGACTTTCGGCAACAAGAAACTCCGTTGCTCCCGAAGATGAAAATGCGGTAAAGAATTTGCTTTCTAAAATCACAGTTGACCTAACATTCAATGAAAAGGGCGAGCAGATTGTTCTGCTTGACAGCGAAGATGTGTCCGGACTCATCAGAACTCCCGAGGCGTCAATGATGGCGTCAAAAATTTCTGCCGTACCGATTGTAAGAGCATATCTTCTTGATTTGCAGAGAAATATGGCAAAAACTCATAATGTGATTATGGACGGCAGAGATATCGGCACAGTTGTTCTGCCTGACGCTCAGGTTAAAATTTTCCTCACAGCTTCCCCCGAGGCAAGAGCCGAAAGAAGATATAAGGAGCTTGTTGAAAAGGGTATGGATGTAAAGTACGACGACATTTTAAACGATGTAATAACCCGTGACTACAACGATACTCACCGCAAAACTGCTCCGCTCAAGCCTGCCGAGGGCTGTGTTATGATAGACACAACAGAGCTTGATTTTGAGCAGTCGGTCGAAAAAATAATTTCCGTTATAAAGGAGAATATCTGATGGGACAGTCAAAGGCACTTTACGCAGTCGGCAAAGTTGTCTGCAAGCCTATTTTCAAACTTTTGTACAGATATATAACCGTAATTGAACAGCCGCTTCCGCTTGAGGGAGGCTTGATTATTGCAAGCAACCATATTTCAAACTCAGATCCGGTTCTTCTCGGTTTGTCGCAGAAAAAGCGCAGACTGTTTTTTATGGCAAAAATTGAACTTTTTAAAAATAAATTCTTCGGTGCGTTAATCCGTGCGCTCGGTGCATTCCCCGTTGAAAGGGGTGCAGGTGACGGCAAGGCTATCAAGACAGGCGAAGACCTTATCCGTGACGGCGAGATTATGACAATCTTTATTGAGGGCGGTCGTTCCAAAACAGGTGAGCTTATGCGTCCCCGCAGCGGATGTGCTCTTGTTGCACAGCAAATGCAGGTGCCTGTTGTTCCTGCCTGCATTACAATCGTAGGCAACAAAAAGCATACATTTGCAAAAAGGGTTATTCACTTTGGAAAGCCCCTCACACCCGAAAAGCTCGGACTTACTCCGGACAGCGGAAGAAGAGAGCTTAAGGGTGCAACAACCATGATTATGGACGAAATCAAAAGAATGAGGGAGCAGGATTTAATTGAGTATAAAAAAGGCTGATTCGGCAGGTTTTTGCTTCGGTGTCAACCGTGCAATCAATATTGTAAACGAATTGCTCAAAAAAGGAATAAAGGTTGCAACTCTCGGACCGATTATTCACAATATGGAAATGGTTCATGAGCTTGAAGAAAAGGGATGCACTCCCGTTGAGTCCGTTGACGAGCTTTCAAATGATACAACGCTTGTAATCCGTTCGCACGGAGTCGGAAAGAGTGTGATTGATGCCCTTGAAGAAAGAGGTATTAACTATGAGGACGCAACCTGTCCCTTTGTTAAAAAAATCCACAAGATTGTATCAAGCACAAGTCCCGATAGTGATGTTGTTTTGATTGCAGGAAATAAAAATCATCCTGAGGTTTGCGGCATAATCGGTCATTGTGCAAGCGACTGTTACACCTTTAACAATGAAGCAGAGCTTGATGATTTATTGCCAAATATTCTGAAAAAGAATAATAAACAGGTTAAAATTGTCGCACAGACAACATTTGACACACAAGAATGGAAAAAATGTGTAAAAAAGATAAAAAAGCTATGTACAAATGCGAAAATATTTGATACAATATGTAATGCTACGCAAGTTAGGCAAACCGAAGCTTCTCAAATTGCTGCCGAGTCCGACTTTATGGTTGTAATCGGCGACAGGCACAGCTCTAATACAGGAAAGCTTTTTGATATATGCAAAAGGCAGTGTGAGAACACAGTTCTCATTGAAACAGCTGCCGAGCTTGATTTGAACAAGGTTTCGGATGCCGAAACAATCGGCGTAACTGCGGGTGCTTCAACGCCTGCAAGGATAATAAAGGAGGTACTGGATACAATGAGTGAAGTAAAATCCGGTGAAACAAATTTGGAACCATCTTTTGAGGAGATGCTTGAGGAGTCCCTCAAAAACTTTAATACAAACGAGAGGGTAATGGGCACAGTTCTGAGCATAGCTCCCAACGAAGTTCAGGTTGATGTCGGCAGAAAGCAGACAGGCTTTATTCCTGCTTCCGAGCTTTCAAACGATCCCAACGCAAGACCCGAGGATGTAGTTAAAGTCGGCGATGTTATTGAGCTTCTTATTATGAAGACCAATGATCAGGAAGGCACTATCATGCTTTCAAAGCGCAGAGTAGATGCACAGAAGGGTTGGGAAGAGCTCAAAGAAAAGGCAGAGTCACAGGAGGTTCTCTCCGGCAAGGTTACTGAGGCTGTTAAGGGCGGCGTAATCGTTCTCTACAACGGCTCAAGAATCTTTATCCCTGCATCACAGGCAACAGCAACCCGTGAAGAGAGTCTTGAAGACCTCGTTGGTCAGAATGTTGATTTCAGACTTATCGAAGTTTCACAGAACGGCAGACGCAGAAGAGCTATCGGCTCAATTCGCAGCGTGCTTAAGGAGCAGAGAGCCGCTCAGCGTGAAGAGTTCTGGAAGACTTGCGAGGTTGGCAAGCGTTACAAGGGTGTTGTTAAGTCACTTACAAGCTACGGCGCATTTGTTGACCTTGGCGGTGCATTTGGTATGATTCACATTTCAGAGCTTTCATGGACGCACATTAAGCATCCGAGCGAGGTTGTTAATGTAGGCGATACAGTTGATGTTTACATAAAGGACATCAACGAAGAAACAAAGAAGATTTCTCTCGGCTTCAAGAATGCCGAAGACAATCCGTGGGAAATCCTCAAGAACAACTATCCCGAGGGAACAGTTGTTAAGGCTACAATCGTCGGTCTTACAACATTCGGTGCTTTTGCAAACATCATCCCGGGTATTGATGGTCTTATCCACATTTCTCAGATTGCTAACAAGAGAATTGAGAAGCCCGCTGATGTACTTAAGGTTGGCGATGTTGTTGAAGCCAAGATTACTGCAATCGACTTTGACAAGAAGCGTGTAAGCCTTTCAATGCGTGCACTTCTTCCTGAAAATGAGCAGGCTCCTGCAGAGTCTAATGAAGAAGCCGCTGAATAATCAGAGCTTTTGCGGGCACCCGAAAGGGTGCCCTTTTGTTAAAAAATAAATCGGGTATAAGCTTATGAAAAGACTGATTTCACTTTTATCGGCTGTAATTATGATTGCTTGCGTCAGCGTCAGCAAGAGCCGTGCCTATGAAGAATACAATCTGTCGGGTATTATCAGCTGTTCTGACATAAAGAGCGACAGTAACAGCAAGGGCGGATATGTGTGTGCTTTTTCAGGGAATACTGTGTTTTCGGCAAGGCTTGTACCCGATTTTTCTGCTTACAATTTTACTGTAAGCGGTCACATAAGGGGAGTGTCGCAGAGCGGCAAATATACAAATGCACTTGTGTTTGATGACGCATTTACTAATAAATATTCTGTTTATTCTCTTGATACCGACAATGGCAATGTCCGTAAAACTTCTTTTAACGATAAAAATTTCAGAACCGATTCTTTTTCTGTAAGCGATAACTGTGTGTACTACATAAAAACCGACAGCACATATGCTTATGTTGCGTGTGTTGATTTATCAACCGGCAGGAAAACAAAAATAAACTTTAGTCAGAATGCAAACGAAATATTTAATAATAACGGAAAATCTTATGTGAGGCTGTATGACGGCTCAGTTTGCAGACTTTCACAAGCATCCTCTGCCTGTGTTGCAAATACGGGTGAATTTAGAAATATTGCTAACGCAGGAATAAATAAGGTTATCAATCAAGACGGGTTTATTGTTTCTTTATCAGACAATTCAAGAGAATATGTGTCGAATGCGGAATTTGGCAAGGTTTCTGCATCTGACGGCAAAGTGTTTATTGCGGTGAATTACCGCCTCAGCCGCAAAGCTTCCGATAAAACCCAAAGCGTGTCAATTCCGAAAGCTGCAAAAGCGGTTGTAGCTTATAAAAATCGTTGCGGTATTTTGCTTGATAACGGAACTGTTTGTGTATACGAACCGTCTGATTTTCAGGAAAAGAAAATTATCAACAACAATAACAACAACAGTAACAGCAACAACAATAATAATAATGATAATAATCGCCACGATTCCTCCAAAACAGATAATCAGGCGGTAAATTCCGATTATATAATTTCAGACGGTATGATTTACGGAATTTACAGCGGAGAAACCGTTGCCGATTTCAAAAACAAAACTTCTGCTGAAAATGTATATAAGGCGGACGGTACGATTGCAAAGAGCGGAAAGCTGAAAACAGGTTTTACAACCGTTATAAACTCAAAGATTTATGTCATTGCAGTTTGCGGAGATGTGACGGGCGAGGGCAATGTAAATTCAAGGGATGTCACGCTTTTGCAAAAACACCTCTGTGATAATGCCGAATTAGATGGTGCATATCTCAAAGCCGCCGATTTTAACCTTGACGGCGAAGCAGATAACCGTGACCTTGTCTTAATTTCAAGGCAAAAGAATTGACAAAACAAAAACCGCCCCAATCGGAGCGGTTTAATTCATTTTGTCAGAAATAAACTTTATCAGTCCATTTCCCAGTTGTGCCATACATTCTGGATATCGTCGTTATCCTCGAACATATCAAGCATCTTCTGCATCTTTGTTGCAGTTTCTTCGTCCTCAAGCTTTGTGTATGTGCTTGGAACCATTTCAATTTCAGCAGAAACGAATGTGTAGCCGAGCTTTTCAAGCTCATCTCTTACAGCGCCGAAATCATCTGTTTCTGTGTAAATTGTAAATACATCATCGTCAGCCTCAAAGTCTGATGCACCGCACTCAAGAGCGTCGCTCATCACGGTGTCTTCATCCTTTTCAAGGTCTTCACGCTCAATAACGAGAACGCCCTTCTTCGAGAACATAAAGCTTACACAACCCTGTGTACCCATATTGCCGCCAAACTTATCAAAGTAATGTCTTACCTCGCCTGCTGTTCTGTTTCTGTTGTCTGTAAGTGCTTCAACAATTACGGCAACGCCGTTTGGACCGTAGCCCTCATATGTAACAGCCTCATAGTTTGTAGCGTCGGCATCGCTTGACGCTTTCTTGATGATTCTTTCAATGTTGTCATTAGGTACATTTGCAGCCTTTGCTTTTGCAATACAATCCTTGAGCTTTGAGTTAACGGAAGGATCGGCACTGCCGCCCTCTTTGATGGCAACAATAAGCTCTCTGCCGATTTTTGTAAATACCTTAGCTCTTGCTGCATCGTTTTTGCCCTTTTTCTGCTTGATTGTACTCCATTTGTTATGTCCTGACATAAATATCATTCCTTTGTCAATAAAGTATAATTATCTTATTAAGTATATCACACACACCTTTGTGATGTAAACAAAAAAAGTTATTACAGTTTTGTAATAACTCCATTGTCAAATACAGCCTGTGGTGTTATAATCTATGTTGTAGAAAAAGGATGTCTTTAAGACGGTTGAAATTTGAGCGGCTAACGCTCTTCTGCATAGATTGCAAATATGTAAAAATACAGCTTATATGCTTTGAAATATAATTTTACGAAGGGAGTTTTTGAAATGATCAGATCAATGACCGGTTTCGGAAGATGTGAAACCGTTATCAACGGTCGGGAGATTACCGTTGAAATTAAAAGTGTGAACCACCGCTATTTTGAATTTTCCTGCAGAACCCCAAGAAGTTACGGATTCCTTGATGACAAACTTAAAAACTATGTAAATTCAAGGGTTTCACGAGGCAAGATTGATATGCTTGTATCAATCGGTGCTTCCGATGAAGAACCCTGTGATGTAACGGTTAATCATCAGCTTGTTTCCGGATATATCAATGCTTTTGATGAAATCAGCAAAAAGTACGGTATTCCAAATGATGTTTCCGCAGTTTCGCTCTCACGCTTTCCGGATGTTTTCACGGTTCACAAAGCACCTGAGGACGAGGATCAGATTACTGCCGATGTCCTTTCAGCGGCAAAAATTGCCGTTGACGCTTTTGTAGCAATGCGTGAAACTGAGGGCGAGAAGATGAAAGAAGATATTCTTTCAAGAGCCAACACAATTCTTTCTGTTGTAGGTGAAATTGAGGAGCGTTCTCCGCAGACTGTTGCCGAGTATGAACAAAGACTTATGGAACGCATCAAGCAGACGCTTGCCGAAAATGATGTTAAGGTTGACGAACAGAGAGTTCTCACAGAGGTTGCCGTATTTGCGGATAAGGTAGCCGTTGCGGAGGAAACCGTAAGACTGCGCAGCCACTTTGACCAGCTTTCAAAGTTTCTTGAATATGATGAGCCTGTCGGCAGAAAAATTGACTTTATCATTCAGGAAATGAACCGTGAATCAAATACAATCGGTTCAAAGGTTCAGGATGCAATTCTTGCACATAAGGTTGTTGACATCAAGAGTGAGATTGAAAAAATCCGTGAACAGGTTCAGAATATCGAATAAGGTGAACAGATGAAGCTTATTAATATCGGTTTTGGTAATCTTGTCAGCTCCGACAAGATTGTTGCAGTAGTTGCTCCGGACTCTGCTCCCGTAAAGCGAATTGTTCAGGATGCAAAACAGAACAGTTTGCTTATTGACGCAACCTGCGGACGAAAATGCAAATCGGTGATTGTTGCCGAGAATAATCATGTTATTCTCTCGGCAATTTCATGTGAGGCAATTCAGAACAGAACGGACGAAAGTGAGGAAAACAAGGATGAGCATTAACAGAAAAGGAAATCTTATTTTGTTTACCGGTTCATCGGGTGTAGGCAAGGGTACAATAATTAAGGAACTTCTTGACCGTGACAAAAATATCCGTCTTTCGGTTTCAAACACAACAAGAGAACCGAGAGAGGGAGAGATTGACGGGGTTCATTATAACTTTTTGACAAGAGAACAGTTCAACGATGTTTTGAAAAAAGACGGCTATCTTGAACACGCAGAGTTTTGCGGTAATCTCTACGGCACACCTAAAAAGCAAGTTGAAGATATGCTCAATCAGGGTTATGATGTTCTGCTTGAGATTGAGGTCAAGGGCGGACTTCAGATTCTTGACAAATATCCCGACATTCTCAGTATTTTCATTCTTCCGCCTTCAATGGAGTCGCTTGAAAGACGGCTTCGCAGAAGAGGTACAGAGGATGAAGAAACTATTCGGAAAAGGCTTGCGCAGGCTGCCGAGGAAATCAGCTACAAGGACAGATATAAGTACAATGTGGTAAACGGCGACCTTGAAACAGCAATAAATGAGGTTCTCGATATTCTTCATAAAGAGGATGAAAACCTCATTAAATAATATACAAAGAAAATTAACATAAAATATTTTAAGAGGAGAATTATTATGCATAAAGTTGATGTGGATTCATTATTACAGGGTAAGCAGAGTAAGTACGCACTTGTTGTAGGTGTTGCAAAAAGAGCAAGAGAAATTACTCAGACTTTTGAAGAGGAACAGATTGTAACAGAGGATAAGCCTGTTCTCATCGCAATCAAGGAAATCGAAGGTCATGAAATCAACATTCTTGAGCCTGACGAAGATGAACTCTGATTTAACGGTCAAAGTTGCCGTTGAAAACACAACATATGTTTTCGACAAATTATTTGACTACCTTGTACCGTCTGCTTTTACCGATTTGGTTCAGGTCGGCAAAAGGGTTCTCATTCCGTTCGGCAGAGGCAACAAAAAGAAACAGGGTATAATTTTTGAGCTTTCTCCCGTGAGTGATGACATTCTGGTTGAAAAGCTCAAAAGCGTTTGTTCCGTTCTTGATGACGAGCCTGTCCTGTCAAAAGAACTTTTGGAGCTTGCCGAGTTTATGAAAGAGCATTATTTCTGCACCTATTACGATGCGGTAAAAACAATGCTTCCTGCGGGCATAAATTACAAAATCACAACGCTTTACGGTGTTCGTGAGGGCATAAACGAAGAAGAACTTTCCGAAGAACAGCAAAGAATTTTTGCTTACCTTCATTCAAAAAGAAAAGCCGTAAAGTCTGATAAGCTTCTTGACGATTTCGGATTAGATAACACGGCTGTTCTTGAAGATATGGTAAAGTCGGGTTATCTTTACAAATCCGATGAGGCTTTCAGAAGGGTTTCGGATGCGGTTATGAAAATGGCTGCTCCGACCGAACTTGCCGACAGCGACAATATCAAGCTTACCGAAAAGCAGAAAGCCGTTCTCGACCTTATCAAAATGACAGGCGGAACTTCCGTTAAAGAGGTTTGTTACTTCACGGGTGTCACAACAGGCGTTACGGACGCACTTTATAAAAAAGGTCTTATCTACTATTATGACGAAGAAGTGTTCCGCATTGAGGACAGAACAAAGGATGAAAGCCTTGCCCCTGTTGCATTGTCAGAACAACAGCAGACAGCCTGCGATAATCTCTATGCAGAATATGCCGATTCAAAACCGCACACAAGTCTTTTGTTCGGTGTTACAGGCTCGGGAAAAACAAGCGTTTTTATGAAACTGATTGAGCGTGTAATAAACGATAACAAAGGTATTATAGTTATGGTACCTGAAATTTCGCTTACACCGCAGTTTGTTTCAACCTTTTCAAAGCGTTTCGGCGAGCAGATTGCCGTATTTCACAGTGCACTTTCACTCGGTGAAAGGCTTGACGAATATAAACGCGTTAAAAAAGGTCTTGCAAAAATCGTTATAGGAACACGAAGTGCCGTGTTTGCTCCGTTTAAAAAAGTCGGACTTATCATCATGGATGAGGAGCAGGAGTACAGCTATAAGTCGGAAAGCTCCCCCAGATATCATGCAAGAGAAATCGCAAAATTCAGATGCAGCTACGATAATGCCTTGCTTGTTCTAAGCTCGGCAACCCCGTCGGTTGAATCATATTACTACGCAGAAAACGGAAGATATTCGCTTAACACGCTCACCGAGAGGTACGGCGATGCGGTTTTGCCGAAGGTTGTTGTCGCAGACATGAATGTTGAACAGCAAAATGGCAATGTAACGGGATTTTCCGAAACCCTGCTTGAAAATCTGCACTATAATCTTGAAAATAACAAGCAGTCAATTCTGCTTTTAAACAGAAGAGGGCACAATACATTTGTAACCTGCCGAATGTGCGGCGAACCTGTTGTGTGTCCCAACTGTTCAATATCGCTCACATATCACAGCGCAAACCGCAGATTGATGTGTCACTACTGCGGATATTCCGCACCTTACACGGATGAATGTCCGTCCTGTCACAGCAAATCTTTAAGATTTGGAGGAACAGGCACTCAAAAGGCTGAAAGTGAAATTTCAGAGCTTTTTCCCGATGCAAGAATTTTGCGTATGGATACCGACGCAACATCTTCAAAATCATCCTATGAAAGGATGATAACGGCATTTGCAGACGGTAAGTACGATATTCTTGTGGGAACACAAATGGTTGCAAAGGGACTCAATTTTCCCAATGTGACGCTTGTGGGTGTTCTCAACACTGACTATATGCTGTATGCCGATGATTACAGAAGCTACGAAAGAACATTTTCTCTTTTAACTCAGGTAGTCGGCAGAAGCGGCAGAGGGGCGTCAAAGGGTATGGCTGTTATTCAGTCCTACACTCCCGACAACCTTATAATCTCTATGGCGGCAAGGCAGGATTATCTTGCCTTTTATAACACCGAAATTCAGGTCAGAAAAGCAATGCTTTATCCGCCTTTTGCAGATATTTGCGTAATCGGCTTTTCGGGGGAAAAACAGCAGCTTACAATGAAAGCCGCCAACAGCTTTTTGCAATGCTTTGTCAGTCACGCAAAAAGCGAATATCCTGCCATTCCTTTGAGAATACTCGGTCCGTCACCTGCAAGCGTTGTTAAGGTGAGCAATAAATTCAGATATAAACTTATAATAAAATGTAAGAATAACCGTGATTTCAGAACACTTCTCTCAGCGGTTATGATAGAATTTGCAAAGAACAAGGAATTTGGAAGGGTCAGCACATATGCGGATATGAACGCTCTGACCTGTTAGTGAAAGGAATATAATTTATGGCTTTAAGACAAATTGTAAAAGAGGGCGACAGCGTTCTCACCAAAAAATGCAGACCTGTCGTAAAGTTTGATGACCGCCTTGCGGAACTTATTGACGATATGATCGAAACCTTGCACAAGGCTGAGGGAGTGGGACTTGCCGCTCCTCAGGTCGGAATTTTAAGAAGAGTTGTAGTTATTGATGTCGGCGAAGGTCCGATTGAACTTGTAAATCCGAAAATTATCGCTTACAGCGGCAAGCAGGAAACTCTTGAAGGCTGTCTTTCAATCCCCGGCAAGTGGGGGTACACAGTAAGGCCCGATTATGTAAAGGTTAAGGCTCAGGACAGACACGGTGACGAATTTGTTATTGATGGCAAGGATTTGCTTGCAAAGGCTTTTTGTCACGAACTCGACCATCTTGAGGGAATCCTCTTTACTCAGGTTGCAACAAGAATGCTGACTCCTGCCGAAATTGAAGAAATGAATAGCTGATAAACAGGTGAAGATATGAAAATAATTTATATGGGTACTCCCGATTTTGCCGTACCTGCACTCAAGGCTCTTGCAAATTCGGAACATGAGGTTTGCGCCGTGTTTACACAACCCGACAAGCCGAGGGGAAGAAAGATGATAATGACTCCTCCCGATGTCAAGGTGTGCGCAGAAAAGCTGAACATTCCCGTGTATCAGCCCGAAACCTTTAAGGACGGCAAACCTCTTGAAATTATCAATAAATATAATCCCGATGTCATTGTTGTTGCGGCTTACGGAAAAATTCTTCCCAAGTCGGTTCTTGACTCTGCAAAGTACGGCTGCATCAATCTTCACGGCTCGCTTTTGCCTAAATACAGAGGCGCATCTCCTATTCAGCAGAGCGTATTGAACGGTGACAGGGAAACCGGTGTAACGGCTATGCAAATGGATGTCGGACTTGACACAGGTGACATTCTGAAGGTCGTTAAAACGGAAATCGGTGTGAATGAAACCTCGGGAGAGCTTTTTGACCGTCTTTCTCTTATGGGCGGAGAGCTTATTCTTGACACACTTTCTGCTCTTGAAAAGGGCGAAATCACTCCGATTAAGCAGGACGAAAGCCTTGCAACTCACACTTCAAAAATTGACAAATCGCTTTGTCCGATTGATTTTACAAAACCGGCATTTGAGGTGCATAATAAAATCAGAGGACTTAATCCGTGGCCGATTGCCACAACCGAAATTAACGGTAAAAAGATAAAGGTTCATTCTTCTTTGCTCTGTGAAAAGAGCGGAAAAGCGGGAACTGTAATCAGCACAAAACCGCTGATTGTTGCCTGCGGTGAAAAGTCGGTTGAGCTTTGTGAAATTCAGCCTGAGGGCAAAAAGAAAATGACCGCCGAGGCATTTCTTGCCGGCCACAGGCTTTCTGTCGGCGATGTAATCGGTTAAAAATTCCCGTCTGCAATATGCAGACAGAAAGGTGTTTGATTTATGGGCTTCTTTTACGGATTTGATATGACCTATCTTGTGTTTATTGTTCCTTGTATCATAATAACATTGATTTGTCAGGTCAAAGTTAAAACAACTTTTTCAAAATATTCACAGATAAGAAATTCAAGAAATATGACAGGCGCTCAGGCGGCTGAATATGTTCTTCGTCAGCACGGTGTAACAGGCGTCAGAATTGAGCATGTTGCAGGCAGTATGACAGACCATTTTGACCCGAGAACAAATGTAATCAGACTTTCCGACACGGTTTTTAACAGCACCTCCGTTGCGGCTGTAGGCGTTGCCTGTCATGAGGCAGGTCATGCAGTTCAGCACGCAGAAAATTATCTGCCTAACAGAATCCGTTCGTTTATTCTTCCTGTTGCAAGACTCGGTTCAAGCCTCAGTTGGATTTTTATTATAATCGGTTTTTGTTTTAC
Source organism: Ruminococcus bromii (assembly GCF_002834225.1). Taxonomy (GTDB): domain Bacteria; phylum Bacillota; class Clostridia; order Oscillospirales; family Acutalibacteraceae; genus Ruminococcoides; species Ruminococcoides bromii. The sequence continues at coordinate 43,684 of NZ_NNSR01000063.1, read as the reverse complement.
ACAGAGAGTAGGTTTTGTATTTCTTTATATAGGTATAATCCTGTTTGCACTTTCCGTACTCTTTACAATCGCAACACTTCCCGTAGAGTTTAATGCATCAAAAAGAGCGCTTGAAACAATCAGAAACGGCGATCTTCTTTACGGTGAAGAATACACAGGCGCAAAGAGAGTGCTTCAGGCAGCCGCAATGACATATGTTGCAGCGGCACTTACTGCAATTATGCAGCTTTTAAGATTGATTGTAATTGCGAACAACCGCAGAAGATAATTTTATTTTGGAGATTAAAATGGCAAATACACGCAATATTGCACTGAATGTGTTGCTTAAAATTGAAAATGAGGGAGCATATTCAAATATTGCTTTGAATAATGCCATAAAGGAAAACCGTCTTTCGAGTGTTGACAGCTCTTTTGTTTCAGCACTCGTTTACGGTGTTCTGGAAAGAAGAATCACGCTTGATTATATTATCAGAGCTTATTCTAAAATTCCGTTAAGGAAAATTGAAACAAAAACGAAAAATATTCTCCGCCTTGGAATACTTCAGCTTTTGTTTATGGACAAAGTTCCCGACAGTGCGGCAGTCAACGAAAGCGTTAATCTTGCCAAAAAGCACAAGCTTCAAAAGTCTTCGGGTTTCATAAACGGAATTCTTCGCAATATCACAAGGGCAGAGGTTAAATATACATTACCCGATGAAAAGGACAGGGTTCGATATCTTTCGGTAAAATATTCCGTTCCCGAAAGTATCGTTAAATTGTGGGTTAATTCTTACGGAGAAAATAATGCCGAACAGCTTTTGGCATCTCTTAACGGCAGAGCCAAAATCTGTTGTCGTGTTAATACCCTCAGAACAGATGCAGACACATTAATTAAGAAATTATCCGATGAGGGCGTTGTTGCGGAAAAAATCCCGTTTATCGACAACGCACTCTATCTTGAAAATACAGGCTCGGTCGAAAGACTCAGAGCGTACAAGTCCGGACTTTTTCATATTCAGGATGCGTCAAGCCAGCTTTGTGTGAATTTTCTTGACGCAAAGCCTCGCAATATTATGCTTGATGTATGTTCCGCACCGGGCGGAAAGTCGTTTTCGGCGGCTCAGTATATGAACAACCGCGGCAGAATTTTCTCCTGTGATATGTTCGACCATAAACTGAAACTGATTTCAGCAGGTGCTAAAAGACTCGGCATCACTTGCATTTCAACGCTTCTGCGCAACGCGTCAACAAATGACACGGCACTTCCTGTGGCGGACAGAATCCTCTGCGATGTTCCTTGCAGCGGTCTTGGAATTATGTCAAGAAAGCCTGAAATCAGATACAAGGACGACCTTATATCCAACGATTTGCCCGATTTGCAGTACGGGATTCTCTGTGCAAGTGCGAAAAATCTTGCAGTAGGCGGTAAGCTTATCTATTCTACCTGTACATTGAATCCTGAAGAAAACAATAAAAACACAAAGCGTTTTCTTAAGGAACATCCCGATTTTTACGGAGTACCGTTAAAACTTCCAAACGGAATTACCCGTGCATTTGATGAAGAACCATACGAAATAACACTTATGCCGCACACCTGCGGAACAGACGGATTTTACATCAGCTTATTCGGAAAGAAGGCGTCAAATTGAATAATTTAACGGATATCAAGTCAATGACGCTTGATGAGCTGACTGATTTTGTTACAGAAAACGGGTTTCCAAAGTTCAGAGCAAAGCAGATTTATGATTGGTTGTACAAAAATGTGACCGATTTTGACGATATGCGTAACATTTCCGCTGATTTAAAGACTTTTTTAAAATCAAGTTGTTACATTTCTGTTGCAAATATTGAAAAAAAACTTGTTTCAAGGTATGATAAAACAGTCAAGTACCTTTTTTCGTTTAATGACGGCGAATGCGTAGAGTCTGTTGTAATGAGTTACAAGCACGGATATTCAATTTGTATCTCAACACAGGTTGGGTGCAAAATGGGCTGCACATTTTGTGCAACAGGCAAAAGCGGTTTTTCACGAAGCCTTGCACCGTCAGAAATGCTCGGACAGATTGAAACGGCACAGCGTGATCTTAACATAAGAATTTCTAACATTGTTCTTATGGGAATGGGTGAGCCGCTTGATAATTTTGACAATGTTGTAAAATTTCTTCGACTGGTTTCGTCCGACAACGGTCTTAACATAGGAATGCGGCATATAACGCTCTCAACCTGCGGTATAGTTCCAAAAATTTATGAACTTGCAAAACTTCATCTCGGAATAACGCTTTCGGTTTCGCTGCACGCCCCGAATGATGAGATAAGACAGCGAACAATGCCCATTGCAAGAAAATATTCTATTGAAGAATTATTAAAGGCTTGTTCGGATTATTTCAAAACAACGGGCCGCCGAGTTACATTTGAATACTCTATGATAAGCGGAGTTAATGACAGTGATGAAAACGCAAGAGAGCTTGCAAAACGACTTGAGGGTACACAAAGCCATGTTAATTTGATTCCCGTCAACACTGTTGAGGGAACAGGCTACTTAAAAAGCAATATTAAAAGACAGCAGGCATTCATAAAGATTCTTGCTGCCAAAAATATCGGAGCAACCGTGCGCAGAACACTCGGAAGCGACATAAACGCATCGTGCGGTCAGCTCAAAAGAAAGCATATTGAAGAAGGAGGTAAATAACTTGGAAGTATTCAGCAAAAGTGATATAGGACTTGTTCGTAATCAGAATCAGGATGACTGTCGCTTCGGAGTTATTTCTCCCAGCTGTGTCTGGGCAGTTGTGTGCGACGGAATGGGCGGTGCAAACGGTGGTAATATTGCCAGTGCAACAGCCGTTGAGTATATCAGCACCAAAATTACCGATTTGTACAAAGACGATATGACCAAAGAGCAGATTGGCGAGCTTATGGCAGAAATTGTTGTCAATGCCAATATGAAGGTTTTTGAAATGTCAATGAAAGACCCGGAGCTCACGGGTATGGGAACAACCTGCGAATTTGTCTTTGTAAAGGATACGACCGTTCATGTTGTTCATGTCGGTGACAGCCGCACATACGCAATCAGAGGCGGCAAAATCAAACAGCTTACAGAGGATCATTCCGTTGTTCAGGAAATGGTTCGCAGAGGCGAGCTTACATATGAGCAGGCACAAAATCATCCTAACAAGAACTTTATAACAAGAGCGCTCGGCATCAAGCCGTCGGTGCGTCTTGACTATATTGAAGCCAACTTTATTTACGGTGATGTCCTTCTCATTTGTACCGACGGACTTTCCAATTGCGTCACAACAGGAGATATGGTAAAAATATGTCATGAAAACCGTGGTGAGGGTCTTATCACAAAGCTTGTTGACAAGGCCAAAGACGGTGGCGGTTCTGATAACATTACAGTTACCGTGATTTACTAAGGATAGGAGTTGACTGTTTTGGATAAATATTTGGGCAAAAGACTTGACGGAAGATATGAAATCCATGAGCTTATCGGTGTCGGCGGTATGGCAAATGTTTACCGTTGTACCGATACTGTAGATGACCGTGAAGTTGCCGTAAAGATTCTTAAGGACGAATATCTTAATAACGAGGAGTTTATCCGCCGCTTTAAAAACGAATCAAAGGCCATTGCGATGCTTTCACATCCGAATATTGTAAAGGTGTATGATGTAAGCTTTGGCGATATGATTCAGTATATTGTAATGGAATACATCGACGGCATTACACTCAAGGAATATATTGATCAGCAGGGCATAATTGAGTGGAAGGATGTAATTCACCTTACAACACAGATTTTAAAGGCTTTGCAGCATGCTCATGAGTGCGGAATTGTGCACCGTGACATCAAGCCGCAGAATATTATGCTTTTGCAGGACGGTACAATCAAGGTTACGGACTTTGGCATTGCGAGATTTTCAGATAAATCAACACGCACAATGACCGAGCAGGCAATCGGTTCTGTTCATTACATTGCACCCGAACAGGCAAGAGGAAATGCAACAGACGGCAAGACGGATATTTATTCTGTCGGTGTAATGCTCTATGAGATGCTCACAGGCAAGCTTCCGTTTGATGGCGACAGTGCCGTAACAATTGCACTTATGCAGTTGCAGTCAACACCAAAGCGTCCCCGTGAGATTAACCCGGGTATTCCAATCGGTCTTGAACAGATTACAATGAAGGCCATGGAAAAGCTTCCGTCAAATCGTTACACCTCTGCCGCCGAGATGCTTTCAGATATTGAAAGATTCAGACTTAATCCCTCAATTGTGTTTGACTACGGTAATAAATCATTCGTTGATGACCAGCCTACAAAGTTTGTTCATTCATTGCGTGACAGCGGTGTAGACAAAAAGGTTGCAGGTGATGCAACAAAGGTTGTTGATATGCCGGAAGATAATGTTGTTGTTAAGGAAGATAAGTTTGCTGACGAGGATTTTGTTAAGGAACACAAGCCGTCATACTACGCAATTAAAGGCATTGTAATTGCCGCTGTAGCGGTTTGCGCAATTTTCTTTGCACTTGCAATGCTGAGAGGCTGTTCAACCTCTCAGGCAAAGGATGTTGAAGTTCCGGACTATGTCGGCAAAGCCTTTGTTTCTGTAAAAGAAAATAATCCGAATGATTTCCAGTTCGAGGTAAAAAGCGAATACGATGAATCCAAAGAAATGGGTGTTATTCTCGATCAGGAGCCAAAAGGCGGTTCCATGAAAGTAAAGTCCGGCTCGACTATCACGGTCACTGTAAACGGTAAGGATACAGAGGTTTCTGTTCCTTTCATAACAAACTACAGCGAAAGTGAAGCGACTCAGGCTCTTAAGGATAAAAATCTGATTCCGGAAATTATATATGTTGAAAACACCAAAACTCCCAAGGGCTACACGATTGAAAGCTTCCCAAAGGCAGGAGTTAAGACTACAATCGGTTCTACCGTTTATGTGTATGTAGCCGGCGGTAAGAGAACAGATAAGGTTACACTTCCTTCGGTAGACGGACTTACACTTTCAGAAGCCAAAAAGACACTTGTTGATCTTGGACTTACGGTTGAAACTGTAACCGATGATGACAGTAAAGAACCAAAGGATACAGTTCTCGGTATGACACCTCTCCAGTACGGCAAGGTTGACGCAGGCTCTGTTATAACGCTTACGGTAAGCTCAGGTCTTGGCGATATAAACACGGTGAACATCTTTGTCGATCTGCCGTCGGATGTTGAGGATTCGGTTGATATGACGGTAATTGTTGACGGTGCTGTTGATTCGCAAAATTCAAAAACGCTTGTGCCAAAGTATAATAAGACCTATACTCTTGAGCTTAAGGGTTCAGGCACCTCAAGTGTGGTAATTCAGCTTGACGGTCAGGCTTACAGAGAGTATTCTGTAGATTTTGCAACGACAACGGTTACAACAACTGCGTCACATGATTATGTTGTTCCGACAACCGCTCCGCCTGAAACAGAACCGACGACACAGTATTACACAGATCCGTATGTTGAGCCTGACACAACCGTTCAGCCGGTTACGGATGATCCTGAATTATAATCGGGTGAAGTATGGATACTAAAAGCGGAATTTTAATGAAGTCAATCGGCGGGTTCTATTATGTTCGTGCCGATGACGCAGATTACGAATGTAAGGCAAGGGGGAGTTTTCGCAAAAACGGAAACTCTCCCATGGCAGGCGATAAGGTGAAGATTTCCGTTCCGAATGACGGTTTTTGTGCGATAGAAGAAATTCTCCCACGCAAAAACAAGCTCCGCAGACCTGCCCTTGCAAACCTTGATATTCTCGTTCTTGTGTGTTCAACTGTTGAGCCGCTGCCGAATTTTACTGTTATAGACAAAATGACTGCGGCGGCAGTAAATAACAATATGGAACCCGTGATTGTCGTTACAAAAAACGACCTTGAAAACGGTGACCGGATTGCCGATATTTACAGACACGCAGGTTTTCGTGTTTTTCTTTGTTCCGATGATTCTTCTTCTCAAACGGAAGAGCTTAAAAGCTATCTTCACGGTAAGGTTTCGGCATTTATCGGCAACAGCGGTGTGGGCAAGTCTACTTTGCTCAACAGGCTGTTTCCATCGCTTTCACTCGAAACAGGACAGACAAGTAAAAAGCTTGGCAGAGGCAGACACACAACAAGAGTTGTTGAGCTGTTTGAGCTTGACGGCTGTTTTGTAGCCGATACACCCGGATTTTCAACGGTCGACCTTCAAAGATACGAAATGATTGACAAAACTCAGCTGCAGTATTGCTTTCCTGAGTTTGAAAAATACATCGGTGAGTGTATGTTTACTTCATGTTCTCACACCTGCGAAAAGGGTTGCAGAATACTTGAAGCACTTTCTGACGGTGAAATTGAAGAAACCCGTCACCGCAGTTATACCCAGATGTACAACGAGGTTAAAGATATCAAATTATGGCAGATAAAGGAGTAATTATGCGTTGTGTGATTATTTCAGGCTCGCCTGACACAAATTCGGATTTTTTGTCCGAGGTCATAAAACCTGATGATTATGTGATATGTGCCGACAGGGGCTGCGATTTTGCAAAACAGGCAGGGATTACTCCAAATCTTGTTGTGGGCGATTTTGATTCAGAGCCAAATGTCTTGTTTCCCAATACCAAAACTGTTCGTCTTATTCCCGAAAAGGATGACACCGACACTATGCATTCTGTCGGCTTGGCGCTTGAAAAGAATTTTGATACGATAGTGATTCTCGGCGCATTGGGCGGTCGCTTTGACCATAGCTTTGCAAATGTGGCAGTTCTTTCGTATATTCACGAACACGGAAGTAAGGGCGTTCTCCTTTCTGAAAAAGAGAAAATAGAATTTCTTCCCGTAGGTCATTATGAATATAAAAACTTTAAAGGCAAAACATTTTCGCTTTTCCCTTTCGGATGTCCGAGTGTCTGCGTAAGCTATTCGGGAACAAAGTATCCTCTTGAAAAATACTGTGTTTCGAGCAGCGTTACTTTGGGTGTTTCCAATATATTTACTTCTGATATGGCAACAATTGATATATATGACGGAAATGCAATACTTATAATCAATTTGAAAGAATGTTGATTTTGTTATTTGATATTGCATTAAAATGTATCTTGTACATACCGTGTGTAATGTCAACATTATATGGGGGTATAGCTCAGCTGGGAGAGTGTCTGACTGGCAGTCAGAAGGTCACGGGTTCGAGCCCCGTTATCTCCACCAATTTATGTCATAACAATATTTGCAAAGAATTATTATTTTTCGGATTTGCAATAACAAAATTGTAATTATATTAACACTTTGAAGACTTGAAAAGAAATATGTTTTTATGGTATAATTCTTTTTAGACAAAATTTGAAATTGAAACTTATTTGGAGTTGAGTAATAATATGTCATTGTGTATGGGATGCATGCAGGAAATAGGTGACAATAAGATTTGCCCGTCCTGCGGATTTGATACAACAGAAAAACAGCAGGCTCCTTTTTTACCATACGGAACTATTCTTCAAAACCGCTATATTGTCGGTGCAGGAATTGATACCAATGGTGAAAGCACGCGCTATATTAGCCACGACAAACAGACAGGTGACATCGTAATCATCTGTGAATTTCTTCCCATCGGACTTTTTTCCCGTGACGAGGGAACTGCAGAGGTTAAAATTAACTATGAAAATCGTCTGGTTTATAATAAGCTCAAAGATGATTTTCTCAACTATTATAAAATTCTTTCCGAGCTTCGTGAATTGTCTGCTCTTATGAATGTTCACAACATTTTTGAAGAGAACAACACGGTTTATGTTGTTGAGGAAAACGAGGATCTCATTCCTTTTGAAGAGTATGTTGAACGCAGTAACGGTCATCTTGAGTGGGATATTGCACGACCGCTTTTTATGCCTGTAATTTCCGCTCTTGAAGCTCTTCATAAGAGAGGCATCGGTCACTATGCAATTGCGCCTAAAAATATGTATATAACGGCAACGGGTAAGGTTAAGATTTCCGGATTTGCATCTGAAAATGAACGCAAAAGAGGTACGCCTCTTAAATCACAGCTTTTCTCGGGAAGTGCTGCTCCCGAACAGTACGATGACAATTTTCCGCTTGACGATATTACCGATATTTACGGCTTTTGTGCAACGCTTTTCTATGCGCTTACAGGTCATATGCCAAAGAGTGCCGTTGAGCGCCGTAAGGACAGCAGACTTCTTATGAGCACAACAACCGTAAAGCGGCTCCCGCCGCATGTTGTTTCGGCTCTTGCAAACGGCTTGCAGGTTGAAAGAGAAAACCGTATCACAGATTTTGACGAGCTTCGTTCTCAGCTTTCCGTTGCCCATACAGCAAAGGCAATTCAGGATGAAATCTCAAGAACCGCAAGTATGAATCTCTCAAAGAACGAGCGTAAGCGCAAAACCTCTAACGGTATGTCGCACGCATCAATAATTATTATTGCTGCCGCTGTAACAGTTCTTGTTCTCGGTATCGCAGGCGTATTTTGGCTGATGCAGAACCCTCTTGCCGGAATGTTTGCTAACAATACCGATGCAAGCGTAAGCTCTACTCAGAGTACCGAGTGGACAGGTGCAACAATTCCGAACTATGTGGGAATGACATATGAAGATGCCGTAAAGAGTGCCGAAGGCAACAGTAATATCACAATTTACAGAACGCTTAACGACGAATACAGCGATGACTATGCAGAGGGCAAGATTATGTCGCAGTCACCTGCCGCAGGCTCAAAAATTACGCAGGAAGATTCGGTTGTAGTAAGTATCTGCGTAAGCAAGGGTTCACAGATGAGAACTCTCCCAAAGGTTGAGGGTGAAAAGCTTGATTCCGTAGCGTCGGACATTGCCGCTCAGGGACTTCTTGCAACTGCAGAGTATGAGTACAGTGACAAGGTTGCCGAGGGCAGAGTTATTCGCTATAAGGAACATGTTGAGGGTGATACTCTTGAATACGGTTCAACTGTTATTCTCATTGTCAGCAAAGGCAAAGAACAGACAAATACGCAATCATCAAACTGATTAACTAAACAACATAGCTTTTAAGACGGACTTTTTCGGTTCGTCTTATTTTTTTGATAAAACGAGAATTATTATTAAATATCGTAATATACCCGATAAAAATCACATTATAAAAATTTTCAGAAAACTGTCACAAAATAAAGGTCAAAAATAGTCAAATTTCTCTTGACATTTTTTGAAAATGGTATAAAATATAATTAGCACTCAGGAAACAAGAGTGCTAACCAATTAAAATGCAATTATTAAATTTTTACAGGAGGCTGTATTTATGACAATCAAACCATTACTCGACAGAGTCGTTTTAAAAGTTGAAGAAGCTGAGGAAAAAACAAAGAGCGGCATCATTCTTTCATCTGCTGCTCAGGAAAAGCCACAGTTCGCATCCGTTGTTGCTGTTGGCCCCGGCGGTGTCGTTGACGGCAAGGAAGTAAAAATGTATGTCAGCGTTGGCGATAAGGTAATCGCAAGCAAATATGCAGGCACACAGGTAAAGATTGACGGCGAAGAGTACACAATCGTGAACCAGTCAGACATACTCGCAACTCTTGAATAATTAACTGTTAAATATACGGAGGTAATTTACAATGGCTAAACAAATCGCATACGGCGAAGAGGCAAGAAAGGCTTTAATGAAAGGTATCGACCAGCTCGCAGATACCGTAAAAATCACACTCGGTCCTAAGGGCAGAAATGTTGTTCTTGACAAAAAGTTCGGTGCTCCGCTCATCACAAATGACGGTGTAACAATTGCAAAGGAAATTGAGCTTGAAGATCCTTTTGAGAATATGGGTGCTCAGCTTGTTAAGGAAGTTTCTATCAAGACTAACGATATCGCAGGTGACGGCACTACAACAGCTACACTCCTTGCTCAGGCTCTTATCAGAGAGGGAATGAAGAATGTAACTGCAGGCGCTAACCCTATGGTACTCAAAAAGGGTATTGCAGATGCCGTTAATGTTGCAGTTGAGGCTGTAAAGAAGAACAGCAAGCAGGTATCGGGTACAGACGATATCGCAAGAGTTGCCACAGTTTCATCACAGGATGAATTTATCGGTAAGCTCATTGCAGAGGCTATGGAAAAGGTTACAACAGACGGTGTTATCACAGTTGAGGAGTCAAAGACAGCCGAAACATACAGTGAGGTTGTTGAGGGTATGATGTTCGACAGAGGTTACATCGCTCCTTATATGGTAACAGATACAGATAAGATGGTTGCAGAGCTTGACAATCCGCTTATCCTTATCACAGATAAGAAGATTTCTACTACACAGGAAATTCTCCCACTTCTTGAGCAGATTGTTCAGATGGGTAAGAAGCTCCTTATCATTGCTGAAGATGTTGAGGGCGAGGCTCTTACAACTCTCGTACTTAACAAACTCAGAGGCACATTCACTTGTGTTGCAGTAAAGGCTCCGGGCTTTGGCGACAGAAGAAAAGAAATGCTTCAGGATATTGCAACGCTCACAGGCGGTACTGTAATCACATCCGACCTCGGTCTTGAACTCAAGGATACAACAGTTGACCAGCTCGGTACTGCCCGTCAGGTTAAGATTGAAAAGGAAAACACAATCATTGTTGACGGTGCAGGCGATAAAGAAGCTATCAAGGGCAGAGTTGCTCAGATCAGACAGCAGATTGAAACAACAACATCTGACTTTGACCGTGAAAAACTTCAGGAGCGTCTTGCAAAGCTCGCAGGCGGTGTTGCAGTTATCAAGGTTGGTGCCGCAACAGAAGTTGAAATGAAAGAAAAGAAGCTCCGTATTGAGGATGCTCTTGCCGCTACAAAGGCTGCTGTTGAAGAGGGTATCGTAGCAGGCGGCGGTATCGCTTGCATGAACGCTATTCCGGCTGTTGCTGAGTTCGTTGACACTCTCGAGGGTGACGCTAAGACAGGTGCTAAGATTGTGCTTAAAGCACTTGAAGAACCGCTCCGTCAGATTGTTGCTAACGCAGGTCTTGAGGGCAGCGTAATCTGCGAGAATATTAAGAAGGCTAACAAGGTTGGCTATGGCTTCAACGCTCTTACAGAGGAATACACAGATATGGTTTCGGCAGGTATCGTTGACCCGACAAAGGTTACGCGTTCAGCTCTTCAGAACGCAAGCTCTGTTGCAGCAATGGTTCTTACAACAGAATCACTTGTTACAGACATCAAAGAGCCTGCAGCTCCGGCAGCTCCCGCAGCACCTGATATGGGCGGAATGTACTAATCCCGTAAGCTTATAATATTATAGATAAATTTTACCGCAGACTCAAAAGGTCTGCGGTAATTTTATGCTCAAATCCTTTTTCTTGCTTTTTGTCGAAAGGTATATTATAATTAATTTAAATACGGATAAAAAATTCACACGGAAAACAGGTGATTTTATGAAGATAAAAGAAGATTTTGTTCTGCGAAAGGTTGCAGATTCGTATGTTGTAGTTCCCGTAAATAAGCTGACGCTTGATTTTAACGGAATTATTAACCTTAACGAAACAGGTGCATTCCTTTTTGAAAAGCTCCAAAGCGATTGCGAAAAGGCTGATTTGCTCAAAGCAATGCTTGATGAGTATGAAGTGAGCGAAGAAAAGGCGAGTGCCGATATTGATTCCTTTATCAAAAAGCTGGAAGAGGCTGATGTCCTTGAATAAAGATGTAAATCTTGATGATGTGATGCAGATTATTGCCGAAAAGCTTGACGCGGGCGGCACGGTCACATTCAATCCAAGGGGGACAAGTATGCTTCCGATGCTCCGTGACGGTGACGACACGGTAGTTTTATCAAAACCGAAGGGAAGGCTCCATCTTTTTGATTTGCCCTTATACAGGAGAAAAGACGGCTCATATGTGCTTCACAGAGTTGTAAACTTTGGCGGTGACGGCAGTTACACGATGTGCGGCGATAATCAGTTTGAGGTTGAAAAGGGTATTACCGATGAAGACATAGTAGGGGTCGTAACGGCTTTTTACAGAAAAGGCAAGCCTTATAAAGTTAATTCGCTGAAGTACAGAGCCTATCTTGAATTTATGTTCTATTCAAAGCCCATAAGACGGGTTATAGTTTCAATTGTTGTAAGAACCAAAAATACATTTGGTAAATTAAAACCGAAAAAAGGAAATAAAAATGAAGAAACATCTTAACGATAATGAAAAAATTGAATTTAAATATCTGCTTGAACTTGTTTCTTCGTCTGTAAACGGCACAGCACCTCTGATTCCCTATGAGGGAATAAAATGGCAGTCGATAAAGATGCTTGCAAAGTATTGCAGTGTGGAAGCTCTTGTTGCCAATGCGGTTTTGACGCTTGACAAAAAATATGTTTCCCCCGAAGTATATGCAAAATTCAAGCAGGAGTTATCGGCTGAAATGCTGATTGACGGAAATCTCTCATATGAAACCGAAAAGATTCTGAAGGCTTTTGATAAAAACAAAATCAAGAACATTCCTTTAAAGGGATATTTTATGAAAAGAGAGTATCCCCGTTCCGATTTTCGTTCCGTGTCGGATGTTGATATTCTGTTTGACAGAAAGCAGATTGATTTGGTTAAAAAAGTTTTTTCCGAACTCGGATACACTTTTCTGAATGAAGATGACAACCAGTATCATTTTGAAAAAAAACCGATGATGAACATTGAAATGCATGCAACTCTTGTCCATGAAAACGAGAAATCCTATCCGTTGCTTGTTAATCAGCTTGACCGTTCAATAAAGCGTGACGGCTACAGCTATTCATATGAAATGAGCCATGAGGACTTTTATATCTATATGCTTGTTCATAACTCGAATCATTTCAGAATCGGCGGAATGGGAGCAAGAATGGTGCTTGACAGCTATGTTTTCTTGAAAAATCATCAATCTGAGCTTGATTATGACTATCTTAATGTGATGCTTGAAAAAATCGGTATTGCAAAGTATGAAAAGCGTGTTCGTGAGATTGCGTTCAACTGGTTTGCAAAGCCACAGGCTGAACTTAAATTTGATGATATCGAAGAATATATTCTGCTCAGCGGTACACTCGGCAGGGTAGATGTCGGCACGATGATAAATTCCCACAAGACAATTACCGAGAATAACAAATCAAAGTTCTCATATCTTGTGTCCTCTATATTTCCACCAAAATCCGAAATGCAGTATAAGTATCCATATGTAAAAAAAACACCGTTCCTTTTACCGATTTCATGGTGTCATATGTGGGGAAAAAGGCTTTTTGTAGACAGAGATATCAATTTTAAATCGGGTATCAAAAACCGTATGTCATACACGGATGAAGATGTAAATTTGTACAAGTCCCTTTTGGATGAAATGGGTTTTGACGGTATTGGGATAAATAATTTCGGAAATTGAATATGCAAATCAACCTCCCGACAGTTTTTGCTGTCGGTTTTTTTGCATAATTAAGGTAAATTTGAAAATAATATTACAAGATATTATTTTGAGGTGATACCTATATATGATCAGAATTATTACCGATTCAGCCGCTGATTTTGAACATTCCGAAAGCGAAAGACTCGGCATTTCAACGGTACCTCTGGCTGTGTTTATTGACGGAAAGGAATATAAGGATGATTTTCTTCATTCAAAGGAACGCTTTTACAGGCTTGCAAGGCTGTCGAAAACTTTGCCGAAAACCTCTCAACCGTCACCGTATGTTTACGAATGTGTCTTAAAAAAGGCGAGAGATAACGGTGACTCGGTTGTTATTATAACTGTTTCCTCTGCATTAAGCGGTTCATATCAGAGTGCAGTTCTTGCAAGAGATTTGCTCGGATATGAAAATTGTTATGTTGTTGACAGCAAATCTGCCTCAGCCGGACAAAAACTTGTTGTGAAAGAAGCTCTGCGGCTTCGTGACAATGGGTTTACGGCTGAAGAAATTGCGGATTCTCTTTTAAAATTCAGAAAAAGAATTATAGTTTATGCCTGCATAGATGATATGAAGTATCTGTATGGCGGCGGCAGACATACAAATGCCGCCGCATTACTCGGCTCAACAGGGAGAATAAAGCCTGTAATCAGTATTGCCGAGTCGGGCAGTGTAGCTTTTGAGGCTAAGACAATCGGAATGCGCCACGGTATGAATCATATGCTGATGTCATTGAAAAAATACGAAATAGACTCAAATTATCCGCTTTATATAATGCACACCAATTCAAGAAACCTTGCATTGTATTTTTCAAAGCTGATAATTTCAAAAGGAGTTGTATTTGATGAGGGCGGTATCGTCAGCGTTGGTTGTGTTGTCGGCAGTCATATAGGAGAGGGCAGCACGGGTATTGCATTTGTCAAAAAAGAGTAAAGAAAAAGCGGACATAATTAACTGTCCGCTTCAATCATTTTATCAGGCTTTTTCGTTTTCTTTCTTTTCGGGAATTTCTTTAAGCTTTCCGACAAATTCTTTGATTTTTGTATATTTGCCGTTGAGAATACACTCAAATGCGAACGACGCTGTAGGAATCATAAGAATTATGTAAGTAAGCACATATTGTGATTTGCCCTCAAACAGCAGATGATAACCGAATGCACCCAACAGAACAAGGGGAAGCAGTACTGTTTCGATGTTTGTCTTTTTGTTGAGGAACAGGAAGTAAATTCCCACCGCAAATGCTATGAAAAGAATTTGCATATATAAGTTAAAATACAGTTCAAAGAACTGTCCGATACTGCCGTCGTACATTCCTTTGCCGATCCAATTAAGCTCGTTTGTATGATTTTTAACCTTGCTTACCCAGATGCTTTCGTAGGTTGTTTCGTTCCATTGGCTGGTGATTTTCTTCGAGAAGAAGTCAATCATATAATTACTGTTCTTGCCGAAATAATTCATTCTTGATTTGATATTGCTCCAAGCCTGTGCATTTCCTGCTTTGGCATCAAGCCCCGCATTTCTGTAATCGTCAAGTGCAATACCGTTGTACCAACCGGGGGCCATATAGGAGTCGTTGATACCCATATCAAGATACATAACCTGTGTAACACCGCTTGAAAGCTTAACGCCCGAACGGTTCTCGTAGCTCATAATAACAAGGTTGCTTGTTCCGACAACAGCAATGCAGATTGCAAGTGCAAACGCAATGCTCTGCCACTTTTTAGCCTTAATTGTGTGAATAATCAGCATAATAACAAACGCAACAAGATAAATCAGGTTGTTGTACTTTGCAAGCGTTGAAACAACAAGAAGCACGGCACATGGAATGAGCAATAAATATTTGTTTGTCTGAAAATACTTGATGAGGAAGTATGATGCCCAAATTGCAAAACACATACCTATAATATTACCATAAACGAAGGTACAGAAGAGAACAGGCTGGAAGCATCCGGCAAGCAAAAGGATTGAAATAAATTCAATCGAACGCTTTTTGAAAAGCAGTTTTGTAATGTTTACAATTCCCAGATAAGCCGCCGCCGTACACATTACATTGAACACCTGAATGGACATTGTGCTTTCTGTGCCGAAAATTCTGTAAAAAATTTCACTTATAAACACAAAGCCAAGCTGAAACGGATAAAAGTTGTAGTAGGCATATCCGCTGTAAAAGTCGCTGTTGTAAAAACCGCTGTTGTTTTGAAATGACAAATAGTTGCCCTTTGCCGCCTGTGACGCTGTTTCATAGATGTTGTAGCTGTCAGCTGCAGGAACAGAGGTTACTGAGAATATCCACACAAGTCCCACAATCATAACAAAAGCCGCAAGACAGATTTGCATATATTTCAGATTTACCTTTGCGAAAAAGTCATAGTGCTTTTTCATTTTAAATATGAAAACCGTAAACAGAGCAGTGAACAGAATGTTAAGTGCAATATTATCCGTTTGATACAAAATTACTTCACTGCCGTAATTTGCCGAATCAAACACGCTTGTCTGCACAAAGCTCATAATTGCTATGTATGCAAATGCTATGAATACAAACAGACAAAGAATGTTTACAATAACATACTCGACTGTATTCTGCTTTTTGACAGAAGTAACCGTTTTTGCAGTCTGCTTAGATTTTTTTGAATTTTTTGAATTGTTTTTAGCTTTAGTATTACTCATATTATGTACCTGCCCAATTAAAATTCTTTCTTGACAGAACGCATAAACAGAGTACCGAGCGCCTCTTTAATATCTGTACCGTCAAATAAAACCTTGTACACCGATTCAACAATCGGAAGGTCAACTCCGTATTCCTGACCAAGCTTGTACAATGCCTTTGAAGTCATAACACCCTCGGCAAGCTTTGTGAACCTGTCACCTTTTGCAAAGCTTTCTCCGTACATCCTGTTGTGACTCCATTTTGAAAACAAGGTAGCCTCATAGTCGCCAAGATGACAAAGTCCGTAGGCACTCATTTCATTGCCGCCGAGCGCCTTAATGAGTCGTGCAATTTCCCGTGTGCCTCTTGCCATCAACGCACCTTTTAGTGAGGTGTAGTTAAGTCCGTCAAGCATACCTGCCGCAATGCCGATAACATTCTTAGCAGCGGCGCCGATTTCACTGCCGATAAGGTCTGTTCCAAGGTAGAATCTGATAAGGTCGCTTGTAAATTCATTTACGAGCTTTTCCTTAACCTCGTGATTATTGCTGTCGATAACCATACAGTTTGGAATTCCCCTTACATAATCCTGCGGATGTCCGGGACCGACCCACACTGCAACAGGAGTTTTGCTTTCATCAACAAACTCACCGACAACCTCGCTGAGCCTTTTGCCCGTAGTTGCCTCAACACCCTTCATGCAGAGGACAATTGTCTTGCCGTCAAGATTATATTTTGAAATGTCTGCAAAATATGAACGCAGATACTGAGATGAAATCGAAATTATAATAACCTCGGCTCTTTCAATTGCATGCTCAAGGTTTGATGATACCTCTATAGATTTTGGAAATGTGAGGTAATCGTTTTTATATGTTTCTTTAAGCTGTATGAACTCGGGAGCGTCGACAAGCCCGCAGCTCAAAACATTATGACCGATTTTGTCGAGATACCAGGCAATGCAGCTGCCCCAGCGACCGCAACCTAAAACGGAAATATTCATATTATTACTTCTCCTGTTTATATATTATTGATATTTTATATAGCTTTAATAACAATAAAAAACCCGCCCGACCGTATGATTTTTGGAATAACCTGCCTACTTGAGTGACAGGTGGGTGCCAGCCCTTGAACTTCAGGCTCCCTTCTTCCGAGAAAACGGGAGGTCTGCACACGGTTCAAAGGAGCGAAGCTCCCGATTTAAATGTTGTAGGGTTATTTTAAAATCATTCGCGTATCGGGCAGGAATTTAAACTCACTTACCTGCAATACTATTATATGCAGAAAAAGCTATTATCAGTCGTCTTCGTCATAAAATTCTTCATTATAACGCTTTTCAAAAACAGCGGCAATTCTGTCGAGCTTTTCATCATCTTCAATTTCGGCAAGCTCTTCTTCGCCGTCAATTTCACTAACTTCAAAAATATAATACTCACCGGGATCATTTACCGCGTCCTCCGGATTTTCAAAGAAAGGATAGAGCACATAAAATTTGCCCTCGTCATTTTCAATTATGTCAAGAATTTCAAACTCAATCTCTTCACCGTTATCGCCGATAAGGGTAATGAGATCCGGTGTATATTCGTTAGCCATCTTATAGCCTCCGTTTATTATAAATTTTGTTTTGCTTTCTTTCATATCCATTTTACATTTTTTTGACCGTTTAGTCAAGGCATTTAAGACTTTTGGTTAAAAATAAAAGATATTAAAAAAATAAAAAAGTTTTAAAAAAAGTGTTGACAATCACCAAAAAGCATGATATAGTATAAACAAGATAAATAATATATTGTCTTTAAATTACTAACAACTTCCTTTCTATGTGCTTGATTACTCCATAAAATTACCTAAAAACCGACGGCTGCATACCGTCGGTTTTTACGTTGTATTAAAATGCTTTTATCAAATTGTAAACTTTTTGTAAGAGAAATAGCCTTGAAAATTGATTTTAAAAGATATATAATGCTTTTGATATTTGATAATGGATTAGTGCGTAAAAATGCGGTATAATCTCCGATTCTCGCATAGGTCTGTTTTCCATATGCTCAACAAACACACAGAATGGAGTTTTTTATTTAATGAAATCATTTCAAAAGCTTCCGCCGCAGTTTCAGTGTGCTGAGGTAAAAGAATACTATGACATTCTTTGCAAAAAGCAAGGCAGTCTTATTTTAAAGCGTGTCCTTGATATTTTTGCGTCTGTCATTTTGCTTGTGTTTCTGATTATACCCATAGCAGTAATTGCCGTTATTATTAAAATTGATTCAAAGGGTTCTGTGTTTTATAAGCAGCAACGAGTTACAACATATGGAAAGAAATTTAAGATTCTTAAGTTTCGTACTATGATAACAGGAGCTGACAAACTCGGCTCACTTGTCACAACCGACTGCGATTCAAGAGTCACCGATATAGGCAGGTTTCTCCGCAAGTATCGTCTTGATGAGCTTCCTCAGATTTTTAATGTTCTTTCAGGCAGTATGTCAATTGTCGGAACCCGACCTGAGGTTCAGCATTATGTTGATATGTATGAGCCGAAATATTTTGCAACTCTGCTTATGCCTGCAGGAATAACCTCTCTTGCATCAATTATGTATAAGGATGAGGAAAAGCTGTTAAAAGGGGAGATGAATGTTGACAGAGTTTATGTTGAGAAAATTCTTCCCGAAAAGATGAAGTTTAACCTTTCATATGTCAAAAATTTCAGCTTTGGATCTGACATTAAGCTGATGCTCAAAACCATTAAAGAGGTTTTCAACTGATTCGTTTTGATTGGAGTATTCAGATGACCGATTTTAAACAAAAGCTAAGAAGATTTTTTTCCGATTCATCGCTTTTCAGGAGAATCTATATTATAGATTTGTTTTTTACCAACATTGCTTTTCTCCAGATTCCTGCTTATGTGCTTCTTGTTTTTCTCTTTATATGGGGCGTCTGCCTTGTGGTGTACAACCAAAGGCGGAACAACACATTCTTTAAACTGCGTTTCGGAATATGGATAGGCGCATTCCTTGCCGTGACTGTATTTTCAATACTTCTCAACTTTTCACAGACAATTCTTTACAGCCTTGTTATGCTGCTGCATTCAGTAATGTGTTTCTTCCTTTTTTACGGAATGCACACAGAGCCTGATTTTGATTACAGAATTGAGCTGTATCACATTGCTAAATTTATCACTTACATCACAACGGTAATGAACATAATCGGCATAAGCTGCCTTATGTTCGGCATAAAATTTGAGTGGTACTGGATTAAGTTCACCGTTTACGAAAACAGATTCACGGGTTGTTATGTCAATCCGAATCTGCTCGGTTTCATAGCAGTGGTGTCGATTTTTTGCTGTCATATGCTCTCAAAGGGACATTTTATGCGCAGGATTGCCGAAAAAATTCCTGAACCCGGCATCAGTAAGATATGGATTGTAGCCTGTCTTGCAACAAATATTTTTTCACTTATTTTGTGTGACTCAAACGCATCGCTTGTGCTTGCTCTCGGATATGCAATTGTTTATATAGTTTATATGTTCTTTGCCGACAAGGCGGGACTTTCACCGTCAAAAATTATTTTGAAAATTACAGCGCTGTTTCTTGTGGGAGTTTTCCTTACAGGCTCTGCCTTAATGTTCAGAACGATTTGTCAGGAAGGCTTTTCCGTTGTTGTATCAAAGACAACCTCTGTTGTCGATTTGCTTTTAGGCAAAACCGAAAGCGAACTTGTGCAGGAAGACCTGACTCCCGAACAGAGAGAACAGCTTGAAAAGGATAAAATAACCTTTTCACACGAAAACAAAAACATTGACAGCGGAAGAAAGAAGCTTTGGCTTGAATCAATCAATCTTTTTAAACTGTCGCCGATTGTCGGAATCTCAAACGGAAATATCGTTCTCTACAGTGCTGAATATTCAAACGGTGCTTTGGAGTATTCCTATCACAAAAGTGATTTGCACAACGGTTTCCTTACAATTTTGGTTTCAACAGGCATAATCGGTTTTGTTCTTTTCGGAATTTTCGGCTTTCGGTTTGCAAAACACTCCGCACAGCATTTGTTCCTTCAGAAAAAAACATACCGTGACGATGTTTACCCCTGTCTGTTTGCTTTTCTTTTCGCATATTTGTTTTTTGCCTGCTTTGAAAAGGCATTGCTCTATGACATATCATTTATGGTGGTGTGGTTCTGGCTGATTATGGGCTATATGAGTTGCTACATCACAAAGTTTGAACCGACGCTTGAAAGTCAGTGTCTTTTTCACGGAAAAAGGCTCAAACGCATTACGAGAACAATGCTCTGATGCTTGTATAATCGGAAAATTTGATGTATAATAACCGTAGGAGCGTTTTGTTTCTGCGGTTATTATTTTGTGAGGTATAATTTTATGAAATACGGTTTCATCAAGGTTGCGTCCGCAACACCGAAAATCAGGGTTGCAGACTGTAAAACCAACACAATAAATATTATTGAACAGATTAAAGAGGCACACAAAAACGGTGCGTCACTGGTTGTGTTTCCCGAACTTTGTGTAACAGGCTACACCTGTTCGGATTTGTTTTATCAGCGTGTTTTGCTCAATGCGGCTGAAAAATCAGTTGAAGAAGTTCTCAAAAAAACAGCAGACCTTGACATAATCTCAATTGTTGGTGTTCCGGTTGCAATTGAATCGGCACTCTATAATTGTGCCGCAGTGATTTATAAGGGCGATATACTTGGCATTGTTCCGAAGGTCAACATTCCGAACTACAGCGAATTTTACGAGGTTCGTCATTACACAAGCGGAAAAAATCTTTACGATGAAATTTCATATGCAGGCGTCGAAACTATAATTTCAGATAATCTTGTGTTCTGTTGTGATAAAATGCGTGATTTCAGCTTTGGTGTTGAAGTCTGCGAGGATTTGTGGGTTGCCGCATCTCCGTCTGTTGAACACGCAAAACACGGTGCAACTATAATCTGCAATCCGTCAACCTCCGATGATGTAATAGGCAAGGCACAGTATCGCCGTGACCTTGTAAAAATGCAGAGCGGTAAGCTTTGCTGTGCATACATTTACAGCGATTCGGGTTTTGGTGAAAGCACAACGGATATGGTATTTTCGGGACAGAACATAATCTCCGAAAACGCATCTCTGCTTGCAGAAAGCAAGCGCTTTACAACAGGCATTATCTATGCAGACATTGATGTTCAAAAGCTTTCGGCAGAACGCAGAAAGACAAATACTTTTACAAAAAGTGATGACAATAACTTTACCTCGGTATATTTTGATATGCCTATAAAACAGACAAAGCTTTCAAGAGAGTTCTCTCGGACTCCGTTTATCCCGTCAAACAAATCAGATCTTGACGCCCGTTGTGAGGAGATTATAACGATGCAGGCAACAGGTCTTGCAACAAGACTTGCTCACACGGGAATTCAAAATGCGGTTTTAGGACTTTCAGGAGGTCTTGACAGCACACTTGCGCTCATTGTCTGCGTTCATGCTTTTGATATGCTCGATATTGACAGAAAGAATATTCATACAGTAACAATGCCTTGCTTCGGCACGACAAAGCGTACAAAGTCAAATGCTCAGCTTCTGGCTGAGGCTTACGGAGTGTCTTTTGAAGATATTAACATTACAAAGGCTGTTCGTCAGCATTTTGCGGATATCAACCACGATGAAAGTGTTACAAATATAACCTACGAAAACTCACAGGCGAGAGAGAGAACACAGATTCTTATGGACCTTTCAAACAAATATAACGGTCTTGTTATCGGCACAGGTGACCTTTCTGAGCTTGCTCTCGGCTGGGCAACCTACAACGGTGACCATATGAGTATGTATGCCGTAAATGTGTCAATTCCGAAAACCCTTGTCCGCTATCTCACTGCCTATGAGGCACAGCACAGCGAGGGAGTTCTCAAAACTGTTCTACTTGATGTTCTCGACACACCTGTAAGTCCCGAGCTTCTTCCGCCCGATAAAAACGGCGAAATTGCACAGAAAACAGAGGATGTGGTTGGCCCTTATGAACTCCACGACTTTTTCTTATATTATTTGGTAAGATTTGGTTTCGAGCCGAATAAAATATACTACCTTGCAAAGAGATCATTTGCGGGAAAATACGACAATGCCACAATCAAAAAGTGGCTCACAACCTTTGTCAGAAGATTTTTTACTCAGCAGTTCAAGCGTTCATGTCTGCCTGACGGACCGAAGGTTGGTTCTGTAACACTTTCGCCTCGTTCAGACTGGAGAATGCCGAGTGATGCGTGTGTAAATCTTTGGCTTGAAAATCTTGAAGAAGATTAAGAAATAAAATTTTGACGGTGATTTTATGAAATTGTTTATTACACGAGATGTATCTCCGTCCGATGTTTGTTTTTTGATTCGTGATGAATTGGGCAGGGATAAATATACTGCTGTTATGAAACGCAGAAAGAGAAGTATGCGTGGTGTTGTCAACAACATTGTAAGGCTTAATATTCTTGATGAGAATAAAAACCTTGTTGCAAGACTTCGACAGTTGCCCGTTGCAGGAGTAAATTCATTTACTCTAAAAACAGACAAAACAGCGGCAACCCTCGTGGTGCTTATGACCAACAATATGGTTCAATGCAGATTCTACGGCAATAATTGGAGAATTCTCGGTGATGTAATTTCAAAAAATTTCAGCATTGTTGATGTTGACAACGCACAGATATGCAATCACATCAAGCACCCTTTAGGATGCGAACTTGAAATTGCCGATGCGCAAAACGAATTGATATGTTTAATGACCGCCTTATGCGTCAATATGATAAATACAGTTGACAAGCGAGAGGTACAGGTTGTATAATCTATGTGCAGACAGTTCCCACTGCTAAAGCTATGTGAACTGTCACAGAGCAAGCAAATAATAGTGCAAACAGCGCAGAAGCGCAGATAAATATTAAAAATTGAAATTGTCAAAGCGACATCCTTTGATGTCGCTTTTTGCAAATTCAGCCTGCAACGCAAAATTTTGCGTTTAATATATTCTCAGGGAGGAATAAATATGGACAAATTATTAAAGCTTTTAAGTGAAAATTCCGGTTTTACAACAGCGGAAATAGCGGCAATGCTCGGCGAGCCTGAGGATTACATTAAGGCGCAGATTAAGGAATACGAAAATTCGGGGGTAATCAAGGGATATCAGGCAGTTGTAAACTGGGATATGGTTGACGACAGCTATGTTGAGGCTTTAATTGAACTTCAGGTAACTCCCAAAAAGGAAACAGGCTTTGATGAAATGGCAGAACTCTGCATGGGCTTTGAAGAGGTTGAATCTCTCTATCTTATGGCAGGCACATATGACTTTGCTCTCATTGTAAGAGGCGAGTCAATGCAGGACATCGCAATGTTTGTTGCCAAAAAGCTTTCTACAATTGACGGTGTGCTTTCAACGGGTACACACTTTATTATGCGCCGCTACAAGGACAGAGGGGCATGCCTTTTCAGCGATGAAGAGAAGCGTGACGGGAGGCATTTGATTCTGTGATAGATTACAATAATTTTATTAATAAAAAGATTTCAACGGTAAAACCTTCGGGTATCCGTAAGTTTTTTGATATAGCTAACGAAATGGACGATGTCATTTCTCTGAGTATCGGCGAACCCGATTTTCAGACGCCGTGGCACATCCGTGAAGAGGGCATTAACAGCCTGAAAAAAGGTAAGACATGGTATTCTCCGAACAGAGGCTTTGCCGAACTTCGTGAAGAAATTGCAGCTTACTACAAAAGAAGATTCGGTATTGAGTACGATGCCAAAAAGCAGACGCTTGTAACTGTCGGCGGCAGTGAAGCAATTGACCTTGTTTTCAGGACATTGCTTGATCCGGGTGATGAGGTTATCATTCCCGAACCTTCATTTGTTTGTTACGAACCGCTTACAGTGATGGCAGACGGCGTGCCTGTTATTATCAACACAAAAAACGAAGATAATTTCAGACTTAAAGCGTCAGACCTTCGCGCCGCAATTACTCCAAAGACAAAACTTCTTGTACTTCCGTTCCCGAACAATCCGACGGGTGCAATTATGGAGAGAAAAGACCTTGAAGAAATTGCAGAGGTTATCAGGGAACACAATCTGTTTGTACTTTCCGACGAAATCTATTGCGAGCTTACATACGGCAATAAGAACCATGTTTCAATTGCTGAAATCGACGGTATGTATGAGCGTACCATTGTTGTAAACGGCTTTTCAAAATCATATGCCATGACAGGCTGGAGGCTTGGTTATGCGCTCGGTCCTGTTCCTGTTATTGCTCAGATGACAAAGCTCCACCAGTACGGAATTATGTCTGCTCCTACAACCGCACAGTATGCTGCTATTGAGGCTCTGCGCAACGGTGACAGGGATGTAGAGATGATGCGTGGCGAGTATGATATGAGGAGAAGGCTTGTTGTGGACAGCTTTAACGCAATGGGACTCACCTGCTTTGAACCTTTGGGTGCATTCTATGTGTTCCCGTGTATCAAAAGCACAGGTCTTACAAGTGAGGAATTCTGTACAAGACTTATTGTGGACAAGCATGTTGCCGTTGTTCCGGGTACTGCGTTCGGTGAATCGGGCGAAGGCTTTGTCCGTGTGTCATATTCATATTCTATCAAGCATCTTAAAATTGCGCTTGAAAGAATCAAAGAGTTTCTTGAAGAACTGAAAAAGGGTTAAAATATGGAAGTAAAAGTTCTTGCTCCTGCAAAAATAAATCTTTCTCTCGATGTTCTTTCAAAGAGAGCAGACGGCTATCACAATATTTCAACCGTTATGCAAGCCGTTGATTTGTATGATACAATCACAATCACAGACAATGAAAGCGGCACGGTGACAATTTCCTGTAATTATGACGGTGTGCCCTGCGATGATTCAAACATCTGTGCAAAGGCGGCTTACAAGTTTTTTGACTATTGCAAAACGGATGTTAAGGGCGTTCATATCGACATTGACAAGAAGATTCCCACACAGGCAGGTCTTGCCGGCGGAAGCAGTGACGGTGCGGCTGTTATTTTAGGCTTGAACAATATGTTCGGAACAATGCTCAAGCCTGCCGAGATGAGAGAAATCGGTGAAAAGGTAGGCGCGGATGTGCCTTTCTGCCTTGAGGGCGGAACAAAGCTATGTACGGGCATCGGCACTGCAATCAAAAAAGTTGCCTCTTTTCGTTGCGACAGCATTGTAATCTGCAAACCCGACTCAGTCAGCGTGTCTACTGCCGATGCATATAAAAAGGTTGACACACTCAATCCTCACGCCTGCTACACGGATGAAATGGTAAAGGCTCTGTTCAGCAGAGATATGTTTATGATTTCAACAACAATCTTCAATGATTTTGAACTTGCTTTGCAGATTCCCGAAGTTAATGAAATCAAGAGTATTATGCTCAAATCAAAGGCAAGGGGAGCAGGTATGAGCGGTTCGGGTTCAGCCGTGTTCGGTGTGTTCACTTCATCACGAAGAGCCAAGAAGTGCTATGACAAGCTTTGTGAAAGCTACAAAGAAGTCTTTCTTTGCAAGCCTGTTTCAGACGGCTGTAAGGTGCTTTGATAAAATTTAATAATTCTGATTAAAATTACAGTAACCTGTCCATACTCATTTTAAGAGAGGACGGGTTATTTTTATGAAAACAAACAAATCAATACTTTTAATCAAATCCGCTGTAATCGCATTCATACTTACAACACTCTATTCGGTAATTCCGTTTCAGGCTGTATGCACTGAAATTCCGAACGATGTTTTCCGTTTTCACATACTTGCAAATTCAGACACGGAAGAAGATCAGACTCTGAAACTCAAGGTGCGTGACAAGGTTCTTGAAAAGACGAAAATACTTTTTGATACGGCAAATTCAAAATCGGATGCCGAAGAATATGTAAAAGCAAACCTTGATGCTATAGAAGAAATCGCACAGAATGAGGTGTACAAAAACGGCTATAACTATCCCGTAAAAGCTGAAGTTGTCAATATGCACTTTGATACCCGCCATTACGAAAGCTATACTCTGCCTGCCGGAATGTACGACGCACTTCGCATAACAATCGGCAATGCAGAAGGGCATAATTGGTGGTGCGTTATGTATCCGTCAATCTGCATTTCAACGGTTGACGAGGGAAAAAGCAGGGCGAAGAACGCTCTTTCTGACGATGAATACAGCGTTGTAACGGATGAAAAGGTGGAATACAAATTTTTTATAGTAGAACTTTTTCAGAGAATTTTTGGTTGATATCGGCAAAGTCCTTTTAATAACCCACAGAATATGTTATTATTTGTACAGATGTTTAAAATAAAATTACTTTGTTGTAAATTAAATTTATGGAAGTGATGAAATGTTGAGATTTATTCTCGGAAAAAGCGGCAGCGGAAAAAGTACCGAGACTTTGAAGATTGCAGGCGAACTTGCCGACAGCAATCTTCCCGTAATGCTGATTGTGCCTGACCAGAGCACATTTGAATGTGAAAAAACTCTGCTCGATGTGTTCGGTGCAAAAAAAGCCGAAAAAGTCCTTGTATTCGGTTTTTCAAGACTTTGCAAATATGTTTTTGAGTTGACGGGAAACTCAGCCGATAATGTTATTGACGAGGGTACAAGAGCCGTTGTAATGAGCCTTGCGCTTGAAGAACTTACCGAAAAACTCCGTCTGCTTTCTTCAAAAGGCAGCAAAAGCCTTGTTGATGTTATGCTGCAGACTGTTTCCGATTTGAAGAAAAGCTCGGTTACAAGCGATGAGCTCAGAAGTGTGTCAAGGCTAGTTTGCGATGAAACCTTAAAGACAAAGCTTAACGAAACAGCTCTCATAAGCGATACATTCGATGCTCTTGTCAGCCAAAGCTATATTGACCCTATGGATGACCTGACAAGACTCGATGATATTCTTCAAAAGAATAATATTCTCAGGAATTATACGATAATCTTTGACGGATTTTCAGGCTTTACAATGCAACAGCTCAAGGTGGTACGAAGCCTTATTCGTGACTGTACCGCTACATATTTTACGCTCACGCTTGACCCTCTGACAGACGGTTCGGAAGAGGTTTTTGCAACCTCACAGCAGACATATAAAATTCTCAAGGAATATGCAAAGCGTGACGGAGTTGATATTAAAGCTCCGATAAAACTGACTGATTTACATCGGTTTAAAAATAACGAATTGACTTTGCTTGAACAAAACATTTTCAGGACACACCTTGAACCGCTTGAGATTTCTCCCGAAAATATCTGCGTTTACAATGCTGTTGATATGTATGATGAATGTGAGTATGTCGCAAGAAAAATCAAGGGTCTTGTTATTGAAAAGGGTTATCTTTATTCGGATATTTCCGTTATCTGCCACGATATCGACCCGTACAAGGGTATTTTATCAGAAATTCTTGAAAAATATGAAATTCCTTATTTCAGCGATGAACACGCCGATATTGATGTAAAACCGGTAATAAGGCTTGTAAACTCAATTTTCAGATGTATTGTTTTTGATTTTGAGAGAGAAGATGTGCTTGCTCTTTTGAAGTCGGGTTTAACCGAATTTTCTGTTGAAGAAATAAGTCTTTTTGAAAACTACCTTTTTGTATGGAATGTTTCGGGTTCGGCTTTTAAAAATAAATTTGTTCAGAATCCAAAGGGCTATTCTGACAGGTTTTCGGATTATGACAGAGAGGTTCTTGTAAAGGTTGAAAATCTGCGTGAATCAGTTATTGAACCGTTACTTCTATTCAAAGAAAATGCAAAGGATAAAAACGGACTTGAAATTTCAAAACTGTTCTATGCACTCCTTGAAGAACTTAAAGTTCCCGATGCATTACGAAGAATGTATGCCGATTTTGAGAGCTCCGACGATAAAGCAGTCGGTGCGGAACAGATAAGAATCTGGAATATGCTTATGTCTGTTCTCGATAAAACCGCCGCAGTAATCGGCACAAAAGCAATGACTGTAAAGCGTTATTATGAGCTTTTGAGCCTGCAAATTTCAGCAATGCAGTTGTCGGATATTCCCAGAACAGTTGACTGCGTAACGGTAACAACTGCACAAAGAGTAAGAATTTCTAAGCAGAAAGCGTCATTCCTCATAGGCTGTGTTGACGGCATTTTCCCTGCAATACCGCACACCGCCGGAATATTTTCGCCTTTTGAACTGAAAATGCTTGCAATGAACAAGGTTGAAATCGGTGACGATTTTGCCGCACTCAACAACCTTGAAACATTTATGGCATATTCCTGTATGACTTCTGCGAGCGAGTATTTGTCGGTATCCTTTTATTTGACGGATATATCGGGTGCAAGCTATCAGCCGTCCGAAATCGTACTTCAGTGCAAAAAGGTATTCAAAAACATCGTTGCATACGACAGGTTCGACTTTGACGCCAAAAAAGAGAGTATGTACGCACTTCGTCCTGCTTTTGACGCTGTTGCCGAGATGCTTGGCAGGGGCGAAAAAGTTCCCGAATCTTTGCTTGAAGTCTTTTCTAAAATTACTGAATATTCGGCAAAAATGGATTCGCTTAAAAATGCAAGGGATAAGGTTCCTTTTAAAATAAATGAGAGTCAAAATGCCGAAAGGCTTTTTGGCGGCAATCTTAGTATTTCAGCGTCACAGCTTGAAAAATTTAATCTTTGCAGGTTTTCATATTTCTGTAACTACGGCTTGAATGTTCGGGAAAGACTAAAGGCAGAGATTAACCCGATGCAGTACGGAACGATCGTTCATTATATACTTGAACGCTTTTTCAGAGAGTATTCTAAGGAACAGTATTCCGTGATGGATAAGGATGAGCTTTCAAAAATTTTCAGTACATATATTTCTGAATACGCTGCTGCACATTTTGGAGAGGTGCAAACAAAACAAAATTCATTTATGTACCGTATAAAACTAATTCTCGAAAATGTGCTCCGCCTTGTGAAGCACACAATTGATGAGCTCACTCAAAGCGAATTTTTTGTTACCGATTGCGAACTTAAAATCGGCGAGGATGTTCCGTCCTACACGGTTGTACTTCCCGACGGCCACAAAATCGCAGTCTGCGGAAGTGTTGACCGAGTGGATATTATGCAGAAAAACGGCACAACTTACTTGCGTGTGATTGACTATAAAACAGGATCAAAGGAGTTTAAGCTCTCGGATGTTCTTTACGGAATCAATCTTCAGATGCTCTTGTATCTTCACTCAATTGAGGTGTCGGGCAGTGACAGATACGGGGATATTATCCCTGCCGGGATTTTGTATATGCCTGCAACCGTTCCGTATATTTCGTCAGACAGTCTGAAATCAATTGACAAGCTTCCTGACGAGCTTAATAAAAAGCTCAAGATGAACGGACTTTTGCTCAAGGACACAGAAATAATTCACGGAATGGATAAGACCGACGCAGCAACATATATTCCTGTAAAAATAAAAGCCGGTGAACCGGTTTCGTCAACAAGCCTTGCAACACTTGAAGAGTTTGGAAAAATTTTCCAAAAGGTTGATATGCTTATTGCTGAAATGGGCAAAAATATCTATAACGGCAATATTGAGGCAAGACCGCTGAAGGGCGGTCACGATTCGTGTGAATACTGCCCTTACGACAGCGTATGTGCCTACAGACGAAGTAATCCGATAAACTGCTTTTCAGTTGATAACAAGACCGTTATCGAAGAAATTACAAACGAAATTAACGGAAAGGAGGAAGAGTAATGTCAAGAAATTGGACTTTGCAACAGAAAAATGCAATCTATGCGACAGACGGCTCAGTGCTTGTATCGGCCGCCGCAGGTTCAGGCAAAACTGCCGTGCTTGTAGAACGGGTAATTCAGCTTATTACACGGGAGAAAAATCCCCTTGATGTTGACCGCCTCCTTATCGTAACCTTCACAAGAGCGGCGGCTGCCGAAATGCGTGAAAGAATACAGGCGGCAGTCAACAAACTTCTTGAAGATGATCCGTATAACGCTCATTTGCTTGCGCAGCGACAGCTTTTGTACAGTGCGAACATATCTACAATAGACAGCTTTTGCGGAGATATTGTCCGTGAATATTTTCATACGCTCGATGTTGCAAGAGATTTTCGTATTGCCGATGAGGGTGAACTTGAAATTCTCCGACAGGAGGCACTCAACATTGTCTTTGAGCATTTTTATGATATTGAGGATAAAGAATTTCTTTGCTTGCTCGATGTTTTTGCGGGAAAACAGGGCGATCAAAAATTGCGTGAAACAGTCCTTAAAATTTCCGAGTTCCTCACCACTCAGCCGTTTCCCGATAAATGGCTTGATGATATGTCGGAAAAATATTCCGAAACACAAATTTCAAAATCCGTGTGGGGAAACATTATAATTGATTATGCCCGAAATGCTGTACTCCACGCAATCAATCTGACGGAAAATTCATTAAAAAGACTCAGCGAGGACGCAAAACTTTATGAGAAGCTCTCACCGTTGTTTGAGGGTGACAAAGCATATTTTACGCTTGTTCAGAAAAAGTTTGCCAAATCGTCATGGGACGAAATTGTTCGTGCGGTAAGTTCTTTTGAAGTCGGCAGAATGACAGCTCCAAAAGGCTACAAGGATAATCCTATCAAGGTTTTCGTTTCATCAAACAGAGATGAAGTAAAAAATACCGTAAAAAAACTTCAATCGGTATTTGCAATGAAAGAGGAAAGTATAAGAAAAGAATTATCTCAGCTTCATAAATTTATAACGGCATTGTTTGTTCTTACTCGTGAGTATGACAAAAAGCTGTCCGAACTCAAAGTAAAGAAAAATATCCTCTCATTTGCCGATATTGAATCGCTTACCGTAAAACTTCTTGCAAAGCCTGATGATGAAAACGGCTACGCAAAAACCGTTCAGGCTCAGGAAATTTCCAACAGGTTTGACGCCGTTATGGTTGATGAATTTCAGGATGTAAACGATGTTCAGGATCTTATATTTAAATCTGTCAGTAAGGATGAAAGCAATCTCTTTGTGGTAGGCGATGTAAAGCAGAGCATCTACGGGTTCCGTCAGGCAAAGCCTGAAATCTTTATTGAACGGAAAAATGAATATAGGCGATTTAATGAGAATAACACCGAATATCCCGCAACTATAATTCTTGACAGGAATTTTCGCAGCCGTTTTGAAGTATGTGACGCAGTCAACTTCATTTTTGAAAGAATAATGACTAAAGAAACCGCCAAAATGGAATACAATTCCGACGAAAGGCTTGTAAACGGCGCTGAATTTCCTGATTCGAATAATTGCAATTTTGAAATTTCATTGCTTGAAGCCGAAAATTCCGATTCCGATAAAGAAGAAATTGAGGCAAAGTACATAACTGACAAAATCCACAAAATGATAAACTCGGGATTCAGGGTTAAAGACGGAGATGTAATGCGAGAGGCAAGCTACGGCGATTTTGCGATAATTCTTCGCAGTCCGAGCGGAAAGGCCACAACTTATGTCAATACGCTCATTAACAGCGGTATTCCTGCCTACAGCGAGAAAAAATCAAATTTTTTTGAGGCAGTTGAAATCAAAATTATGCTCAATTTTTTGCGTGTAATCGACAATCCGGGAATTGATATTCCGCTTCTGTCTGTTCTCTGCAGTCCTATGTATGCATTCACACCCGACGAACTTGCAGAAATGCGTTGTGACAGCAGAAAAATTTCGCTGTATGCTTCTGTTTGCAAGTATGCCGATACAAACGACAAAGCGAAAAAATTTGTTGATGAACTTAAAATTCTGCGTGACTGTGCCTGCACAAATTCCGTTGACAGCCTCATCTCCAAAGCGTGTGAAATTACCGGCTTTATGTCAATTTCACTTGCCGTCAGCGGTAACGACTCGGCGCTTAGAAACCTTGAGCTGCTGCGAGAATACGCAAGAAGCTTTGAGAAAAACGGCTACAAAACGCTTTCGGATTTTATTTCATATACTGACAAGTTGATTGCCAACAAGACAAATCTTGACGCTTTTTCACAAAATGACGGTGACACAACAAACGCTGTAAGAGTTCTCAGTATTCATGCTTCAAAAGGACTTGAATTTCCGGTATGCTTTTTAGCAGATATAACACACCAATTCAATAAGAACGATCTCAAAAACGATATTCTTCTTGACAGTAAGGCAGGAATAGGAATCAAGGTTCAGCGCAACGGTGTTGTTTATAATACTTTTCCGCGTCTTGCAACAGGGCTTAAAATCGAAGAAAACCTTATTGCCGAGGAAATGCGTGTGCTTTATGTTGCGCTCACACGGGCAAAGGAAAAACTGATTTGTGTCGGTGCGGTTAAGAAGTGTTACGATTACCTTGAAAGGCTGTATTCAAAGCTTGTTTTTGAAAGCATAATTGAACCCTATGCCATTACAAGCTGTCAAAGCTACTGCGACTGGATTTGCCTTTGTGCATTGGTTCATCCGTCACTTAACAATTTGCGTAACGATATTATGTCGGGAGCAAAGATTATTCCGTACAACGGAGAATCAGATTGGAAATTGCAGATTATAAAACGGGAACAGTCTTCTGACAACGAGAATGTTTTTGAGGATGACATAACCTCTGTCGGATTGCTTCAGGCTGTCGGCGTGAGCGATGAATCTTTTGATTATGCAAAACTTTTGAAAAAGAATCTTGATTTCAAATACAGAAACAGAGATATTCTTTCACTCCCGCAAAAGGTCAGTGCATCCGATATTGCACACAGTCAGAACGGTGATTATTTTGAAAAGATTCTTTCAAAACCGTTATTTATTGCCGAACAAAATTCCGCTCCCGTTGCAAGAGGTACCGCTCACCACAAGTTTTTGCAATACTGCAATTTTGAACAGGCAAGAGCAAGTCTTGACACTGAAATTGACCGTCTTTTAAATGACGGAAAACTTACACAGGAACAGGTTGATATGATTGACAGAAAAACACTTAATGAATTTTTGTCAACCAAACTAATTGACCGTATAATTGCATCACAGCTTGTAATGCGTGAAAAACGATTTACAGCAAGGCTTAAACCGTCGGAAGTATTCGATGAATATAAAGGTGTAAAAACCGATGCAACAGTAATAATTCAGGGTGCGGTTGATCTTGCGTTTGTTGAGGACGGAAAGCTTGTTATTGTCGATTACAAAACCGACAGGGTAAAAGATATAACAAAACTTGCAGGACTTTACAAGAAGCAACTTGATTTGTACAAATCGGCAATGGAGCAGTCTGAAGAACTTACCGTTAAAGAATGCATTCTTTGCAGTATCCACCTCGGCGCATACATTACCGTATAAAAAGAAAACCGTCCGTAAAATCTGCGGACGGTTTAATCATATTCAGTTTATATCGGTTGCTTCTGCATCAATCATTCTTTGATTGCGGTCGTATTCTTTGTGATAACGGCTGAGCAGAATAATAAGCGAAAATCCCGAAACACCTTCATAAATAAGCGCAATTCCGAGTGCAATCATAAGCAATGCGCCGAAAATGTTTGTAAAGAAAATTGTTGTAAGACTGAACATAATCATTACAATTGCTATAATAAACGGAATCCACCATTTTTTCATACCGAGCGATCTCAGCGTGAGCGAATGTTTCATATCCATAATGCTGTCAACAATAATGATAATGCCAATCGGAATATTGATTATTGCCGCAATTGAAGTGGGTGAAAACAAAGCAAATATACCGAATCCGGTTGAAATAACGCCTATTACAAGTTCAAAGTACATTCCGCCTTCTCTGTCAACAAAGAAAGAAATTATGTTGAACAGTCCATAAACAGTCATCGCACCGCCGAGTGCATAGCACAATACATCAAGCACCTTTTGCGGAAAGACAACCGTCACAATGCCGAGTACGATATAGGCGAGAGAGGTCATCATCATAGTAGCCGCCGGATTTTTCTTTTTCTTATGTTCACTCATTTAATACACCTCAGTCTATTCTCTTGTCGCAGTAACCGCACATTACCATACCAAGCTTTTCGTAGCTGAGGTTTGGAAGATAAGGCTCCTGCTGTGTGATACATTTCGGATTGTTGCAGTGATGATTCGATACAACAAACGGTCTGTTTTCAACAAAAAACTCATCATCTTGCAAAAGCAGAAGAATAAGTGCCATTCTGCCGTACATACCGTACTGAGCCTGTTTGAAATACAACGCTCTCGGGTCATCGTCAATGTCAACCGTAATTTCGTTTACTCTCGGCAACGGATGAAGAATAATCATATCTTCTCTTGCTTTGTCAAGCTTTTCTTTGTCGAGAACAAAAACATTTTTCTGCGCCTGATAATCTTCTTCGCTTGCAAATCTCTCACGCTGAATCCTTGTCATATAAAGAACATCAAGGTCGGTAATTGCATCTGCAAGGCTATGTGAAATTTCATACTTACAGCCGTTCTTTTCAAGAATGTCAATAACATAAAGCGGAACGCTGAGTTCCTTTGTTGAGATAAGTACAAAACTGTTGTTCGGATATTTTGCAAGTGTCTTGATAAGCGAATGAACTGTTCTGCCGTTGAGAAGGTCACCGCATACACCTACTCTGAGGTTATCAAGTCTGCCTTTTTCACAGCTGAGAGTGATAATGTCGGCAAGCGTCTGAGTTGGATGAAGGTGACCGCCGTCACCGCAGTTGATAACGGGAACACCTGCATAGAGAGATGCCGCAGCGGCAGTACCCTCAACAGGGTGACGAATTGCAATAATATCGGCATATTCGCCCACAATTGTAATTGTATCTTTAAGGCTTTCACCCTTTGAAACAGAAGAATTCATCGGGTTGTCAAAACCGATTGTTCTTCCGCCGAGTTTGAGCATGGCTGTCTGGAATGACATCTGTGTTCTTGTACTCGGTTCATAAAATAAAGTAGCAAGAATCTTGCCGTCACAGGCGTGTCGGTAGTCGGCAGGACTCTGCATAATCTTTTTAGCTTTTCTGATAATTTTGTCAATCTGCTCGGTAGACATAACCGATAAATCAATTAAATTTTTGTCGAACATAAATAACACAGCTTTCTGCAATTTTTTCTATTTTATCAAAATTTTCTGTGTTTATATATACTTAAAAGAAAAATGGGAATAAAGAATAAAACAATTTTGCCGATTCCGGTATTAGTTTTATCAGCGTTAATTTCCAAAGTAACTTTAATTCTATCAGATGAAAAATTTTAAAAATTTAACTTGATTTTTTACGATTTGTATTGTATAATACATATTGCATTTGCCGGTGTGATGGAATTGGCAGACGTAGCGGACTCAAAATCCGCCGGTAGCGATACCGTACCGGTTCAAGTCCGGTCACCGGCACCAAAAGGACATTAACTCATAGGGTTAGTGTCCTTTTTTAGTATATTTCGGAGGGCGATAATTATGGGCGGAATAAGCGTTATGCTTTTAATAGGAATGCTTTCGGCTATGTATGTGTTCTTTATAGCGGTAATTGCCGTGCTGATTATTTATTTTGCAGTAAGTTATGTTTTTGAGAGCATTGCGGCAATGGGTATGTGCAAGAGCTTGTACTATAAGCACAGCGGTACAGCTTGGATTCCGTTTTATAATAAATATCTCCTCGGTAAAATTGCAGGGAATAAGGCTTTAGGCATAATTGAAGGTGTGCTGAACCTTTCAATCGCAACCGTTGCCGTTCTGTTTTTCTGTTTTGAACTGGAAATCGGTATCATCGGCTTGATTGCCCTGTTAGCTTGTGTCATTGCATCATTTGTGATAGATGTAATTATCGCCGATAAAATATTCAAAAATCTTAATGTCAGATATTCGGATGTTCTCACAGTGGTAAATGTCCTTACCTTCGGACTTTTTAGACCGATAATACTTTTCGTATTCAGAAATAAGCAGAATACAGTCAGGTTATAATTTCAAAGGAGCGATACACGCCGTATTGTTCCTTTTCCTTTTGCAAAAAATGCCCTGTTTAAGATTATTTTTGTTTCATAATTATTTGATACAGGCAATTTTTAAAAAAATTCGTCAATTTTTTTATTTTTAATTCTCATACGGTTGCTTATTTTTGATTTATATATTATAATGTATCTCGTATTGTTTTTTAATTACGGCTCAAAGCCGCATCTTTATGGAGGATTTGATTATGGAAAAGAAAGAATTACTTTACGAAGGAAAAGCTAAAAAGGTATTTTCTACGGAAGATCCCGATCTCTGCATCGTTTCCTACAAGGATGACGCAACTGCATTCAACGGTGAGAAAAAAGGCACAATCGTTGGCAAGGGTGTTGTAAACAACCGTATGTCAAACTTTATGTTCAAGCTTCTTGAAAAGCACGGCATTGCAACAGACTTTGTTGAAGAGCTTAACGACAGAGATACAGTCCTCAAGAAGGTTGAAATTGTTCCTCTTGAGGTAATTTTAAGAAATAAAGCTGCCGGCAGTCTTTCAAAGCGTCTCGGACTTCCCGAAGGCACACCGATGAAGACTCCTGTTCTTGAGTTCTGCTATAAGAACGATGAACTCGGCGATCCTATGGTAAATGAATATCACATCCTCGCAGCAGGCTTTGCTACAAAGGAAGAAATCGACACAATCACAGAAATGGCCTTCAAGATTAACGAGCTTATGATTGAATTTTTCAAGCAGTGCAATGTTGATCTTATCGACTTCAAGATTGAGTTCGGCAGATACAAGGGCAAGATTCTCCTTGCTGACGAAATTTCTCCCGATACATGCCGTTTCTGGGATATGGACACACAGGAGAAACTCGACAAGGACCGTTTCCGTCGTGATATGGGCGGTGTTGAAGAGGCTTATGCCGAAATGATGAAGCGTGTAGGTCTTGCATAATAACTACATTGTGAATTTTTGAATTAAGATATGTGAATTAAACTTTGGATAGTTATTTTGATTAATCGGATGGTGGCACCTTGGAATTTTCTTTCGATAATTTTGCAAAAGAAGGTCTGCACGAAGAGTGCGGAGTATTCGGCATATTCAGCGACGGCACAATTAACCCTGCATACGCTTGTTATAACGGCTTGCTTGCTCTCCAGCACAGAGGACAGGAAAGCTGCGGCATCGCTGTATCTGACGAAGGTGTAATTGATTATCACAAAGATATGGGCCTTGTTACCGAGGTCTTTAACAACAAAATTCTTGATTCTCTCAACGGACAAATGGCGGTTTCGCATGTCCGTTACTCAACTGCAGGCGGTTCTGTGCTGGAAAATGCACAACCGCTTGTTATGCGTTATGTAAAGGGTACGCTTTCAATTGCCCATAACGGCAACCTTACCAATGCGCTTGAAATCCGCAGAGGTCTTGAACAGCGCGGTGCAATCTTTCAGACAACAATCGACAGCGAGGTTATCTGCTATGTAATTGCCCGTGAAAGACTTAAATGTCATTCTGTTGAAGATGCCGTTGCAAGAACAATGCAGGTAATTGAGGGAGCTTATTCGCTCCTTGTTATGAGCCCGAGAAAGCTTATTGCGGTTCGTGATCCTCACGGTTTCAGACCGCTTTGTATGGGCAAGTACAACGATTCCTATGTTTTTGCAAGTGAAAGTGCGGCTCTTGATGCCTGCGGTGCAGAATTTGTCCGTGATGTTGAACCGGGTGAAATCGTAATTGTAGACCAGAACGGTGTCCGCAGTATGAAACCCGACTTTGGCGATAAGAAAAAGGCACTCTGCATTTTTGAGTATATTTACTTTGCCCGTTCAGACTCCTTTATTGACGGAGTAAGCGTTTATGAGGCAAGAAAGCAGGCAGGACGAATCCTTGCAAGAAAATACCCTGTTGAGGCTGATATGGTTGTCGGTGTTCCCGAATCGGGAATTGACGCTGCAATCGGTTACAGCGAAGAATCCGGAATTCCTTATGAAAAGGCGATTGTGAAGAACAGCTATATCGGCAGAACCTTCATAAAGCCAAGTCAGAAGGAACGAATGAAAAGCGTAAAAATTAAACTCAACCCGATTGCCGACAAAATCAAAGGCAAGAGAGTTGTTATTATTGATGATAGCATTGTGCGTGGTACAACTGTTGACCGAATTGTTACAATGCTCAAAGAGGCAGGCGCAAAAGAGGTACATATGCGTATCAGTTCACCTCCGTTTATGTGGCCGTGTTATTACGGTACAGACATTCCGTCAAGAGGAGAACTTATTGCCTGCAACCATACAATCGAAGAAATCACAAAGCTCAGCAAGGCTGATTCCCTCGGATATCTCCCTGTTGAGTCACTTCGTGAGATGATTCACAACGCTCCCGTAGGCTTTTGTGACGGTTGCTTTACGGGTAATTACCCCGCACCTATCACTAAAGAAACCTTTAAGGGCAAGGAGCGCGGCGGAATGAACTTCGATGAAAACAATAAAAAGGACAACTAATTGAAAGGATGTAAATAATGGTAAAAGATACTTATGAATCACCCTTGTCAGCCCGTTATGCAAGCAAGGAAATGAAATACATTTTCTCGCCTGATAAAAAATTCAGAACATGGAGAAAACTCTGGATTGCTCTTGCAGAATCGGAAAAAGAACTCGGACTCCCAATTACACAGGAGCAGATTGACGAACTCAAGGCTCATGCCGAAGACATCAACTATGAAGTTGCACAGGAAAGAGAGAAAATTGTTCGTCACGATGTAATGTCACATGTATATGCTTACGGTGTTCAGTGTCCGAACGCAAAGGGTATTATTCATCTCGGAGCAACCTCCTGCTATGTCGGTGATAACACAGATATCATCATTATGACAGAAGGACTCAAGCTTATCAGAAATAAGCTTATCACCGTTATCCGCAACCTTTCAAAGTTTGCCGATGAATACAAGGCTCTTCCAACCCTTGCATTCACTCATTTTCAGCCTGCACAGCCTACAACAGTAGGTAAGAGAGCTACTCTTTGGCTTCAGGAGCTCCTTATGGATCTTGAAGATGTTGAGTATCAGCTTTCAAAGGCTAAGCTTCTCGGTTCAAAGGGTACAACAGGAACACAGGCAAGCTTCCTTGAACTCTTTGACGGAGATCACGAAAAGTGCAAAATGCTTGACCGTAAGATTGCAGAAAAAATGGGCTACAAGGCTTGTTTCCCTGTATCAGGTCAGACATATTCAAGAAAGCTTGATTCACAGTTCCTCAATGTTCTTGCAGGAATTGCTCAGTCAGCTGCTAAATTCTCAAATGATATCAGACTTCTTCAGCACCTCAAAGAGATTGAAGAGCCGTTTGAAAAGAATCAGATCGGTTCATCGGCTATGGCTTATAAGCGTAACCCAATGAGAAGTGAGCGTATCGGTTCACTTTCAAGATATGTTATGGTTGATGTTCTCAACGGTTACTTTACAACTGCCACACAGTGGTTTGAAAGAACACTTGATGACTCCGCCAACAAGCGTCTCAGCGTTCCGGAGGCATTCCTCGCAGTTGACGGTATCCTTTCACTTTATGCAAATGTTGCAGACGGTCTTGTCGTTTATCCAAAGGTAATTGAACAAAGACTCAGAAAAGAACTTCCGTTCATGGCAACAGAGAATATTATGATGGATGCAGTTAAAAAGCGCGGTGCCGACAGACAGCAGCTTCACGAGAAAATCCGTGAGCATTCAATGGCTGCGTCAAGAGTAGTCAAGGTTGAAGGCGGCGAAAATGATCTTCTCGAAAGAATTGCCGCAGATGAGGCATTCGGCGTTACTCTTGAAGAGCTTGAAAAAATTCTCAAGCCTGAAAACTACACAGGCAGAGCAAAAGAGCAGACAGAGGACTTCCTCAACGAGTGCATCAAGCCTGTTCTTGAAAAGTACGCAGATGTTGAGTCTGACAAGCCTGAAATCAATGTTTAATTAGACTGATTTAATCGAACCTTTGGTTCAAGTATATATTTTATTTACAGCAGACCGTGAGTCTGCAAAAAGGAGTTTTGTAAAATGGTAAAAGCAATTGTAGGTGCCAACTGGGGCGACGAGGGCAAGGGTAAAATTACCGATGTTCTCGCAAACGACAGCGACATCGTAATTCGTTTTCAAGGCGGTGCAAACGCAGGACATACAATAGTCAACGATTACGGAAAATTTGCTCTTCACCAGCTTCCTTCGGGTGTTTTCCATCAGAATATCACCAATATAATCGGCAACGGTGTTGCTTTCAGCGTTGAAAACTTCGTTAAGGAAATGGCTCACCTCAAAGATCGCGGAGTTCCCGAGCCAAACATTATTATTTCTGACAGAGCACAAATTGTTATGCCTTACCATGTAGCATTTGACTGCTATGAGGAAGAGCGTCTCGGCAAAAATTCTTTCGGTTCAACAAAGAGCGGTATCGCTCCGTTCTATTCTGACAAGTATTCAAAAATCGGTTTCCAGATCAATGAACTTTATGATGATCCCGATTCACTCAGAGAGAAAATCAGACACGCTCTTGAAATCAAGAATGCAACTCTGAAAAACCTCTACAACAAGCCCGAAATCACAGAACAGGAAGTTTTTGACAAGCTGATGGAATATAAGGAACTTCTTGCTCCTTATGTCGGTGACGCATTCACTTTTGTTCATAATGCGCTCAAAGACGGAAAGAATATTCTTCTTGAGGGACAGCTCGGTTCACTCAAGGACACTGACTTCGGCATTTATCCTATGGTTACTTCATCCAACACAATCGCAGGTTACGGTGCTGTAGGTGCAGGTATTCCACCGTATGAAATCAAAGAAATCATCACAGTTGTCAAGGCTTATTCAAGTGCAGTAGGCGCAGGTGAATTTGTTTCTGAAATTTTCGGCGATGAGGCTGACGAACTTCGCAGAAGAGGCGGTGACGGCGGAGAATTCGGTGCAACAACAGGCAGACCGAGAAGAATGGGTTGGCTTGACCTCGTTGCAACACGCTACGGTTGTATGGTTCAGGGTGCAACACAGGTTGCGTTCACGGTTCTTGATGTTCTCGGATATCTTGATGAAATTCCTGTTTGTGTAGGTTATGAGCTTGACGGCAAGGAAATTGACTACTTCCCGTCAACAACAAAGCTTAAAAGATGCAAACCTATCCTCAAAAAGCTCAAGGGCTGGAAGTGTTCAATTTCAGGTATTACAGAATATGACAAGCTTCCTAAGGAATGCCGTGAATACATTGAATTTGCCGAAAAGGCTATCGGTGTGCCGATTACAATGGTTTCAAACGGTCCTTCCAGAAACGATATTATTTACAGATAATTAAAATATTAATTGAATACCGCACAAACTCTGTGCGGTATTCTTTAAATTTGAAAGGAATTTTACTATGAGCAATGCTACAAAAGAAACTGTCATTGTTCTTGATTTCGGCGGTCAGTACAATCAGCTGATTGCAAGAAGAGTTCGTGAGTGCAATGTATATTGCGAAATTCTTCCTTACACCGTTGATATTCAGAAAATCAAAGACATTAACCCAAAAGGCATTATCTTCACAGGCGGTCCTAACAGCGTTTATGACGAGTCATCACCGCATTATACTCCTGAAATTTTTGAACTCGGAATCCCGATTCTCGGCATTTGCTACGGTTGTCAGCTTATGGCATACACGCTCGGAGGCAATGTTGTTTCGGCTACAGACAATTCATCAAGTGAGTACGGCAAGACAGTTACAAGATACAATAATAATGATATCCTCTTTAAATCCGTAAAGAGTGAAGGAATTTCATGGATGAGTCACCGTGACTATATCAATGAAGCTCCCGAAGGATTCAGCATTACAGCTACAACGGATGCATGTCCCGTAGCCGCAATGTCATGTCCTGAAAAGAAGTTTTATGGTGTTCAGTTCCACCCTGAAGTAAACCATACAGAAAACGGTAAAGATATGCTCCGTTCATTCCTTTATGATATTTGCGAATGTAAGGGCGAGTGGAGAATGGAAAGCTTCATCGACACAACTGTTGCACAGCTTAAAGAGCAGATTGGTGACAAGGGTGTAGTTCTCGGACTTTCGGGCGGTGTAGATTCATCTGTTGCCGCAGCACTTCTCAGCAAGGCAGTTGGTAAACAACTTACCTGCGTTTTCGTTGATCAGGGACTTATGAGAAAAGACGAGGGCGACTTTGTAGAGCAGACCTTTACAAAGCTTTTTGATATGAACTTTGTCCGCATTAATTGTCAGGAAGAGTTCCTTGCAAAGCTTAAAGGTATTGAAGAACCCGAAGAAAAGCGCCACATCATCGGCACAGAATTTTATAAGGTGTTCTGGAACAAAATCCGTGAAAGCTACGGCGAGGGTTACTTTGCACAGGGTACAATTTATCCCGACCGTATCGAAAGCGGTAAAGGCGATGCCGCAAAAATCAAAACACATCACAATCAGGTTGGTATCCCGGAAGATATTGATTTTGCAGGTGTAATTGAACCGCTTAAAGACCTCTTCAAGGATGAGGTAAGAGTAGTAGGTGAGAAGCTTGGACTTCCGCACGACCTCGTATGGCGTCAGCCATTCCCGGGTCCGGGACTCGGTGTGCGAGTAATCGGAGAAGTTACAGCCGAAAAGGTTCGTATTCTTCAGGAAGCCGATGCAATTCTTCGTGATGAAATGGATAAGTGCGGTTACGCAGATAAAATGAGCCAGTTCTTCGCAGTCCTCCCGGGTGTTAAAACCGTAGGCGTTATGGGTGACGCAAGAACATATGACGAACTCATCGCTCTCCGTGCCGTTACAACCGATGACTTTATGACAGCCGACTGGGCAAAAATCCCCTACGAAATCCTAGGCAGAGTCTCCAACCGCATCATCAACGAAGTTGAACATGTAAATAGAGTAGTCTATGATATAACAAGTAAACCCCCCGGAACAGTAGAGTGGGAATAAATTGAAAAAGTCTGAAACCCCAGTAATATCAAGGGTTTCAAGGTTTTCGAAGAGCCCGTTGATAAGATTTTGATAAGATTCTACTCGGTACCCTTTATCGTGTGTATCGAGTGGTTTGTGAGTAAAAAGTAATATCTTGTGGCTCGCAAAAATACCATATTAACATTAAACCCCGTACTGACGGATTAAAGTCAGTACGGGGTTTTTGTCGTTTGCAATTATTTTAACTTATCCTTAAACGCTTCAACCATAGCATCGCTGAGATTCTGTGACGGTACTTTCACAAAACCGGAAGCTTCATCATACTTCGGATAATTGTAGCGCCACTTGTCATATTCGTCACGGTTAATGTCGCCGTTATGATATTTCTCGGATTGTTCAGCCCACGCAGCGAGCATTTCTGAAAGCTCGGCAGCATCTGTTCCTTTTTTAGGGTCTGCATACATTGAAACACCGTTTTCAGTCTTTAATATTGTCAATCCGTATCTGTCCTCTAATGTAAACAAGGTGTGCATTAACCCTATGTAACTGTCAATGTCAGGAACAGAAAGAGCCTGTGGCGATATATCGAAAACCTCTGCAAGTTTATTTGTTAAATCAGCCTTAGGCGTTCTACTTCCGGATTCATACTGTGCCATACGAATGTCAGCGGTTTTTTCGGGAAATCCGACCACCTGTCCTAAATATTTCTGTGTCATTCCGCAAAGATTACGAAAGAACCTTATTCTCTCTCCGATTGCCATAAAATTTACGCTCCCTTATTCATATAATGTGCAAACAGTATATCATATATGTTTAGTATATGTCAAGTAACATAAAACAAAAAAGTTTAATATTTTTACGAAAACCACTTGACATAACGGAATATGTTTAGTATAATCATTAAGCAAATAGCGTTAAGTTGTTTGCGAAAACTGAATATCCGTCATACATCACGGTAATGGTGTATCCGCTCGGGCAAATCGGAATGCGGTCAGAAAGT
>NZ_NNSR01000062.1 GCF_002834225.1 Ruminococcus bromii | reverse complement strand
GCCTGTCAAAAGTGCTTTTGCGTTACTCTTGACAAGAGTAACAGAACCGAGGACGAGCAAGTTTATGAGATTGGAGGTATAACTTATGCAAAGAACGATAAGCGCAATGGTGGGTAAAGGCTCGGTCAATCACAACAGCCGCAAGTTCAAGGCTGAAAATGTTGACGGGATCAGAACGCATTTGAACATTGATTACTGTAACGAGCCGATAAAGAAAATCTATCACGAATTGTTTGACGAAGCACTAAAAAGATACAACGAAAAGCAGACAAGAGCCGACCGCAGAATAGAAAACTACTATGAGAAAATCAGAAACTCAAAGCAAGAAAAGCCGTTTCACGAACTGATTTTACAGATTGGCGATAAGGAAAATATGAGCGTCGAAAGCGAAAACGGACAGCTTGCACGGCAGGTTTTAGATGAGTATTATCGGG
This sequence comes from Ruminococcus bromii, assembly GCF_002834225.1. Lineage (GTDB taxonomy): Bacteria > Bacillota > Clostridia > Oscillospirales > Acutalibacteraceae > Ruminococcoides > Ruminococcoides bromii. The sequence continues at coordinate 10,650 of NZ_NNSR01000062.1, read as the reverse complement.
GATTTCAAGAGCGAAATCCCAACCTAAAAGTGTTCTCTGCTCATCTGCATATGGACGAGGCAACGCCCCATTTGCATATTGATTTTGTTCCGTTCACAACCGGCAGCAACCGTGGACTTGACACGAGAGTATCACTAAAGCAGGCGCTTGCCGCACAAGGATTTAAGGGCGGAACCCGTGGAGATACCGAGTGGAATCAATGGGTAAGCGCAGAAAAATCTGCACTCGCATTCGTTATGGAACGACACGGAATTGAGTGGGAACACAAAGGAACGCACGAAAAACATTTGTCTGTTCTTGATTATAAAAAGCAAGAAAGAACAGCAGAACTTGAACAATTGGGTGCTAAAATCGAAGAAAAGCAAGCCGAATTTAATGTGTTATCCGAGCGAGTGTTAAACTATGATGATGGTTTGGAAAAATTAAGGAATGTGGAAGAAATGCTCGATAATGCCCCCGAATATCAGCTCTCCGAACCGCAAAGTTTTATGTCTGCAAAAGCATATAAAACCAAAATTGCAGAGCCGCTTATTCAAAAATTAAAAGCGTTAATCAAGACGGCATTGGCTCGTTGCTTTGAAGGTTGGGACAATTACCATAGATTAAATATCACGAACGGCAATCTCTATCGTGAGAACGAAATGTTATCGAAAATCAACAGTAAGCTGAAAAACGAAAACGAAAATTTGCGTTCAGAGGTCAAAGATTACAAACTTTTGCGCAAAGTTTTCGGGCATAAACAGATTGACGAGTTGCTTGAACAGGCAAGAAATATTAAAGGTCGTAAGCGTGAAAACCCACGCTCAAGATAAATAAATTTTTGGAGGTAAAACAAAATGGCAAACACAATTTTTGAACAAACAGGCGGTACTTATACGCAGGTCGGCGACTATATGTTGCCCGATTTATTACCGGCGGAAGAAGAAAAGAAAGCGAATATCGGCGCTTGGGCAATGAGGCATAAACGATATTTGAAGCAAAATCATAAAGTGCGTTATTACAATTTGCTGACAAGCGGTAAGCTAAATTCATATCTTGCAGATATTGAACAGCAGGCTCAAGACCTTTTTCTCTGGCTGGTAAAAGAACTTGCCGAAAAAGAAAATGTTAACGAAGAACTCAAGGCTGAAAATCTAATGCTTTGGGTACAGAAAATGAATAATATTCGTAATAGAGCGATAGAGGTCGTGAATACAAAACTTATTTTTACGGTATAAACACAAAGACGGCAAGGAGAGATACCTTCCCTTGCCGTCAATAATTATTTCCTATTTGCCCAAAAAGTGAGATACATTTGAGCGACCGATTCAAGCAACACAAACAATATATGTAAAATAATAAAAATACAAATAGATGTGATAAATTTTAGTGATACAATCGGCAAAATATTTTGCATAAGAGAAATCGCTATAAGTCCCACCAAGTATATAATTTCTACAATAACATTGTAAGCTATATTAGAAAGCAATATCTGAAATAGAGACAGTTGCTTTCCGTCAACTGGCTTATATTGTTTCTTGTTTGAGTCAGTTTCTTTCAAGCATTGTATATTTTTATTGTCCGCAGATACTAAAATCGTAATGATTGCTATGGAAAAAGAAATTAGAATTGCTACAATATTTATTTGTGTATCTATAAATTCAGAAAAGGTTAATAGAATTTTTTCTGAATTGCCAATATTGGAAAATATAGCAAATAGTAATGATACTATTGCAATTATAAGCGGAATAATAAACTTGTTATAGAGCTTCTTTCTTGATGCGAAGTAGTCTTTAATTGGAACAAATATTATATTTTTCATTTTTTGTTCCTCATTTCCTCTATAAACTCCTGTGCTTTTACAAAAAAATCAACACTATTTACTTCATTCGTTACAATTTCCGAACAAACTGATAAGTAATGTTTCATTTTCATAAGGTCTGTATCGACTTCAAACTGCCCGGACGTCTTTGTTCCTTTAACCGAAATCTTCTTTATCCTATTGTTACTTTGCAAATCATCATAATATGCTTTAATAAGGTTATCTGGGAATTTTTTAACTCCTTTAGGTCGTTTAATCCAAATTTCAACTTCATCATCTATTTCATCTCGATTAGCAAATTGCATAAAATCATCTTTTATAACATCTTTGCTGACCGTTAATTTAAGTGCGGATGTCGTTTTGGCGTCTTTTAGTGATGCTATAAAATCATCTCCTGGCATAATTTCGTATGACAGCTCATAATGGTATTTATCATCACTATCCTCATTATAATTTTCAAATTGAGTGTTTAGATAGTCAATAATACAATTTATTGATATTCCATAGTGATTGCTTTCGTGAACGGCAAGAAAGCGATGCTGCCCTTTTGTAAGACGTACACATAAATGTGTTTTTTCTTCATCTCCGTCTTTTTGACGTTTGCGTGTGCCGAGTTCTGTCATTGTTTCGGTATCAATTTCGTTTCTAACGTGATTATATTTTGCTGACTTAAAAATCACATTATAATTTCCGTTTTTCAAATCTTCAAACGAATCAAGCCACACAACTTTTTCAGAACTTGTAATATCTTTTTTTCTGTCGTTTAGACTTTTTTGAGTAATATAAGACAGTAAAGCTGAAAATGCAGCGACTATTTGTTGTATATCATAAACAGAAGAGTCGTTGCTATCTTTTTGCTTTGATATAGCAAGATAATAAAAGTAAATTGGAACATTTTTCTTTTGTTCTTGGCTATTCATTTTTAATCCCCCCCTCATAACACATCAGACAACAACTTCCAACTATCGCTTTTAATATCATCGGAATATGTTTCCGTACAAATACAAAGTTCACCACTTTGTTTATCTTGTCTGACTATGCCACCAAATAGATTATACTTATCGGTATAATTTTTTAATACGCCAAATTTTTTAGCTGTATATTTATCAATATCTTCACTATCACCAGATTTCGTAAATCCGCCTTTTGTTTCGATTATCCATACCTTGCCATCGGTTGTTCCAATAATATAATCGGGATAAAACGATTTTTGTTTTCCGAAGTTATCCGTATAAACAATAGAAAAATATTCAATTCCTTTGTCTCCGTTTTTATAAAACCATTGAATATTTTTACTGCTTTCACAATATCGTTCAAAAAGTTTTTCCGGCAAAGAGCGATTTTCCGCAGAAGAAAGATATCCTTTATACACATTTTTTGTAAATTCTGTTTGCGATTTTGATGTCCCATCATAGGTGAAAATCATTTCCAACGGAAATCCAATTGGTTTTTCTGTTGTTTTTGGAATTGACAAGGTTAGTTGCAGTGTTTCATCTGCCATAGCGTCACGAACATCTTCAACCAGTAAGCGTTCATTATTGATTATAAATGAATATAATTCCCTTGTTTCAACTTTTAGAATTTTAGAATCGCAGCGCAATCCGTTAAGGAATAATTTGCGCATAATTGTGTTGGTACTATTGTAATCCAAATTCACTTTATATCCTATTTCCGCAACACAATGATGATATTCTTTGCCGTGCTTATGTGTATTTAACGGCTCGTGTATAGAAATATCATTTAATCCGGTTATATTTTCTTTTGATAGAGTGTTCACTGAACCTGACTTTGTAAAATCGATAATATCCTCAGAGAAAGAATAACCGTGTGCCTCTAACAATGTTCTGTTTTTGACCGTATCATTTGTAATATGATATTTCTTTTCAAAATACTGGTGTATTACTTTTAGTGATAGTTTTGCATCACGTGGATATGGTATATCTGTCTTGTATTCACTGATGATTGTAAATGAACGATGCTCCGGCTTTAAAAACACCTTGTATGCGTCAAGAGCACCTTTTCCCAAACTCAGTTTTACACTCTCTGTAAATTTTTCATCTAATGTGTACAAATAGCAACTATCAAGCAAGTCATTTTCATAATGCTTTGCTTCAGGCATACGGCGAATGCGTCCGATTGTCTGAATCTCAAAAGTCTCACTCATATTATCACGAAGTTTAACAAGGATCTGTGCTCTAGGACAATCCCATCCGGTTGCGACCGCTTGCTTAATAATAACTGCAATAGGCTCTGCGTTGGGTTCTTCTATATCTTCGAGATTTTGCTTCTTGTCAGAAAGCCATACGGCAAGTAAATTGTTTTCGTAAGTAATACCTTTACTCTCAAAATATTCCTCAACTCTATCGAGTAAGGCGTCAGACTTATTCGGAATTTGTACGATGATAAGCGGATTGATTTCTGCTTTTTGTTTTGCATATTCAGAGCACAATTCACGTTGTTTGTTTATTGCTTTATCTAGTAAATATGTAATTTGATCATCAACATTTATATGCTGCTCAAAGTTTTCGTTAATAATAAGTAACTTTTTAATTAACCCTTCCGCTATAACATCTTCTTCGGGAATATCAATCAAAATAGCGTTTTTATAGTTTTTAGGCGTAGCAGAGCAGCGAATAATCTTATCTGAACGAAAAAGTTCAATAATATCATCTGCTTTAATTGTGTCGTTTTGATGAGACTCATCGACAATAATTTTAAAGGTTAAACCATCATCAAGTGCATTTCGTATATGTTCTATAAAATTAGTGCGTTCGCTGTCTTTTAATGCATTATTGCCTTTCTTGGTCAATTTTTCCCAGTTAATAAAGCAGGCATCATTTTCTTCAAAGCCGGAAGTCATAATATCTGATAGCAATTTTGTTTGGCTTCCGTGGATATATCTATCCATTTTTTCTTTACTTTGTTCCTCAAGGTTGCCCTTGCCGGGAGTAAGCCAAATAAACACAGTTTTATGATTGCTTTTAAAATACTCATCCATAAAACTCGTTAGAATAATAGTTTTTCCGCTGCCCGTACAACTTTTGAGTATAATATCTCTGTTGGATTGTTCCATTGCAGCAGTTAAGTCAGCAATAGCCCTTATCTGAAAATTTGCAAGGGTAATATTCATTTTTTAGCCCTCCAATTCCTTGTAATAGTAATCCGGAATAATATTTATTGAAATCTTTCTGTTTTTCAATATCTGTGCCTGTTGTGAATCCATTAAAATATCGTGACCTAAGTACAACTTTTGATATTTGGTATTGTTTTCAAGCTGCGAAATAAAGTCATCGAGTTCTTCCTCAGTAAGCACAATTCCAATTTTATCGTTGCCCGTGAAATTTACACCGTTTTCAAGTTCAACAAGTTCACGGATATGCTTTAACAACTCGTCCGCATATTCGTAATACATACGGTCAGAGATGGGAATATAGTCAACTTTATAATATTTCAGGCTTGCTGGCATTGCTTCAAAAACTTTTCCTTTTTCTGTGGTATAACCTCGTATTACATTTGAAAGCCTTTGATATGTTTTTCCCCTGCATATATTATTTTGGTTATTTGTACAAAGTATAAATTGTCTATTTCCTTCATCTTGAATGTTTTGAGATATTACAGCATGTCCTGTTGACCCTGAACCCGCAAAAAAATCTAAAACAGAAATATCTTTATCAGGATAAAGGGAAACAATTCTTTTTAATAAATCAACGGGCTTTTTACCATTTCCAAATTCGACATTACCTTCCTTAGTAAGATTTTTCATAGCACCATTAAAATCCCAGTATGTTCCTTGCAAATCTTTCTTATAAAGTTCGCCATCAATTATTTCACTTGTATCTTTGAGCCATACAAAAAGCCTACACTTTTCGCCCTTATAAAATTGCTCATATACACAACCTTTGTTTTTCCCCGTTTTAGGAATATATTCAATAGAAATGACATCATCAGATATATTGTTTTCATTTCTATAATTCATTACACGAGTACGGATTGAAGACTGAGCATTTGTTGTCTGAAATGTTTTTATACCATATTTTTTATATGCTTCTTTTTCGGAAATGTCATCATCTTTTGCAGCTTGCTTAATGGATTTAATAATAACATTTTTTCGTCTGAAAACTTTAATCTCATTACCATCACCATCTACTGTGCTGCCGATATACTCCTTATCGCCCTCATCAAAAAGAACAGAAGTATATTTCCAGCTTACTCCTTCTGAAATATATGTTTGTATGAGATCGGAAAGTTCAGTATATACATAAGCACCATTAAAAAGAGGCATTGTAGCATACTGCTTTGCATAAATCAGTATATATTCACAGTTTTTCTTTAATTTCTTATCTTCACCACCGCCAGATGCTCCAGCAATATTCTTCATATTAACACTTACTACATTAATGAAATTTTCTTCTCCAAAAATTGAATCGCAAATTAGACGAAGCTGTGATAATTCAATGTCACTTATCTGAGCAAATATTACACCTTTTTCACTTAAAAGAGAACGAGCAATTTCAAGTCTTTTCGACATAAAACTAATCCACTTTGAATGTCTGAATCCATCTTCCGAATCAACATAGCAATCGTCGTATATAAAATCCCTATTTCCCGTATTATACGGTGGATCTATGTAGATAAGGTCAATTTTACCTTTATGTGTCTTTTCCAGCAATTTTAGCGAAGCAAGATTGTCCCCCTCGATAAGGAAGTTCATTTGACCGCCGTTGTTGATGAACAAGTCTTTCTCTTCAGTCAGTACTGGCGTATGGGTATCCAGCACTTCGTCGATTTCCTCACGGTGTTCCTCAAAAACAAGTCCGTATTTTTTACCGTTTACATCTTTCTCTAAATCAGAAAGATAAGAAAGCAGATTGCCTGTGTTTTCGTCCTGCGGCGCATTGGATATAAAAGTGCGAATTTCCTTGATTTTAGCAAGTAAATCCTCACGCTTTTGCTTTGATATGTTAGTGCTCATTTTATTCCTCCGTATTTTTCTGCTCTTTTGGTATAATATTAGCCATTGAATTTAACAAAGTATTATATGCCTGCTGAGATGCTGCTTGCTCTTGCCATTTTTCAACCATACCCTGGGGAATATATGGATTTTGTATTGTTTCCCAGGTGATTTCTTTTTTATACCCGATATTATTAGCAATTTCTTCCAAAAGTTTATACATCAGATTTTTTCTTTTATTTGCCATTAAATCTGATTGCTCTGTTGAAGAATATGCTTCATAAAGTTCTTTCCAGGCAGCACGTACAGCTTTATCTTTTGCGAAAACGACATCAATAAGATTAAGAGCGTGAACGCTATCAACTGTCCAGCCATATATTCGTGAAGTCATAAGCACCTTGAAGATATGCATTTTGTCTTTTCTTATTTCTGCTCTGTTTTGTAAGTGCTGTCCAATCAAGACAGCAGCTATGGGAATTACAACTATTGCGATCAAATTCAATATATCTTTACATTCCATTTTTCTTTCCCCCTTACATCCACTCGCTGTCAACAGCCGTCCATTTTTCTTCAAATTCTTTATTTTCAACTGCTGCCATAAACGGCTCTATCAAAAATGCTTTGATAGTTTTCAGCACTGCGTTAAAATCATCGGTTTTAGTATCTATCTTTCGACAAAATGCTTTCCATTTCTTTTGCATTGCTTCATTTTCGGCAAAAGCCATAACCTGCTCAAATTGTTCTATCGTAAAGGCGTGTCCACGATTTTCAAAAGTCTTTTTAAGCGCTTTTGTCAGCGTTGCACCGTCAAAATCAAACTTATTGGCAAGATAATAAATATCATAATAATCTTTCATTCGGCTTGAAAATTCCATTAAATCGAGAATTGCATCAAGCTTTTCGGCAATTGTTGTTTCCAACGAATATGTATTTACAGTCGGAGAAGTGAAATCGTCAAGCTGTGTAGGAATTTTTCGCTTTTCCTGTTTAGGCACGATGACATCGCCAACGCCGAAATCAATGCTGAAAGGTGTTCTTGTATTCTTGATGTGTGCAACAAGCGATGCACCGATACCGGCGTATTTCTTTGCAACAGCAATGGGAGCAACATCTGTTATCTCAAATGTAACAAATTCATTTTCAGTAGGTGTTGCGATAATTTCTTCAAGCACAACTCGCAGTTGTTCAGGAGTGTTTGGCATTTGTCGAAGCAAAAAATCAACATCGACTGTAACTCTGCTGTCAAATTCGGTAAGCGAATAGATAAACAATCCGCCTTTGAGAACAAAATTTTCTGCGTATTTTGATTTTTCGAGTCTACGCAAAAATTCTTCCTGACAAAAGAGTTGTAAGCAAAGTTGATAACTTCTTCCACTTGCTTGCGCCTTATTCTTTAATCGAGTAAGCACAGATGCTGCTATATCAGCCATTCAGCAACACCTCCATCAGTTCGGTAACTTTTTTATACACACGCAATTTTTGGGAATAAGCAGAAAGATTATTCAGATTCTTTTTGTCGTCTTTTACATAAGCGTTAATGGCCTTGTTAAAAATTTCGTTATCTAATCTTGAACGATATTTGAAACAATCACATATTGTTCGCTCACGGTCATATACAGGCAGCTCAACTCCATTGAAATTGTCGGTGATTTTCCCAAGTTCATACAACTCAGGCTGCATATAATAAGGTTGAATAGCAAGCGAATCAATTTTTAGCTTTGTTCTTGACATTGAACGAGGCACAGCTATTGACCATTTTCGTGGTGCAAAGTCGCTGTAACCATAGTGAAACAATGCAGATTCGACACAAACTATTCCTTTTGGGATGAGTGTTGCAAGCAATTGCTCTTCTGAAGAAACCCCTTGTTCGGCAAGCTGATAGTATCCGTGTCGTACACGATTAAGAAAGCCTGCGTTACACAGGTTTACGACATCAACAGCTCTGATTCCGGCAGCAACAAAGTCGGCAGATTTTGCAATGCCATTATTGTCTACAACCACTTCTTTTGCTTGCTCTTGAAGATTCACTCATTCACCCTCTTCCTTAAATAAAATTCACGCACAGCGAATACGTAATTGTGTGCTGATTTTATTATACCTGAGACAACTAAAAAAATCAATTAATTTTACGCACATTTTTTGAAATGTGTGCGTAAAATTAAAATACATCTTGCAAAACAAAAAGAAATCAAGTATAATATAAATGTAAAATCAATCCGGTTGCAATTATTCTCTTCTTGCAACCATCGGTTTTATCACACCTGATAAGAAAATGATAAATTCTCGTCGTACAGGCAGTATAATATGGATTATCAAAATACCACGAAGACTACACAATACATTTTATAAACAAAATGTGTTAAGTTTAGCCTTTCGGCAACGAGCGGGAATAATTTCACACCCGTGAAAAAAGCCTTATTTTACTGGGCTTTTGCCGATTGTATATGCTTTTTGGCAACAAAATGGCAACATAATTTGAATTATTGTAAAAGTAAAGAGCTATCAGATTTTTTGAAAGTCTGATAGCTCTTTTTTGTTTTTTATTTTTACCAATTTAAAAAGTCATAAGCCATATTACCTAATGATTTTAATTCATCATCAAGTGTCATTGATTTTAGTAAATCGGATATTTTATTTTGACATTTAATATAATCAGCTTTGGTGAATTTACTCCACACAGTTTTGTTATATGGAATACCATTTAAAATTATGCTATCAAGTGGGCAGTCACACGATGAAAAATCAGGAATAGGTTTGTCTATAAATATCAAATCACTAAAAACATATAGATATTTGAAAGTCATATTTATAAGTTTTTGAGCAAGCCCAAACCCGGTTGCATAACGGTTGCCATTGCCTATAGTATTATCGCAAAACAACAACGAAATATCTTCAATAATTTTTCTTGAAAACACAAAATTTGATTCAGTAATGGCGCTGTTTGTAGCAGAGCAAATTTTCTTTTTGTCATTCAGAAAAGAAGCGCTGTAATAACGACCTGCCGTCATCATATCTGAGTATGCCAAATCAACGCATTTTGCTTGCACCTCATTTGGGTTGTTCTTATTTGTTGACCGGCGCAATAAAGAAGATTCTAAAAAGTTTCTTTTCCAATCCATTATCTTACCTCACATATCTTTCAGTCTGTCTTTGAAAGACTCAACCATAGCATCGCTGAAATTCTGTGACGGTATTTTTACAAAACCGGAAGTTTCATCATACTTCGGATAATTGTAGCGCCACTTGTCATATTCGTCACGGTTAATGTCGCCGTTATGATATTTCTCGGATTGTTCAGCCCACGCAGCGAGCATTTCTGAAAGCTCGGCAGCATCTGTTCCTTTTTTAGGGTCTGCATACATTGAAACACCGTTTTCAGTCTTTAATATTGTCAATCCGTATCTGTCCTCTAATGTAAACAAGGTGTGCATTAACCCTATGTAACTGTCAATGTCAGGAACAGAAAGAGCCTGTGGCGATATATCGAAAACCTCTGCAAGTTTATTTGTTAAATCAGCCTTAGGCGTTCTACTTCCGGATTCATACTGTGCCATACGAATGTCAGCGGTTTTTTCGGGAAATCCGACCACCTGTCCTAAATATTTCTGTGTCATTCCGCAAAGATTACGAAAGAACCTTATTCTCTCTCCGATTGCCATAAAATTTACGCTCCCTTATTCATATAATGTGCAAACAGTATATCATATATGTTTAGTATATGTCAAGTAACATAAAACAAAAAAGTTTAATATTTTTACGAAAACCACTTGACATAACGGAATATGTTTAGTATAATCATTAAGCAAATAGCGTTAAGTTGTTTGCGAAAACTGAATATCCGTCATACATCACGGTAATGGTGTATCCGCTCGGGCAAATCGGAATGCGGTCAGAAAGT
>NZ_NNSR01000061.1 GCF_002834225.1 Ruminococcus bromii | reverse complement strand
GCAGGCACACGCATATGTAATTGAAAGACTCGGAACATATCATGTAACATGGTCAACAGGACTTCATGTAAAAATTCCGTTTATCGACAAAATTTCAAAGAAAGTTTCATTAAAAGAGCAGGTAATCGACTTCCCTCCACAGCATGGAGTGAATAAAACGATACCTTCTTCTAAATCTTAAAAAGTAAGTGCATATCAGAAAATTGAAGATAATCAATAACAATTACTTATTTAATATTTTTAACATCTGAGCCATGGGGCTCTTTTTTATGCCTAAAATTCCTGTGAACTTACTCCAAAGACAAAAAAGAGAATACGAGCGTTTGACAGAAATCTATGGTAATTGCCCAAAATATGTTCTCACAGCAGATGAGTTCTCAGGAGCAACCTACGATGGTATAAAGACGGTGCACATAGCAGACTTACCATGGTCGGCTGTGGTTCAGTGGCAGAATCAATATGTGCAGCCACCTTAGTATTGTTGCCATAATTGACCGCAGTTACACATAGGGACTCTATAAAAGCCATTATTACGACGGTGATTGCAAACAGACTTATCTTAATTGAGCCGAACAGACCTATTTTTTCACTGCCGCTTGTAATTTTGAAACTTGAAATTTTGTGATTATTGCCGTCAAAATTACCCTTGTAGTCGTAAGATTTTACAATGATCGAAGAAATTTTTATACAGATATAATAATGAAACCAAAAATATCGGAATAAAAATAAACCTCCCGCAACGAGTTAAATCCGGTGCAGGAGGTCTTGCTATGCAAATATTTATATGGTTTTAATGTCAATAGTTGAGTCAAACCGAAAAAGAATAAAATAAAAAATCATGTGATAGTATACTGCCTAAAGCAGAAAATTGAATTTTAAGCAACAAGCTGATTTTGCTTTTTAGCACAATCAGTTTTCTCGAAACCGCAAGGCAATAATGGAAACAGATAATTTAAAGCTTAAGAGGAAGTTTTTCAATTACAAAAGCAGAAACAGTAATAATGAGAAAACGTGAAATCAAAGTTCCTAGTTATAGGAACGGCGGATACGAATCATAGATAATCAGCAAATACAACAGCAATGCAAATTTTATCGAGTAGAAATTTATGCCCAATGTAACTGTACGACAAAATCAATCTCAGAATCAATAGATGTTATATACATGTTTTTCGCATATCTTCCCGAGGTCCTTAAGATAATATATAAAACGAATATTATCAAGTGTTTGAAGCACTATTTTTCTCAGTTGATTTTAAAATATTCTGTCAGTTCAACAGGGGAGTCAACGGTGTCAAATCTTGAATTGGTTTTGTCGCCTTTTTTGATACCAAAACCGTAGGTGACGCCAAGAAAATCAACTCCGGCAATTTCTGCACCGTTTTTGTCATACACAGAATCTCCGACAAGCACAGCATTTTTTGCAAGACATTTTTGTTCAAACAATACTTTGGTAACGGTGTATGCTTTGGTGCATTTTTCTGTACCGTTCCAACCGTGAATTATATCAAAATATTTTGCAAGCCCTGCATTTTTTAGCATGGATTTTGCATATTCTTCAAGCTTGAGCGTTGCCACTCCAAGCTGATAACCGTCTGATTTCAACTCGCTTAACGAAGTATCAATCCCATTATAAGCACTGAATTTTGTAATGCCCTCGTTTGCATACAGTTTTCTGTATGTGTCAATTGCCTTTGCAAGAGTTTCTTCATCGGGTATATCATAAAGTGTTCTGAATCCGTCGGAGAGCGGACCGCCGATTACAATGCTGTCGTTCTCAACTGAATTTTTCCTTAAATTAAGCATGCTTGCAGTTTTGTGATAGCAATGCAAAATTCCGTCCGAAGTATCGAGCAATGTGCCGTCAAGGTCAAATATAATCAGCTTTCTTGTATTTTTCACAGTACAATACCCCTTGCCTCAAGCCTTGCGTCAACAGCTTTTTTGTTTTCAATATATCCGTTGAGCCGCTTTTCCGTTGCTTCAAGAACACCCTCAAGCATTTTAACTTTTTCGCTTTCACTTTTTGAAATTGAATGTAAATCAATCGTTACTCCTGTATATTTAAGCTCTTTTGTCAAACTGAAATTTTCAGCATTTTCAAGAGCTTTTTTATTTTCTGAATACAAATAAATCACTTCCTGATGAGTTTTCTCTGTTCCTTTGATCTCAATGAAAATCGGTCTGATTTTTGAAAAAACTTTCTTGTCAGTTCCGTCAAAATATATGTGTAACTGTTCTTCATTAAGAAAAATTATCCAACCTCTGTTCTGCTTTGATGAAATTAAAGCTGAGATATCCTCAATTTTTCTGTTTTCACACAGCCTGTCCGAAACAATGGCATATCCGTCAAAATCCGATATTTCATTGCTGAATCTGAATTCAGTCTGTAAATCGTCATTTTTGGCAAGTTCTTCAAGCAGAAGTTCATTTCCGTTTGTAACAATACTGTCGTTTTTGCCAAGATATTTTGCAAGTTTAACCGCCGCATAGTATCTGTGGATATGTCTGAAATCGTCCATAATGCGGTTGTCAAAGCAAATCATTCTGTCACAAAAATTGCCGAGATTCTTGACTGCTGTTGAATATGCCGCAATTGCGGTTTTAACCCGTCCGTCAAAAACATAGGGGAGAAGCTCCGACGGCATTGCAAAAGGCAGCACAGTACAACTGTTGCCGAAAATGTCCTTGTATCTGCCGGCAATATCATCGGGATGTGGCTTTATTGCAATGTGTGTGTTTTCAAGAAAATAATCTGCAAAAAGTTCATACAGCCTGTGCTGGTCACAAAGCGGCATAATTCCCAAATTTGCCATATGCTGAGTGAGTATCAGACTTGTATTTTTATTCGTCTTAACCGTATTATTCACACCAAAAAACGAAAGTACTTTGTCAAGCGTGTGTTCATCAAGATTTTCAAGAATTCTTTTTACTGAAAAATCGGTCATTTTAGGGTGAGTGAAACCCTCTGCTTGTGCCTGAGCGTCTGCAAGTATTTCAACACAGCTGTCATTTTCTCCAAAATATCCGAGCGTGTTCATCAAGACGGTCTGTGTTTTGTTGCGGCTCATATTCGACATCATAAACCTGTTGTCGGAAAGCACACCGCAGCCTTCTTCAAAGCAATGATATTTAATCTTGTTTTTGATAACATACCAGCCAAAAGGAAAGTGGTCGGGACAAAGATACAGTTCATCTGCCAAATTTGGGGTTATCGGAAGACCCCTTTTTATTTCTGCGCAGGCTGATTTTAAAATCGAATTTTTAGAGCGGTGTTTTTGCTCATTTTTCTTGATATTTGCGTTTACTTCCGATTCTTTAAGTAAAAGTACATCGTCAAATATGCCTGAATTTTTGTATCTGTCTAAAAATGCAACCGAATTTTTGTGAATGTCAGAGAGCAATAATACGGCGGTATCGTCTTTTTTGCGTGTAAGTCGATGAAGTACACAGCATTGTATGTGATAAGTGGTAAGTGCGTAGTATAAAATCATAGTTTATCTCACTTTACAAATTCGTTTTCAATCAGTTTACCAAGACTGCCGGTTTCAAACGATGCAGAACCTACGGCTCTGTTTACGGGGTAGTCGGCAAAAAGATTGCTGAAATATTCGGGACAGGAAATAACCTGTCTGCAAACGGCATATGCGTCACTTCCGCAAATGTTCATCATACACGGATATTTGGCAAAATGTTTTGTGTAGTCATTTACAAAATCGTGAATACCGTCCTGAATTTCATTTATCATACTGTATCCCTCAACCTCGGGATAATCAAATTCATACTTTATTCTTCCGTCATCGTCAAAATCAAAGCCTATGAATGACGGTGCGGGAGCGCTGAGCATAATTTCGGTAAAAGCTCCGTACATACGCTTTACATCGTGATCACGGCGGATTTCACGGTTGATTCTCTGCGAAAACATATATGATGTGATTATGTCGTTTGTCATCTGCGGTTCGATTATATCCATATCGTGAAGATAGGTTGAGCCTGCAACAAGTCCTCTGACCTTGCAGTCAAGCTTCCATTCATCCTCAATAAGGTACCTCAGAGCGGAAAATCCGCTTGCCGCCCAGCCTATATCAACTATAACGGCACTTTTGCTGTTTCCGACAGCCGCTTTATAGTAGGATTTTGCGGCGTTGTTACTGCGCCTGTAATGCTCTGTAACAATATCCCAGTGTATGGTAAACACCTTGACAATGTCCTCATAGTTTTCTTTTGTAAGCAAGGTGTCTGCAGTAAGCTCCGCCTCGTCAAGAAACGGCTGCATTTCTTCAAGGTCCATAGCCTTCAAAATCTTTGCAATTGTCATCTTGCGAGGAATTTTGTACTTTATATATCGCAGTAAAAGTTCATTTTTGAATCTGTTTACGGTAAGCTTTGTTGCGGCAGAGCGTGACCAGTATACATATTCCGTGTTGCTGTCGGGATAAAGTCGGTCATACACGGACTTTAAAATGTATCCGTCACGGGAGAGAAAAAGGATTTTATCAATCCCATGATTTTTGCAGTAATCATTTATGAATTTGCAATATCCGAGTACAAGAAAGCCTGCATAAGTGTAACCGAATTCGTAATACTGCGAATACTGCTTATCACCGTTTTGCAGTTTTGCGTTGACAATTCCACGGTATGCCGAGCCGATAAGTGATGTCATATCGAACGCTCTGTGCGCATTTCCTCTCGGATTTACACCCTTATACCATACGGGTTCAATATCGCATTTTCGTGCCGAACGATTGTCCGAAACAATGTTATCGCCGATATGAATATACTTTTTCTCAACTCCGTATTGCTCCTTTATGTATTCATAAAGCAAAAGCGAACGCTTGCTTGCATTGTATTCGTTTGAAACAATGATATTGTCAAAGCCTTCATATCCGCATTTTTTAAGCATTTTTTCAATAACATCTTTTGAAAGATACATATCCGAAACGGCAATAATTGTCTTTCCGAGATTTTTTGCTTGCAAGAAAATTTCTTTCATATACGGGTTTGCAAAGCACAAATCAAGCTCTGTTTCAATTTCATACTGCATAGCCTTGTCAATATCAAGCAATACAAATCGTGACAGCTTTTCATAGATATCACGCAAAGTCACCTCATAAGTGCCGTTCTTTTCAAAAGCCTCCTGCCTTGCAAGCTTTTCTGCAAGTTCACGGTAACGCTTGAATCCGGGACATTTATTCTTTTCGCCCAAAAGGAAGAACAGCGACTTTGGATCATCAAACGGGCGTAAAATCAGTGTGTCAAAAATATCAAAGGATATAATATCGTTTACAAGAAACTTTTTTGCCATAAGTGTGGGGGACTGTCTTTTGGCAAAGCTTGACTCCGGAGCGCTCACGCAAGGCTTTATTGTATATTTTTTTCTTTCATATACTCTCGGCTTTGCTCCCGAAACACTTCCGAGTTTGCTTGATAAATGCAGAGAGGTGAGGTAAAACATTCTTCTGAAACGACTTTTGTCGGTATCCCCGTACTTATAAAAGCCTTCAAGCACAAAGCGATTTTTCATTACGGCTTTAAGTTTAAATTTTTTAGCTTTTCGTTTCAGTTTTCGCTTTGTATTCTGAATCGTACTCATCACAATTTTTTATCGCTCCTTGTTTTTTCGGTATCATAAATTGATGTTGTAACGAACTTAATTTTCATCTTTTCTTTAAGCTTTTTAAGCTCTTTTGATATTGCAAGGTTTTTTTCTTTTAAAAGAATCGGATCGTAAACACCGCACATATTCTTGTTTATGTAATTTGAAAGCGGATTTTTGGTGAATCCGTCATATCCTGCAAGTGCAACCGACTTTACCGACGCTTTTTTCAAAAGTTTAAGTACCATAAGACCTGAACTGTCCGAAGCGTCATCTGTTGCATTTATAAGTTCCGAATAGTTTATGCAGACTGCTTTTTTCGGAAGATTTTTTATGTTAGATGTGAACACGGTCTTTTTTAAATTAAGCCTGTCCTCAAGCTCGGAATATCTGACTGAATTTCCGACAAAAACAATATTCGGTTTTATGTAGTCCGGAATAAAATTAACCGAGATTACAAAGGGCTTTTTCTTTGAAATATATTTCAAAATCGAACCTTTTTCACTTTTTACAGTAGAGCCGGGGGAGATAACAAGCACATTTCTTCCGTCAAGCTTTTTACGCAGTCTGTCAAGAATTTCAATATCATCAACTGCATTGCTCTGGTATTCCTGATAAATTTTTTCAATAAGCGCTTTGTTGAAAAATCGCTTTTCTTTTTGCGGAATCTGCTTGAGTATACTTCCGATTGCAGGCATTGAAAGCGAATGCTTTGCCATGAGATATGACGAATAATTCGGATGACAATTGTTTGCGGCTGAAAGAAAATAAGCCGAATTATAGCCCCACGGATTGCTGAGTGAAATCGGAATAAGGTAACGGTCAACAATTTCAAGAACAGGCAATACATCATAGTTCTTTGAAAATGTTCGGTTGAGGTAATCCATAAATAATTCACTGCAAAGATTACCTGCACCTCGTCCCATTCCGTTTGCACTGCAGTCAATGATTATATTTCGCTTTGTATTGTACTGTGAAAGCGCCTGTGCATTTGAAAATGCAAGCTGAAAATTATTGTGCGAGTGATAACCAAGGCTGATTGACGGTTTCAGATTGTTGTCAACGAGAAACACCTGACGGATAAGGTCTTTTTCATACATCACACCGAGAGTATCTACAATATAAAACGCATACGGTTCAAGTTTATTTATTCTTTCAAGCAAATCAAGAAACTGTTTATCGGTATAATTTGTAGTTCCTACAGGCTGCATAAACAGCTTGTAGCCTTTACTTTTTATAATTTCAGCCCATTCAAAGGCGAGATCAATTTCATTTGGATGAAATGTAAGTCTGATTCCGTCAAGTACAGTTGAATCTGCCTCTGAAAGTAGCACGGGATTGATTTCACGCTCACCGATTGCAATCATCGCAACATACATCGTGTTCATACTGCTGTCTGAACTTACAAGCTCATTGAGTTGTTCAACACTGTTGTAGAGCGAATAGTCGGGATCATAAGGCTTGTTTGTCAGAAAACCGCATTCTACTATATCTGTGTTTGATTTTGAAAAGTTAAAAAGCATTGTTTCAATTGCTTTTCTGCCAAAATGCCAGTTGTTTACATACCCTCCGTCACGAAGAGTACAGTCAAGAATTTTTATATTACTCATTGTTACCGTTATTATCGCTTTCTGTATTATTCTTAATGTAATGATCAAAAATTACCTGTGCAAGGTCAAAATCAATCGGATTGTTGATGTCGGTTGCTTCAATAAAATCAACAGTTACACCGTATGGATTACTGCCGATTCTTCTGCCGTCTTTAATAAGCTTTTTAGTGTAAACATAAAGGCCAGTTGTTTCCGCAAACACATTTTGAATATCCTGTGTCCTCGGAATCTTGTTTGTGTTGTAACAAGCGGCGCCGTCCATCCACAAAAATTCCTGAATCGGCTTTACGGTAAAGGCAGAATCATATTCCTCATTTTTTACCTTATCAATTGCAGTTTCAATTGTTTTTGCTTTGATAAAGGGCGCTGTTGCATGGGCGAGCACATAAATATCTGCGTCAACATCTTCCGCAAATGCTTTAAGCACATCAATAATCAAAGTGCTTGATGTGTCAAGGCTTTCGCTTCTTTTAAGAAATTTAATGCCGTTAGGAAGATACTTTTTAACTTCCTCATTACTGCAATAAACATATGTTTCGTCAATACCTTCAACTTTTGTAAGTGTGTCAAGAATGTAGGTGAGAAGAGGTTTTCCTCCTTTAAATGCCTTTGTGTTCTTACCGGGTAATCTTTCATTGTTTAATTTCATCGGCACGAATGCCACAACTTTTTTCTTGTTTTCCATTTTTATTTCTCCCATTCAATATCTCTTGCAAGTTTTGCTTTTAACCGTTCAATACTTTCGCTGTCAGCTTTTTTGCAGCGAACAGCAATGTCTGCCTGCGTATATCTAAGCTGTTTGCGAATAATGAGCGATTCAAGCTTGTTTTGAATTTCTTTATCATTTGTATATGCAAATATCATCAGCTGTTTTTCTCTCATAAGACTTGAGTCTTTCGGAGTGAAGTCAGCGGTGACAATATATAAACCGTCAGTCGGTATGTTAGGATTGAAATTTATTATGTTGCCAAGGTTTAGTAACAGCGAAAGTCTGTAATCATAAACATCAAGATTATCGACTTTCTCCATATCGCCGTCAATCAAAGTATCACCGTTATCTAAAGCAATGCCGTAGCGATTCAGAAAGTTCGTAATCTGAGTTTCATTTATATTGCGTATTGAACTTACATTGCGAATACCAAGTTCTTTTAATAACAAAGTTGCGATAAACATATCGTCAATTCTTTCACGGTTTGTTTCAATGTCGGTTGTGAAGTAGTAGGAATGAACTGCAAACTTGTCAACGCCCCTGATTGATGTTGAACTTGCCGTTAAAGCCATATCAACCTCACGGTCGATGACAAACGGTAAAAGTTCCGACGGCTCAGACTTTTCAAGCAGAATACAGTCAGAAAAAATTCTTCTGTAATTTTGCCACCTGTCCTTTGGGTGAGGTTTTACAACAAGCACATACTCATCATTGCACATATAATCGACAAGCGTTGTCATCATTAATTCCTGTAGGTCAAGGTCTTTGATTTTGAGTGTGTTCAAATCCTGAGTAAGATAAAGGCAAATCTTTTTGTCGCTTCTGATTTTGTGAGGTATATCGCCAAAGAAGTTTAGAATATCCTGTACTCTGTCGGGAATTTTGTATTTTAAAATATCGTAAATACAGAAATCTTCCGCCTTTTCATCATAAAATCCTTTCTGCTGATGACGAAGGTCACACAGCTTTGACTTGACGCAACTGTTTCGTCCCATACAACCAAGATATTCATTGATTATATGATTGGTCATATTGTTGCTTTTGGTAATTGAAAGATATCTTGACTGTTCCGAAAGCATTCCGCTTGCATCTTCAAAATAATGATAGGGAATACTTTTGCTTGTAAGATAAATACCGAGTGAATGTTGGTCTGATGCAACATAGATTTCCTCAAATTTTGTTATGTCCTCATCAAGCCAATTTTCAAATGTTTTAGAAATATTTTCAATTACGGATTTAATTTCTTTTTCACTGCTTGTATTATCAAGTGCATTGCCTTTTTTTAGCTTGAATTTTTGTTCGGGAACATATCTTGCTGTTGTAAAAAATCCCGAATCAATCACCTGCTTTAAAAATGATTTTCTGCTTTTATCAGGCTTTATGTATTCAAGCATCAAAAGCTCTGCGTCATCATTTGGATGATATGCCAGTTTGTGTACTATACAGCACAGAAGATGATACATTGTAGATGCGTGGTATAGAATCAATATAATCACTCCTGAGTAATATTTTTTAAGCGTTCAATTCCGCTCAAATAAAGTGAAAGTGCGTCCTCACCGCTAATCTTGCATTTGCAATCGGTAATTTTTGAGTATTTCACAAAGTCATTTGCAAAGTCACATACGGCGGTGTATATTTCTTTGAGGATTGCCGTGTCAATTTTCTTTGAATAAACCCAATGCTTTTCCGATTTGTCAATTTTCCAAAGTAACGGCTTGTTGCCTTGAATGATTTCAGAAAGAGGTAAAATATCGTTGCTATCGGCACAAAGGTAGTTGCTCATGGTAATTCCGTTGTAAACGATGTTTTCATCTATTTGCGAAAGCACTTTTGCAAATTCTGCACTTGCACATTTTTCAGGTAAATGGTCGGCAGTGACAACAATATTACTATCTGTGATAATCTCTTTAACCGCACTTTTAACACCCTCACTGTCTTTATCAATCCAAGCAGTCGCCATAATTTTGGCAAGTTCATTCGTATTGATATCTCCGTTAATTTCAGAAATCGGATATCTCATAAGTTTGTCAAGAACACCAAGTTTTGCATATCTGAAAATCGGCATTTCGGGAATGATTTTTCGCCATTCGGCAACGGTTCTGTATTTATCCGTCGCAAGAGCTGACCACGGAAAGAACATCAGTTTATCGGTGCTTTCGCTTAATATTCTGACTGTCTGAGCAAATATTGAGTTTTCGTCACAAAAGAAAATCATTTTTTCTGCATTGTGTAATCTTTCAACGCATTCCGATGCAAAACCTACAATTGCGGGAGCAATGCACATATATCCAAGCTCGTATTCATTGCTCATTCTTTTTATTCCGCTGAAAAGGTTCATACCGCATATCGTGTTGTACAGCATTTTGAATTTTTCATCTTTAATAGGATTGTCAATGTGTTCCATAAGAACGGTAGGACAGCGGTAATACATTTGCCTGCAACCCATTTTTGCATACCTTTTAATAAAGTCATAATTGTTACTCATAGCACAGGTATGGTTGTTGTCATCTGTTTCAATAACATCGTTGCTTACGGTGTTCACAATAAGTTCGTCATAACCTATTCTGTACTTATCAAGCAGATGTTTGACAAAATCTTTCGGATATATTGACTTTATCACAACCGAAACTTTCATATCGTTACAGCGTGCAATATCAATCATACGCACAATGTATCTGTTCTCTAAAAACGAGTTTTTAAGCAACGAAAGTTCAAGTTTGTAATCAATCAAAGTTTTTAGTTCAGCATTGATTTTTTTGTAAATTTCAGAAAGAGCAAGGCTTTGCTTTTTATACTTTTTCCTCAATAAAGCAAAGCCTTTAACTCCTGTTGCTTTTTCAATCTCAGCAAAAATTTCATCATCACTTTTTATCTGTGTCAAGGCACTGCCGAATATGTCGGTAATAAGATGTGAGTTATCAAGCATACCCGATGCAAGTTCACAAATTGACGGTCTTACGAATATTTGCGAGAGATAATCCTTGCCGACAGTCTTTGTGAAAATCCGTTTGTTGCAGAACGGAAGTCTGCACAAAATATTGATTTTTATAAGTTCGAGTCCGAATTTGACAGGATTGTTTGTTGCCGCCTCACGATTTTGATTTTGCAGACACATACAATAAAAATTCACATCGTCATTTCCCGTGGTGAGTATATTGTAAATCTTTCTGACAAAATCAAGTGATAGTTTTTCTATCATTTTATTTCTACCCCGATATTTGATTGAAACTGAAAATACCGATTTAATCAGCACTTTTTCAAATTTCGTTCAAATTATATTCCTTGATTTTATCTTGGTCAATAATAATAACTAACTATTTACAGTAAAAATACAATGGCTTTACATTCTGCAATGATTTGTAAAACAACCTATATTTACTTTACAAAATCGTGGGTGAATACTGCTAAAAACGAACTGTAATATTTGTCATGTTTTCCAAAAATAATGACAAGACAATATCCTATGTTGCATTTGCATTTGTATATGGTTATAATGAAAATGAAATGACGGTTACCAACGCTGAACTGAATATTTTAGCAACGGGGTATGTGACTAAACAATCAGAAGATTCAAAAGATGATTCTTCAGTCAGTGCAGGTAATGAATCAGACGATGATACAGAGGTTGACAATTATGTTGATTATGAAGTATTGTCCGAATCTGTTGATAAAACAAAACCGTTTATGCAGACAAGTTCAGAATATGACAGCACAGGCAATTATGGTACTTCCGAAACCAATGAACAGGGAAGTACAACAAAGTATTCTTATGATACAAACGGCAACAAAACAGCCGTCACAGACGGAAATGGTAATGTAACTAATTATACATACGATACGAACGGAAATGTATTGTCCATAAAGAACGGTACTTCCGGAAATGATTATTCCTATACAGGCTCAGGCTCTGTATCGAAAATCGCTCATAACGGTTTTAGCTATTCATTTAATTATGATGTATTCTATAACCTTGTTTCAACTAAAATAGGCAATGTTGCAATTACAAGTAATACCTATGATAGTAACGGCAATCTCGCAAAAACAACCTACGCAAACGGTGATTATTTTGAATACACTTATGATGATTACGGCAATATTTCTGTAATCACAGGCGAAACAGGCAAAATTGCCGAGATGATTTACAACAAGCAAGGTCTTGTTACAAAAGCAGTTGATTATTCAAGCGGTGAAACCTCATATTACTACTACACATTTGACGGTTCGCTTGAAAGCGAATATCGTACATCATCAGACGGCAGTCTTACTCATTATATTGTTACCGATTCAAACGGCAATACAGTTGAAAAAACATCTGTAAACGGTCAGACAAAGACTATTACAACAGGCTCAGATGATGACGGAAAGTCATTTGTAAGCAATGACGGTGTAACTAACGAAACATCAACCGATGATTTCGGAAGAGTGTCAACTGTAACAACAAAACAGAACAAGAGCGATACCGTATTTACAAAGCAGTATTCTTATTATCACGGCAGTGAAAGTAATGCTACTACAAATATGGTTGGCGGTATCAGTTATAAGTTGAGTTCTGATAGGGTTCTGGATTACAGCTATAATTACAACGATACAGGTAATGTAGAGAATGTGTATGAAAACGGCAAAAAGGTAGCCGTATATACATACGATGAACTAAATCAGCTTGTATGGTATGCAGATACCCGAACAGGTCGCTATATCAGAATAGTTTATGATAACTACGGTAACATTCAAAAAATGGAATCGTATTCACTCGGAACTAACTGGGCACCTGTAAAATTACTTGAAACAAGAAC
>NZ_NNSR01000060.1 GCF_002834225.1 Ruminococcus bromii | reverse complement strand
CCCATAAAATTCTGTGTAAATAATAATCCTTCAAGCAATAACAAAACAGCGGATTGCGGTGTAATCAGGCTTTCTGATTTGCCCCGTGTTAACTTTTCTTTCCTGTCTGCGGAATGTTTTATGCACGATTTGCGTGAATAACATTTTGCGGACAGGAAATTCTATTCTCGGGGGCAAATCAAGCCGGTATTCTGTCCTCAAATATTATCGATAACTGGCTCAAAACTATGTCCCAGTTTCGACATCTTTGTGTCCAGCGTTCGACAATCTTTTGCGACGCTAAATACAACATTTTGCGCAGACTGTCATCGTTTGTGAATGACGGCTTGTTCTTCGTAATCTGCCTGAACTGACGGTTCAAACCTTCGATAATATTCGTTGTATATATTATCTTCCGAACTTCGGGCGGATATGCGAAAAATGTGGATAGAATATCCCAATTTTCCTCCCAACTTTTTACGCAGGAGGGATAAGTTTTGCCCCACTTGTCCTTGAACAAAATCAGGTTGTTCATAGCCTCTTCCTCGCTGATGGCTTGATATACTTTCTTGAGGTCAGCCATCAGTTCCTTGATGTGTTTGTAGCTGACAAACCTTGTGCTTGAACGTATCTGATGAATGATGCAACGCTGGATTTGTGCGTTCGGAAAAGCCGCTTCAATAGCCTGTCTGAAACCTGTCAGACCGTCAACGCAGAACAGAAATACATCTTTAATTCCACGAGTTTTGAGTTCGTTCAACACATTCAGCCAGAATTTACTGCTCTCATTTTCGCCAATCCATATGCCGAGAATATCTTTCTGCCCATCAAGATTGATGCCCAAAACTACATATGCAGCCTTCGTGATATACTGATGATTTTCCTTGACTTTGTAATGGATTGCATCCATAAACACAAACGGATATACTGCTTCAAGAGGTCGGTTCTGCCAAGCAGTCACATCGGGCATAATCTTCTCGCTGATTTCGCTGACAAGCTCGGGAGAAATTTCTACATCATACAGATTTTTGATTCGTTCGGAAATATCACGCTGGCTCATTCCGCAGGCATAGAGCGAGAGAATTTTCTCCTCCATACCGTCTGCATTGCGGTTGTATTTGCTGATTATTTTGGGTTCGTATTCGCCGTTTCTGTCCCTCGGAACTTTGATTTCAAGCTCGCCCATCTGCGTTTTTACCGTCTTTTTCGAGTAGCCGTTTCTGTAATTTTTCGACTTATTGCTACATTCATCATTCGACACTCTTTCGCTTTTCTCATAGCCGAGTTCATCGGCAAGTTCACATTCCATAACCTCCTGAAGAATGTCCTTGAACATATCTTTCATCGCTGTCATCACTTCATCTGTTGATGTGAAATTCTGACTTTTTACAAATTCTCTCATCATTTCTGCCGGTGCTTTTGTCATTAAAAAACTTCCTTTCAAGCTTTGATTTTTCTATTCCCATTATTGCTTGAAAGGAAGCTTATTATTCACTTTTACACAAAATTTTCGGCGGTCTCTCTGTCAGTTATTTTAAATTTAATTTCAGCAACAAATCATTTCCAAAAATTTCAATATTGCACTTCATTTTACTACTAATAGTACAATAAAACAGATTTTACAATTATCTTTTACTCGCAAATTGCAATAGCAAGTTGAAACAAATCTTTTAATACCATGACAATTGAACTTGAAATGTGTAAGTTGCCACAATTAGGAGTGTAGTAACAAACATTCAGGTAGCATATGTCTTATCTGATTGCTCTTTGGTGCTATGTCAAATTTCAATTTCGGGTGTGTCTGACAGCTATATGAAATCCCTGCCGACACATAAATTCACTTACACAAACGGCAAGGTAACTAATATTACCGAATACGGTACTGATGGCACAGAGGGAAATCACCTTAACATAAGCTACAAAGCCGACAATACAACCGTGTTTACAGATAAGCAGGGACACAGCGAAACCCATATTTTTGATAACAGCGGTTCAACTGTTTCTGTCCTCAATTCAAACGGCTATGCAACTTCGTCCGAAAACACAGGACTTGTAATTAACAACAGTGCAAACGCATACACTAAAAACTACATCACAGAGTCCTCACAGCAGACAGAAGTTGGCGGAGGCAAATATTACTTCGTGTCAAACGGCACAAAGGGCAGTACCGCAAGTAAAGGCGGTAAAGTAACAGTCGATAATTCTGCCGCAACAGAAGAGGACGGTTACTATCAGTATCTTGGAACAACTTCTCTCAAGGTTGAAAATCCGACAAGTGAGAATAACTCCGCATTCTTTACAGGCTTTGCTCATCAGTTCAAAGAAACAACCTTCAACGGCAAAGATGTAACTTTCTCTGCATATGTAAAAACAAAGAATGTAAAGCAGATTTACAGCGGAGGCTCAATCGGAGCAATCCTCAAAGTTAAGTGTCTTGATTCATCAGGCAAGACTGTAAAAGAAATCAACAGTATCGGACTTACAGGCACACTTGATTGGCAGAGAATAAGCGTAACCGCAAATGTGCCGAGTACAACAGCGTCAATCCGTGTGTATGGCTTGATTAGATACGCATCGGGTACAGCGTGGTTTGACTGCATCCAGTTTGAAGAGGGTAATTGTGCCAACAACTTCAACGCTCTTCAAAACAGCGATTTCAGCTCGAATGACAACTGGCTCACAGAAGAAAACAAGAGCATTTCAGCCAACAAAGGAACTGTAACAATAGGCGGTACAGCAGGTGCATTTGATGATGAAAATGCCGATTCATCAAGCGATGACTCGACAGATGAAACACAGCCGTCAACATACACGAAAACCGTTACAGAAACCGAACCTAATGACAGCATCACCACATATGATGATTACGGCAATGCAGTTAAAACCGAACAGGGATTTGTAACAAGAACTGTAAAGAAAACTTATGAAGTTGAAGAAAATGAAACAACGGAAGAAGTTACAAGTCCAAGTGATTCTGATACAGATAATTCTGACGATAATGATAATTCCGATACCACTGATGATAACTCATTGGGTAACAAGTATATCTATCAGAATATCAAAGTAGGCAGAGCGGGAGTATCGTTTAAAATTAAC
Source organism: Ruminococcus bromii (assembly GCF_002834225.1). GTDB lineage: Bacteria > Bacillota > Clostridia > Oscillospirales > Acutalibacteraceae > Ruminococcoides > Ruminococcoides bromii. The sequence continues at coordinate 1,472 of NZ_NNSR01000060.1, read as the reverse complement.
GGTACAGCAAAGTCAAATTCAGTTCCGCTTTCAAATGAAAACAGAACATTTGGCATTGCACTCAATATTTACTACAATAACAGCAGTACACCTGAATTCCATTATCAGAACTTTAGTGCTGACACAGACGGTTACCAGCAGGTATCACTTTCTGTTACTCCTGAAAAAACAAATGAAGTTGTAAATTATATTGCATTTGCGTTTGTTTACGGTTATAATGAGAATGAAATGACGGTTGATAATGCGGAAGTAAACATTTCACCGTTAATTCAAAGCTCCGAAGATTCTAAGAATGAAACTTCTGAAAAAGAGGCTGTTGACGAAGAAGTCTTATCTGAAAGTATTGATAAGTCAAAGCCGTATATGCAGACAAGTTCAGAATATGACAGCACAGGTAATTATGTAACCGCTGAAACCAATGAACAGGGAAGTACAACACATTATGTTTATGATGTCAACGGCAATGTAACTTCGATTACTGATGCAGATGATAATGTGACAAGCTACGCATATGATTCATCAGGCAACCTTACATCTGTTAAAAACGGTGATTCTGAAAACTCATATACATACAGCGGTTTAGGCTCTGTATCAAAAATTACTCATAACGGTTTTAGTTATTCATTTAATTATGATGTATTCTATAACCTTGTTTCAACAAGAATAGGCAATGTTGCAATTACAAGCAATACCTATGATAGTAACGGTAATCTTACAAAGACTGCTTATGCAAACGGTGATTATCTTGAATATGCTTACGATAACTATGGCAATATTTCTGTAATCACAGGTGAAACAGGTAAAATTGCCGAGATGATTTACAACAAGCAGGGGCTTGTTACAAAGGCGGTTGACTATTCAAGCGGCGAAACCTCATATTACTACTACACATTTGACGGTTCACTTGAAAGCGAATATCGTACATCATCAGACGGCAGTCTTACTCATTATATTGTTACCGATTCAAACGGCAATACAGTTGAAAAAACATCTGTAAACGGTCAGACAAAGACTATTACAACAGGCTCAGATGATGACGGAAAGTCATTTGTAAGCAATGACGGTGTAACTAACGAAACATCAACCGATGATTTCGGAAGAGTGTCAACTGTAACAACAAAACAGAACAAGAGCGATACCGTATTTACAAAGCAGTATTCTTATTATCACGGCAGTGAAAGTAATGCTACTACAAATATGGTTGGCGGTATCAGTTATAAGTTGAGTTCTGATAGGGTTCTGGATTACAGCTATAATTACAACGATACAGGTAATGTAGAGAATGTGTATGAAAACGGCAAAAAGGTAGCCGTATATACATACGATGAACTAAATCAGCTTGTATGGTATGCAGATACCCGAACAGGTCGCTATATCAGAATAGTTTATGATAACTACGGTAACATTCAAAAAATGGAATCGTATTCACTCGGAACTAACTGGGCACCTGTAAAATTACTTGAAACAAGAAC
>NZ_NNSR01000059.1 GCF_002834225.1 Ruminococcus bromii | reverse complement strand
CAGAGTATCATTACCCTTTACAAGGGCAATAAGGTTTTTGTTGCTGTCATAGTAATAGTTGGTCTTAACTCCGTCAACAGACTTCTGTGTTCTCATACCGTTTGAGTCATAGCTCATTTGAACGGATTTGTCGGAAGTGTTGATTTTCTTGAGAATTCTTCCGTTTTCCCACTCAAAAATCATATCATCACGGTACGTTAATGGGTTACCGTTCTTATCATATGTGATACTGTCGCCGTCAAACTCGGTGAGTTTATCTTTCCAGTTAGTATCATCATACGAATAGGTTCTTGTTTCAAGTAATTTTACAGGTGCCCAGTTAGTTCCGAGTGAATACGATTCCATTTTTTGAATGTTACCGTAGTTATCATAAACTATTCTGATATAGCGACCTGTTCGGGTATCTGCATACCATACAAGCTGATTTAGTTCATCGTATGTATATACGGCTACCTTTTTGCCGTTTTCATACACATTCTCTACATTACCTGTATCGTTGTAATTATAGCTGTAATCCAGAACCCTATCAGAACTCAACTTATAACTGATACCGCCAACCATATTTGTAGTAGCATTACTTTCACTGCCGTGATAATAAGAATACTGCTTTGTAAATACGGTATCGCTCTTGTTCTGTTTTGTTGTTACAGTTGACACTCTTCCGAAATCATCGGTTGATGTTTCGTTAGTTACACCGTCATTGCTTACAAATGACTTTCCGTCATCATCTGAGCCTGTTGTAATAGTCTTTGTCTGACCGTTTACAGATGTTTTTTCAACTGTATTGCCGTTTGAATCGGTAACAATATAATGAGTAAGACTGCCGTCTGATGATGTACGATATTCGCTTTCAAG
>NZ_NNSR01000058.1 GCF_002834225.1 Ruminococcus bromii | reverse complement strand
TTTTTGTTGCTGTCGTAGTAATAGTTGGTCTTAACTCCGTCAACGGTTTTCTGTGTTCTCATACCGTTTGAGTCATAACTCATTTGAATAGAACTATCGGAAGTGTTGATTTTCTTGAGAATTCTTCCGTTCTCCCATTCAAAACTCATTCCGTCACGGTATGAAAGCGGATTGCCGTTTGCATCGTAGGTAATATTGTCACCATTGATTTTTGTCAGTTTGTCTTTCCAGCTTGTATCGGTGTACTCATATGTATTACCATGCTGTGTTCCTGTAGGATAACCGTAGTTTGGATCAAGAACCTGTTCATATTTATTTTGCAGGTTTCCTGCTCCGTCATAAGAATAGTTAATGTAGAACTTATTTACATAATCATATTCTTCTTTAAGCTCGTTAAGACTGTCATAAACATACTTGTTTTAAATTTATGTGGAGTAAATCTCCTCTGTATCTTGTATAAAGATACTAAACATACCGTATGTAACTGTTAATTTCATCTTACTATCCATGGAAGAATAAAGCACCTCGCCATTATCAGCGTCCGTAACGGTATATGTATAATTATACGAAACGCTATTGATAAAAGGAAATACTATAGAAAATGAATGTTCGACATCTTTTGATAAATTATCATGTCCCTCTTCCAACTTCGGTTGAATAGGGTTTATATAATCATAATTTTCTTTACTGATACACGATGACATTTTACTATCGTATACCTCATTATTAAGAGCATTAGAAATTATATTGTTAATTTTAAGTGACAAATAGAAGCCATATGATAAATATAAAAATAATACGGCAATAAATATAATCATCAATCTCGTTACCACTTTTTTCATTTAATCACAACTTTCTACAAGTTTAATTGTTCAGATATTATTTTTTAAGGCTAATGCATACACTTTATTCTTACCTTTAAATTTGTATTCATCCAAACATTTATTATAATACGAATTAGTATGGGCTGAATAATATATTTTTTTATTCTTTTTATCTACCTTAGTAACAATAACTGCATGATTGGGTTTACCGTCACCATCATCATCCATATAAAGAGGATCACCAATTTGAATGCGAAGTGATGTATTTTTTACATCAGTCTTATTTTTCATGGTTATACGCCCTTTACAATATTTATCTTTTTTAAAATAATTATAGTTACTGGGGCACAAACTCCACGGCAAACTGACATCCCAATAATATCTATAATTAGGATTCATCCCCGGCTGATTAATACCTGTTTTGCCGGTTATTAAAGAATGCCACGTACTAGACTTACTTCCCAGAGTCATCGGTATTCCACCAGCATATAAACACTGTGAAACAAAATTAGTACAATCCTGACCGTAACTATAGTACTGTCCATTCCTGCCATTGTACCATTTTTTAGCATAGGCTACTACTTTATTTCTATTATATTTTATTTTTTTAACAGGTCCTATAGTTGTCTTTGTTCCATTGCTATCAACATAATTAACAGAGTTATTCTCACAGTATGCATACATATTAGTACTTAATGAAGTTTTTGTATCAGTGTCATTAAAAATATCTGCATTCAAAAATCTGCCTGTAAATGGATCGTAGTAGCGGGACTGGAGATAGTACAAGCCTGTTTCTTCATCATAAACATAACTGCGATAGCGGAATGGGTTCAGTTTGCCAACTGCGAGTGTGCCGTTGTTTTCGGTGAGCATATTGCCCCACGCATCGTAGGCATACTCTGCGACTGCTTTGCCGTCCTTATCAACAATTTCGGTAATATCGCCCTGCAGGTCTTTGATGTAGTAATACATAGTACCATTGCAGGAAACTGACATTACTTCACCCGAATTATCGTAATAGAAGAACAGCGTATCACTGCCCTGAGTGAGTGCGAAAAGGTTATTACTGCTGTCGTAATAATAATTAGTTTTCACTCCGTCAACAGACTTCTGCGTTCTCATTCCGTTTGAGTCATAGCTCATTTGAATAGCTTTATCGGAAGTGTTTATATTCTTGAGAATTCTTCCGTTCTCCCACTCAAAAGTCATATCATCACGGTATGTCAATGGATTGCCGTTCTTATCATATGTAATACTGTCGCCGTCAAACTCGGTGAGTTTATCTTTCCAGTTAGTGTCACTATACGAATAAGTTCTTGTTTCAAGTAATTTTACAGGTGCCCAGTTAGTTCCGAGTGAATACGATTCCATTTTTTGAATGTTACCGTAGTTATCATAAACTATTCTGATATAGCGACCTGTTCGGGTATCTGCATACCATACAAGCTGATTTAGTTCATCGTATGTATATACGGCTACCTTTTTGCCGTTTTCATACACATTCTCTACATTACCTGTATCGTTGTAATTATAGCTGTAATCCAGAACCCTATCAGAACTCAACTTATAACTGATACCGCCAACCATATTTGTAGTAGCATTACTTTCACTGCCGTGATAATAAGAATACTGCTTTGTAAATACGGTATCGCTCTTGTTCTGTTTTGTTGTTACAGTTGACACTCTTCCGAAATCATCGGTTGATGTTTCGTTAGTTACACCGTCATTGCTTACAAATGACTTTCCGTCATCATCTGAGCCTGTTGTAATAGTCTTTGTCTGACCGTTTACAGATGTTTTTTCAACTGTATTGCCGTTTGAATCGGTAACAATATAATGAGTAAGACTGCCGTCTGATGATGTACGATATTCGCTTTCAAG
>NZ_NNSR01000057.1 GCF_002834225.1 Ruminococcus bromii | reverse complement strand
GGTTATTTCCAATCAGGAACCTCTATTTTGGATGCTAATACATTTGCTTATTGTGGTAATAATCCAGTTCTCAATGTTGATCCATTAGGCGCCTGCAAAGTTCCTAATTACACATCGGCAGGGACATACATTGGACATACTTGGAAGATTAAAGAATCAGTTCCGGGTGTCCCGGGTTTTTGTAATGTTTGTAAGGGTTACGGATCAAATGCTCCCTCGAATACCTCACACAGTTTCGTTATTAGTTCTTATACGACACCTTCTACAAAAAAACAAGACTACAACACTTGGAATAAGGTGGCAGATTCTTTTGGAGCTATATTTTGTAGTTTAGAAGTCGATTTTGATGCCGGCTTTGGATTTGGTTTTGATGTAACTGATATATTTTCCATAAAGGCTATGGGAAAACATACACTTATAAGTGTCCATTTTGATGAACAGGGCTTTTCATTTGGCAAGACAGATAGTGTGGAAGTTTCTGCAGGTGTGTGCGGTTGGGACTTGTTTGGAGTACAGGATACTAAATTCTATGAAAATGGATCTGGCAATGAGTATGAGAATTTTGGTTCATCTCATAAAATTGGCTTTTCAAAGGGAGATTATGTTGGTGTTGGTGCGACTATAGGTTTTGGTTGGAATTTGGATTATATATATAATAGATTTTGTGAAATATGGGGATAGTGATGAAAAAAATTCTTTTTGTTGATATTATTACGCTTTTTTGCGGAATGTTAGCAGTTTTTTTATTGTGTATATTTAAAATAACAGAAATATCTCCATTATCAATTACTATTTTGATTATCTCTCTTTGTGCTGTGCTATTATCCGAACTTTTTTCCTTAAAAATAAAAGGTGTTAAAATTACAAACGCTGTTGGTACATTTGCTTTTTTTATAGTGTTTTATACTTTTTATAATTTACCTTTCCTAGGTTTTGCTAATAGTTTTGGCATTCAAAATAGCATTGGCACGCTATTCTTATTTTCTTTTACATCAAAAAGTTTATTGTATTTGTCTTCAATCTTAAAGAATAAAAATATGGATTTTGCAATAAAAAGCAATTCTTTAAGTAGAACTAAAAATTACAGTCAATATTTTGTGCGATATTTTAAATATTTTAGCATTTTTTTGTTGCTGGGTGGAATAGGCGTAGCTGTTTATAATTTGTTTTGCATGAATATAGATATAAGCTTGGCAGATGTGCTTTCAGGATTTAATAATCTTAATCCACAATTTCATTCTGATTTTTTTAATTAGATATATTAGTCGTATTCATTGAAAAAATTGTTTATAACGAATAGTTGGTTGATTTGTTAACCAATTAAATAGTGAAATTGTAAGGGTAGAACATTTTGCTGAACGGAGGCTCGAAAGAGCCTCCTTTGACGCCAAAAAAGTATGATGCACATAGTAATATTACAGATTTTACCAAAGACGGAGTTTTACAGTATCATTACGGTTACGATATGATGAATCAGCTTGTTAGCGTA
>NZ_NNSR01000056.1 GCF_002834225.1 Ruminococcus bromii | reverse complement strand
GCAAAGATGAAAACTGCAATTGAAGATTACGAAAACAAAAGCGGTGACAAGCTTCACGGTGTTGTTGTTGTACCTTTCTTTACAACTATTTTCAAGGAAGAAGCAAAGAGCCTTGCAGTACCGAACATTACAATCAAGCTCCCGAACGGACAGACACTTGCAACATCTGCAACAAAAGGCTTTGCGACAGGTGCAAAGTCAACAGTTTCATCTATTGTAAAGGCAACAGCAACTGCGACAGTAAAAACCAAGGTAATTGCCGTTGTCTGCGGTGCTACAATACTTGCAGGCACATCAGCAGTCGGCATAAGCATTCTTGCAGGCTGTAACGCTGAGAAAGAACCGACAGAACCGTCAGTAATATCTTCAACCGTACAGACATCAACTGTTCCAACAACTGTACCTAAAACTACAGTACCAAAGGCAGTTAAAGATTTGGTAGACAAGGGTGAAATCAAGGTTGACAAAGACGGCAACATCACAGACAAGAATGGTAAGAAAGTCGAAGTAAAAGACGGCAAAGTAGAAGTAAAAACCGACGACGGTAAGACAGTTACAGTTAAGGTTGACGATGTAAAAACTACAGTATCTAACAAAAACAACGGCAACAAGGGTAACACCGAAAAGAAAGAAGATACTAAGAAAGACAACACTTCAAAGACAAATACATCTGATAACGACAAGAAGCCAGCATCTAAGCCAAGCAACTCTTCAAGTAATAATCAGAAGCCAGCTACTTCTTCAAGTAACAACAAGAAGCCAGCGTCAAATACTGAAACGACAGCAGCTAAGAAGTATAAGTACTATAAGCATCACGATGCTGTGACAAAATTTCACGATAAGGAATGGATTGTAACAGGTACTCACGAGGAGCCAGTATATGGTTGGGTAGGTTACAATGTATGCAACTATTGTGGTATGAAGTTAACAGATGCTAACCTAAATGAGCATCTTGCATGGGAAGTAGAAGAACATGGATCAGGAGCATATCACTATGAGAAAGAATATGTACAGACAGGCACAAAAACAGTAGAAGACGGTCATTGGAGAGAAGCTTATACAGAAACAATCACCCCAGCTTACGACGAGGAAGTATCTGAAAATGATCACTAGGATAAGAAAGTTCCTATCAACTAAGTGTGTTGGTATTAATTTGATAACAAGTTAAAATCGAATAAATCCTTAAAGAAAATTATTGGGAAGAGAGGGTTCTTTATGAACCCTCTTTTTCTATGCTAAAAATAAATATTATATTAAAGAAAGTATTCAATTTAATTATAATATATGGTATAATATAATAAAATAAAAGGAAAGGTGTGGTTGTACTTATGATAATTTTATATATTTTCCTTGTAATGTTTTTTATTGTAGCTTTGGTAGCGACATATGAGAATCATTTATATAGTATAACTTATGGTAGGAATAGCTTTTTAGGTATCTTGGTAATTATTTCTTCCTTAGTAGCTATGGTGTTAATGTTTATTGCTATTTATGTATTTCAGTAATTTGTAAAATGGAAAACCAAGGGTATTAATAGTGTAAAAATAATTACTTATTTAAAAATAGAAAGGTTGTAGAGTATATGGATATTGGAGTACTACTATTTATCTGTTCAGTAGTAGTAGGTTTACTGGTTGTGATTTATATGTGGTACACTTTTTAATAGAAAAGTAATCATATTTAAAATAGAAAAGAGGTATTAAGATGACAATATGCAGTTTTGTAGGCGATGAGGCATAATGTTAATTGAGAACAAAAATATAGAGGATTGTTATGGTATGGGAATGCTCTGTAATCAACAAAATAAAAAAAGAGGTTAAGCATTAGAAAAAATTGCTTAACCTCTTTGTTGTTTTAATAATAGAAAAATCTTTTGTGTTACGGTGTAATAAAATTTAAAAATATATTATCTTGTTTCCTTGAAAATCGGCAGGCAAACTAAAATGACAGTAAGTTTGACAGTAAGTTTGACTGCATTTTATCTTGTTTTAACTTAATTCAAAATTACTCAACTGAATTTTTAAAATCTCAAAAACCCAGTGTTTAAGCCACTTTTAAGGCATTTTAAGTAATTTTGGCAAAAAATAAAAGGTGGTTAAAAAACCACCTTTACTGGTGCAGGTAACAGGACTTGAACCTGCATGAAATTGCTTTCACATGGACCTGAACCATGCGCGTCTGCCAATTCCGCCATACCTGCTTATTAAATTGAAAATTGAAAATGGAAAGTTGAAAATGATTGTGTCAACCTTTGCATAATCAATTTAAACTCCCTTGATTTTTACACGGTGTGGAAACCGAGGCGGAGCTTACTTTCAGATAAATCCTACTCTTCAGCTGATTTCGCAACAGCACTCAAAATGTGCTATATTATTATAGCAGACCGACAGGTAAGTGTCAAGTGACATTTACTTTATCGGTCTGATTTACGCTGATTATTTTTCAGAGTCGGGTTTGCGGATTTTGAAACCGTCATATTTTCCGATGTCGCAGAGGGCAATTTCGTGGCAGCCCATTCTTGTTGAAAGCGGTGCAAGCTCCATATAGTCGCCGTAGAGGAAAGTAAGGTACTTGTCATATTCCTTTGGCACGGGGAACTTGTAACTCTCAAAGTCGGCATAAGCAACATCGTCAAGATATTCCTTTGGAAAAGCACCGTTATAAATATTTCTGCCCATTCCGTCATAGAGATATTTTGCATTCTTTTTGTTTTTAAAGAATTTTAAAGTGCGGACTTCAAGCCACATACTGAATCTGAGTGGAAATATTTTTTTGCAGAAATTTGTTACAATGCTCTGGATTCTACTGCCGTTTTCAGCCTTGCGATTATTCCATTTATTGAACACCAGTGCTCTTGTGAACAGAGTCACAGCCATATGAATTTTTCGTCCGATTGCTGAATTTGCTGTTTTGTCGTGACAGAAAATATCAAACGCAATTCCGTTGTGCATTGCGTGGTGGTCTTTTGCAAAGTCGGTTGCAAAGAAAGTGTCGTCAAGTCTGACCTTGGCAAATTCATAGAAACAAGCCTTGTCCGTATGGTACGATTGAAAAGTCATATTGCTCGGAAGTTCCTTTGGCGCAATCTCGCAAAAGCGGTCAAAATCTTCACGCAACATCATAATATCGGCATCATCATCCCACGGAATGAACCCTTTGTGACGAATTGCACCGAGAAGTGTTCCGCCGCCGAGAAAATATTTTATGTTGTGCTTTCGACAAATTTTGTCGGTTTCAAGCAGAAATGCAAGCTGAATTTCGTGAATTGAATCAAGTCTGCGCTCGTGTGAGTGGGGGATACGCAGAACTTTTTCGGACTTCATCTTGTCCATTATGCAGATTTTCAGCATGGTTTCAAGGTCAATGTCGGGAGTGCATTCGTTTACGGAAATTTTGTTTGAATTAATTGCACAGCCGTCAAGCTCCGTAAAATCGCCCGACTCAATTGTACAGCGACTGCCGTAAATATCGTTGAGAACAGCCGCAATCATAATCAGCGATGCGTTGCAGTTTTTGCCGCCGACATTATAAACTGCGTTTTCTTCAAGATTTGTCATTGCGAAAACAATCGCCTTTAAAATATCGTTGATATAAACAAAGGTGCAGCGATCCCTTGTTGCCGGGACAACTGTGTCACGGCGGTTGGCTATATCGTCAAAAACAGGATCAAGCACGCTTGTAAAGTTGCTTGACGCTCCCAAAATTATGCCCGTTCTGAGCGTTGTAACGGTTGATTCGCTGTTTTTCAAAACCGAGTGCAAGGTGGTTTCTCTCGTTCTCATAAGCTGACCTGCAAGCGATGAGGGAGAGGTTGTATCAAGTTCTGCGTACTCGTTTTCAGAATAAACTCTGTGCGGTTTGGCTTTGCCGTAAATTCTGCTGTCGTTCACAACGACAACTCTTGCGCCTGTGGCTTTTGCAATTTTGGCACAGGCATTTATCTCTGCAATGCCGTCAATCATAATCTGTGGGTTGTTGTCTGTATGTTCACCGCAGATTCCTGTTGTAATTACATAGTCGGCACTCGAAATTTCTGATGCAGAATTATAATCGACAAAATCAAAATCATCTCTTAACAAGAGTTCGCTGTGGTATGATGCCATTGCGTTGCGTGATTTGCCGAGAAGGATAACTTTTATTTCGAGCCTTTTAGCCTCGTTATTGTACAGAAAGGCATAGCAAAGACACCTTGCAAGTTCACCGCCCGAGATGACAATTGTTTTGTTCCTGAGCTTTGCAAGAGTTTCTTTTTCAACTCCGGGCAATGCCGCCCTGTCGGCCTCAAATTCGTTTAAAAAATCTTTAATACGCATTACTTTATCCTTCGTAATTCTGCACGCAGTTCTGTTGCTCTTATACTGCGTTTTATTCCGTCTTTAAGCGTGGTTTTCGGACTAAAGCCGAGTGATTTTATTTTATCGTTGCACAAAACATACGGTGTGGGGGATGACGGAGAAAATTCGGGTTCTTCTTCGTCTTTTCTGTGAACGAACACTACGGAGAGATTCTTTTCGGGATTTGCCGATTTTACAAGCTGTGCAAATTCCCGCATTGTCACATTTGCGTTACCGTTTGAAATGTTGTATGCCTCACCGCTTTTTCCGTTAAGCAAAATATCAATCAATGCAGAAACCGTGTCCGTCACATAGCAAAAGCTGAACTTTTCACCGCCGTTATCTGTAAGCATAATGCTCTGATTTTTTGCCGCACTGACAATCAGCTTTGCCCATTTTCTTTCATCGCTCATTCTGACACCTCCGAGTGTGGGGCAGGGACGGGCGATTTTTACATTCATACCGAACTTTTCAGCATAGCAGACGGCAAGCGTTTCGGCTGAACGCATACTTTGTGCGTATGCACTGTCGGCATCGGTCGGATCAAGATAGCCGAGGTCGTTTTCGCAAATGTTATTTTTACCGCTGAAAACCTCCCCGTAAACCATATATGAAGATACGAGCAGAACCGATTCGGCATTTGACTCTTTTGCATATTCAAGCACATTTGCAAAGCCCGAAATGATTGTATCCGCAATTTCGGGATTATTGCAATCTTCCTCTGCAACCTCACACGGGCAGTTGCAGTATATTACAAAGTCGGCTCTTTCAATCTCCGGAAAGTTCTTTGACTCTCCGATTTCAACAACAAAATCTTTGCGGAGAGTAAGGCTGCCGAACTGCTTTTCGGCATCTTCACGGCTTTTTGCAAGGATGATTACCCTTGTGTTGTTTTCGAAAAAATCATTGCCCTCAAGCAATGTGCATATAATGTAATATGCAATAAGTCCGTGACAGTCCGACACGAAAACAGTCTTGTTTTTTAACTGTTGAAAATTCATCCTGGTGTCTGCAATTTTTTTAATGTCCTCAAAAATTTCGGAGGGCAGATTGCCTTTTACGGTACAGTCCATATGGGTTTACCTCTCAGATAAATCAGAAAAGCTCCGCAATTGTGGAGCTTTTGCTTTATTCCGAAACGGAATTATTTTTTCTTTTTTGATTCCTCATACACTCTGAGGGTTTCATCTGTCGGGCCGTCAAACATAACAGTTCCTTTTTTTAGGAAGATTGAACGCGCGCAGATTTCTTTAACCGAAGCGGCATTGTGACTTACATAAAGTACGGTTACACCGCTTTCGATAATCTCTTTAATTTTACTTTTACACTTCTTTTTGAAGGTTGCGTCACCGACCGAGAGCGCCTCATCAACAACAAGAATATCGGGTTCAATGTTGACATTGATAGCAAAACCAAGACGCATTTTCATACCGCTTGAGTATGTTCTTACAGGCTGGTCAATGTAATCTCCAAGCTCTGCAAAGTCGATGATTTTCTCCTCAATCTGCTTAATGTAGCTGTCCTCAAGACCGAGAACATAACCCTTCAGATAAATGTTTTCTCTGCCTGTCATTTCCATGGAAAAGCCTGCAGTGAGCTCAAGCAATGCGGCAACCTTGCCGTCAACGGTGATTTCGCCTTCGTCGGGAAATGCAACGCCCGTAATCATCTTGAGCAGAGTTGACTTGCCTGCACCGTTGTCACCGACAATACCAACCGATTCGCCACGGTTGATTACCATTGAAACATTGTTAAGTGCCTTGTTTGTTTTTGCATTTCTCGGTTTAAAGAAAAGAGCCTTGAATCTTGCCTTGTCATCTTTGTAGAGTGTGTAGGTTTTGCTGACATTTTTAAAGGTAATAATCGGATCGGATACTTTTGTTTCAGCCATAATATTACCTCCTTAAAGTACATCAGGAAGTTTTTTCCTGAGTCTGTTGTAGTTGAAAATACCAAGGGCGAAAATTACAACAAATTCAATTGCAAACACAAGACATTCCGTTTTGTTTGCATAGAACGGTCTGTTGTAGAGGAAACAGTTGCGGTAGCCGTTTACGAAAAAGTTAATCGGATTGATAAGCATAAGCTTGTTGAGGAACGGCGAATCAAAGCCGTAGGAGTTGTACATAATACCCGATAACCAGAAAATACCTGACATAACGGAAACAATCAGGCTTTCAAAGTCCTTACTGAACGCAGACATCGGGGCTGTTGACCATGTGAGCGCAAGGAAGAAGATAAACATCAACGGACAGTACAGGAAAAATTGCAGATTGTACCAGCTCGGTCCTATTGTGAAAAGTACATATGCGTACATAAATGCCATAAGAATCAGGTGAACAAAAAGCCTTGAAACCTCTGTATAAGTAAGGATTGTTGAAACGGGGAACTTAACCTTTGTAATAAATTGACGGTTGATTCTCAGTTCCTTTGCACCCTGCGTTATGCTGTCCTGAATGAAGAACCACGGAATGATACCGATGAACATAAAAGTAAAGAAGTCAACGGAAAAAGGCTGTGCTCCGCCGATGTCAAGGTTAAGTGTTTTAAGCTGTTTGATACCGCAGGAAAAAGCGAACCAGTAAACAAAAATTGTAAACGCAGGCTTAACAACAGCCCAAAGAGGACCGATTACGGCGCCTTTGTAAGTTTTAATAAGTTCGTTTTTGGCAAGGAGCAAAATCTGCTTTCCGAAGCCACGATGTTCTTTTAAAATTGTAAACAATTATTATACCATCCTATCTCTTTTGTGATGCACAGGCGCCCGCCTGCAAGTGAATAAAATCGAAAAATGTATTATGCACTCTTTAACAGTATATATTATATTACTTTTTCCTAATTTGTCAATCAAAACAAGGCAATTGAAATCTATTTGTAAGATTGAGCGAATCCCCGTTAATTCTGTGTATTTTAGGTGTTCGGGAGGCGAATATGACAACCTGTCACGGAAACTGTTTGAAATAAGGAATAATATTCCGATAAGAATAAAAGGGCAGTACATAAATGTTTTGTGTTTTTTAAAAGGCGATACGGCGGTTTAATAAAAATCTTAACGAAATAAAAGCCCGAGCAGAGCCTAAAATGCTTTGCCCGGGCTGAATTTGTTTTTTATCAGTCTGCCTGGATTTTTACAAACTGTTCCTGCATATATGAATAAACCTCATCGGAAACATTTGAAAATACATAGCACTTGTCAAGATACTCGTCACTTGGGAAGATAAATTCGTTTTTCTTTGCATCTTCATCAATGTAATCGTCATACGCAACCTGATTAGGTGTTGCATAGTTGAGATATTCAAAGTTTGCGGCGGCAATTTCCGGATCCTGCATAAAGTTGATGAACTTCTCTGCATTTTCCTTGTTTTTACTGCATTTCGGAATACACATTGCGTCATAGAAAAGGTTTGAGCCGTCCTTTGGCATTGCGTAGTCAAGATCCTCGTTGTTATCAATCATTGTCATAATGTCGCCTGCGTAGTACGGAGCAATTGCCGACTGGCTGTTTTCCATTTCGGTAAATACCTGATCCATTACATATTTTTTAAGAAGAGGCTTCTGCTCTTTAAGTTTAGCGGCGGCTTTGTCAACATCTTTCTTTGTACAGTTGGCAGGGTCAATGCCTTCAAGCTGCATTGCAATCGCCATTGCGTCACGGCTGTTGTTGAACATAAGAATCTGACCCGAAAGGTCTTTGTTCCAAAGTGCGTCCCATGAATCGGGCTTTGTTTTAACCTTTGTTTTGTCATAAACCATACCGGTTACGCCCCAGCTGTAGCATACGGTATATTTACCTTCGGGATCGCAGGCAAGCTTTTTGAAACGATCCATAAGATTGTCGTAGTTAGGAATATTGTCAAAGTTAAGCTCCAACAGCATATCCTCATCAATCATTCTGCTGATCATATATTCGGACGGAATGACAACATCATAGCTTACATTACTGTTTTTCAGCATATTGTAAAGCTCTTCGTTGGTTTCATAGGTTGTGTAGTTTACCTTGATGTTGGTGCGTTTTTCAAACTCCTCGATAATGTCGAGTGAGTCATCTTCGCCATTTGAAATGTACTCGCCCCAGTTGTAAACATTAACTTCTCCTGCGTCAGCTGAGTCAGCCGAAGCGCCTCCGCCGCAGCCTGAAAGGCAAGCCGCACATGTTGCCGTCATTGCAGATGCAAGGACAATGCTGATGATTCTTTTCATTTCTCAATCTCCCTTAAATAAAATTTTAAAAATCAAGTTCTCTTTTTCTGCATCTTTTCTTCGTGTCTGTCACGCAGGTTGATTACAACCATGACAATGAGTACAGCAAGGAAAAGCAGTGCGGAAAGAGCGTTGATTTTCGGTGAAATTCTCCTGTGAGTCATCGAGTAAATTTCAATAGAGAGGTTCTGGAATTTTGCACCTCTTGTGAAATATGTTATGATGAAATCGTCAAGAGAATATGTAAAGCTCATGAGCAGGCCCGAAACAATGCCCGGCATAAGCTCATGAATAATTACCTTGTAAAATGCCTGCCATTGGTTACAGCCAAGGTCAAGGGCGGCATCATAAATGCTCTGATCCATTCGTTTGATTCTCGGCATAACATTAAGCACAACAAACGGAACACAAAAGCATATGTGCGAAATCAAAACGGTGAAAAATCCCATTTCAAAGTTAAAGATAACCCCGAGAGTCGTAAACAAAAGCATAAGCGAAACACCCATTACAATGTCAGGGCTGATAATCGGAATGTTTGACGCATTCTGAATAAGCATTCTCTTTTTGCCTTTAAAATTACTGATGCCGATTGCGGCGGCAGTTCCGAGAATTGTTGCAAAAATTGAAGCAAGAACGGCAATAATAACAGTGTTCCACAATGCGTTCATAATATTGTCATCACGAAAAAGCTGTACATACCATTTGAATGTAAATCCTTTCCAGACGGTAGTTTTGCCGTTGTTGAAGGAATAGAAGATAAGTACGGCAATGGGTGAATAAAGGAAAATAAGCAGGATTGCAATGTAAATTTTTGAAAGAATACCTGTTTTCTTTTTCATTATGCAATCGCCTCCTCATCACCGAACAAGTTCATGATTATCAGGAACACGAAAATAAAAATCATTAGTATCAATGAAATTGCCGAACCCGTGTTTTGATCTGTCCAGAATATTTTTTCAATGACATCACCAATCATAATGTCGTCCGGACCGCCGAGATACTGTGCAACCAGGAATGTGCTTGCGCTCGGAACAAATACCATTGTCACACCCGAAATAATTCCGGGAACGCTGAGCGGTGCGACAACCTTTCTGAATACGGTAAAGTTGTTTGAACCGAGATCCTGCGCCGCCTCAATAAGACCGTTGTCGATTTTGCTCATAACGGTGTAAATCGGCAGAACCATAAACGGAAGATATTCATACACCATTCCGAGAATTACCGCACCTGTGTTGCCGATGTAGGTTGAATGAATACCCAAAAGCGAGAGCATCATATCAATCGGACCGTTATCCTGCAAAAGCGTTACCCATGCGTAGATTCTGAGCAGAAAGTTCATCCACATAGGAATCATAAGCAACATAATGAGCGTGTTCTGGGTTGATTCTTTCATTCTCGTGAGAAGGTATGCAAGCGGATATGCAAGTACAAGACAAATTGCCGTTGAAATAAGCGCAATCCAAAGTGATTTTACAAAAATGTTTGTGTAGTAAAACGCATTTGTAAATGCCTGAAGCGAAAAATTACCGTTCTTGTCGGTAAAGGCGGTAAAGCCGATCATAATAATCGGAATCATTGTGAAAACAACCATCCAGATTATGTAGGGAATAGAGGGCTTGCGTGATTTCATTTATCAGCCCTCCTTTTCCGAAAACTCTGAGATTACCTCAAACCGAGCCTTTGAAAAGTCAAATGAAAGCGGAACATAGGTTGCAACCTGCTCGTCTGTATCGCTGAGCATGAGCCACTTTCTTTCATCCGATTCAAGAATGATTTCGTTTTGTTCACCCTTGTAAACTACCGATTCGATGTACAAATCCTTCAAATCGCCAACGCCGTCGCCTGCAAGTGAAAGAGCGTCGGGCGGAAGAGCGATTTTGAGTTTTGTGCCTTCTTCATAGTATTTATCGGGAACAGTAACGGTTTCGCCCTCAAGCTCAAATTCAAATGAATTGTCGTTCTGATTCGAGTATGTAACGGTTGTCTCAATAACATTATCATAAAAAGGAAGAAGCTTGTTCATAATCTGAATGTTGAACGGGATAACCCTCATACCGATTTTGCTTCCGATTTCAGCCGATTTGGTGGAGTGGATAAGAATTTCACACTTTCCGCATCTTACGCTCATCTCATAGTGAACGCCCTTGAAGGTTGTGTTCTCAACAATTCCGACAAGCTGACCGTCCTCGGGAGCGGTAACTTCAATATCCTCGGGACGGATGACAACATCAACAGGAGTGTTTTTGCCGAATCCCTTGTCAACACATTCAAGCTCTTTGCCGAGAATCTGGATTCTGCAGTCGTCAAGCATAATTCCGTTGAGAATATTTGCCTCACCGATAAAGTCGGCAACAAATGCGTTCACAGGCTCGTTGTATATATCCTCAGGAGAGCCGATTTGTTCAATAACACCGTTGTTCATAACAACAACACGGTCGCTCATTGTCAGAGCCTCTTCCTGATCGTGAGTAACATATATAAATGTTTTCTGAGTTTTCTGCTGAATTTCCTTAAGCTCAAGCTGCATACTCTTGCGAAGCTTGAGGTCAAGCGCACCGAGAGGCTCGTCAAGCAGAATGATTTCGGGGTCGCACACAAGCGCTCTTGCAATTGCGACACGCTGCTGCTGACCGCCCGAAAGCTTTGTAATTGAACGCTTTTCATAGCCCTTAAGGTCAACGGTTGCAAGCATATCGGTTACACGCTTTTTTATTTCATTTTTCGGCATTTTTTTGAGCTTAAGTCCGAAAGCCACATTATCAAAAACATTGAGGTGAGGAAACAAAGAATATTTCTGGAACACCGTGTTTACATTTCTTTTATTCGGAGGAGTTCCGTTAATTCTTTTGCCGTCAAAAATGACATCGCCGCTGTCGGGTTCAACAAAACCGCCGATAATACGCAGGGTTGTGGTTTTGCCGCAGCCTGACGGACCGAGAATCGTAACAAATTCCTTTTCATTTATATCAAGGTTGATGTGGTTAAGAATTACCTCACCGTCAAATTTGATGAAAATATCCTTGAGTGAAACTATTGTTTTCTTTGATGTCTGTTCCATTTATGCACCCCTGTTCCGATGATATAGTAGAAGTCTGTAAGTAAATGAAATAAAGGCGGAATGTGTCAACTTGCATAAAGTGCAGGCGAACACAGTCCGCCTTGCCGTTTCTGCAAAGACATAACCATGATGCTCGGTGTTTTGTGCAGAAAAATAAGACGGCTGTGTTGCTCCGTCCTTTCTTTCACATAAATCCTTATTATTGCTTAAAAAGCAATAGTCGCAATACAATTTGAATTATATTCTAAATGCATAAAAATGTCAATCAATATTGCGTAAAAACAAAATGTATTTTTTTGAAAAATAAAATTCTTTTAGAGAAACATGCCGAGAATCAAAGCTATGAGAATTGAATATAATGTTATTTAATGCAAATTTATTGTCACCGATTGTTCCTTTGCAGTATCAGCAGTAAAATCTGCACAAAAAAGTCTGCTTTAATTTGTAACATAGGGTATGTACTTTTTTGGACAAATTTGTTATAATTGAAATGAAAATTTTATGAAAGGATGTTTTCACAATGAAGAAAGCAAAAAAAATTGCAAGTCTTGTTGTTGCGTCTGCACTCTTGACATCTTCTTTTGCGGCAATTACCTCCGTAAATGCTGCCGAGATTGATTCCGCACAGGTTGCGTCTGCCGACAATACCCTTCGTGATAAGGTCGGCGATGGTGTTATGCTTCATGCATTCAACTGGTCTTACAATACAATCAAGGAAAATCTTCCCGCAATTGCAGCGGCAGGATACACAACAGTTCAGACCTCTCCCGTTCAGCAGCCGAAGGACTATTCAACCTCGGGTGATGTAGTCGGTCAGTGGTGGAAGCTCTATCAGCCAATCAGCTTCCACATTGCAGAGAAGTCTTGGCTCGGCACAAAGGACGATCTTAAATCGCTTTGTGATGAGGCTGACAAGTACGGCATCAAAATCATCTGCGATATCGTTTCAAACCATGTTGCAAACGCTGATGATGACAAGCCAAACGCTGTCAGCAGTCAGGTTAAACAGTATGAGCCTGATTTCTATAAGAAAAGAAAAACTCTTACCCGTTATTCATACAAAGGCGATGCAAGCGACAGTTCGGTTCAGGCTGTTGTTCAAGGTCATGTTTCAAGGTGTCCTGACCTTGTAACAAATGATACTGTTATCCAGAACTATATTATCAACCTTCTCAAGGAATGTATCGACTGCGGTGTTGACGGCTTCCGTTTTGATGCAGCAAAACACATTGAAACAGAGGATGACGGTGAATATGCGTCAGACTACTGGAAGAATGTAACAACCTCGGCTTCTTCTTACTACACACAGAAAACAGGCAACGACCTCTATATCTACGGTGAAATCCTCAATAACTGCGGTGCAGGCAGAAGCTACAACTCATACACAAAGTATATCAATGTTACCGACAACAGAACAGGTGACGCTGTGCTTTACAATGTTGCAAAGGGTAAGGCAAGTTCAGCCGCAAATGCAACATACCAGTCGGGCGTGGCAGCATCAAATGCGGTTATTTGGGCAGAAAGCCATGACACATATGAGGGCAACTCAGGTTCATGGGGCTACTCAAATACTTCAAGTGTTTCGGATGAAAATGTTGTAAAGGCATGGGCAATCGTTGCTTCAAGAAAAGATTCAACAGCACTTTTCTTTGCTCGTCCGGGAACAGCTCTTATGGGCAATGTTTCAACAGATTCAACCTACAAGAGTACAGCTGTTTCTGAAATCAACAAGTTCCACAACCTTTTTGTAGGTCAGTCGGAAAAGCTCGGTTCTTCAGGCGACATTGCTTATGTTGCAAGAGGCACAAGCGGTATTGTTCTTTCAAATTGTAAAGGCACAAACGCAAGCGTAAGCATTTCAGGCACAGGTCTTGCAGACGGCAAGTACACAGATACAGTTTCAGGTGCAGAGTTTAAGGTTGTAAACGGTGTCCTCACAGGCTCAATCGGCAAGACAGGCGTTGCTGTTGTTTACAACGGTACAACAACTCCAAAGGTAACAAACTCTGTTGAAAGCGGTACATTCAAGGGCGACACAATGACACTTACACTCGGTCTTGAAAACGCAGCATCAGGCACATACTGCCTTGATGATTCAACTCCTGTTAAGTTTACTGACACAACATCAATCCGCATCGGTTCAGACTACAAGCCGGGTGAAACAATCAACCTCACAGTTACGGCAACCGACGGTGTAAAAACTACTTCAACGGTTTATAAGTACACAAAGAGTACTGCTGAGGAATCGGGCGTTTATGTATTCTTCAACCCTGCTACAAAGAAGAACTGGTCAGCTCCTTATCAGGTTTACATCTATGATGAAAACACAGACAAGGGTATGGTTTACAAGAATGCAAACTGGCCGGGCGAAGCAATGACTCTTGATCCTGCTACAGGCTACTATTACTACGAAGTTCCGAAGTCATCATGTATTTCAGCTGATGAAGATGATCAGAATCAGGCTGCATCAAACTTTGACCTTTCGTCTTCAGCCAACACAAGAGTAATTATTTCCGAAAAAGGCGGCGAGCAGTATCCCGGCAGAACAGATGCTGCTATCAGCCTTAACGGTTCTTCAAAGGCATACTCACTTTCAAAGGCAGGTACTTGGGAGGATACAACACTTACCCCGACAAAGGTTGAGATTGAGGCTACAGATGTTACAAAGGGTACGGCAACAGAGCCGACAACAGAGGCTCAGACAACCGCTCCTGTTCCTGCAACCGATCCGACACAGCCGGACACAAAGCCCTCACAGCCGTCAGGCGGTGCTGTTTACGGTGATGTAAACAATGACGGAATTATCTCTGTAGTTGACTCTACACTTGTACAGAAGTTTATTGTTCATAATGAGTCGCTCACAACAGAACAGCAGATTATTGCTGATGTAAACGGCGACAATGTTGTTTCGGTTGTTGATGCTACTGCAATTCAGAAGTATATTGTGCATTCTGAAGGCAGCGGCCGTACAGGTGAGGCTTATACAACGGTTGAACCAACAACCGCAGAGCCAACAACTGCAAAGCCGACCGAAGCTCCTGCAACGGCAGAACCTACAACAAAGCCTGCTGACACATACACTCTTTACTTCAAGACTAAGCTTGGCTGGATGACATCTGACGGTGTTTCGCTCTTTGCTTATGACCTTGACACAGGCGTAAGCTATCAGCTTGAGCAGGATACAGACGCTTATCCGAATGTTTACACAGCCGAAGTTCCCGCAACAGTAACAAATGTCAGTGTTTATCGTAATCTCTCAGAGGTTGACGAAAAGCCTGTAGGCGGCGACGACGGTAATGTTTACAATTGCTGGGATGCAACAGTTTCAAAAACAAACAACTGCATCACACTCAGCAATGACGAAGCTGTTTCAACAGCTCCGTATGCTCCCGAGCAGAAGCCTGCATTCACACTTTCAAGAGTTTACTTTGATAACTCGAAGGCAAACTTCAGCGATGTTTATATCTACGGTTGGGCAGAAAGCGGCCTTAATGAAACAGCCGTTCATATGAATAAGATTGCAGGTACAGATATCTGGTACTACGATTTTGACACACCGCTCAGCCCCGGTGCAAACTGTTTCCTCTTTAAGGACACAGAATCAACCTGGGAAACACAGACAAACGACTTGACAGTTGCTGACGGCAAGAACTGTTTCCGTGCAAATCCGGGTTCAAAGTCCGGCGGTGTCTGGGTAAGTTATTCAGAATAATCTGTTCGGATAAAGCTTATTGAACTGAAACATTCCCCTCGATGAAAAGTCGGGGGGAATGTTATTTTAGAACAGTTTTTTCTTGAAAAAGTGTCGGAAATACAGTATCATACTTTTTAGAGATATATTGTCGAAAAAACACAGAAAAATCAAAAAAGTTTTGGATTGACGCTTATGAAGATAGAACAAATTTTTCGTGAATTTGAACGAGCCTTAGAAAATGAATATTATATGGAACTTGCCAAAAAAGAGGTTATGACTGTTCCCCTTCTCATCGAAGTTTTTCTTGACGATGATTATGCCAATTCTTTGTGGGCGGAACAGCTTCTTGAATGTATAAGCGGGGAAAATCCAAAACTTTTGTACCCGTTTTTTGAATACATTGCAAAAGGTCTTGATAGTAAGAACAGCTATCTTGCATGGAACACATGGAAAATACTTGTAAGGCTTTTGCCTGTTGATTCCGATAATAAGTTTGAACTTGTTAAGGAAAAATTTTACGACGCGCTTTTATCGCACAATCTTCCGGAGTTTTCAATAGCGTGTGATTGCGCTGTCCCTGTTTTTTATTCAAAGCCTAATGAACAGGAGAGGATTCTTAACATAATGAAAAAATCTTCTGAAAAAAAGTTTTATCTTGGCAATGATGAGTTGAAAAACAGCGGCAAAATGGCAGAAGAAAAGGTACAAATTTTCCTTGAAAGAATAATAAATGATAAAACAAAAGCTGAAAACAACGCTTTACTGATATAATCCCCTTAAAGCAGATTCTTGAAAAACAGTTATCAAGGAATGCTCTGAGGGGAGATTTTTATGTAAAAAAGAAGAAAGAAAAAATACGGCACTAAAATGGGATAAAGACAATTGTTA
Source organism: Ruminococcus bromii (assembly GCF_002834225.1). Lineage (GTDB taxonomy): Bacteria > Bacillota > Clostridia > Oscillospirales > Acutalibacteraceae > Ruminococcoides > Ruminococcoides bromii. Next base: position 67,735 of record NZ_NNSR01000056.1, on the reverse strand, counting down.
AATCATATTTTAGAATTTGTCAATATTATGTTGCAAAAAATCCGCAGACGGTAAAATCTGCGGATAAAATGTTTAAAATTAAATTTTTTTAAAATGCCTCTATAAGCGGATTGACTGCACCCGGCTGTATTTTTTCGGGATGGTCAATGTACTCGATTGCCTTGCCGCAACCGTTGATAACGCAGTCTGCGGCGGCTTTGTGAACTCTTACCTTCAGCCTTGTGGATTCGCTGAGAAGCCTTGCAAATCCCGTCAGCTTGGCAAGACCGCCCGTAAGAATTATGCCGTCGGAGTAAATGTCGCCGACAAGCTCAGGCGGAGTCTGTTCAAGCACATCCTTGATTGCTCTTATAATGTTTAGCGCAATGTCCTCAATTACCGGCTTGATTTCGGCATATCCCACATCAATAAATCTGGGCAGACCGCTTACGGCATCTCTGCCTTTAACTCTGAAAAGCTTAGGTTCTTTCGGAATTTTTACACAGCCGACTGAAATTTTGCACTCCTCAGCCATATTTGTACCGATAATCAGGTTATGTTCTTTTCTGATGTATTTAACAATTTCTTCATCCATTGCACAGCCTGCCGACTTAATGCACTTTGAAACCGAAATTCCGCCGAGTGAAAGCACCGCAATGTCAGCCGTACCGCTGCCTATATCTGCAATCAACACACCGTGCGGACTTGTTATGTCGAGTGAACAGCCAATTGCCGCCGCCTTTGGTGCCTCAATAAGATACACCTTGCGGACGCCGATTGAGCTTACTGCGTTTACAACCGCTCTTTTTTCAACCTCTGTAACCTCACTCGGTATTGACGCAACAACCTTCGGCATAGTTACCTTTGAAGGAACAACCTCCTTGATGAGAATTGAAACCATATCTTCAACAAGCTCGGAGCGTGAAATAACGCCGTCGTCAATCGGATGCATTGCTCTTATGCCTGCCGGTGTTTTGCCAATCATTTTATAAGCCTCGTTGCCGACGCCGATAATGTCGTAGGTGTCAACATCAAACGCAACAACGCTTGCTTCGTCAAGCACTATTCCTTTGTTTTCAATAAAAACTCTTGTTCTGTCAGAACCGAGGTCTATAGCTATATTCATTTTAATCACTCCAATGCCGTTTAGCAATGTTTAAATTTATAAAAGCAATGATGTGCAAAGCGTACAGCAGCAAATCTCACCGCATTTGCACTTGTTAAGTATTCTTGCACATTCGCCAAGCGTACTGCCTGTTGTGATGATGTCGTCAATAATCAGTATTCGCTTGCCCTTGATTAAATTTTTGTCAATCGGTGAGTAGACACCTATAACATTTTTTGCTCTTTCAGCCGCTTTTATGCTGTGCTGAGTTTTGTTCTTCTTTGTTTTTACGAGCAAGTTGCCGTATTCCATACCGAGAAGTGCCGCACATTCCTGTGCAAGCAGCTCCGCCTGATTGAAGCCACGCTCTTTTAGGGTATCCTTGTGCATCGGTACGCAGGTTACAATGTCAAATTCTTTGTTACTGTAAACATCTTTTATTGCACGAACCATTTCGTATGAAAGTAATTCGGCATATGCACCGCAGTTGTGAAATTTAAAGTTGAGAACCGCCCTGCGAAAAATTCCGTCATAGGGAAAGGGAGAGGTACAGATGTAACCTCCCGTTGCATACCGTACAAGCGGAAATTTCGGAAATTCTTTTTTGCATTTGTCGCAACATTTTTTGTTCGGTTCAATAACCTTTCCGCAGTACGGACAACGAACCGTAAAGAGAAAGCCCTTTATTCGGCTGTAAATTTTATCAATAAAGTGTGTCATCTCTCAGCAAAAATTCTTTAAGACCGCTGTACCGTTTTGTACGGCGGTTATTGTTTACCATATATTCAACGGTTGACGGATTTCCGACAAGCACAAGCGTTTTCTTTGCCCTTGTAACAGCGGTGTAGAGCAGATTCCTGTAGTAAAGCTGAGGAGGTCCCGAAAACATCGGAATTATAACTGCTTCAAACTCGTTGCCCTGACTTTTGTGTACCGTAATTGCATAGGCAAAGTCGAGATCGCTTGCAGATTCAAAGGTGTACCGTGCAGTCTTATCAAAAAATTTAACGGTAAGCAATTTTATCTTTTTGTCAATTTTTGTGATGATTCCTATGTCGCCGTTGAAAATTCCCTCGCCGGTTTCGCCGTTTTCTCTAAACCAGCGAATATCGTAGTTGTTCTTTATCTGCATAACCTTGTCGCCTGTGCGAAAGGTTTTTGAGCCGATTGTGATTTCAGGTTTTTCATCATCCTTCGGATTGAGCGCCGCCTGCAATTTGTGGTTAAGCTCGGCAGTTCCGAGTTCGCCTTTTTTGGACGGTGCAAGCACCTGAATATTCTCAAAAGGAGAGTAGCCGTATGCTTTTGGCAGCCGGTTGGCACAGAGGTCGGTTATTACCGTTGAAACCTCTGATTTATTATTCCTTTGAAGAAAGAAAAAATCCTTATCGGCGGAGTTAAGCACAGGCATTTCACCGTTCACAATCTTATGTGCGTTTGTGACGATAAGGCTCTGCTGTGCCTGACGGAAAATTTCATTCAACCGTACAACGGGGATAAGTCCGCTTTCGATAAGGTCGCTGAGTACATTGCCCGGCCCCACAGAGGGAAGCTGGTCGGAGTCGCCGACAAGAATAAGTCTGCATCCGATTGCAAGCGCTCTCATAACGCTTTCCATAATAAATGTGTCAACCATTGAAACCTCGTCAACAATCAACGCGTCACATTTCAGCTGATTGCGTTCGTTTTTGTTAAAAATGGGGTTGTCGTGTTTATCCCAGCTGACCTCAAGCAGTCTGTGCAGGGTTTTCGCCTCATCGCCCGTGAGTTCGCTCATACGCTGAGCCGCTCTTCCCGTGGGGGCAGAAAGCAAAACGGTTTTGCCCTTTGCCTTCATTATCTTTATTATAGCATTGAGGGTTGTCGTTTTTCCTGTACCGGGGCCGCCGGTCAGCACGAGCATACCCTCGGTGAGTGCCATTGTGATTGCCTGCTTTTGCAAATCGGCATATTCGATTCCGTCCTCTTTTTCACACTTTTCAATCGCCTTGTCAATGTCTTTAATTTTCTCTGAAGGAAATTTAAGCAGCATTTTTATTCTTGACGCTATGTACATTTCACACAGGTGAACATTTGGGGAAAACACGAACTTTTTGCCGTCAATTTCATCTTCGATAAGTGAACGGTCAAACAGCATTTCTTCCATACACTGCGAAACTTTTACGCCGTCAACTTCGAGAAAATCTGCTGAAATCTTCAGCACCTTTTCCTTTGGCAGACAGGTGTGTCCGTTTCGCTCGTTGTGATGTAAAACATACGCAATTCCCGCACGCAAACGGACATTTGAATCAGGTCCTAAATTTTCTTTTTTCGCAATAAAATCCGCACTCTCAAACGAAACTCCAAGGTCACCCTGACAGAGAATATACGGATTTTTCTTGATTAAATCGACACAGCTCGGACCGTAAGCGTTGAAAATTTTGACCGATGCGGTGTTTGAAATTCCGTACTCGCCGAGAAAAAGCATAAGTGTTCTTACACCCGTGTTCTGTTTTAACTGCTGTGAAAAATCCTCGGCTTTTTGAGGAGAAATTCCCTTTAGCAATGCAACTCTTTCGGGCTGATTTTCAAGCACATCAAGTGTTGCCTCGCCAAATTCCTTTACAAGCCTTTGTGCGGTTTGAGTGCCGATTCCCTTGATTGCTCCCGATGACAGATAACGCAGAATATCAGCCGCCTCGGTAGGTCTGCTGATTTCGCAAATCTGCACGGCAAACTGTCTGCCGTAGCTGGGATGATTTGTATATTTGCCTGTGAGCTTAACAACATCACCCGACGACACCTGCGGCATAATTCCGACAGCGGTCAGATAATCGTCACCGTCAGCAAGCTCAATTACCGTGTAGCCGTTTTCATCATTTCGGAAAACCACGCTTTCAATTGCTCCCTCAAGCTGAAGAAGATTGTCGTTGTTCATTAAAACTTACTCCTCAAATCTTTTTGTGAGTTCGCCGAGAGTAATTTCGTAGCCCGCTCTTTCGTAGTCAAGGTAATTCGTACACGGCTTGAAGCCATCCGTATTTTTTGAAATTTGCAAAGCAATGTATTCAAGAAAATGCGGATTTTTAATCATAATAGGCCCTGTAACATGAGTAGCGAAAAGGTTCTTGACCTTCAAGCCCTCTGCTTTTGCATTTTCGTAGTCACCGAGTCCGTGTTTAACAGTGAAAAGATGATTTTCAATACCTTTAATTTCACTGCATTTGTTTACAAAGCCGACAATCGGTTTTGTGAGAATGTCAGATGTATAAACAATATCGCCTGTAATTCTGCGTTTGTTCTGCTCGGTAACTGTAAAATCATAAATTCCGAGTCCGTCATAAACCTTGCCGTCAGAGTCTGTAATTGTTTTTCCGAGCATTTCAAACGAGTTGCCCGTCATAAGAATTACCTTGCCGCTGTTGATATATTCAACAAGAAAATCCTTGTACTTTTTAAAATCCTGCAAAACAAGCTTCTGATTTTTTTCTGTACCCGAACCGATGTAGATAAAATCGTAATCGCCGAGGTCGGCATTGTCAAACAGGGTAAGCCTGTCGGTTGTAAATTTTACACCGCTCTTTTCAAGCATTCTTTCAAGTGCGGAAACATTGGCATATTCTCCGTACAGGTTCATTATATCGTGATACAAATGAAGAATTTTCATAATCAGTCCACCTTTACCTTTTCAAGAAATTTACCCTTGTCCGAGAAACAGGTAATTACATAAATCTTTTCTTTGCGGTCATTGTCAAGATAATCAACGGCTTCTTCAATGTCTTTGATAACCTTGATTTTGTTCCTGTCAACTTTTGAGAAAGAAAATCTTGTTGCAAGGTCGTTGCAATATGTTCCTGCAAGCACAATGTTCTTTACATTGTCGCTTTTGAGAAGGTCAAAGTTGATGTCCCAAAGCCATGAAACATCGCTTGTAAAATACTTTCTGCTGACTGCGTCAACAATAATCAAAACATCGCACTTATCCTTGTCGGATGCGGCAAGCTTGAGTGACTGATTGTACGAAATGCTGTTTTCATGTTTTGATGTAACAAGCGTACCCTTTCTGTTTCCGAGCGTGAATGTTACAACACGGAAGTTTTTGAGAACATAATTGCTCAGGCTCTTTGCAATTGTGTTGCCGTCAACACCTGTGATTGAAGCAACGGTAAATGCCGCAAGCAAATTGTAAACATTATAAAGCGATTTGAGTGTAAGTTCAATCTTGTACTTATTGTTGATTGTAATTTCACCTTTTTCAAGATCGGCAGATGTAACTGTGTAGCTTGTATCCTGTCTTTTAAGACCGCAGTTAGGGCATTCATAGTTGCCTATGTGGTCGTAGTGATAGCTTGAATATGTCATCGGAGATTTGCAGTGAGGACAGTATGCACCGTCATTGTAAACGCCGACAAAGTCCTTTGTATCGGTAGGAAGATTGCCTGCGCCGAACCACACAACATTATCCCTGCCGTAGCCAAAGCACGAAACAAGCGGATCGTCGGCATTAAGAATAAGCTGAGTTTCGGGATGAATACTCTCCTTTACGGCATTGTAAACCCATTCGGGGTGACCGTTTCGTGTGAGCTGGTCACGGTAAAGGTTTGTGATAACATAGTGAGTAGGTGTGATGTATTTGAAGGTATATTTTGCAAAGCGTTCGTCACTTTCAATGAGAAGAATGTCAGACTTAACCTTGCCCGAAAGAGTACAACTGCCGAGAATAAGAGTTGTAACGCCCTCAATCTGGTTAGAACCCTCTTTGTTCCAGGCAACTTTTTTGCCGCTTTCACAAAGAATATGTGCAATCATCTCAACGGTAGATGTCTTGCCGTTACTGCCTGTTACGGCAACAATATATTTCGGCAGTTCAATTCGTCCGAGAATATCGGGGCAGAGTTTAAGCGCAATCTGTCCCGGCAGACTGCTGCCCTTGCCGAGCAATCCTCCGACAAATTTCAGAACCTTGCACACAATAATAGTAAATAGTTTTTTCATTTTGCCACTTCCTTAATCAAAGACAACCTGTGTTGCCTGTACATACCTTGTATATACTCTTCATCATTATACCACAATTTTATTTCTTTGAATATATATTCTTAAAATTATTTTTATGATCTCGGTAACGGTAAAATCTTGACAGCCGTATAATTGTTTAATACAATAAGGGCAGACAATTTTGTGTAGGAGTGAACAAAATGAAGTCAAAAAACACAGTGGGGATTATAACCGTAGCCTTGCAGAGCATTTTTATTGTGCTTATGCTTGTTAATATAGGTTATTGCCTGTGTACTTTGCAGATGAAAATGTTTTTTACCACAATATACAATTCGGTATTCGGCTCATTTGCAAACTATTTTAAAACAGGAAATCAATATGACCTTGTCGTGTTTTTGATTTTGCTGATTTTTTTGATTGCATTAACAACGATTACGGCATATGCGCTTTTAAAAGATGAAAGTACAATGACAGAATGGATTTTTGTTTTAAACGGAGTCGTTTATTTGTCAGATTTGTTTATTGAAACCGATATGATAATGTTGATGCCGAAATTTTTCTTTTTTAATTTTATTATAATCTTTCTTATGCTGTTGTTGGTTATTTGGTCGGGAACTGCAAAAGTTTTTGGCAGAAGGGTTTATGTGAACACAAAGTTGATTCCCGACAGCTACTATCAATCTGATAAAGACTTTAAAAATCACGGGTACGAGTGCAACCGTGTTTTGAAAAATGTAAAAATAGCCTTAGTTTTTCAGGCAGGTTTCTTTTATATCAGCCTGTTCACAAAGTATTACGACATAGTGGGCTTGATGTGGGTAGTAATTCTCTACGCAATCGGCTTGATAATTGCAGTTTCATATTTTGTCACTTCTTTTTCGGATTACAGAAAACTTTTGTCAAAATACGATTTCTTTGATGAAAGAACAGAAAAAGTCGAAAAAATTTCAAAATATGTAAAATGTGAAGGAATATCGTTAATTGCATACCTTTTGTCAGGTCTGTTTGTATTTTTATTTTAAATGTAAAGGTAGATTTATATGCAGCCGAAAAATAAAAAGATTATTTTAATAGCGGTAACAGCAGCTGCTGCAATTGGTGTGTTTTTGTTTGCACCGTTCGGCACACAGCAGATTGGAAACACTGTTATCAACGGAAATTATTATGATACGCCCCTCGAAGCGTATAATCACGCAGATGCAAGCTTTGATGTAAAAGAAGAAATTGCTACGGTTGACATAACAGAAAAATCTGCAATTTGGCTTGTATATACTGATGATAGCAATGAAGATACAATTGTTGTTGAGGGAATGTCAGTTGAAGATAACAAATACTACGACCTTGGAGATACTGCATTACTCAACTGTCAGAGCAGAAAAAATCCGCAAAGCAAGATTGAACTTGATAATTATATCGAATTTTCTGACGCTAAGGTTAATTATGAAGTGGTTATGAAGGATAACTATGACAAGCTTGAAAATAAACCTGATTGTCTCAGCAAAGAATTGTCATATACCGACCAAAACGGCAACAAGACAGAATTTGTGTTTTTGTATCAGATTAGTGAAGACGATTGATTTATAATCGCAGGTGAATTTTTATGGATGACTAAATGGTGAATTTAGAAGTAGTCGGAGAAAATCTTCGTTGGTATTTACATATTTATATAAATAATAAGTCGTATTGCCTTAGTAAAGATAATCCGAGCTTTAATATTGAACTGCCGCAGGGTAAGCATACAATGATTGTAATCGGAACTAAAATGAAAGATTATAATCTTGAAAGCACTTTAAAATCAATGTCATTCAGTTTTAGACCTACATTGTTTCAAGGGTATAAAAACAGAGGCATTCTAAATCATATACTCAGTTGGAATAATAAAACAAACTTTTTTATTAAGAAAATTGAAATTGATATAAGGTCAAATAGTAAAATAAGTTTTTCTGTAGGAAATTATATCAGATACAACTTCTTTGATGCTAAAGAAGTTGTGAAAGATATTCATATTACTAAAAATGCTCATGTGAAAAGTGTTGCGGTTGAAAGTTATGATTTTGTAAGCAGAAAACAGAAGATAAGATATTGCCTTGTTCAGTTGCTTTTGTTGCTGACAAAGTATGCTATAAATATCTATTTTGCTGTTTCGGAGATGTGCTTGGATGTACAGTATATAATAGATCCTGAATCTGTCAGTTTTGTGTATGCAAGGCATGATTACAAATTTGATATAATTTTCAGCAGTTTGTTGTTTGGTGCATATTTATTTAGATTTGTTTTTTACCTTGTAAAATGGATAAAATGGGTGAGAGATGACTCGGATGTTTTAAAACCTAACTAAGATGCAGTGCAAATTTATGCAAAACCACTGTTGAACTTTTTGAAAATTATAACGGCGACTGTAAGCCCGCTGAAATTACCGAGGAGAGCCTGCAGACAACGAAATTTTTCTGAAATATTATAACAAATCAAAGCTGCCACAGAGTTTTCCGCGGCAGCTTTTTTGTTTGAATTTCGTTTGAATTTTCACTTTATCATTTCAAAAAATTCCTGTTTTGTCAAAAGCTTTGCAAAGCCGTAGTCACTGCATATTTTTTGGCAAATCCTTTTTGTTTCACCGTCCATACCGCAGTCAAGGCAAATTACACAGTCGTTTCTTCCTCTGCTTATCCATTTTACCCTTGCGGCAGCACTTCGCAAAATATATTCGGCATTTTCACATTTTCCGCTGATGGGAGCAACAAACATAACGGTATTATTTTTTCTGCTGCGAAAGAGAAAAATTGTAAATTCACGGACAAATGCACAAATTCCGATTACGGCAAAAACAATAAGAAAAACAGCCGATACAACATTCATGTAATTCACCTCAGTACATTTTATTGCAGATGTTTCAAAGTGTGCGGTATAAATCCGCAAAATGCAGAAACAATATAAAAAGCGGCTAATCCGCAAAAATGAATGAGGAGAATGAATACTATGGAAAACAATGCATATTGTAATCAGAGCATTATGTGCTCGGTAACAAACTGTAAGCATCACAACAGCACAAAGGACTACTGTTCGCTTGAGGCAATCAAGGTCGGCACTCATGAGGCAAATCCGACTGTTTGTCAGTGTACGGACTGCCAGAGCTTTGAAGCAAAGTGCAGCTGCAAGTAATTTGATTTGAAGCTTACACCCTCAGCCGCTCGGACTGGGGGTGTTTTGACTTTAAAAGGGGGCGGATTTGTGGGGATTTTTTCATCGGTGATTTTTCAAATTGCGGTTTTGTTTTCGTTTATATTTATCGGTTTTATAATCCGACAGGGCGGATTTCTGCCGGAAAATTCAGCCGAAATTTTTTCAAAGCTTGAGAACAGAATCCTTATGCCTGCCGTTGTAATCAACACCTTCCGCACCAATTGTACGGTAAAAAACATAAGCGAAAAATGGGTGTTCATTGCCTACAGCACGGGTGTTCTGCTGTTTTGCATTGCAACGGGATTTGCCGTTTCAAGGTATCTCGGCAAAACGGAATATCTGAAAAAGGTGTACCGCTATTCAATTTCCGTTTCAAATTTCGGATTTGTCGGAACTGCAATGGTGTCGGGAATATACGGCACCGAAAGTATGGAGCTTTTCGACTATCTTATGTTCACTTTACCGCTCAATTTGTTTACTTATTCAATAGGAATTGCGTGGCTTGTGCCGAACGGACACGGCAAATTTTCAATGAAAAATTTTGTCAATCCGATTTTTGTTTCAATTTTTATCGGAGCAATTCTCGGTTTATTGCCGATTCCGAAATTCAGACTTGTTACAACAATAATCAATTCAACCGCCGCCTGTATGTCGCCCATTGCAATGATTCTGACAGGTTTTGTAATAGGCGGCTACAGTCTTGCAAATCTTTTCGGCAAATGGCAGACCTATGTTGTTGCAGGAATCCGCCTTGTGTTTCTGCCAACGGTTTCGGTGCTTGTGTTAAAGCTTTTTAACGCACCTCAGGAGGCAGTTGTTGCAACGCTTTGCGCAAACGCAATGCCGCTCGGGCTTAACACGGTAATCATTCCATCGGCCTACGGAAAAAGTCCCGATGATGGTGCAAGTATGGCGCTTGTGTCACAGCTTACGGCAGTTTTTACTATACCGATTTTGTTCTATATTCTGCTTTAACCCTTGATTAATTCCCACTCCATTGGTACAATATAGGTATAAAAATTTTGGAGGTTTGATTATGGAATTATCCGAGGCTTTAAATAACAGAAAAAGCACAAGACATTATATAGATAAAAAAGTTGACAAAAGCTTGCTTGATGAAATGCTGTCGGCGGCAAATCTTGCTCCTTCGTGGAAGAACTCGCAGACGCCGCGCTTTTATGTTGCAACAGGCGAGAAAAGTAAGAATGCCGTAAGAGAGGCACTCCCTGAATTTAACAGAAAAAATTCAGAAAATGCGTCCGCATATATCGTGACAACCGTTGTTCTCAACCGTTCGGGTTTTGACAAAGACGGTACTGCCGTGACTGAAATCGGCAACGGCTGGGGATATTACGATCTCGGCCTTAACAATATGGCACTTTTGCTAAAGGCAACCGAACTTGGCATTTCAACCCTTGTTATGGGTATCCGTGACGGTGAAAAGCTCAGAAAAGAATTTGACATTCCCGAAACAGAGGCTGTTGTCAGCGTTATCGCAGTTGGTTACACTGATTCCGAAATCGTAAGACCGAAGAGAAAATCTCTTGAGGATTTTGCAAAATTTTACGAGGAATGAGAGGGTTTACATAATGAGTGAATTTATCGAAAAAATGAAATCAAGAAGAAGCGTTCGCAGCTTTAAGTCTGAAATGCCGCCAAAGGAAGTTATTGACGAAATCATTTCCGCAGGTCTGTATGCACCGTCAGGAATGAACAGACAGCCGGTTATTATCGTTGCCGTTACAAACAAAGAAATGCGTGACAGGCTTTCAAGAATGAATGCCGAAATTATGGGAAAAGATGTTGATCCGTTCTATAACGCTCCCGTTGTGCTGATTGTGCTTGCCGACAAAGCTGCTCCTACATATTTGTATGACGGTACTCTTGTAATGGAAAATCTTATGCTTGCCGCCCATGATGAGGGACTCGGAAGCTGTTGGATTCACCGTGCAAAGGAAGAATTTGAAAGCAAAGAGGGCAAAGAAATTCTCAAATCACTCGGTATTGAGGGTGACTATGAGGGTATCGGTCACTGCGTTATCGGTTATGTGAACGGTGAATATCCCAAAACTTCACCGAGAAGAGAAAACCGTGTTTTTTATGTTGAATGAGGGAATTTGTTTTTGAAAGGATTGAACAAGGTTGACTTTGCAACAGTTGAAATATGTTGTCACCGTTGCCCGCACAGGCTCAATGAGTGAAGCGTCAAAAGAACTTTTTATTTCTCAGCCGGGACTTACAACGTCAATCCGTGAGTTGGAAACGGAAATGGGCATAAAGATTTTTACACGCACAAACAAGGGCGTTGTAACTTCAAACGAGGGTGAAAGATTTCTCGGCTATGCACGACAGGTTCTTGAACAGGCAAGCCTGCTTGAGGGAGTGTATAAGTCGGGAACAAAGATAAAGCAACAGTTCTGCGTTTCAACCCAGCACTACTCGTTTGCAGTCAATGCATTTGTTGATCTTATCCGACGGTTTGCAGGCGAGGAGTACGATTTTTCACTTCGTGAAACCGAAACCTACGAAATTATTGACGATGTTGCAAAGATGAAAAGCGAAATCGGAATTCTTTATCTCAACAGCTTTAACAAAGATGCGCTGATGAAAATTATAAAATCAAAGTCGCTGACATTCACCGAGCTTTTTACGGCAAAGCCTCATGTGTTTGTATCAACCGACCATCCGCTTGCAGACAAAAAATCCGTTACAATGGAGGAGCTTGCCGATTATCCGTATCTCTCGTTTGAACAGGGGGAGCATAATTCTTTTTATTATTCGGAAGAAATTTTCAGCATGGTCGGGCGTACAAAAAATATCAGAGTGACAGACAGAGCAACCCTGTTCAACCTTTTAATCGGACTCAATGGCTACACAGTTTGCAGCGGTGTAATCGACAATGAGCTTAACGGTGATAATATAACCGCAATCCCCCTTGATGAAGAGGGCAATATGAAAATCGGTTATATCGAAAATAAAAAGATTTTACACAGTAACCTTGCCGAGGCATATATTGAGGCTTTAAAGAAACATATTTGATATAAGAAAAACTAATAGCAAACGGCTGATAACAAGTATTTTACAAGTCTGTGAATTCATAATATAATTAACTCATCAAATTTCCACGGAGGTATTTAAGATGAGTAAACAGCACACACCATTTAGATTTGAAACAGTAGGCAGCTTTTTAAGACCCGATTATCTTAAAAAAGCAAGACTTGATTTTGAAAACGGTAAAATCACAAAAGAAGAGCTTACCGCAGTTGAGGACAAGGCTATTCTTGACCTTGTTGCAAAACAGAAAAAAGCCGGTATAAAAGCGATTACCGACGGTGAATTCCGCAGAGCAACATGGCATCTTGACTTCATGTGGGGATTTAACGGAGTTGAACACAAAAAAACCGAAAACGGTGTTGCATTCCACGGCGAACAGGCTTTGATTGACGATACATGGCTTTCCGGCGAAATCTCGGTTGACAGTCATCCGTTTGTTGAACATTACAAATTTGTAAAGGCTCTTGAGGATGAAAACACAGTAGCAAAGCAGACAATTCCTGCTCCCGCACAGTTTTTCCAGCAGTTCATCATTCCTGCAAATATTGAAACGACAAGGAAGTTCTATTCGACAGATGAAGAACTTATCAACGATATTGCAAACGGATACAAAAAGGTAATCAAAGATCTTTACGATGCAGGTTGCAGAAATATCCAGTTTGACGACTGCACATGGGGCGTTCTTGTTGCGGAGGGTAGCGTAAACCGCTATGGCGAGGATGCAGATTTTAAGAGTATCAGTGAGAAACTTCTCAAGGTAAACAACCTTGCAATTGAGGGTAAGCCCGATGACCTCGTAATCAATACTCATGTTTGCAGAGGTAACTATCATTCTGCATACTTCAGCAGCGGTGCATATGATCCTGTTGCAGAGAAACTTTTCGGTGAAGAAAATGTCAACGCTTATTATCTTGAGTTTGACGATGAGCGTTCAGGCGGTTTTGAACCGTTAAAATATGTGAGCGGTGACAAAAAGGTTGTTCTCGGTCTTATCACAACAAAGTCACCTGTTCTTGAGGATAAGCAGACTGTAATCAATCGTATTCATGAGGCGGCAAAGTATATTCCGCTTGACAGATTGTATCTCAGTCCGCAGTGCGGTTTTGCATCATGCGAAATCGGTAATAAGCTTACCGAGGAAGAGCAGTGGGCAAAGCTTGCTCTTGTAAAAGAAATTGCAGAAGAAGTTTGGAAGTGATTATATATAAAAAGCCGACACTTTTCGGAGTGTCGGCTTTTTTATCTGCCATAAATCAGTCCTTGCGTTTTGAACTGAATCTGAATGATACAAGGTTGAGGACAAGGAAAATTAAGATTGCACCGATTGAGTACATCATCATAAATGTGAAATCCACTTCGTTTCCGAAAAGGTTGAGGTTGGTTGCAAACGCTTTTTCTGCCTCTGCGGCAAACATTCCGTGGTCTGCTCCTGCGAGTGAGGTCGAAATATCGTTAATGCACGGGCTGACAAGCACATTTCTTATCATAGCCGCAATGTGTGAGCCGGGGATAAGATTTACAAATGTCTGAACTCCGTCCGAAAACTGGCTGACGGGAATGTATGCGCCGATTACAAAACCGATTGCAACCGAAATAAGTGTGTTGAATGCGGCATAGGTTGAATTCTTTTTGAAGAATGACGCAACAAACATAAGAATAAGTACAGCCGAAACAGAGCCTAAAATCACAAGTCCGTATAATTTTAAAAGCTCTGTAAATTCGGGAAAGCTTGAACCCGATATGCACGAAAATGCGATGCCTGCCGTCAGCAAAATTGCGCTGATTACAATTGTGTTTATAACCGCACCCGAAAAGTAGGAGAGAACAACCGTACTGCCCTTTACGGAAGAAGCGTTGTAGTCGTAGTCAATCTTGTTCTGCTTGTCGGAAATCATTACCGAAAGCGAGTTCATTGCAACCGTTACAACAGATGTTCCGATAACGCCCGATACAAGCCATGAATTTACAAGTGCGTTAATCAGATTGTCCTCTGTTTTGATGTTGAAGCCGTCAAGCATTGAAGTCATTGAATCAACATAATTTTGCTTGAGAAACAAAAGATACAATCCGAGTATGATAATCTGCGTCATCATTGAGAAGATAATTGCGGTTTTGTCCTTTAAATATACCTTTATATTTCGTTTTGTCATACCCTTGTATGAGCAAAGTGTTCTTTGAAATTTCATATCAGTCACCCAGCCTTTTACCCGTTACGGTCAGAAACACATCGTCCATATTGCCTTTGATAATCTCAAAATCGACAATTTCAGTATGTTTGTTCGTGATTTCAAGAGCCTGTCTGCTGTCCTTAATTTTGATTTTATACGCATCTCCGACTCTTTCAAAGTCGAGATTATCGGCCTTGAGAAGATTATCGTTTTCAGAATTTTCTTCCGTGTACCAAACAAGGCTGTTTGACGAATAATCTTTTTTGAGATTGTGAGGAGAATCGTTGGCAACAATTTTGCCCGAATCAATAATCACCACATTGTCGCAGTCAACTGTTTCTTCCATATAGTGGGTTGTGAGGAATACCGTAAGTCCTGTTTCTTTGCGAAGATTGTGGATGATTTCCCACACCTGCAGCCTTGTTTTCGGGTCAAGTCCCGTTGTCGGTTCGTCAAGGAACAGGAGCTTCGGTCGGTTAATAAGCGCCCTTGCAATGTCAACCCGTCTGCGCTGACCGCCGCTCAATGTGCCGTATTTTCTTTTGAGAATTTCCGAAAGGTCAAAGGTTTGTGTAAGGCTCTCAATTCTTTTGGCGATTTCTTTTTTGTTGAGTCCGTAATATGACGCTCTCGATTCAAGATTTTCTTTAACGGTAAGCTGTTTGTCAAGTACAGAACCCTGAAAAACAATTCCGATAAGCTCCTTGATTTTGTTCTTTTCTTTGTCAAGGTCATATCCGCCGATTTTAACATTGCCCGATGTTTTTTCAAGCACCGTACAAAGAATGTTGATTGTGGTTGATTTGCCTGCACCGTTAATTCCGAGAAATGCGAAAAACGAACCTTCTTCAACCGTGAATGATATATCATTTACTGCGTGAACATCTTTATAATTCTTTACAAGATTTTTAACTTCGATTATGTTACTCATTAAAAATCCCCTCCTTCTTCAACATAGTAGCACCTTGCAATTCAAAAGAAAAGCAATTTTAGCTGTGTTGCAAAAAGAGGGGAGTAAGTTGCGATTTTGTATGTCAAAATGCAGTTATTCGTCCTGATAATCCTCGTCAGCGTTAAATCTTTTGAGCGATTCATTAATTGATTTTGCCGTGCTTGTCCGTGTAATGTAGCTGAAAAGAAATGTCAGCAGATACACGGCGGTAACCATTGCAAAAACCAAAAGCGCCATAGGAAAATTCTTGTACCAACCAAGCAAAAATCCCTCGGTCATAACAATTGCCTGAATAAGGCAGAAATGAATGACAATTCGTATGCGTGCCTGCAGTTTGGTGGGTTCTTCTTTAAAGTAAAAAAGCAGAGTCGGAATTGAAGTTACCGCACCTGTTCCCATTACAACCCACGGAAAATAGGGGGGATAGTATTCGATTAACGCAATTGAATTTGCAAGGCTTACAACAAAAAGCATTGCAACCGTGATTATGAAAAAGTCCTTTATGATTTCTTTTATAATTTCTTTTAAAGAATCATTCATAACAATACCTCACATTCCAAGCTTTTTCTTCAAGGTCGGCACATACTGCCTTGAAATAATTGCCGTTTCACCGTTCGCAAGCTTTGCCTCAAAACGGCTGTTGACAGACGGTGACACGGAACGGATTTTACCGATATTCAGTATCATCGACTTTGAACATCTGAAAAATTTTGTTCCTTTTAAAATTTCTTCAAGCTCATACAGCTTTTGTTTGGTTTCATAAACATTGTTTTTGCAGTATATAAAGGTTTTGTTGTCAACCGATTCTATGTAGAAAATTTCCTTTGTGTCAAGCTTGAACATCTCGCCGTCTTTTGATGCAAGAAGAAAACTTTTCTGCCCCTTAATGCTGTTTGCAAGCGACATAACCTCGTCGCTGATTTCATGACAGCAAATTATAATTTCTTCCCGTTCCTCAATCCCAACCTGACGGATTGTAACATTAAACATCGCATTCCCTCCGTTCATCAACCATTTTACCATATCAAAAAGAAAATTAACAGTACCGAACCCTAACTTGCAAAATTATGTCGGTAAATTACAATTTTTTGTTGACAAAAAATTTTTTTTAAATATAATAGAAATTGAATAATACTATTATTGAAAACAAAATATATAAAGAGGTGTAGCAATGAATTTATACGAAAAAGAAATTATTGAAAGACTTTTACAGGTTGATAGAGATATGGCGTTGATTGATACCTCTGATGATGTCTACACCTGTGTTATTGCAGGCGGAAGTGCTCTTGTATTAATGAAGAAAATTTACAGATCAACACACGATATTGATTCAATTGATGCAAGTGATGAAATAAAACAGCTTTTAGAACTGTACAATATAAATATGAATGTAAATGCTTATAGAATAAATTTTCCTGAAAACTATCTTGAACGAATTGTAAAGGTTAATATACCAACAAAGAAAGTTAATTTTTACACTCTGTCACTTGAAGATTTGGTAGTGTCAAAATTGTGTGCAATGCGAGGAAAAGATATAGAGGATATCGAAAATGAGTTAGTTTACAATTCCTTAGATTGGGATTTGCTCGATAGACTTGTTGATGATGTTTGTTATGGAATGTTGACTGATTTTGATAAAAATATTCTTTTAGAACATTATAAAGATTACAAGGAGAGGTTTAAATGAGAGCGTTGACATTTAAAGGATATCTTCTTTCACAACTACAGGAATTGTCGGGAGTGGGCGGAACATCGTTGTACTCGTTTTCAAAACTTGCCGAAAATAATTTTCGTCTTAAAGATGCTTTATGTCTTTATCTTATGATGTTTACCGATAAAAATTTAAAGAATAAACTTCTTAAAAAGTACGACTATCTTAATGACGGTTGCGAAAAACTTTCGGGAATTACGGACAATAATGTTGAAAAATATGTTTCCAAAAAAGAATTAAGCGAGTACAAAACAATCTATGATAACTACCTTTACAGATTAAACAAACACAATAATGAAACAAAAATTAAAAATTTGATGTATAAAAAAATCTGTGAAGTTAAACAGCAAAAGTGTATTACAAACTACCGCATTTATAAAGAATTGAACCTTAATGCAGGTAATGTCAATTCTTTTCTCAAATACGGCAACACTGATAAATTGAGTGTTGAAACAGTAAGAAAAGTTCTTACATTTATTAATGAATATTAATAAAAATATATTGACAATATAATATTGCAATGATATAATCAGCTAAACAAAAAGATTAACATTGTATTGCTTTTGAGAGGTGTTGTTTATGTTTTGGTTAGTTTTCTGGATTTTGGTGTGTGTTGCAATTCTTGCTTACGGAATTCGCAGAAAGGCAAATCACGATTATCGTTTTGGCTCGGGACTTTTCAAGAGCAGTGACAGCAATCTTGACGAAAAGGACGAGTTTGTCGATAAGGATTATTATGATAAAAAGAATCTTTTTAAATAATATAAAGCAAAATCTAAGGCTCTTGAGTTGTTTTCAAGAGCCTTTTGTTGTGATATTAAGAACGAAAAACGCTCCCGTATTGTACGGGAGCATTTCTTATTTTATCGCTTTTATAAACTTGTAATACGGCTTTTTGATGCGAGGGAGATTATTGTAAATTTCTTCAATGGAATTATAGTAAGCGTTTTCAATAATTTTCAGTTCATCATCGCTTATCGTGTGATTGCTGAATCTCGCCTTTTCGTACACGGATTTCACTTCATCTGTAATCAGAAGATGCGAAATTTTCGTGAGATTTTTAAGTTCTTTATAAATGCAGATTGCCCGTTTATTGTTTCTTCCTGTTTCAAATCTTTGTTTTCTCTTTTTGATAATGATAATTCTTCTTGAGAAAATTGCGATTAAAGCAAGGGCAACAATTCCCAATGACATCATAGCGATAGTAAATCCGTTAAATTCAAATGAAGATTTAATGTCATTTTTCGGTTTTGTGCTGTGAGAAACCGTGCCGTTTGTCGGAGCAGTCGGTGCTGTTGTCGGTTCAACGGTTGTTGGCTGAGTTGTGTCCGTACTGCCGCCGCTTGCTCTTTGAGAGCCGACATACCTTGCCGGCTGAAACGATGACGGTGTACATTCAAGCGGAATCCAACCCGCCGTATCGCTGTAATACTCAACCCATGCGTGAGCGTTGTCGGTTGTTACGGTAACGGTCTGATTTGCGTATGCGGTTGCGTAGTAGCCTGTAACATATCTTGCAGGGATTCCGACCGCTCTCAGCATAAGCGTGCCTGCCGTGGCAAAATGAACGCAATATCCCGTGTCGCTCTCGTTGAGAAACCAAGCTGCAAAATCTTTGCCCGAAGGCATTTTCGGAGTTTTGAGTGAATAGGGTTTACTGCTTGAAATATAATTTTTTACCATTTCAATCTTTTCGGAAACGGTAAGCTCTGAGTCGAGAAAGCCCTCTTGGTCTGCAATTCTACGCAATTCAATTTGTGTTTTTCTCGGAATCTCAAGATAGGTATCATACACAAATGCTTTGTAATTTTCCGCTTCGGTTGAATTATTGTATCTGTATGTGTTCTCGGCATAAAACGGATAGTGCGAATAATAAAATTCGTTTTTATCCGTATCGTTTTTTACGCACACATCGGCAACCGAATTGAGATTGTCGGGTAGACTTTCCAAAAAGTAGGGAACATAGGCAATCTTACTTTCATTCAGCATATGAACCCTTGTATCGGTTAAAGCATTGTTTCCGATTGTTGCCGTAAACGGTACGAAATCCTGCGGATATCTTGCGGCATCATTGTCGGAAATGATACTCCATATATTGTCCCTGTAGTCGGCATATGCTGTGCCTTTGAGATAAATATTACCGCCAACTGCCGAAGTGACCGTCATAACAGGTGTATGCGTCTGCGTCAGCGGAGAAATATCGTTGAGATTTTCTTTTTCTTCAAGTGAACCTTTGATTTCATTAAGGTTTTTTTCTGTGGAAGTTTTTCGTCCGTCATCAATATTAAAGCCGTTTTCAATGCTCTGCAAAAGGTTTTCCTGCCAGTCAAATCGCTCATATTTTTCAATCGGATTGAACGCAAGCAGAATTGTCATCACAACAAGCATTATTCCGAATGAAATTGCCGCAATCACACCGCCCTGTGACGGTCTGAATTTTCGTGTGTTCTTTGAAATGTACAAGGCAATAAGACTTGCAATTGCAATAAAAAGACAAACAAGTGACGGCAGAGTGTTTACAAGAATGAAGCAGGGGACGAGCAGTACCATTGACAGCAATGACGGAATCAAAATGCGCTTGTATCGTATCAGGCTGATTGTAAAAACAGCACTTAGTATTGCCGAAATAAACACAAAAAGTCCTGTTGCGCTTGTACCGAGGGTATCTCCCAAAATAATTTTGTTCTGTACGGGAAGATACTGCGAAAGCGGTTTTAAAACCTGAGTAATAACATAACTCAATTGTTCAAGTATGCTTTCAAGTGAAAACAGCAGAGTGAATACAAAAACAATCATAGTGATTGCTACGCTGATAAACAGCACACCCGACTTTTTGACAAGGGAGGCAAGCAATCCGTAAATTGTGCAGAAAATTGCCGTAGGAACTACTATGATGTACCATTCTGTTTTTATATCAAAAGAGGTGACAAGACAGTAAAACAGGCTTGAAATCAATGTTACGCAGAGAAGAATGTCAATCGTAAAGCTTGTTTTGTTTTTCACAACAAGTCAACCTCCTCACGATCGGCAAATATACTATAATGCTGAAAATCATTTGTGTCGGCAACAAAGCTGCTTTCCGTGTTTAGATAGAGTGCGGAAAAATAGTTTAATAGATCGCTTTCGCATCTTATCTCGAAAGGATTGCCGTTCCTGTCGCAGGCAAAGCAAATGCCTATGCTCTTAATCATATATCGGCAGACATACATCAGCTTTGCAAAAACAACATCATTTTCGTCTGCATTATCTCCGAAAAAAGGCATTATAAGACAGTTCTTGATTATCGGAACATTCGGTTCTTTCACAATCAAATCGTCACTTTTTGACGAAAGCTTCCAATGAACATTGCGCAGACTGTCACCGTGACGGTATTCACGAAGCTCATAAATTTCGCTGTTGCCGACAGGCTTAGGCTTGTACCCCGTAACCGTGAAATTACTGCTGTCGGGGATGATTTCCGGCTTTTGCGACTTTGGAAGAACACGAACAAAGCTGTGCTTTTTTATTCTAATCGGAAGAAAAAATATACCGAGCATATCGTAAATTTTACCGTTTTTGCATACAATGTCAAGCTGTCCGCAATGCTGTGTAAGACTTCTGCATTGTCTGATTAACGGCTTTGTAAATGTACCCGAAAATCTGATTTTTATGTTCTTACAAAGATTAGTTGTAAGGTTGGTGGATTTTATGTTCAGCGTGAGCATAGGGCAGAAGAGCGGTTTCTTCTTCTTGCCTGATATTGCAATGTAAAAATCGTCTTTCACATAAACATTGTTTTTTGCAAAAATTTCAATGCCCGAACAAGCACTCCGTATCATAAAAGGCAGACTCAGCAAAAGCGAGATTATCGGAATTGAAACAACCGTCAGGAACAAAAACCACGAAAACCAAGCATAATAAAAAATGCTGAACAAAAATGTTCCCGTCAGCAGACAAAGATAAATTATTATGTTCCTTATCATTTTCAAGTCCTCGGCTTTGGAGTTTTTCTGAGAATTTCGTGCAGAATTTCTTCGCCGTTCTTTTTTGATGCAGAGGCTTTTGCATTTAGAATTATCCTGTGATTTACGGTGCAGACAAAAATATTTTGAACATCTCTCGGCACAATGTAATCTCTGCCCTCGGCAAATGCAACAGCCTTTGCCATATCGCTGAGCGACAGAGTTGCTCTGGGGCTTGCACCTCTCGAAATCAGCGGATGCTTTCTTGTTGCCGAAATGAGTGACACAATATATCCTGCCATATCGTCGCTGACAAAAACATTCTGAACCTCCGACTGCATTTCAAGAAATTCATTCTTGGACACAATGCAGTTTACGGAGTCAAGGGGATTTTTACCGCTTCTGTTAAGCAGCATTTTACATTCCGCATCGCTGTCGGGATATCCCATTGAAAGCCTTACCGTGAATCGGTCAATCTGTGAATCAGGCAAAAGCTGTGTTCCCGACGCTCCTGTCGGGTTTTGTGTTGCAATAACAGAAAAAGGCTTTTCAAGCTTAAAAGTGCTGCCCTCAACAGTAACCTGCCGTTCTTCCATTGCTTCAAGCAAAGCCGCCTGTGTTCTGCTTGAAGTTCTGTTTAACTCGTCTGCAAGAAAAAGATTACAGAATACAGCGCCTTTGTTGAAAGTGAATTTTCCTGTATCCTTGTTATAGACCGCAAAGCCCGTGATATCAGACGGCAAAGTGTCGGGAGTGAACTGTATTCTGCCGTATTCAAGACCGAGCGCCTTTGAAAACGCAACCGCCATTGTTGTTTTGCCCACACCCGGAATATCCTCAATAAGAATGTTTCCTCCTGTGAGCAACGCAAGCAGAGTGGTGACAACAGCCCTGTCTTTACCGTTTATTACCTTTTTTACCTCATTGGTTATAAGTTGAAATTTATTCATTATTTGTCCCTTTGTGTTAAAAGTTGTTGTTATATTTTTTATACAATAATTGAGCCTGAACAACGCTCTCTTTAAATTATATTTGATTTGCTTTTTTATTGCAAGTCTTTTTCGTAAAATACAGACCAACTTCAGATGTGAAGATATGTTTTTAGGTTATGCAGAATATATGCAAAAAAACGGCAGTCCGTAAAGAACTGCCGTCTGAAAATTAAATTGACAAATAAGAATTAAACTGTTAGAATAAAACCGTGATACCTGCATTAAACGGTAGGCGGTTTCTCCTCACAAGAGGAGGTGATAACCATGACAATTTCCGATGTATGTTTACTCGGCACTTTAATCGTCAGCGTTATCGCTCTTTGTTACCAAGTTTTCGGTAACAAAAAATGACTTCTTTTTAGTACATAGCAATATGTACACTTAAATAAAAAAGAAACTAACCGCCCAAAATTCTCCCAACGGCGGTTAGTTTCTAACCAATACAGTGGAGAACCCGCTTATCGCAGGTATCTCCTTTTCTATAATTATATTAAACCAAATAAAGAAAAATGTCAAGTACCTTTCGGGTACCTGACATTTCCTTTATTACCAAATATTTGGCAACAAAAAGTAATTTTGTTTCTTCGTACATATATGTACATTTAAATAAAAAAGAAAATAACCGCCCGAATTTCGAAGCTCCGGCGGTTGTTTCCTAACCATAAAGAGTGAGAATCCGCTTATCGCAGGTATCTCTCTTCTACGATTATATTAAACCAAATAAAGAAAAATGTCAAGCATCGTTTTGATACTTGACATTTTTTATTCAATCGAAATTATCTTCCGAGAATTTCTTTTTTCTGCTCATGGTTTTCATCGTACAAAAGACCGCAGACAGCCATTTTTCTGATGATATTTTTAACGGTGAGGTCAAGACCTGTGTTTTCCGAGTAGTCGGCAGGATAGATAAAATCAACCCTGTCTTTCATCAGCAAATCTTCAACCTTGCTGTCTTTTTTCTGATAAACTGCAATTGAATATCCGCCATAGGCCTTCATCATTTTCATACACGGAACATCCGAAAGACCGTCGCCTATGTAAATCATATTGCAGAATGGAACCCGTTTGCTGTCCTCAGGCATTGAACGGTTGAGGTCGATATCATTCGCAACATCAAGAACACCCTTGTTTATTCTGTAAACAAACTGCGTTTTATTGGTGTAATTTACATCTGTTTTAGGCCACACGGCGTTGCCGCTCTCATCGTAAAGAAACTCACACGCAAAAATACTTTTGAAGTTTTTGCTGATTTCCGTTCCCTCAATAATTTCTTTCATACCGGATGAAATAACATAATGTTCAACCTGCATTCCAAGATTTTTGCCGAAGTCGGAAATCCTCTTGAACCAATCCTTTACGCCCTCAAAAAATTCAACATTCGCACCCATTTCAACAAGGTCATTTCGCAGAAGCGGAATATCCTTTTCTCGGGACATTCTCACCATGGCATACATATACGCAAGAATTGAGTCCATATGCTCGTTTTGACCGAGTTCGTTTGAAAACCTCCAGAACTCATCCTCGGTCATATGAAGACGAGGAATAAAGCTGTAATCCTGCATATCCTTTGTGCAAAGGGTACGGTCAAAGTCGTACATAATTGCTACAACAGGCATTTTCTCCATAATTTCTCCTTATCCGACTGTAGTCGGCTGCGTAACGCCCTCGGCAGATGTTGAAGCTGCCTGAGTTGTCGATTTCTCCTTGTACTGTGTAATCTTAACGCTTTTTATAACAATGTTTTTGACAGGAATACCGTCCTTGTCAACTTTTGCAGACGCAATTTTGTCAACAACATCCATTCCGTCAATTACCTGTGCAAATACCGTGTAGCCTCTGTCAACTGCATTGTATGCACCGTCAAGGTAGGCGTTGCCGCCGTTTTCTTCATACAGCTTTTTAACGCTGTCGGGAACGCTGTCCGTGTCGTAACAGTTTGTGCCGTTTTTGTCAATAAATGCAGTCAGAAGGTTTGAATCCTTGTAGTTTGCAAGCTGGGTTTTGATAGAATCCCATTGACTTGCAAGATGTTCCCAGCCGCCTTCATTCTTATATGCTTCGGCAGTTTTCTGATTTATAAAAAACGCGCTTTCGTTTGTATCCGCACCTGTGTTTGACATTGCAACAGCACCTCTGATATTGAAAAGCCTGTCGCAAAATTCATCTTCAAAAACATCGCCGTATGAGCTTGTGCCGCAGTAACCGCCGTTAATCATAAAGTCCTTTGTTACCTTGCTGAAAAGTGAATTATTGTACTTTCCTGCCTTTGCAAGATTTACAAAATTAGTAACAGTTTTTGGAGCCTGCTCGGGAAAAAGCCGCATTGTAATGTCACCGTATGAGGTGTGAACAACTGCGATTGTATCGCCGTCCTTCGGCATATCAAGCTGGAAGCCTACAGGGTTTGAATCGTGAATAATGTTCGGGTTGATGCCGAGAGTAGCGGTATCTATGCCGATGCTTTCAAGATAATTCTGTGCGGTAGGCTCATCGGCAGTGCTGACAGCCGCAGTAGTTGCGGGAACCGTTTCATCCGGTGTCTGCGAGTTTTCAATCTTTTTATCACCGCAACCCGAAAATGCCAACGCAGAAGCACACATAATTGACGCAACCGATACGGCACATATTTTTTTAAGACTGTAAGTATTCATAGGTTTGTTTCCTTCCTGTCAAGCCATATAGCTATGATACATAACCTCGGCTCTTCTAATCTGGATCTAAAACACACATTATTTTACCGCAGTCACAATTTGAATTACGGTAAAATTACCCATCGAAAATTTTGCGGAGCAAAATTTGAGGGGATATAAAAGCACTCAACAAAAGCTTAGATTTCATCACACTTTTCGTGCCTATTATACCATAAATGAAATAAAAATGCAAGTTTACCGCATTTTATGAAGGAAAGCGTTGCAAATGCAAATAAAATTCTCAGGTGAAAAATTTTATCCGTGTAATAAGATGCAAAAAAACTTCATATGATTTTTTGTAAACCTAAATATAACGGAGGCTTTAAAATGTCAGAATATTTACCCGAAGGAAAACTTATATCCGAACAGGAAAACATAAATATAATTCATTCTCTGAAATTGCTTGAAGAGGCAAAAAACAGTGAAAAAATACTTGAGGCAAAGGCAATTGTTTGTGACAGCAGTCACAATCTTATTGTTGACCTTGGGGGCATCAAGGGCATAATTCCGAGGGAAGAGGGGGTAATCGGAATAAAAGACGGCTCGGTTCGTGACATTGCCGTAATTTCAAGAGTAAACCGTCCCATTTGTTTTGTGGTTACCGACATAACCGAAGCCCCGAACGGAGAACCTGTTGTTATGCTTTCAAGGGAAAAGGCTCAACGCAAGTGCCTTGACGCGTATATTTCAGGCTTGCGCTGCGGAGATATTGTGCCTGCCCGTATAACTCATCTTGAAAGTTTCGGCGCATTTGCCGACATCGGCTGCGGAATTATTGCATTGATGCCGATTGATACAATTTCGGTTTCAAGAATTGAGCATCCCCGTGAGCGGTTTACTGTTGGGATGGATATTAAGGCTGTAATAAAATCAATTGAAAACGGCAGAATCAGCTTGAGTCATAAAGAGCTTCTCGGAACATGGGAGGAAAATGCCGAAAAGTTTTGTGCCGGAGAAACCGTGTCCGGAATTGTTCGCAGCGTTGAAAATTACGGTGCTTTTGTTGAGCTTTCACCAAACCTTGCAGGTCTTGCAGAAACAAAAGAGGGCGTTTGTGTGGGAGATCAGGTAAGCGTTTACATAAAAAGCATCATTCCCGAAAAGATGAAAATAAAACTGATAATAATAGATGTTTTTGATTATAAATACAATCCCACATCTCCTGAATACTACTGCAGCAGTGACCATATTGACCGCTTTGTTTACTCACCCGAAAACTGTAAAAAGCGTGTTGAAACATTATTTAAACCGTGAGTTGACAGAAAAACTCCCGAATGATATTATTTAACTGTAAATCGAATTATTGTTCGGGAGGTTAAAAATGCAATTTACAACAGCTGAAATAATTTTGCTTTTACTGTGTTTAATAACGCTTACAGTCAGCATCATTACATTGATAACAGTTTTCAAAAAGAACAGTAACAATAAGGCGGAAGATGAGCTTCAAAAAATATTGCTCAATCAGCAGAGCTTTGCACAGTCACAAAATGACAGAGCGGTTCAGCTTGAACAAAGACTTCACAGCTTTTCGTCAGGCAACACTCAGAGCCTTGAAAATATCAGACGCTCGGTTGATGAAAAGCTTGAAAGTATAAGACGGGAAAATCTCCGTCAGCTTGATGAAATGCGACAGACAGTTGATGAAAAGCTTCAAAAAACACTTGAGGAAAAAATGAATAAGTCATTTTCTCTTGTCAACGAAAGACTTGAACAGGTTTATAAGGGACTCGGCGAAATGCAAACGCTTGCGGTAGGCGTGGGCGATTTGAAAAAGGTTCTTTCAAATGTCAAAACAAGGGGCATACTCGGCGAAATTCAGCTTGGCGCAATTCTCTCTGAAATTCTTTCAAAGGAACAGTACGAGGAAAATATTGCAACGAAAAAAGGTTCAAAAAATGTTGTTGAGTTTGCGGTCAAACTGCCCTCTGACGGTGCCGGCACAGTGTATCTGCCGATTGACTCAAAATTTCCGGGCGATACATATTCTGCCCTCCGTGAGGCTGTTGAAAGCGGTGACAGGCAAAGCATTGAATCGGCAAAAAAAGCACTTGTTCAGCGTATAAAGGGCGAGGCAAAGGATATTCACGATAAGTACATTGATCCTCCGAACACAACGGAATTTGCGATTATGTTTCTTCCGTTTGAGGGACTTTACAGCGAGGTTGTCAATATGGGACTTGTTGAAGTTCTTCAGCGTGAGTACAAGGTGAATATTGCAGGTCCGAGTACAATGGCGGCTCTGCTCAATTCGTTGCAAATGGGATTCAAAACCCTTGCCGTGCAAAAGAGAAGTGCAGAGGTTTGGAAAATACTCGGCGGTGTAAAGACCGAGTTCGACAAGTTCAATGATGTGCTTGTAATGACACAGCAAAGACTTGATCAGGCAAACAAGGAACTTGACAAGCTTGTCGGAGTTCGTACCCGTCAAATTCAGCGTCAGCTTAAAGATGTTGAATCGGTCAGCCTGTCGGAACAGAATCTTTTTGAATAAGCAAAAATTAAGGCGAAACAGACACAAATCTGTTTCGCCTTTGTTGTTACTGTTGATTAACCTTTGTAGTCAATCCATTCGTCATCAACCCATTTTTGTCTTGTTTCGTTCCATCTTCTGTACTGGAGCTGTCCACGACTTCCACGACGCCATTTTCTTACTATAACATCAGCTCTTGGCTGAATAGCAGTTGTATCAGCACCGCTTTCCAAAGATGAACTGTCAGGAGTTGCGGTTTCAATAACTATAACGCTGTCGGGGGTTGAATCTGTTTCTGCTGCACTTGCAACCATAACGGTTCCCTGTGCGATAATTGCTGTCATAATAAATGCTGTAAAAATTTTTGCGGCTTTCTTTTTCATCTGTCATTTCTCCCTTAATACAAGACAGTAACTATATTCGCCGTTCTCAACTTGCTCATAGGGGATAATAATAGAATTGTCGTCTGTATAGACAATGCCTTTCTTTTCATCGTAAGGCTCAAAAATAAGGTGAGTGGTGTTGTCGTCTTCAACATACACATACATATTTGTTTCGTCATACACTTTGACACTATCGTTGTATTCACCCGATTCAATGAGATCGGCTACACAATCCTCGTATGTCGTGTCCCAACCGGGGACAATCAAAAAGCAGTATGAAGCAAAGAATATACCGACAATAAGCAATGCCATAAAAGCTGTAATAACATTGTTTATAATTGTCTGCTTTTTCTTCGGGTACAGAATCATTTCCATTCTGCTTACAATTTTTTTGCCCTTTTCGTTGGTTACAAAACTCATTCCGACAAGCGCACTTTTCAGTGCAGTTTCCCTGTCGCTCTCTTCACTTTCTTGTTGTTCTTTATAGGCTTTCATTTGCGTTACAAGAACTTCGTAATACACAGTACATCTGTTCTCGCTAAGCTTGCTTGTAACACGCTTGTCACACCTGAGCTCAAGACAGTAGGTTAAATCCTTTTTCAAAAGGTGGACAAACGGATTCCACCAAAAGATTCCGCAATAAAATTCCGTCAGCAATTTAATCCAAATATCCTTGTTCTTTATATGACAGCATTCGTGCATTGCGATATATCCAAAATCCCTGTCGTCAAATTCACGATTCGGAATAAGAATAACAAGATTGAAAAATCCGTATGTAACAGGGGAGATAACGCAATCGGTAATTTTTAGCTTAACTTTTCTTCTGATTCCGCACTTTTGCGAAATGAGGTCAAGCTTTGCCTGCATTTCGGGTGTGCCGTCAATAACATTTGCTTTCAGAGCTTTGACTGCTTTGTAATACTTAATCATCACCCATAAAATGTATATCACACTTCCGACAATCCATACTGACACAAGCAGATTGAGCAATGTGAATTCAGGAACAAACACAGCTCCCTTGTCGGGGGTCAGGACATTCATTATAGAGGCATATACATTGTGATCGGAAAATGTATATGTAAATTTGAATTCAAACGGCAGAGCCATTCTTGCAAATGTTACAGCATACAATCCCAAAATTGTATAAAGACCGTAGTAATTAGAAAAGGCAATCTTTTTTCTGAAAAAGTAAAGCAGCACTATAAAAATGCTGCTTATTACAATAGAAAACAAGAATGAATAAAAACTTATTTGCATAGATTATTTGCCGAGTTCTTCGCGACGCTTTTTAAGAAGAGCCTCAAGCTTATCGAAAATTTCTGAGCTTTCGGTTTTTTCAATAAGCTCGGAGAAGAGAGTCGGAATATCGCTGTCGGCAAAATTCGGTCTGTCCGAAATCTGCTTGATTGCATAAGCGTCCTTTGTCATTGTAGGAACAAAAGTACGGGCATAGTTCTTAGTCATCTGCTTAACGCCGACAACCTTAATCATGTCCTTTTTGAGAAGAGAATTGATAAGAAGGTTAATGTAACTCTTTTTCCATGTTTTGTTTACAGCCTTCTTAACAATTTCTGAGCTTGTGAGCGGCTCATCGAGGTCCCACAATAAGTACATAATTTCTTCTTCACTTTTAGTAAGCATGATATTTACCTCCAAAAATTAAGTTTATAAATAATATTAAGCATTCAACTTGCCTTCATTATACTATTTGGTACAGAAAAAGTCAATAAAAATCTTAAAAAATTATGTGATTCAGGACAAAATCAGCCAATTTTGCACATATTGTTAAAAAATGACTATAAAAGAGCGGAATATTACATATTATAAAAAGCATAATATTATGGTTTATTCACAAAATCCTGAAAAAGCACAACAAGTCACCGCAAAAAATATTGCGACGACTTGTCTTTTTATTGAAAATATTCAATTAAGCTGTTTTTATTCCGAAATCTTTTTCTGTTCCTTTTTATCGTGAATAAGTCTTGCAAGATAAACCGCAGGCGTGTCGAGCAGGCTTGTAAAAATGTAAATTACATAGCTTGACAAAAAGATTGAAACGAGTGTTCCGAAATCATAAGTTCCCCAGAATGCAAATGCGGTGAAAAGGGCTGTGTTAAGAATTTGACTGATAAGCGTTGAACCGTTGTTTCTCAGCCATAAAAATCTTCTCTTGTCACCGAATTTCTTTTCCGTGAACTTCCACCACTTGTGATAGAGCCACACATCAAACAGCTGACTTATCGCATATACAATAAGTGATGCAAAAATCATTCGGGGAGTGTTTGAGAAAACCGCCTTGATTGACGGCATAATTGTGTCGTTCGGACTCGGATTGTAAAGCATCCAGCTTTGTGAAAGCACAAGAAAAAATACCGATGAGAGTATTCCCGTAAGAACCGCCTTGTTTGCGGCTTTTTTGCCCTCACATTCCGAGAGAATGTCCGTAATCAAAAATGTTACCGCAAAAAGCACATTTCCGAGAGTCTGTTCCATTGAAAAAGCGTTTACAAGGATTAAAGCCTCAATGTTTGCAAGAATTGTCGCAACGGCTGAAATGCAGTAAAGCCCGGCTTTGCCGAAAAGAGCATAGCCTAAAACTGCCATACCGTATATGAATACCACCGAGAATATAAGTAAAAGTTCATTTATCATATCAGTCACCAACCCCAAAATCCGTGTTGTTAATTAAAATATCCGTCCTCTTGTTATCCTTATATATAGGATAGACCTTCTGCATAAACTCTTTTATGACAGCCTTATCGGGTTTGACTCCCGTGGTGTTGTCACACATAATGTTGACGCAGATTCGTTCAAAATACTTTAATCCCAGTTCAATGTCATTTTGCATTGTTTCGGCTGTCTGTCCTTTAATTCCAAAAAGGAAATTAGCTTCGTCGAAATTCTCTGCAATAACAGCGGGACTGCTCTCTTTGATTCCTTTTTTCAGGACATTTTCTCTGAAATCGCAGTCAAAGGTTTCAAGACCGAGCTTCATTTTCAAATCAAAATCCGCAAAATCTTTTCTGAGCTGACTGATTTTGTTACGATAAAGGTAATGTGCCTCAAAATGAATGGTACTTATCTTTTTTTCTTTGCACACCTGTTTGATAAAATCAAGTGTTTTTTTGTCAAGCTCAAAAACCGAGCCTGAGTTAATGACCTCAAGGTCACCGAAAATTCCCGTAACTTTTTCAAGCACGGCTTTGTTAAGACGAAAGTTTTCGTCCTCATCACTGCACCTGTCGGCGTAGTAGTCGCAGAAGATGCATTTTTTGTAAACGCAGCCGCTTCCGCGCAGAAGAACAATCTCCCGACTGTTCTTTTCATTGATAATACTGTATCTCTCCATACTCTCTTTCCGGCACAAAAAAAGCACCCACACAAAAGAGGGTGCAAAAAGGGCGTAAAAAGTCCTGTGCCTTTCTCCTTAGTTTTGATAGAAGGAGCAGCCTATCGGCGTCCTTCCGGCAGGATGGTTACGAACTGCCACACAGTATGCTATCACAAATTCCGCTTTATGTCAACTGCAATTTATTATTGCATTATATATGTTTAAGGGGTATAATGAAAACCGAAAATCAAGTGCAAAGTAACTTCTTGAACAACCTTGCAGGCTTAAAATTCTATATAGGAAAATTAGCTAACATTGTCATAAATTCTCAAAAAAAACAGCCTATTTTCTTGTATTTTTTAGTTGACAAAGGGACAATCCTTTTGTATAATAATAAACAGCGTTTTAATATGTGTCTATGCTGTCAAGAGGTGCAGATATGCTTTTTGAGCTTAAATCCGTCTTTCAGAATGACGGTGAAGAAAAACAAGTTGAATATAACCTTGACTTGTCAGGTCTTGATGTTGACGGAGTTTATCCATTCAAAACTCCCGTTGTCGTGACTGCTAAAGCAACAAACAGAGCAAGTTTGATTACTCTTGTAATCAACGCACACTTTGATTACAGCCGTGACTGTGACCGTTGCGGTGAGCCTTATACAAGAGAGATGAATATGAGCTTTGAACACAGGCTTATTCAGACTCTTGCCGATGAGGACAATGACGACTATATTGAAACACCTGATTTTACACTCGAGCTTGATGATGTTGTAATTTCTGACATTTTTCTTTCGCTCCCGTCAAAGAATCTTTGCAGGGACGATTGCAAAGGTCTGTGTCAGATTTGCGGACAAAACCTCAACAACGGTGAATGTTCCTGTGATAAGCGTCAAACGGATCCAAGACTTGAGATACTTAAACAGTTGATTGACTAAGATAAATTTTGTAAGGAGGTTTTTGTAATGGCAGTACCCAAGAACAAAACATCACACGCAAGAAAGAGCTCAAGACGTTCAACAGTATGGAAGATCAATGCTCCTGAACTTACTGCTTGTCCTAACTGCGGTGAATTAACAGCAGCTCACAAGGCTTGCACAAACTGTGGTATGTACAACGGCAGACAGGTTGTTGTAAAGAAAGATGAACAGTAATTTTTTATTACAAGCATTACGGGCGGCAGTTATCTGTTCGCCCTTTTGTTTTGCAAAATTTACGAATTATTCAAAACAATCTGCAAATCTGTTGATTAAAAACGCTGTTTTGTGTAAAATAAATGTGTGTATAAAAATCTTTTGCGAGGTGAAGGTGTGGCTGTTAAAATTTATGATGTCACAATCGGCAGTCATGCCGACAAAGCAGGAATAAAAAAGGGAGAAACCCTTCTTTCAATCAATTCAAACGAGATTGTCGATGTTCTCGATTACCGATTTTATCAGGTAAATCGCAAGCTTACTCTTGAGGTTGAGGATGAGGACAAAAATGTTCGTACCATAGAAATGACCAAGGGCGAATATGAGGAAATCGGTCTTGAGTTTGAAACCTATCTTATGGACAAACAGCATTCGTGCCGCAACAAGTGCATTTTCTGCTTTATTGACCAGCTTCCGAAGGGAATGCGTGAGTCGCTCTATTTCAAGGACGATGACAGCCGACTTTCGTTTTTGTTCGGCAACTATATCACGCTGACAAATATTACAGAGCACGAAATTGACCGAATTATAAAAATGCACATAAGCCCGATAAATGTGTCGGTTCACACAACAAACCCCGAGCTTCGTTGCAAGATGATGAATAACCGCTTTGCGGGCGATACGCTAAAATATCTCAAACGCTTTGCAGACGCAGGAATAACGCTTAACTGTCAAATTGTTTCCTGTCCGGGAATCAATGACGGTGACGAGCTTGTCAGAACATTGACCGATCTTGAAAACCTCGGTGTTAATATGACTGCGATTGTTCCTGTAGGACTTACACGCTACCGTGAAAACCTTTATCCGCTTGTTCCTTATAATAAGGAAACGGCAGGGCAGACAATTGATATAATTGAAAAAATGGGTGATGAGTGCGTCAAAAAGCACGGCAGACGAATTTTCTTTCCGGGTGATGAATTTTACCTCCTTGCCGAAAGAGAAATCCCGTCACCTGAATTTTATGAGGACTTTTCCGCTCTTGAGGACGGAATCGGTATGATTGCGTATCTGACCGATGATGTCGGCTGGAAGCTTGAAGAGCTTGATGCAGACGAAAGCCTTTGCCATAAGGTAACAATTGCCTGCGGCGAGGGTGTGTTTCCGTACATGAAGCGGATTATGTCGATGATTAACGAAAAATTCCCGAATATAACTATAAATACAAGGGCGATTAAGAACAACTTTTTCGGCGGCGGAGTAAATGTGTCGGGACTTGTCACGGGCGGTGATCTTATTGATCAGCTCCGTGACGATGACCTTGGTGACAGGCTTATTATCACGTCATCAATGCTCCGTTTTGAAAACGATTTGTTTCTTGATGATGTTTCAACAGATGATGTTGAACGGGAACTCGGTGTAACTCTTGTTCCCGTCAATAACAACGGAAACGACCTTGTAGAGGCTGTAATTGCAGGAAAGGACTGATAAGATGAACAAACCCGTAATTGCCGTTGTCGGCAGACCAAATGTGGGAAAGTCAACGCTTTTCAATAAACTCATCGGTCAGAGATTGTCAATTGTTGACGATACTCCCGGTGTTACCCGTGACAGAATATACGGTGAGGTGGAATGGTGCGGAAAAACTGCCTTTATTGTTGACACAGGCGGTATTGAACCGAAATCAGATGATATTATTCTTGTGCAGATGCGCCGTCAGGCTCAGCTTGCAATCGACACGGCTAATGTTATTATTCTTGTAACAGACTGCAAGTCGGGCATGGTGGCAACGGATATGGATGTTGCACAGATGCTCCAGAAGTCGGGCAAGCCTGTTGTGCTTTGTGTAAACAAGTGTGACACACTCGGCGAACCGTCACCTGAATTCTATGAGTTTTACAATCTCGGTTTAGGCGATCCTATCGAGGTTTCAGCCGTTCACGGTTACGGTACGGGCGACCTTTTAGACAAGGCTTTTTCAAGCTTTGATTATGATGAAAATGCGGAAGATGACGGCACAATTATCAATGTTGCGGTAATCGGCAAGCCGAACGCAGGCAAGTCATCTCTTGTAAACAAAATTACAAACGAGGAACGCTGTATTGTGTCTGATATAGCAGGCACAACCCGTGACACAATCGACACGCTTGTTGAAAACAAGTACGGAAAATTCAACTTTACCGATACCGCAGGACTCCGCCGTCAGAGCAAAATCTATGATAATATCGAAAAATACAGTATTATTCGTGCAAAAATGGCGATTGAACGCAGTGATGTGTGCGTTATTATGATCGATGCGACAGAGGGTGTTACAGAACAGGATACCAAGGTTGCAGGTCTTGCGCATGAGGCAGGCAGAGCGTGTGTAATTGCCGTAAACAAGTGGGACGCTGTCGAAAAGAACGATAAGACAATGCAGGAGTTCCGCAAAAAGCTTGACGCAGATTTTGCTTTTATGTCATATGCGCCAAAGGTATTTATTTCCGCAAAAACAGGTATGCGTATCGACAGGCTGTTTGAATATATCATAAGCTGTAATGACAGCGCAAACCGCAGAATCAGAACAGGTATGCTCAACGAACTTCTTGCACAGGCTACAACAAGAGTTCAGCCGCCGTCGGACAAGGGTAAGCGACTTAAAATTTTCTATATGACTCAGGCTTCCGTAAAACCGCCGACATTCGTTTTCTTCTGCAACAATGCACAGCTTTTCCACTTCTCATATCAGCGTTATCTTGAAAACAGAATCCGTGAGGCTTTTGCTCTTGAGGGTACGCCGATCAAAATTGTGGTAAGAGAGAGAGGAGAAAAGTAATGGAGCATATTTCGGCAATTTTAGCAAACTGTTGGTGGATGATTCTGCTTTCGGCATTGATTGCGTATCTTCTCGGCAGTATCAACACGGCTGTTCTTGTCACAGGCATTGTGACAAAGGGTAAAAAGGATATCCGTCAAATGGGCAGCGGCAATGCAGGCTTTACAAATGTACTGCGCAGTGTCGGTAAAGTTCCGGCAATTATCACCATTGTGTGTGACGCACTGAAGTGTATTATCGCCGTGCTTATCGGTGGTTTCATCTTTTCGTTTGCATCGGTTGCATTTCAGGGTGAAAGCCCTGTTTTTATAAACGAGCTTATCAACTGCGGAAAATATGTTGCAGGTATTTTCTGTATTCTCGGACATTCATACCCCGTGTATTTTCACTTTAAGGGCGGTAAGGGTGTTGTAACCGCCGCCGCTCTTATGCTGACAGAGGATTGGCGTGTATTTATCGCAATTATTGTAACTTTTCTAATTATCTTCCTCTGCTCAAAAATCATATCACTTGCAAGTGTTCTCTGTGCGATTCTCTATGCGCCTTACACCTTTGCAATGACATTTATCTTTGACTTCATAATTTACAAGGATTATTCTCTTACATATGTAATTTTCTCAACTGCGGCGGCTCTTTTAATCGGCGTTTTCGTTCTTGTAAAGCACAAAGAAAACATCAAAAGACTTCTTAAAGGTGAAGAAAAGAAAATTACAGCCAAAAAATGACGGCAGTATTGACCGAAAAGTGATTTGGTTGTACAATAACTTTGGTATGATATTTGTTGTATTTTAAATATTTCTGATACGGAAAATAAATTATATTGAGAGGTTGAATTAAAATGTCAGATTGTATTTTCTGCAAAATCGTTGACGGCTCAATTCCGTCAAAAAAAGTTTATGAAGACGAAAAAATTCTCGCTTTCTATGATCTTGAACCACAGGCTCCCGTTCATGTGCTTGTAATTCCAAAGGAACACATCTGCTGTGCAGACGCAGTTAATGAAGGAAATGTCGGCAATATTGCTCACATTTTCACTAAAATTCCCGAAATTACAAAATCACTCGGACTTACAAACGGATACCGTATTGTAAATAACTGCGGCGAGGACGGCTGTCAGAGCGTAAAGCATATGCATTTCCACATCCTCGGCGGCAAAAAGCTCAATGGCACAATGGCGTAAAAGGGGACTGCAATAATGGATACATATAAGATTAACATTGAAGGACTTGACAGAGAACTCAGAAAATTCCCTGTAAACGATAAGCTTGATATTGCCGCATTTATTATGTTTGGTGACATTGAGATGACAGAGGTTGCCGCAAGAGAACTCCTCAAGCGTGTTCCCGAACACGATGTTGTTGTGACTGCCGAAGCAAAGGGTATTCCGCTTTGCTATGAAATGGCTCGTCAGGGCTGCAGAAACTATGTTGTCGCAAGAAAAAGCGTTAAGGTTTATATGGGCAATCCTATCGGAGTGACCGTTAATTCAATCACAACAAAAAACGAACAGAAACTCTACCTCGGCGAAGATGATGTAAATCTTCTCAACGGCAAGAGAGTTCTTCTTGTTGATGATGTAATTTCAACAGGCGAAAGTCTTCACGCTCTTGAAACGCTCGTTGAAAAAACAGGCGCAAATATCGTTGGCAGGGCATCAGTCCTTGCCGAAGGTGACGCTAAGGACAGAGATGACATTATATTCCTCAGCGAACTTCCGCTTTTCTTTAAGTAATACTGAGTAATTATAAAATCAAATTTAAACAGCTGTTGAAGTGTGCAGATTATACCGTCCGCATATTTTGACGGCTGTTTTCCTTTTTTATACCATAGATATAAAGTGTAAAAATTAAAGTGTAGAAATTGTTCAACTTATAAATAATTGAATAGAAACAGTGGTGAATAGATAATTTAATGAGAAGAGATAGCAGCAAAATAAACAAAAATATAAATATTTTTAAAAAATAATATTTATATTGACAAATGAAATTCTATATGATATTATAAAAATACCAAAAAATGATATACTTGAAGTAATAAAAATGGACTAATTGTTTTTTTGTAGATAAAAATAACCAAATAAATAATAAAAGGAGATGCCATTATGAAAAAAGTATGTTTATGCCTTGCTTTTGTGTTGACAGCGGTATGTATTCTATGTTCCTGCTCTGATTTACCTGCACCAAGTACCTCTGAAACCGTGAATCCTTCCGTAGATGTTACTTTGAAAAAGTGGGAAGATTGCGGAGCGAGTATTGATAAAGCGGAAGAAATTTCCGGAATTAAGTTTGGCGAAAGTTTGAAAAATATTGTAAGTGTAAGAGCTATTCCATACACGGCGATCGAAGTGGTTTGTTCGTTAGATAAATCTGCCTCTGACAATACTGTGACCTTGCGCAAGGCTGTCAGCTATGCTGTAAAAAACAGTGAAAATCTCAGCGGAGTCAATACAAACGGACTTTCTCCCACAATGGCGACTTTTGAAATTAAGGGTGCGAATTTTGTAAATGAAAAAGGTAAAATTGTAGTAGGAGAATATAATGATAACAATTATAAATATTCTTTTTATTGCAAAAAAGGATTGAATGGTAACCGAGTGTATAATTATATTAAAAAAATGATTACTGAATAAGGATTGATTTTTATGAAACGGCTGTTTGGACTTATAGGATTTACTTTCCTGTTTGTCCTTTCAGCCGTTTTTTATTCCGATTTTAACGAAATTGTCTTTGCAATAATCGGCTCGTTAGGAGTGTTATCCGTTGCAGTAGGTATATTCTTAATTATTTCAAAGAAAAATAAATCATTCGGCAAGTCGCTGTGCGTATTTGCTTTTGCTGTAATATATTCTGCGGGCAATATAATCGGCTATTCCGAATATATTAACAACACGGTCATAAATAATTATTCTGATAAAGAAATTACAGCAAGCGGATATATCTGTGATGAAATCATTACCACCGATTCATCATGCAGCTTCGTAATCAAAACCGACAAAATCAACGGTCAGCCGTCAGATGCGAAAATTCAAATTATTTCATATACAAATGTTGATGCAGAGCCCTTTGAAAAGGTCAACTTCACGGCTCATACATACAAGAATAATGTAAACTCTCAAATCAGTCACGGAATTTTTCTGAAAGCATATTCCTATGACGGCTTCAAAATCGAATCGACAGGGGAGAAAACAACAACCTTCTATTCACTTGCGGTTTCAATAAGACGGGCAATGAAAAATTCCCTTGATATGCTGTTGCCGGAGGATTATTCAACGCTCTGCCGTGCCGTTCTTTTGGGCGAGAAAACAGCTCTTGATTCAAGCGTTAAAGATGATTTTTCATTGACAGGCACTTCGTTTTTAATAGTGGTTTCGGGAATGCATCTTGTTATAATCACTTCGTTTGTATTGTTCTTGGTAAGAAAATTAACAAAAAACAGATTTTTAATAACAGGTTTTACCACATTCACGGTTATTGCTTTTATGGCTGTAACGGGCTTTGCACATTCGGTTGTCCGTGCCGGAATTATGATGATAATTGTGTCGTTTGCATCGTCAAATCTCAGAATAGCCGACTCGCTGAATAACCTTGGTTTTGCCGCAATTGTCCTGACAGCTTTCAATCCATATGCGGTAGCAGATATCGGAATGCTGCTTTCATTTTCGGCAACGACGGGCATAATTCTGTGGTCAAGACCGATTGAACGCTCTGTGCTTAGATTTTTTCACTACAAAAACAAGCGTAAGGACGGTTTTGTCGGAACGATTGTCTATTATATCAAAAGGCTGTTTAAAATCTGCGTAAATATGCTGTCGGTTTCAGTATCTGCATTTCTGTGGATTTTGCCGATAACCGCTGTTGCATTCAACAGAATTTCCCCGACAGTCATACTTGTTTCTCTGTTATGTGAACCGTTTGTTTCGGCACTTCTTGTATGTTCTCTGCTGTCTTCGGTAATTTTTATCTGTCCGTTTATATCATTTTTTGCATACCCGTTTGCGCTCGTTTCGGGATTATGTTCAAAAGCAATTTTGTGGTTGGTGTCAACTTTTTCACAACTCCCGTTCAGCACAGTCAAAACCCATTCGCTCTATTGGTTTGTGTGGATAGGCGTCAGCATTTTTCTTGCAATCGGCGGATGGTTTACCATAAATAATCGAAAATTCTATGTTAAAATTTCCGTTTTGTTATCAGCTTCTGTCCTTATAATCGGTGCTTCACTCAATGTGCTTTTAACAGCCGATAACGGTGAAATGAAAATTTACAGTGTCGGCAACGGTGTTTTTGCAACCGTAAATTGTCCAGACAGCTGTTCCGTGATTTCATGCGGAGGCAACAGGGCAAGCGCAGATGATGTGACAGCCGATATCAGCGAAAGCTATTCCGATATTGAATATATGATAATTCCAAATCAGAATAATAAATACTCTTCTTTTGAACGCTTTGCAGTCACAAAATTTGACTTGAATAATATTTTGGTATATGATAGTGACATTGAAAAACAAAACCTTTTGAACGCTTTTGACGGCAACAGCCGACAGACTTTCGGCGGAAACCGGCGTTTTACGCTGAATCTTTCCGATACGGTGACGGATGAGGTAATCTGCGAAGATAACACAATGTTCCAGTATATAAAAGGGAAGAGTGCGACAGCTTTGTTTGTTCCGTCACACGGAGATGTTTCAAAGCTGCCTGAAAAATATCGCAATCCCGACTATTTGCTGATTGATTCCGTACCCGAAAATTCCGAATTGATATCATGCAAAGCCGTGATATTTTCGGGAACTGAAAAGCAGCTTCAAAAGCGTTATGATTCTATAAAAGAAATCAGCCCGACAGTTATTTCAACCGCTGACGGCAGTATAACGGTAAATTTGAACGGAGGATAAAATGCCACGCATTACAGAAGCAGACCTGAAAAAACAAATCAAGAACAAAAGTTTTTCGCCTGTTTATCTTATTTACGGCACTGAGCAGATGTTTGTAAAAAGCTATACCCAAATGCTTAGGGAAGCTGTTGCAGGCAAAAATCCCAATAATTTTAACTGTCAAACCTTCAGTGGTGACATTAACCTTTCGGAGTTGGCAACAGCACTTCAAAAAACACCGTTTATGGCAGAGAGAAACTGCGTTGTTGCAAGTGACATATACTTTGATAATATGTTAAAGGATGACCTTGACACATTTAGGGAGCTGGCAGGCAGGGCTTGGGACGGTACTGTTTTCATTGTTTCAATGCCGACTTATATTCCTTCAAAGAATAAAAACTCGTTTAATGCACTTGTAAAGCGTATTGAAAAAATCGGAAGCGTATGCTGCTTTGAAAAAATCAATTCGCAGATTGTTGAGAAATATGTTGCAAAATGGGCAAATGAAAACGGCAAGCTGATTTCACACCTGAATGCCACAAGGATAATTTCCAATGTAGGCGAGGATTTAAATCTTCTGAAAAACGAGGTCAACAAAATTGCCGCATATGCAAAGGGTGAGGAAATTACCGACCGTGACATCGACCTTTTGTCAACCGTAAACCTTGAAACGAGAACCTATGATATGGCTGACGATGTTATCAACGGCAGAGGTGACAGAGCTTTTAAAAAGCTCGATATACTTTTCTGTCAGCGTGAAGAGCCGATTAACATTCTATATGCGCTTTCGTCCGCCTATGTTGACGCGTATCGTATGCGTGTTGCTGATGAGTGCGGAATAAGAAAAGAAACCGTGGCAAAGGATTTTGCCTACAAAAACCGTGCGTTTGTGTTAAACAGGGCGAGAACCTCCGTTTCAAGGACTTCAACCGAGGCACTTCGGAAAAGCCTTGATGTGCTTGTTGAAACCGATGAAAAGCTGAAATCCGTTTCTGTCAACCAAAGGTTTTTGATTGAACAGCTTATTTCCCGTTTGCTTCTGATTGCAAAGGAGGGCAGAGTTTGATGCTCAAAATCCGCGAGGCAGTCATAGTTGAGGGCAGATATGACAAAATAAAGCTTTCATCAATTGTTGACGCTCCCATAATTGAAACCAACGGCTTCCGTGTTTTTTCCGACAAAGAAAAACAGTCGCTTATCCGCAAAATTGCCGAAACAAGGGGAATACTCATAATGACAGACAGCGACGGTGCAGGCTTTGTAATAAGGAATTTTCTCAAAGGCTCGGTCGATAATTCAAAAATTAAAAATTGCTATATTCCGCAAATCAAGGGCAAGGAAAAACG
This sequence comes from Ruminococcus bromii, assembly GCF_002834225.1. GTDB lineage: Bacteria > Bacillota > Clostridia > Oscillospirales > Acutalibacteraceae > Ruminococcoides > Ruminococcoides bromii. Next base: position 26,654 of record NZ_NNSR01000056.1, on the reverse strand, counting down.
CAAAATAAAAGGCGGTAAAGAGGGGCTTTTAGGCGTTGAGGGCGTCAGCGATGAGGTTATAATAAACGCAATCCGTAAAAGCGGTGCCGAGATAATCGGCGAAGAAAATAATATTCCCGAAAGGAAAATTACTAAAGCCGACCTCTTTGTCCTCGGACTTACGGGAACTGAAAATTCAGAAATCAACCGCAAAAAAATTCTTAAAAAACTCGGTCTGCCGTCATATCTTTCAACAAACGCATTTTTGACCGCAATCAACTGTCTTTATTCTCTTGAAGAACTAAAAAGTATGCTGTGATAAAATAAAAATTACATAAGCTAAATAAATCACCTGTTTCCGTGAAAACTAAAACAGGTGATTTTTTATGAAAAAAAGTTTAAGACTGCGTAACGATTGCATTCTTTTTTCAATAGGCGGGGCAGGCTACGCTCTGCTTGAAATTTTGTGGCGGAGAAAAACTCACTGGTCAATGGCGGTCACGGGCGGAACTGCGTTTGTGTCGCTTTTCAGATTTTACAAGCATTTTTCAAAAATGAATATGCTGCAAAAATGCATATTGGGCAGTGCGATAATTACCGCACTTGAATACTGCTGCGGCTGTGTTGTCAATCTGAAATTCAAGCTTAATGTGTGGGATTATTCCAATTGCCGACTTAATTTTAAAGGGCAGATTTGTCCGTTTTACAGCACCTTGTGGGCTTTTCTTTGTATTCCTGTCAGCGCATTATGCACTTCTCTCTGCAAAAAAATACAGTAAAAAAACAGGAGCGGTAAGTAAAAATACTGCTCCTGTTATGTTTTGCTTATTCGGACTTTTTGTCCTCTTTTTTTTCATCGGATTTGTTTTCTTCGGCGGTATCGTTTTTCTTGACAACAACCCGTAAAATACGCTGATCCTTAACCTCCATAACGGTAAACTTAAAGCCGTCGGCCTTAATGTTGTCACGCTTGTGGGGGATTGTTCCTGCGTGTTCAAGAATATATCCTCCGACCGTTACGCTGTCACATTCAAGACTGTCCTCGTCCATATCAAACAGACCGAGCATATCTTCAAGCTCCATATCACCGTTTACAAGGAACTCGCCCTTGCCGATTTTGTAGTAGTTATGCTCAATTTCCTCGTCCTCGTCCCATATTTCACCGACAATTTCCTCGAGCAAATCTTCCATTGTAACAATTCCGAGTGTGCCGCCGTATTCATCCGTAACAACCGCAAGATGAATTTTTGTGCGTTTGAATGCACTCAGAATTTTTGAAAGCTGTTGTGTTTTGAACACAAAGTAAGGCGGCTGCATAAGCTCCTTAACATCGGGAGCTTTGCCGTCTGCAAGTCGTTCAAGATAATCTCTTGTGTGAAGAATACCGACAACATGGTCAACCGTGCCTTCATACACGGGGATTCTCGAATAGCGGTTTTCAATGATGATATCCTTGATTTTTTCAGGTGAATCATCAATGCTTATGAATGTAATATCAACTCTCGGTGTGAGAATTTCCTCAGCAGTAGTTTCGTCAAAGTCAAGTGCGGAGCGAACCATTTCGCTTTCGCTCTCTTCAAGAACGCCTTCTTCCTCGATGCTCTCAACAATGTATTTAAGCTCGTTTTCGGTAACTGACGGAGCGTCGCCGCTGCTGCCTGCAATCTTTAAGGCAATCATTTTGAACCGTGTGAAAATCCACACCAGCGGTGTAAGGATTGCCATAAGTCCTCTGAGCAATCCGGCTGTTTTGAGCGAAAAGGCGTCGCAATGCTCCTTTGCAAGGCATTTCGGTACAATCTCACCGAAGGTCAGCACAAGAAAGGTTGTTGCACCGGTTGCAATTGCCGAGCCTGCGTCACCGAAAAGATTCATACATAGTACAGTCGCAATTGAAGAACAACTCAGGTTTACAACATTGTTGCAGATGAGAATTGTTGTAAGGGCATTGTCGAAATGTTCGATTATGTAGAGCGCTGCTGCCGCTTTTTTATTGCCGTCATCCTTGTAACGCTGAACACGCACCTTGTTTACAAAGGAAAATGCCGTTTCAATCGCAGAAAAAAATGCAGAAAACGCAATAAGAACTAAAATGACAACACCCATAATTATGTCAGATGTCAACTGAATATCACTCCATAACAACTTCCGACAGGTTCTGTCGGGATAATATTTCTTTTATACTACTATAATTCTTTAAAATAATTATTGCTTATTAGAAATAAAGAAATAAAATTATTGAAATAACTTTGCTAAAATGATATAATGAAACGGTAATGTGCCGTGAATGTCCTAATTTGATGTGCGGTATACATTTTATGCGCAATTTCGGAGAAACTATTCTCGGAGGTGCATACAATGCCACAAAAATCAAAATCTTCTAAAACCTCTTTAAAAAAAGGAAACTTTGTTAAAAATCCCGCTTTGGAAGATGAACCGCAAAGGCTTGCAAACGACAGCCCAATAAGTGAAGAACACACTGACCAAATTGACGAAACAGGTTCTGTTCTGACAACTCACAAGGACTGCGTTTTTCATTGTCTGACAATTATAGGGCAAATTGAAGGTCATTACATTCTTTCACAGCAGAACAAAACAACGAAATATGAGCATGTTATCCCCCTGCTCGTTTCGGTTGAGGAGGACGAAAGAATTGACGGCCTTCTTGTGCTGATTAACACGGTCGGGGGAGATGTTGAGGCAGGACTTGCAATTGCCGAGGTGATTTCGGGAATGAAAAAGCCGACTGTTTCAATTGTTCTCGGCGGAGGTCATTCAATAGGTATTCCGCTTGCTGTAGCGGCAAAGAAAAGCTTTATCGCAAAGAGTGCGTCAATGACGGTTCATCCGGTCAGGTCAACAGGGCTTACACTCGGAGTTCCGCAGACCTTTGAATATTTTCAGCGTATGCAGGACAGAATCACAACATTTGTTGCCGAAAATTCCAATATTACAAAGGACCGTTACAACCGGCTTGTACTCAACACAGGCGAGCTTGTAATGGATATCGGGACTATTCTTGAGGGAGAAGAGGCTGTTGAAGAAGGCTTGATTGACGAGGTCGGAACAGTTTCCGACGCCATCGACGCTCTCTACGGTTTGATAAAAGAAAACAAGAGCAGGTCAAAGCCTAAAAAATCCCGCTCAAAAAAGCAGGAAAAATAATTTCGGGCATTTTGCCCGAATACATATATACCGTGACGCTTATGATTTTTATGAAATCCGAAATGCCAACCCACACGGCATTTCAGCGTACAAATAATAAAGAAGATTTTTAAAACTTATTTTTTGGAGGGAATACATAACCATGTCAATTTTAGATGCTATTATTCAGGGTATTGTTCAGGGACTTACCGAATTTTTGCCCGTATCAAGCAGCGGACACCTCGCAATCACACAGCACATTCTCGGTGCAGGCACAGGCGAAAGCAATCTTTTCTTTAATGTAATGCTCCATGTCGGCACACTTGTTGCCGTTGTTGCATTCTACCACAAACTTGTGTGGGATCTCATCAAGGAATTTATACTTATGATTAAGGATATATTCACAGGCAAGTTTAAATGGAGCAAAATGAATTACAACCGTAATCTCGTTGTAATGCTCATCATCGGTCTTATACCGCTGTTCTTGCTTTTTCTGCCAATCCCCGGAACAGATATGAAGCTTAAAGACCTTGCAGACCGGCTTTCCGCAAGTCCTGTTCTTATAGTAACTGCCTGTTCGCTCATTCTCACAAGCGTACTTTTAACAATCGGTATTATCCGTAACCGCAAGAGTGTTGCCTCAACTCACAAACATCTTGCAACAAAGAGCAATGCAAAGGCAACAAGAGATAATTTTAATGTTGTTGACGCAATTCTTGTCGGTGTAACACAGGTTTGTGCCGCACTCCTTCCGGGACTTTCCCGTTCAGGCTCAACACTTTCGGTCGGTGAGATGAGAGGAATCTCAAAGCAGAAGGCACTTGACTACACATTTGTACTCGGTATCCCGTCAATCCTTGCGGCGGCACTTCTTGAGGGTGTGGATGCAATCAAGTCACCCGAAGGTTTAAGCAATATTGAGTTTCTTCCGCTGATTATCGGAATGGCAGTTTCCGCAGTTGTAGGCTATCTTGCAATCGTAATTTTTAAGTGGTTCCTGAAATCTGACAAAATGGAAATTTTCGTAATCTACACAGCGATTGTCGGTGTTGCATTTATTGTAATTTCAATCATCGAAATGAATACGGGCGTAAACCTTTTCACAGGTGCGCCAATTGCATAAATTTTAAATGGAGTGATTTTATTGGCAGCTAACAAAAAAACAGCTGACAAAACTAAAAATACTGCGGCAGGCAGAAAGAAGACCTCTTCAAAAAAACAGTCAAAAGGCACAAAAAATGCAAGCCGAACCAAAGCATCCGCTGTTCCGAAAAGGAGCAGCGGACTTTCGCCGCGTGTAAGGGCAATTCTCTATGCCGCCGTTGCGGCTGTTTTTGTCTGTATAATTTTCATTAAAGGCTCAAATGTCTGGACAATGATACGCAGTTTCTTTTTCGGAGTCCTCGGCTTCGGAATTTTTCTTGTTCCCGTAACGCTTTTCTATTTATGTGTTATGACCGAAAAGGAAAAGCAGGTTGCACACTATAAGCTGAAGCTTTTTCTTTGTGTCGTCATAATTCTGTTTATCGGGGCGTTGATTTATGCAGGCAGCGGCGCAAAATATTCGGATATGAACTTTTTTGCTTGTCTTGGCAATCTGTTCAAGGACGCCTCCGACACCTCAAGGTATATGACTTTCGATTGCGGAATAATCGGCGGATTGCTCGGATATCCGCTCGTTGTCCTGTTCGGCAGTACAGCCGCACTTTTTACAAGCTTTGTTGTAACAGCCGCACTTGTTCTTATTGTTGCGAACATTTCAATTAAGGATATGACAGCGGCGGCGTCAAGAACAGCCGTACATATCCGTGAAGCGAGTGAAGAGATGGCAAGAGCACGCAGAGAGCGCAGAGAAGAAAACCGTGAGAGAAAGCTTGCCGAAAGAGGCAATATCGACATTGCGCTTGAAGGCGAAAACAGAAAGTCCTCGGGAAGTTTTATTGACATTCCGCTTGATGACAAAAAGACAAAGGTCAAGAAAGCAAAGTCGGCAGTAAACGGAATTGACACGGATATTGCCGATTCAAAGGAAGAAAATGCCGCAGACAAGGATCTGTCACAGGATCTCATCAACATAATCAATCGTGCAAGCAAGCCTATGGGCAAAAGTGCCGATAACACCGTTTCGGCACTTGCAGAGGATATTTCAAATGAAAAGTCAGCTTCCGATGCCGAATATCTACAGAATGAGTCTGATTCCAAAACTGAAAGCATCGCTAAAAAAGCACTTCTCAAAAGCAAAAAAGACAACAGCGAGGAGGCCGGCGATGAAATTGCGGAACAGCTTGACAGAGCTGTTCGTTCCGATAATTCTCAAAAAGAAGAAAAGAAGTATCAGTTCCCACCGATTCAGCTGCTCAAGCCGAAGCTAAATTCCGATGACGGCGACGCAATGGAAGAAATGCAGAATAATGCCAAAAAACTTATTGATACCCTCACAAGCTTCGGTGTAAAGGCAAGCATTGTAAATATCTGCCGAGGTCCGTCGGTAACACGCTATGAGTTACAGCCTGCCCCCGGTGTTAAAATCAGCAAAATTACAAATCTTTCCGATGATATCGCACTCAACCTTGCCGCAAACGGCGTTCGTATTGAAGCGCCTATCCCGGGCAAAGCCGCAGTCGGAATCGAAGTTCCGAACAAGGTTGTAAGTATGGTAACAATGCGTGAACTGATTGATTCGGACAAGTTCAAAAACAGCAAGAGCAAACTCACAACCGTTCTCGGCAAAGATATTTCGGGTGAAATCGTAGTTACCGACCTTGCCAAAATGCCGCACTTGCTCATTGCAGGTACTACGGGTTCAGGTAAATCCGTATGTGTAAACTCAATTCTTATGAGTATTCTCTACAAGGCAACTCCGGATGAAGTAAAGCTTTTGCTTATTGACCCGAAAATGGTTGAATTTTCAAAATACAAGGGTATTCCGCATTTGCTCATTCCCGTAGTATCCGACGCAAAAAAGGCGGCTGGTGCGCTTGCGTGGGCGGTAAACGAAATGCTCCAGAGATATAAAATTTTCTCCGAATACGATTGTAAGGATATTGATTCATATAATTCTCTTATCGAAAAAAATATGAATTATATGGAGAAAAATCCACCTGTTGTTAATGAAGAGGGAGAAGAGGTTCAGCCTGTTCTTGAAGTAAACGGACTTCCCGTTGCCAAAGAAAAAATGAGCCGTGTTGTAATTGCAATTGACGAGCTTGCCGATTTGATGATGGCGGCTCCGAGCGAGGTTGAGGACTCAATCTGCCGACTTGCTCAGATGGCTCGTGCCGCAGGTATGCACCTTATCCTTGCAACCCAAAGACCTACCGTTAATGTAATCACAGGTCTTATCAAGGCGAATGTACCGAGCCGTATTTCACTCAAGGTAAGTTCAAACACAGACTCCCGTACAATTCTTGATACAGGCGGCGGTGAAAAGCTTATCGGCCGAGGCGATATGCTGTTTTTGCCTGTAGGCGCTCCAAAGCCTATTCGTGTTCAGGGCTGCTACGCTTCCGATGAAGAAATCGAGGGCGTAACTCACTACATAAAGAAAGCATATTCGGCTCAGTATAATTCTGAAATCGAAGAAAAAATCAAGAGAATTGCCGCAGAAGAAATTGCTCAGGGCAAAAAATCGGGTGACTCCGATTCAGCATCTGACGAAGGTCTTGATGTTGACAGCAAAATGGAAGAGGCAATCAAGTGCGTAATTGAAGCAGGACAGGCATCAACCTCACTCTTGCAGAGAAGACTCAAGGTCGGCTACGCAAGAGCAGGCAGAATGATTGACGATATGGAACAAATGGGAGTTGTAGGCCCTCATCAGGGTTCAAAACCGAGAGATGTTCTTATGACCTACAACGAATGGCTCGAACGCAGAAATGCACTTGAAAACAGAGCCGATTGATAAACATTGAAAACAAAAGGGGGTTTAATATGGCTTTTTTACCGATGAACGCAAAAGAAATGCGTGATCGAGGTTGGAACGAAGTCGATTTTGTATATGTTTGCGGTGACAGCTATGTTGACCATCCGTCATTTGGTGCGGCAATAATCACGAGAGTTCTTGAGGATTGCGGTTACAAAACAGCATTCCTTGCACAGCCTAATTGGAAAAACGATGATGATTTTACACAGTTCGGAAAACCAAGGCTCGGTTTTATGGTGTCGGCAGGCAACATTGACAGTATGGTTGCCCACTACACGGTTGCAAAGCGTAAAAGACATGATGATGCCTATACGGCAGGCGGTAAAAACGGCAGGCGTCCCGACAGAGCCGTCACCGTTTACTGCAACATAATCAGAAAGCTATATCCCGATTCTCCCATTATAATCGGAGGTCTTGAGGCATCACTCAGAAGATTTGCTCATTATGATTATTGGAAAAACGAGGTAATGCCCTCAATTATTTTCGACAGCAAGGCAGATTTGCTTGTGTACGGAATGGGCGAGCTGCAGACAATTGAAATTGCAAAAAGACTTTCCGAGGGCTATCCTGTTGAATCGCTTTACGACATCAGAGGTGTTTGCTATAAAATTCGTACAGACGATTATGTGCCAAAGTCGGTTGTCGAACTTCCAAGCTACGAGCGTGTAAAAGAGGACAAGCGTGACTATGCAATTGCATCACGCAGGGAGCTTGAGGAGGCTGATGCAGTAAGGGGCAAAACCCTCATTCAAAGGCACGGAAAGTATATTCTTGTGCAGAATCCTCCGATGCAGCCGCTTGACACAAAACAGCTTGATTATGTCTATTCTCTGCCGTATGAGCGTTGGTATCCAAAGTGCTATGAAAGTCTCGGCGGCGTACCCGGTATCAACGAAGTACTGTTTTCAATCACACACAACCGTGGCTGTTTCGGTGCTTGTAATTTCTGCTCACTTGCTTTTCATCAGGGCAGAGCGGTAACCGTCAGAAGTGAAAAGAGTATTATTGAGGAGGCTGAAAGTTTTCTTGATAATCCACGATTCAAGGGTTACATAAGCGATGTCGGAGGACCTACCGCAAACTTCAGACTTCCGTCATGCGAAAAGCAGAAAAAGCTCGGACTTTGTAAAAACAGAAGATGTCTTGCACCGACACCCTGTCCGAATATGCAGGTGTCACACACGGAATATCTTGATATTTTGCGAAAACTGAGAAATCTCAAGGGAATTAAAAAGGTGTTTATCCGCAGCGGAATCCGTTTTGATTATCTTATTGAAGATGAAAATGACGAATTTTTCCGTGAACTTGTAAAGTACCACATCAGCGGTCAGCTGAGAGTTGCCCCTGAGCATTGTTCGGCGGCGGTTCTTGACAAAATGGGCAAGCCGCATATTGAAAGCTACAAGCGTTTTTGTAAGATGTTCTACGATTTTACGGGCAAGGAAAATAAAGACCAGTATGTCGTACCGTATCTGATGAGCTCACACCCCGGTTCAACACTTTCGGATGCCGTAGAACTTGCACTTTTCTGCAAGCGTGAAAACATTCACCCAAAACAGGTTCAGGACTTCTATCCGACTCCGGGTACAATTTCAACGAGTATGTTCTATACGGAACTTGATCCGTACACTCTCAAAGAGGTTTATGTTCCGAAGTCTGAAAATGAAAAGGCAATGCAAAGGGCGTTGCTGCAGTATTTCATTCCCGAAAACAAACCGCTTGTAATCAAAGCACTCATCAAAGCCGGCAGACGGGATTTAATCGGTAACGATAAAAAATGTCTTGTAACTCCGATGGCGGGACAAACACAGGGCGGTTATTCAAAACAGAACAACAACCGCAATTTGCAGAATCAGAAGGGAAGAGGCAAAAACGGCAAAGATAAGTTCGCAAAGTACAGACGAAAAAACAAAAAGAAATAAAATCTTTTTCATACTGAAAATATCGGTATGCGTACTTTTCATTGCCTGTGTACTGCTTGTTTCATTCGGAAAACCTCTCGGAATCCCCGATTGGAACGATGTCTATACATTTTTCGGAATTTCAGCCGATATGGAATCCGACTTTTCTGTTTCGTTTATCAATGTCGGTTCGGCTGATTGTACGCTGATTAAATGCGGCGACAAAAATGTGTTGATTGACGGCGGAACAAATCTTGTTATCGATAAAATTACTGCCTATCTCAAACGCAGTTCGGTAACTCATCTTGATGCCGTAATAGTGTCACACCCCGACAGCGACCACATCGGTTCGTTGCCCGATATCATAGATGAATTCGGTACGGATGTTGTTTATTTCGGAAAATATTCCGACAGCCACAAAACCCCCGAATACGAAAAGCTTGTTAATTCTATAAAAGAAAATAATATAAAAACCGTAATTTCCGTTTCAGACAAACCCGTTGAAATCGGAAATATGACCTTTAAATTTTATCAACCCGAAAAGGACTTCGGCAACACAAACGATAATTCGCTTGTAACAATGCTTGAATATGACGGAAAGCGATTTCTCTTTACAGGCGACATTTCGACAAAAAGGGAAGAATCAATGGTTAATTCCGACAAAGAATTAAAATGCGATGTTCTCAAGGTTGCACACCACGGCAGTAAGTATTCTTCAAGTGAAGATTTTCTTGCAAAGGCAAGTCCCGAAACCGCTGTAATAAGCGTTTCGGCTGACGATACGGCACTTCCCGATTACTATATAACAGCCTTGCTTAACAGCGTGTGCAAAAATGTTTATCGGACAGACAGCGATAAAACCGTTATGATAACAGTCGAAAACGGCGAGATTTGCACCAAAACTCATGCCTGAAAGGTTGACTATAAATTAAATAATGTTATAATATTATTGTTTAACTGACAAAAATCGAAAGGAATTTTTAAATATGGGAGTATATGAAGAACTCGTAGCCAGAGGACTTATCGCTCAGGTTACGGACGAAGAAGAAATCAGAGAGCTTGTAAACAGCGGTAAAGCCACATTCTATATCGGCTTTGACCCGACAGCCGACAGCCTCCATGTAGGTCACTTTATGGCTCTTTGCCTTATGAAAAGACTTCAGATGGCAGGCAACAAGCCAATTGCACTCGTAGGCGGCGGCACAGGTATGATCGGTGATCCGTCAGGCAGAACAGATATGCGTCAGATGATGACAAAGGAAACAATTCAGCACAATGTTGATTGCTTTAAAAAGCAGATGAGCCGTTTTATCGACTTTTCAGAGGGCAAGGCTCTTCTTGTAAATAACGCAGACTGGCTTCTTGACCTTAACTATGTTGAACTTCTCCGTGATGTAGGTGCTTGTTTCAGCGTTAATAATATGCTTCGTGCAGAGTGCTACAAGCAGAGAATGGAAAAGGGACTCAGCTTCCTTGAATTTAACTATATGATTATGCAGTCATACGACTTCTATGCTCTCTATCAGAAGTACGGCTGTAATATGCAGTTCGGCGGCGATGACCAGTGGAGCAATATGCTCGGCGGTACAGAGCTTATCAGAAGAAAGCTCGGCAAAAACGCATATGCAATGACAATCAACCTTCTCCTCAATTCAGAGGGTAAGAAAATGGGTAAAACCCAGTCGGGTGCAGTATGGCTTTCAGCCGAAAAGACAAGCCCCTACGATTTCTACCAGTATTGGAGAAATGTTGATGACGGCGATGTAATCAAGTGCCTTAAAATGCTCACATTCCTTCCGCTTGAAGAAATTGATGAGCTTGCAAAGCTTGAGGGCAGTGAAATCAACAAAGCAAAAGAAATTCTTGCTCATGAGCTTACAGAGCTTGTTCACGGCAAAGAGGAGGCTGACAAGGCTCAGGAGGCAGCAAGAGCAATCTTCAGCAACAAGACAAATACTGACAATATGCCTTCAACAACTCTTACAGAGGCTGATTTTGCAGACGGTGAAATCGGAATTCTTGACCTCATGAAGAAGTGCGGACTTATCCCTTCAAACGGCGAGGGCAGAAGACTTATTCAGCAGGGCGGTGTTTCTGTTGATGATGAAAAGGTAACAGATGTTTACGCAAAGGTTGCAAAGTCTGATTTTGAAAAAGGCTATGTTGTAATCAAAAAGGGTAAAAAGGTTTACCATAAGGCAATTCTTGGCTGATTTTGAAAATTAAATAAAGGGGATTAGGGCAAAATGAAAAAGTTTTTTTCGGAGTTTAAGGAATTCATAATGCGTGGAAATGTGCTTGATCTCGCAGTCGGCGTTATCATCGGTGCGGCTTTTCAGGCAATCGTAACTTCTCTCACAAGCGACATCATTTCGCCGATTCTCGGTATCTTCGGCGGTGTCAACTTTGACCAGTTTCAGGTTACAATCAACGGCGCAACAATTATGTACGGTAAGTTTATCACAGCGGTAATCAACTTCCTGATTATGGCTTTCGTAATCTTCCTTATCGTAAAGCTTGTCAACAAGGTTATGTCACTCGGCAAAAAAACTGAACCCGAAGAAGCTCCCACAACAAAAAAGTGTCCGTTCTGTTTCAGTGATATTGATATCAAAGCCACAAAATGTCCCCATTGCACAGGCGATATCATCGATCTTACAGAAAAAACAGACGACAAAAAATAATATCGCTGTTACATAAACAGATATTACACAACTTAACAACCAACAAAAAAGCCACAGTAGAAAGTTAAAATCTACTGTGGCTTTTTAAATTGAAAATTATGATTGAGCGTAACATTGTTACCGTCTGCACAATTTTATATTACAATAACAAAAACAAAAATACAATTCCGCAGAGGATTGCTATTGCTGCGCCGACTATGACATCACGCACAAAATGCACTCCTGCACACACTCTTGACACGGAAATCATAACCGCAATGAAGAGGTATGCAATCCCTGCCCACACATTGAACCGCAAAATTGCCATTGCAATGATGAATGCACTTGCGGTGTGGCGGCTCGGCATACTGTCGGGCTTGCTGTTCTTTGCAAAAACAGGCGCAACTCCGTACCGCACATACGGGCGTTCTTCTTTTATGATAATTCGCAGAAGTGTTATTCCCAAAAACACCCCCGCAGGCACAGTCAGCGACTTTAAAAACAAATCTTTTTGCCATAAAAATGTATATACAAGCAAAATCGGATAGCTTGCAAATACAAACAGCGGAAAAATTTTATATACGAATTTCAACACATTTTTTGCGGATTTGTTATTCTTGAAGAAATCGATCAGTTTAATATATTGTTTACGGCTAATTTTCTACATCTCCCGGAGCTTTTTACACTCAGATTTTAACATAACCGTTACACTATTTCAACATTATATTTATCAAACCAGTAGTCAAGTTCGATTATATACGCAAGAATCTGCGGTGCTTTCATCAGCTGACCGTACCACGGATTTGTGATTTTATCGGGATTTTCAATGATATCTTCAATCCCTTTACTGTCAAGCAGTTCGTTTAGAATTGAACGCTTTTTAAGAATTTTTCTAACCCTTTTTACACACTCGTTGAAGTAAATCGGATTGTGCGTTTTCGGGTACGGGCTTTTCTTTCGCCAGCAAATTTCTTCGGGCAGAATATCCTCAAAAGCCTTTCGCACAATTCCCTTTTCACGGTTGCCCCATGCCTTTAATTCCCATGGCATATTGTACGCATATTCAACAAGTCTGTAATCGCAGAACGGCACTCTTACCTCAAGTCCGCTGAACATTGAGCATCTGTCTTTTCGCTCAAGCAGACATTGCATAAACCAGTAAAAATTCAGGTAGAACATCTCTCGCATTCGCCTGTCAAGGTCGGTGTCGCTTTTAAGCTTTGGGGCAAGGCTTATTGTGTCAAGATACCTTTGTCTGACATACTCTTCGCCGTTTTTCAGTACACCGTCCTTGAGAATGCTCCTGCGAATATCCTGACTTTTTGACCACGGAAAACAATCCTCAAAAAGTATTTCATGGTTGTGATACCACGGATATCCGCCGAAAAGTTCATCTGCACATTCTCCCGAAAGTGCAACGGTGTAGTTTTGCTTGATTTCTTTGCAGAAGAGCAAAAGTGACGAGTCAACATCAACATACCCCGGCAAATCCCTTGCCTGAACACTTTCATAAAGTGCGTCGCACACAAGCGTGTTGTCAAGGACAATTTCCCTGTGCTTTGTGTCGGCATTTTTTGACATCATCGAAATAAATTCGTAGTCGGGAGTAGGCTGAAAATTGCTCTTCTGAAAATATTTTTCGTTGTCACGGTATTCAACCGAGTAGGTGTTGATTTTGCCGAGTTTGTGTTCCTTGTTGTACATTGATGCGGTCTTGACAATTATACTGCTGTCAAGCCCTCCCGAAAGGAAAAAGCACAGCGGAACATCACTCACAAGCTGTCGCTGAATTGCATCAGTCAGCAGATATCTCGTCTTTTCAATGGTAGTTACTTCATTGTCTGTATGCTCTTTTGCCTCAACGGTGTAGTATTTTTTTCGGCGAAGCTTTGAGTGCCTATACATTGCACATTCGCCCGGATTAAGCTCAAATACTCCCTTGAAAACTCCGAACGAAGGCGTTCTTGCAGGTCCTAAAAAGAAAATTTCATTGAGTCCCTGTTCGTCAATTTGAGGCTTCACAACCTTGCTTGCAAGCAACGCTTTTATTTCTGACGCAAACAGCAATCCGCCGTTGTATTCATAGTAAAACAGAGGCTTAACGCCGATTCTGTCCCTGCACAAAAACAGCGATTTGTCGCTTGTGTTGTAGACTGCAAAGGCGAAAATTCCGTTCAGCTTTTTACAGCAGTCAGCACCGTATTTAATGTATGATTTCAGCACAACCTCCGTGTCGCTGTGACCTCTGAAATGAAATCCCGATGCTTTCAGTTCCTCACGAAGCTCGGCTGTGTTATAGAGTTCGCCGTTATAGACTATTACATAGGTCGTGTCCCTGTGACGAACGGACATCGGTTGTTTGCCGTTTTCACGGTCAATTACAACAAGCCGCCTGTGCATAAGCGCCGCACCTCGGTTAATGTACAAGCCGTTTTCGTCAGGACCTCGCCTGTCAAGTGTTTCCGACATTCTGTTGAGCAAATCGATTCTTTCGCTCATATCCTGTGAGTGGTCAATCCATCCTGCTATTCCGCACATAAAGTAACCTCCGTCAATTTTGTTTGTAATTTTTGAGTGAATATAAAAAGCATAAAGCGGTAAAAAGCAAAGCCGCTCCCGAAATGGAAGTTCCTCCGAAAAAGCTGAAATTTTCAACCGTTGATGTTGAAAAAACATCGGTTGTGACGGAGAAAAGTTTTATACCTAAATGCGTAAGCAATGCGGTGATAAATCCTTGCAAAATTCTGCAAAAGAAAAATAACATTTTATTAACCTTAATATTTCCAAGTGCCGAGAAAATCTGAAAATGTACGCAAAGTCCGCCGAATCCTGCCGAAAATGCAACAACCTCAATCGGAAAATCTTTCGATACCGCAGTAACCGCATTGCAAACTTCCGTGAGTATTAAAAACGGTTTTTGAATATTTTCATCCGTAATGTGTGAGCAGAAAATCTCAGTAAATGCCGAAAACAGCACCACAAATGCGCAGATTGCAAACATTCCCCTTGCACCGTCAAGAACAGACTTTACAAGTGCGTCGCCTTTTTGCGGAGTGCTTATTAATGTTTCCGAATTGGAATTATCATCAAGTTTATTTCTGCAAACGAATTTTAAAGCAAATCCGAGTGCTAAAACCGAGATGCATTGGGCGGCAAATATAATAAACCCGACTTCAATGCTTGAATAAAGCTGTACACCGATAAAATTCACAAGAAATCCCGGTCCCGAACACACCAAAAACAGACCTGCCCGTTTACACTCACTTTCACTTGCCGCACCTTTTTTATAAAGCGAATTTACCGTCTTTGCACCAACGGGATAACCTCCGACAAGGGAGAGAATTATTGCCGAGGCAAAACAACCGTCAAGTCCGAAAATCGGTTTTGTCAGCCATGAAAGATGTCTGCCGATTTTTTCTGCAAGACCGCTTTCGGTGATGTATGAGGCAAGCACCATAAACGGAAACAGTGACGGTACAAGCGTTGAAAGACACAAGCCTATGCCGTTTTCAGCTCCCTTTGAACATTCCTCCGAAAAACGCAAGGAGACAACGCACAACAGAAAAATCCCTGTTGCCTTAAAAATATTCACCGTCCTTGCGGCATTTTTACTCATAAACAAAACAATCACCAATTATATATATGAGCTGTATTGCATAAAAATAAATAAGAAACGAAAACAGGGGAGATTTTTTTGCCAAAGAAGAAACGAATTGCCGATAAAAACGAAAGATTGCCTTCTCCGATGTTTGATATGGGAACAATGCCGTACATAGAAATGCTCGGAAACCGCAGGATAACAGTTGAGGGTTCAACCGGAGTTCTGCTCTATGACAGCGAAAATATAAAAATAAACACCTGCAAAACCGTAATTTCATTTTGCGGGAGAGGAATGAAATTGAAGTGCATTTCAAGCTCCTGTGTTGAAATTGAAGGCTTTGTAACCGACATCAACTTTCTCTCGTGAGGTGAAACTATGCTCCTTAAAATAATACGCTTTCTCAGAGGAAGTGTGGACTTTACCGCAAGCGGAAAATTTCCCGAAAGGTTTATGAACATAACCTCAAAAAACGGTGTAAATCTCTGGAATCCCATACCGAAAAAGAACGCAATATCAGCCTCAATGTATCTTTCCGACTACAAAAAAATCAGAATTCTTGCGCGCAAATCAAGGGTTAAAACAAGAGTAACCGCAAAACACGGACTGCCGTTTATTATTAACCGCTATAAGGCAAGGACAGGACTTTTTGCAGGTGCGGTATGTGGAATTATTCTCTGCATTTTTCTCTCAAATTTTATCTGGTCGGTCAAAATTTCAGGAACAGAGGAAATCAGCAATACATATCTTGAATCGTTGCTTGAAGATAACGGAATTTCTGTAGGTATGTGGAAAAACAATTCCGATGTTGACCAGATAGAACGCAATATTCAGAGAAAATGCGGTGATATCCGTTGGATGAGCATAAACATAACGGGCAGTCTTGTTACGGTTGAAATTAAAGAAACCTACAAAAAGCCGAAGCTTGATACCTCAAAAAATCCGTGTAATGTAAAAGCTGTTAAGGACGGCGTCATAACGCGTATTCAGGCATATAACGGCAGACCTGTTGTTACAAAGGGAAGCGGAGTTGTGAACGGTCAGATTCTTGTCAGTGGGCTTGACGAAACCAAGCAGGGCGATATGCGTTACTTGAGAGCAAGCGCAAAGGTCTTTGCCGATGTTTCAGAGCAGAGAACGCTTTCACTTCCTAAAAAAATAACTTACAGTACCGTTACCGATAATTATGTTGACAGGAAAAATTTCAGATTTTTATGGCTTGATTTTCCGTGCAGCCTTGCCTTTGAAAACTACGACAATTTTGTAAGCACAGTTTACGGAGAAAATCTGTTTATCAATGATGTTGTTCTGCCGGTAGGACTTAAAATCAGAACCGACCGTGAACTTGTAACAACCGAAAACTCTGTAAGCAAAAACAAGGCGGAAGATATTGCAAAGGCTGATTGTATTCTCTATGAGATTTTTACAAAGAATAAAAGCAAGGTTATTTCAAAACAAATTTCCGTTAAAGAAAATAAAGACAGCTACAGGGTGATAACAGATTATATTTTTAACGAAAATATTGCAGATCAGGTTGATTTTGATGTGACAGAATAGAAAAGTTGTGTTATAATCAATTTGTATGTTTTGTTTTGAACGACTGAAATTTTGCAATCGGACACAAACGGAGGGATAACTATGAGAATTTTATGTATAGGTGATGTCGTAGGCAGTATCGGATGTGAATTTCTTCGCAGTAATCTTCCCACGCTCAAAAAGGTGAAAGGCGTTGATTTTGTAATCTGCAACGGTGAAAATTCCGCTGACGGCAACGGACTGACTCCCGTGTCTGCAAAACACCTTTTTGACAGCGGAGTTGACGCAATTACTCTTGGAAACCATTCGTTTCGCAGAAAAGAAATCTACGACTATCTTGACTCAAATCCCTTCATTGTCAGACCCGCCAATTTTCCCGAAAATTCAACACCCGGCAAAGGTATAATTAATGTTGACACAGGGCGAAGAATTGTGTCGATTATAAATATTATGGGTAATTCCTATATGGATAACAACCTGAATTGCGCTTTTGAATGTGTAGATAAAATGATTAAACAGGCTGAAAGCAAAATCATAATTGTTGATTTTCACGCAGAGGCAACGGGTGAAAAAAGGGCAATGGGTTATTACCTTGACGGCAGAGTTTCCGCAATGTTCGGAACACACACCCATGTTCAGACCTCTGATGCACAGGTTCTTCCGAAGGGAACCGGCTACATAACCGACACGGGAATGACGGGTACAATCCATTCCGTTCTCGGTGTAAAGAGCGAAATTATAATTGCAAAGCTGAAAAATAAGCTTCCGCAGCGTTTTGACCTTGCAAGCGGAGAATGCAAAATGGAATGTACGCTTTTTGATGTTGATGACAAAAGCGGAAAGTGCGTTTCAGCCGAGTCAATGCGTATTGAATAACACAAATCAGCATAAAGTAAATTGTTTCCAATTGTTAAAAAATATGAAACAATCCCGATTAAGTCGGCTTTTTTTGCAGATAATTAGTGTATTATACTATTGCAAAAAACAAGCTGATAATGTATAATGTTATAATGTGAATTATTGTAAAACTGCGTTTGTCGGTGCAAAATCGGCTTATGCAGTTGATTAAGAAATGTACATTAAAAGGATGTGCCTAAATGATAAACGGACAAATTCTCAAACAGGCTGTTATTTCCGGTGCGAATAATATTTCAAACCAAAAAAACAGTATAAATGATCTTAATATTTTCCCTGTACCCGATGGAGACACGGGTACAAATATGTCAATGACAGTCAATGCGGCTGTCGCAGCACTTGAAGATTTTGACGGTACCTGTGCAGGTGATGCCGCAGGTATCACAGCGTCTGCAATGCTCCGTGGAGCAAGAGGCAACTCGGGTGTTATCACTTCACTGATATTCCGTGGCTTTGCCCAGGGACTTAAAGACATTGAAGAAGTTGACGGCAAAAATCTTGCCGCAGCACTCGGAATCGGTGTTGACGCCGCTTACAAGGCTGTTATGAAACCGACAGAGGGAACAATTCTCACGGTTGCAAGAATGGCTTACGAGGCAGGTATCGAAGCCGCTAAGTATGACAGAGATGTTGTGTCTGTATGGCAGACAATCGTTGACAAGGCTAACGAGGCGCTTGCAATCACTCCTCAGCTTTTGCCTGTGCTTAAAAAGGCAGGCGTTGTTGACGCAGGCGGTAAGGGCCTTTGCGTAATCTTTGAGGGTATGCTCTCTGTAATTAAGAACGGCATTATGATTGAAGCTGACGATGACACAGCTCCTGCAACCGTCAGCACATTTGAAAGTGCCGCCGCTGAATTTGACGATGACATCAGATTCACATATTGCACAGAGTTCATCGTTGGCAGAAATGCCGAGATTGAAACCGAAATCGGCGAGCTTCGCAGTTATCTTGAATCAATCGGTGATTGCGTAGTTGTTGTAAATGATGATGAGATTATCAAGGTTCATGTTCATACTGAACAGCCGGGCAATGCTCTTTCAAAAGGACTTGAGTTCGGTCAGCTTCTCACGGTTAAGGTTGAGAATATGAAGGAACAGCACAAGAATGTCAAGTCAACAAAGAAAAAGGCTGAAAAGGAAAAGTTTGTTCCCGCAGAACCAGAAAACGATTTCGGCTTTGTTGCAGTTGCCGCAGGTAACGGTCTTAAAGACCTCTTTAAAGACCTCGGTTGTGACAATGTTGTTTCCGGCGGCCAAAGTATGAACCCCAGTACAGACGATATCTATGAGGCAATTATGGCAACTCCTGCCAAGAATGTTCTCGTTCTTCCAAACAATAAAAACATCATTCTTGCCGCAGAGCAGACAATCCCGATGGTAAAAGACAGAAATGTCATCATTGTTCCGACAAGAACAATTCCGCAGGGTATGACGGCTATGCTCAATTTTGATTCCGAAATTTCTGCCGAAAGCAACGCACAGCTTATGACTGACGCACTTGCATCGGTGGGAACAGGTCTTGTAACCTTTGCCGCAAGAAGTAGTGAATTTGGCGGTAAGAAAATCAAAGAGGGCGACATTATCGCTCTTGAAAACGGCAAGCTGACAATTACGGAAAAGAGCACCGTTAAGGCTCTTGTTAAGCTTGCAAAGAATATGGTCAGCCGCGACACTTCATTTATCACTCTCATATACGGCGAGGATGTTACCGAAGAAGAGGCGGAAAAGGCTTATGAAGAGCTTCGTGAAAAATTCGGTTCAAAAACCGATATTACACTTGTCAAGGGCGACCAGCCTGTTTACTATTTCATTTTAAGCGTAGAATAAGCATTAAATCAGTTTTTTCAGGGAGCATAATTTTTTCGGTTATGCTCCCGATTTTGTAATGACAGGCTGTCCTGCGAATATGGATAGGCTGTTCTGAAATAAATAAAAACGGAGGTGCGGTAATGACATCACTTTATAAAACTCCTGTTTCAAGCCTGAACGGAATAGGTGAAAAGCGTGCCGCACTTTTTGCAAGACTCGGAATAAAAAGCGTTGGAGATTTGATAAATTTCTATCCTCGAACATACGAGGACTGGAGCAATATCAAGCATATCAATGAACTTGAATACGGTGAAACCGCCTGCATAAAGGCGATTGTTGCAACCTCGGTAAATGACACACGCATAAGCGGCGGAAGAATTATTTCCAAAACCGCAGTCTATGATGACACGGGTTCAATCCAGCTTGTGTTTTTTAACAATAAATACATAAGCTCAATGCTCAGACAGGGCGGAGAATATTTCTTTTACGGAAAAACTTCATCCGACAGCTACGGAATGCAGATGCTGTCTCCGACCTTTGCGCCTGCAATTAAAGGAACGCAAATCCGCCCGATTTACAGGCAGACAGCAGGACTTCCGAGCAAATCGGTTGAATCGGCCGTGCGACAGGCACTTTCAATGCTGCCATCAAAAATCAATGACCCTTTGCCGGATGCCGTAAGAGAAAGATTTGACCTTTGCCCGCTCAGACAGGCATTGTTTGATATTCACTTTCCAAAAAATTGCCAACAGCTTGAAACAGCCCGAAAAAGGCTTGTTACCGAAGAGCTTGTTGTGCTGAACCTCGGAATGAGAAATCTGCGTGACCACAGCAGGGGAGTAACCTCGCTTAAAATTACAAAGGATTATTCAGAAGAATTTGAATCGCTTTTGCCGTTCACAATGACAAATGCCCAAAAACGGGCGGTGTCGGACTGCATAAACGATATAATCAACAAATCATCTCCAATGAACCGACTTGTTCAGGGCGATGTAGGTTCGGGTAAAACGGCGGTTGCCGCCTCGGTCTGCTACACGGTTGCCAAAAACGGATTTCAGACCGCGTTTATGGCACCTACGGAAATCCTTGCCCGACAGCATTACAAAACATTTCAAAGGCTTTTTGAAAATACGGATATCAAGGTTGGTCTGCTGACAGGCGCACTCAAGGAGTCCGAAAAAAAACAAATCAGAAAATCGCTTGCAGACGGTTCAATTGATATGGTAATAGGAACACACGCTCTCATTACCGATAAAACCGAGTTTAAAAATCTTGCACTTGCCGTAACCGACGAACAGCACAGATTCGGCGTTGCACAAAGAGCAAAGCTTCTCGGCAAGGGCAACAATCCGCATCTGCTTGTAATGAGTGCCACCCCGATTCCGAGAACCCTCGGACTTATTATTTTCGGCGACCTCGACATTTCAATAATTGATGAGCTTCCGCCGTCAAGAAAACCTGTGAAAACCGTGTTGCGAACTTCTGCGATGCGCGGCGGAGTGTATGATTTTATCCGCAGTGAGGTAAAACACGGCAGACAGGCGTACATAGTCTGTCCCCTTGTTGAAGAAGGCGAGCTTGACGATGTTGCGTCAGCCGAAGAATATGCCGCAGATTTGATGCTGAGGGAATTTCCTGACATAGCAGTCGGCATTGTTCACGGACAGATGAAGCCCGACGAAAAAGACGAGGTTATGCGTAAGTTTGCCGAGAATGAATATTCCGTTCTCGTTGCCACAACGGTAATAGAAGTCGGCGTTGATGTTCCTAATGCTACGGTTATTGTGATTGAAAACGCCGAAAGATTCGGACTTTCACAGCTTCATCAGCTGAGGGGAAGAGTAGGCAGAGGTAGTTCGCAGTCCTATTGTATTCTCATCAGTGACAAAGGCAGCAGAACAACAAGAGAACGGCTTGAGGTTATGTGTTCAACGAACAACGGCTTTGTCATTGCCGATGAGGATTTGAAAATGAGAGGTCCGGGCGACTTTTTCGGTCACAGACAGCACGGTCTGCCGCAGATGTCAATTGCCGATTTTGCCGACACAAAAAGCCTTGAGCTTTCGCAAAAAATTGCAGATTATATAATGAACCGTTACGGTGATATCCGAAACGATGAAATACGACTTTTAAAAGCAGAGATTGACCGCCTGTTTGATCGCGGCGGACAAAATGCTTTAAACTGACAAACTATAAATGGGAGAATTAAGTAAATGAGAAAAACAGCAATCAAAACACTTTCACTTCTCTGTATGCTTTGCATCATTATCTGTTCCGCCTTTACAACAGCGGGTGCTGCGTCCTATCCCAATGATGTAAAAACACAGTCGGATTCAATATTGCTTGTGAATATGGATTCAGGTCAGACCGTGTATGAAAAAGATGCAGATGCAAAGCGTTATCCTGCATCCACAACAAAGATTATGACCTACATAATTGCGGTTGAAAACATTGCCGACCTTGACAACACAAAAATTCCGATTAAGCAGTCGGTTCTTGATGTTCTCAAAAACACAGGCAGTTCCCTTGCAAATGTTGAAAATCATGTCGGCAAGAGTATGACAGCAATCGACCTGCTCTACAGCATGATGGTTCCCTCGGGTAACGATGCCGCAATGGTTCTTGCCGATTATATCGGCGACGGAAATGTTGATAATTTTGTTGAGATGATGAACGAAAAGGCAAAGGAGCTTGGCTGCAAAAATACCCATTTTGCAAATCCTGACGGACTTCACGATCCTAACCACTATACAACTGCCCGTGATATGTACAAAATCACTACATATGCGCTCACGCTCCCTCGTTTTGAAGAAATCACAAACACCTGCACATACACTTGTGACGGTGACGATACACCCCTTGTTACCACTAACTACCTCATTGACGCTAACCGAGGCGGCGAGTATTATTATATGTATGCAAAGGGCATCAAAACGGGTACAACCAACGAGGCAGGCAGATGCCTTGTAACAACAGCGTCGGCTGACGGCTATTCATATATGGCAATTCTTCTTCACGCTCCTTATGAAGAGGGTGTGACCGAGGATTACGCAACAATGACCGATGCCGCTGACCTTTTTCGATGGGCATTGACAAGTCTTGAAATGAACACGGTAGCAACATCGTCAAAGCCGCTTTGCGAAGTAAAGGTCAACCTTGCTTGGGGCAAAAACAGTACATTGCTTTATCCCGAAACCGACCTCAGCGCAATTGTTCCTAAAGACTGCACTGATGAGAATATAATTATTGAACAGGATGTTCCCGAAAGTATTGACGCTCCAATCGACAAAGGCACGGTAGTCGGCAAGGCTACAATTTACTATAAGGCAGACGAAAACAGCAAAAAGCAAAAGCTTGCCGAGGTTAATGTTGTTGCAGGCGAAAAAATAGAACTCAGCGGAATCCTTTATGTGTTCAATGTTATCGGCACAGTGTTCCAATCATACTGGTTTATTGTGGTTATCGCACTCATTGTTCTTATCCTGATTATTTACCTTATTATTTCAAAAATCAGTTCGAAACGCAAAAAGAAGAAGAGAAATGTCAAGCATTACCGCAATCTCTGATGAAATAAAAGTGTAATTAAATTGTAAATTTTCTATACTTGAAATTTGAAAACGGTATGTTATAATTATTTTAGGGAATAATTATTCGGAGGTTTTCATATGAAGTGTCCATATTGCAGTTATGAAGAAAGCAAGGTTATCGACTCCCGTTCTGCCGATGACGGCGAAAGAATCCGCAGAAGAAGAGAGTGCCTGAGATGTGGCAAACGCTTTACCACACATGAGGTGATTGAAACTGTTCCGATAATTGTTGTTAAGCGTGACAAATCCCGTGAGGTTTTTGACCGCAACAAGCTTACAGGCGGAATTCTCCGTGCCTGCGAGAAGCGTCCCGTTTCAATTGAACAGATTGAAAATATGGTCAATGATATTGAGGCTCAGCTTCAGTCAAGCCTTGAACGTGAAATTACTTCAAAGCAAATCGGTGAGCTTGCAATGGATCAGCTCAAGAATATTGACGAGGTTTCATATGTCCGTTTTGCATCAGTTTATCGTCAGTTCAAGGATATTAACACCTTTATGGACGAACTCAATAAGCTTCTTACTGAAAAGAAATAGTTTCTTATAAAGAATAATTCCGATGCTGTACAGCCTTTCTCGGTTGTACAGTATTTTTTTGCGGTGTACCGCAACTCTCCGTTCGTGCAGATAGTTTGCAATATCAAAAACATACTATGCCCGAGCGTAAGTATAGCGATTGCTTTTGCAATTTTAAATAGAGGAGTTCATCGGATGCCCACAAGTAACAGCAGAATATTTAAGCTAAGAGTGTT
This sequence comes from Ruminococcus bromii, assembly GCF_002834225.1. Classification (GTDB taxonomy): domain Bacteria; phylum Bacillota; class Clostridia; order Oscillospirales; family Acutalibacteraceae; genus Ruminococcoides; species Ruminococcoides bromii. The sequence continues at coordinate 2,846 of NZ_NNSR01000056.1, read as the reverse complement.
GTACGGAAAGCAACCTATGCAGTTAATTAAAAATTATACGAAAAAATCAAAAATGCCTCTTGACTTAAAGTCAACTTCAGGGTGTAATATATTCCTGTAAAGTAAAAAACAAACTGAAAAATAGTAAAAATTCTGAAACAAAGGAGATTTACAATGGCAAAGTTAATTGCATTTTATTCACGAGCAGATGAAAATTATTTCGGCGGTCAGTACCGCTATGTAAAAGTCGGCAACACCGAAAAGGTTGCAAAAATGATTTCAGACCTCACAGGAGCCGATATGTTTAAAATTGAGCAGAAAGTTCCGTATTCCGCAAACTACAAGGAATGTGTTGCTCAGTCGGTTAAAGACCTTAAATCAAAGGCAAGACCCGAACTTGTTTCATTGCCGAATCTTGACGATTACGATGAAATTTATCTCGGCTATCCAAACTACTGCGGAACAATGCCTATGGCGGTTTATACTTTCCTTGAAACATTTGATTTTACGGGCAAAACAATTCATCCGTTCTGCACTCACGAGGGAAGCGGACTTTCAAACACAGTCAATGATATTAAAAATACTGCCAAAGGTGCAACCGTAACAAACGGACTTTCCTTGTTCGGAAGTGATGCCGATAAGGCAGAAGGCATTGTTAATGATTGGATTAAAAAATTTTAATTACACAAGGAGATAATATTATGAAAATTGCAGACAAGGATGAATTTGAAAAGCAGAATGTATTCGGCACAGGCACTCCAAACACAGCCTATGCAAAGTATTTTATCGGAGAGTCATACCTAAATCCACTCACAAAGCCCGAGGACGGACTTCACCTTTTAAATGTAACATTTGAACCTGGTTGTCGTAACAACTGGCACATTCACCACGCAAAGAGCGGCGGCGGTCAGCTCCTCATCTGCACAGCAGGTGAGGGTTGGTATCAGGAAGAGGGCAAAGAGCCTGTAAGCCTTACACCGGGTAAGGTAATCGTAATTCCAGCCGAGGTTAAGCATTGGCACGGTGCTAAAAAGGACAGTTGGTTCTCACACATCGCAACCGAAATGCCGGGCGAAGAATGTTCAAACGAGTGGTGTGAACCCGTAACCGATGAAGAATATAATAAACTCGGTTAATCGAAAGGCGGCTTCTGAATATGAAAAAAGTTATCGTTTATTATTCCTATCGTGGCAACACAAAAAGCATTGCCGAGATGATTCAGAAAAGCACGGGTGCTGACATTGCAAGAATCGAAACTGTTGTTCCGTATGACGGCGACTACAACTCGGTTGTAAATCAAGGACAGGATGAAGTGAACAGCGGATATTGTCCCGAAATAAAATCGCTTAATATTGACCTTAGCAAGTATGACGAGGTAATTCTCGGAACACCTGTTTGGTGGTACACTTTTGCCCCTGCAATGCACACATTTCTCAAGGGAAATGACCTTTCGGGCAAGACGGTTTATCCGTTTGCAACCAACGGCGGTTGGATTGGTCACACATTCAAAGATTTTGCAAATGCCTGCGGTACAGCCGATGTAAAGCAGGGAATGAATATCCGTTTTGACGAATCAGTTCTGCGTACACCAAAGTCTGAAATTCAAAAATGGATTGATTCAATTAAATAAGCCTTTCTGTAATGCGGTTCTACCGCAAAAATAAAAAAACTGTACAGCCGATTATGTGGTGACCCCCAAAAGTTAGATTTTTTTGGTCTAACTTTTGGGGGTCGGGTCATTATGGGTTGTACAGTTTTTTGTTTTATATGTTATTTTGTCGGAATGTAACATTGTTCGAATTTGCACAATTTGAGCCGTAGGGGATTGTTAATCCTACCCTATAAAGCCTTGAACGAACACAATAACAATCAGCACGGGGAGTGCGTATTTAAGGTACGGCTTCAGCACTCTTGAAAGTTTAAGACCTTTACCCGTGTTACATTCTTCAAAGTAATTGTCAAAGCCCCAGCCGAATTTTGTTGTGCAGAACAGGAGATAAACCATTGCGCCAATCGGAAGAAGAAGGTTGCTGACAACGAAGTCCTCAAGGTCAAGCACACCTTTGCCGAGAATGTTGAAGTCACTCCAAATGTTGAATCCAAAAATACACGGCAGACACGCAAAGAACATAATAATTCCATTGATAATTGACGCCTTTGTTCTGCTCATGCCGAATGTGTCGGTAAGAAAAGCAACAAGGTTTTCAAACACGGCAATAACCGTTGAAAAGCTTGCGAATGTCATAAACAGAAAGAAAAGCGTACCCCAAATCCGACCGCCCGTCATATTTACGAAAACATTCGGAAGCGTCACAAAAATAAGGGCAGGTCCTTGGTCGGGCTGAACGCCAAATGAAAAGCAAGCAGGGAAGATGATAAGTCCGGCAACAATTGCAACAAAAGTGTCCAATGCACAAATCTGAACAGCCTCACCGTAAAGCGTGCGGTCTTTGTTCATATAACTGCCGAAAATTTCCATTGATGCGATTCCGAGTCCGAGTGTGAAAAACGCCTGACTCATTGCAGAGGTGATTACCTTGCCGAGTCCTACATCTTTAACCTTTCCGAAATCGGGAACAAGATAAAAGCTCAAGCCTTCTCCCGCATTTGAAAGCATCATACTGTTGATTGCAAGAATAATAATCAGTGCAAGCAACGCAACCATCATAACCTTGCTGACCTTTTCAATGCCTTTTTGAAGTCCTCGACTGCATACAAAAAATCCGAATACAACGATTATCGCAAGCCATATAATCATCTCAACAGGCGATGCCATAAGGTTGTTAAACACTCCCGAAACCTGTTCTGAGTTCATTCCGCTTTTAAATGTTCCCGTTGCAAATTTATAGAAGTAATCTAACATCCAA
>NZ_NNSR01000055.1 GCF_002834225.1 Ruminococcus bromii | reverse complement strand
TTCATCATACTTCGGATAATTGTAGCGCCACTTGTCATATTCGTCACGGTTAATGTCGCCGTTATGATATTTCTCGGATTGTTCAGCCCACGCAGCGAGCATTTCTGAAAGCTCGGCAGCATCTGTTCCTTTTTTAGGGTCTGCATACATTGAAACACCGTTTTCAGTCTTTAATATTGTCAATCCGTATCTGTCCTCTAATGTAAACAAGGTGTGCATTAACCCTATGTAACTGTCAATGTCAGGAACAGAAAGAGCCTGTGGCGATATATCGAAAACCTCTGCAAGTTTATTTGTTAAATCAGCCTTAGGCGTTCTACTTCCGGATTCATACTGTGCCATACGAATGTCAGCGGTTTTTTCGGGAAATCCGACCACCTGTCCTAAATATTTCTGTGTCATTCCGCAAAGATTACGAAAGAACCTTATTCTCTCTCCGATTGCCATAAAATTTACGCTCCCTTATTCATATAATGTGCAAACAGTATATCATATATGTTTAGTATATGTCAAGTAACATAAAACAAAAAAGTTTAATATTTTTACGAAAACCACTTGACATAACGGAATATGTTTAGTATAATCATTAAGCAAATAGCGTTAAGTTGTTTGCGAAAACTGAATATCCGTCATACATCACGGTAATGGTGTATCCGCTCGGGCAAATCGGAATGCGGTCAGAAAGTATCCGACAATAAATAACCAAAACAATTATAAAGGAGGTGTTTTTTATGACAGAAAAGTCTTTTATCAGAGCCGATGAGGTTGCAGAAGAATTGGATGTATCGAAATCTTATGCATATAAGGTTATAAAACAGCTCAATGATGAGTTGAGTGCAAAAGGATATATCACAGTTGCAGGACGCATCAGCCGACAGTATTTTAATGAAAGAGTTTACGGAGCAGAAAGGAGAGAGGTATAATGCCGGCTTACAAAAACAAAGATAACGGAACTTGGTATGTGATGACTCAATACACAAACTGGAAAGGCGAACGCAAGCCAAAGTGTAAGCGAGGATTTGATACCAAACGAGAGGCGCAGGAGTGGGAGCATACTTTCCGACAACAAAATTCGGGAGATTTGGATATGCCCTTTTCCGCCTTTGTTGAAATTTATTGCCGAGAGCAAAAGCCACGATTAAAGGAAAGCACTTGGCAAACAAAAGAAAATATTATTCAGCAGAAAATTCTGCCGTATTTTGAAAATTACAAAATCAATGAGATTACAACCAAAGATGTACGAGCGTGGCAAAATGAAATGCTTGCATATCGTAATGAGGAGAATAAGCCCTATTCATCATCCTATCTGAAAACGCTGCACAATCAACTTTCTGCCATATTTAATTATGCGGTAAGATTTTATGATTTGCGTAGCAATCCCGCCGCAAAAGCCGGAAATATGGGTAGTGAAGAACGCAAGGAAATGCTGTTTTGGACAAAGGAAGAATATCAAAAGTTCTCCGAAGTAATGATGGATAAACCGATTTCTTATTATGCTTTTCAAATGCTTTATTGGACAGGTATCCGTGAGGGAGAATTGCTTGCTCTTACCCCTGCTGATTTTGATTTTGAAAAAGGAACGGTAAAAATCAGCAAAACATATCAGCGAATAAAAGGTGAAGATATGATTACTTCACCGAAAACAAAGAAAAGTAACCGAACGGTGCAAATGCCGGATTTTCTTTGTACTGAAATGCAGGAGTTTTTCAATATGCAGTACGGGCTGAAAAGGAAAGACCGCATTTTTAACATAACGAAAAGCTATCTTCATCACGAAATGGACAGAGGTTCAAAAGCCGCAGGTGTAAAGCGTATTCGTATTCACGATTTAAGGCACAGTCATATCAGCCTTTTAATTGATATGGGATTTTCGGCAGTCGCCATTGCAGACCGAGTGGGACACGAGAGTATAGAAATTACTTATCGCTATGCGCATCTGTTCCCGTCAAAGCAAAAAGAAATGGCAATAAAACTTAATTTTATGAATAAAGGAGTGTGATATTATGTCAGCCAAAAATGTTGATAAGTATAATCGTTTTCGCAGTATTACCGTAGCTTTCAGAGTATCTCCCGAAGAACAAAAAGAGCTGAACAGAGCAATTGCTCTTTCGGGATTGCCCAAGCAGGAATATTGCTATCGCAAATGTATGGAGCGTGAGGTGGTAGTTCAACCGAGTCCGAGAGTTTACAAGGCTCTTAAAACTCAAATGGAATTCATCCTTAATGAATTGCAACGAATTGATGTCGGTGGGAGCATTGAGCCGGAACTTCTTGATACTATTGACCTTATCGCTACCACAATGAACGGATTGAAAGGAGATGGTAACAATGGAAAATAAAAAAATGACCACTCCGATTGTATCTGTTGGCGCAGATACGGAGCAGTCACCAAATGTATGTAATGATAGTATAACCGATTTTAATGAGGATGGCAAGAGCTTAGATGATTATCTTGAGGAAATGCAAAAAGAATTTTCAAAGCAGATGAGTCCGTCATATCTTAAAACAGTTTCGATGAGCGAGTTGTATGATACGGTTTTTAATGTTCAAACACCGTTGATAGACGGTTTGCTACAAAGAGGTACTTATATTTTTGCAGGCTCTCCAAAGGTGGGTAAAAGTTTTATGATGGCACAGCTTGCTTATCACATAAGCACAGGCACACCGTTATGGGGTTACAAAGTGCGAAAGTCAACTGTGCTTTACTTTGCACTTGAAGATGACTACCCCCGCTTGCAAAAGCGATTGTTTCAAATGTTTGGAGCTGAGGAAACAGATAATCTGTATTTTGCCACACAATGTAAAACATTAAACGAAGGCTTGGACGAACAAATTAAAGGCTTTATGGAAGAACATTCAGATACAGGCTTGATCATTATCGACACATTAAAGCGTGTTCGTGAAGCCGGCGGAGCCGATTACAGCTATGCAAGTGACTATGATATTGTAGCAAGGCTCAAATCATTGGCGGACAGCTACAATGTTACAATGCTCATTGTTCACCATACTCGCAAGCAAAAAGCGGAAGATATTTTCGATATGATTTCAGGAACAAACGGATTGATGGGAGCCGCCGACGGAGCGTTCGTTCTAAGCAAAGAAAAACGAACTTCTAATAATGCCACACTTGATGTTGCCGGTAGGGACCAACAAGATATGAAAATTCATCTTGTGAGAGATGCCGAAAAACTAATTTGGAATTTTGAAAAGTCCGAAACAGAATTGTGGAAAGAGCCGCCTGAGCCGTTACTTGAAAAAATTGCTACAACTCTTTTGTCGGAAAGTAAAGTGTGGGAAGGTACTGCTTCCGAACTATGTGACATTCTCGGAGAAGATGTTAAACCAAATGTTCTTTCATTGAGGTTAAGTATAAATGCAAACCGACTGCTTAAAGATTATGGCATTCACTACAAAGCAAGTCGAACGCATAACGGACGAAAACTATCTCTTATGAAATAGGCGTGTCAATGTGTGACGACCGTGACAAACATTTTAGTAGCGTGCATAGGCATAAAACATTGTCGCCACCGTCACGGTTTGACACGCATTAAAGTTTTTGCAGGGTGCAGGTGGCTTTTTTCAAAAAGCTACTCCTGCCTCTCGGAGAGCGCAAAACCTGCTTGCAGGTTGCATTTTTGATGGGCTTGCCTGTCAAAAGTGCTTTTGCGTTACTCTTGACAAGAGTAACAGAACCGAGGACGAGCAAGTTTATGAGATTGGAGGTATAACTTATGCAAAGAACGATAAGCGCAATGGTGGGTAAAGGCTCGGTCAATCACAACAGCCGCAAGTTCAAGGCTGAAAATGTTGACGGGATCAGAACGCATTTGAACATTGATTACTGTAACGAGCCGATAAAGAAAATCTATCACGAATTGTTTGACGAAGCACTAAAAAGATACAACGAAAAGCAGACAAGAGCCGACCGCAGAATAGAAAACTACTATGAGAAAATCAGAAACTCAAAGCAAGAAAAGCCGTTTCACGAACTGATTTTACAGATTGGCGATAAGGAAAATATGAGCGTCGAAAGCGAAAACGGACAGCTTGCACGGCAGGTTTTAGATGAGTATTATCGGGGATTTCAAGAGCGAAATCCCAACCTAAAAGTGTTCTCTGCTCATCTGCATATGGACGAGGCAACGCCCCATTTGCATATTGATTTTGTTCCGTTCACAACCGGCAGCAACCGTGGACTTGACACGAGAGTATCACTAAAGCAGGCGCTTGCCGCACAAGGATTTAAGGGCGGAACCCGTGGAGATACCGAGTGGAATCAATGGGTAAGCGCAGAAAAATCTGCACTCGCATTCGTTATGGAACGACACGGAATTGAGTGGGAACACAAAGGAACGCACGAAAAACATTTGTCTGTTCTTGATTATAAAAAGCAAGAAAGAACAGCAGAACTTGAACAATTGGGTGCTAAAATCGAAGAAAAGCAAGCCGAATTTAATGTGTTATCCGAGCGAGTGTTAAACTATGATGATGGTTTGGAAAAATTAAGGAATGTGGAAGAAATGCTCGATAATGCCCCCGAATATCAGCTCTCCGAACCGCAAAGTTTTATGTCTGCAAAAGCATATAAAACCAAAATTGCAGAGCCGCTTATTCAAAAATTAAAAGCGTTAATCAAGACGGCATTGGCTCGTTGCTTTGAAGGTTGGGACAATTACCATAGATTAAATATCACGAACGGCAATCTCTATCGTGAGAACGAAATGTTATCGAAAATCAACAGTAAGCTGAAAAACGAAAACGAAAATTTGCGTTCAGAGGTCAAAGATTACAAACTTTTGCGCAAAGTTTTCGGGCATAAACAGATTGACGAGTTGCTTGAACAGGCAAGAAATATTAAAGGTCGTAAGCGTGAAAACCCACGCTCAAGATAAATAAATTTTTGGAGGTAAAACAAAATGGCAAACACAATTTTTGAACAAAC
>NZ_NNSR01000054.1 GCF_002834225.1 Ruminococcus bromii | reverse complement strand
CGATATTGACAAAACAGCACAGGCAAAAGTTGGTGCGGAAACTTGGACAGTAAAGTCCGACAAAGCACCACTTTTAAAAGGAACAAAAATTAAGGTTCTTGCAATCGAGGGCGTAAAGCTCATTGTAGACCCCATATCAGAATGAGAGGTAAATAATGGCAGCACTTATTATTTTAGGAATTATCCTTTTAATCCTGCTTATAGTAATCGTAAGCAATGTCAAGGTAGTACCGCAGGCACACGCATATGTAATTGAAAGACTCGGAACATATCATGTAACTTGGTCAACAGGCTTGCATGTAAAAATTCCGTTTATCGACAAAATTTCAAAGAAAGTTTCACTAAAAGAGCAAGTGATCGACTTCCCTCCACAGCATGGAGTGAATAAAACGATACCTTCTTATAAATCTTAAAAAGCATGTGTATATCTGAAAATTGAAGATAATCAATAACAATTACTTATTTAATATTTTTAACATTTGAGCCAGTAGGCTCTTTTTTTATGCCTAAAATTCTTGTATACTCATTTTTCGTGTTGCAAGAATGGGTGACAAAAACGGTGGACTTCGCAAGCTTCATGCTCAACCAAACTCCTTAATATCTCCGACCTTCAACTTAGCTATATCACGAATGTTGGTGTTGGACAGGGGCTTTTTAAGTTTTGGGAGGTGTAAAATGCAGAAATTGCGGTGTTCGTGTCGTATCATGAGAGGTTAGAGAAAATAATCGTGTTGATTAGTGCGGAAAATCAAGGAAATTTCATTGATTTTTACACGAATATCTGCTATACTATGGTCAGTACCTTTAAGGAGGACTGCTTATGTATAGAAAGATTATGGGCTTCTTGGAAGCGTGGAAAGATAGCGTTCACCGCAAGCCCCTTATTTTACAGGGCGCAAGACAGGTCGGAAAGACCTATTCCATTCTGGAGTTCGGGCGTACTCACTATGAAAATGTGGCATACTTCAACTTTGAAACCAATCTAAAGCTGAACGAAACCTTTGAGGAAAACATCAGCCCCGATTATCTCATACCTATTTTATCTCATATCGCAGGTCAGACCATCGTAACGGAAAAAACTCTGATAGTCTTTGACGAGGTACAACTCTGCGAAAGGGCGTTGACTTCGCTCAAATATTTTTGCGAGAACGCTCCGGATTATCACATTATCGTCGCAGGCAGCTTGCTCGGTGTTGCGGTCAACAGAGTAAAATTCTCTTTTCCCGTAGGAAAGGTCGATATGAAAACGCTTTATCCTATGGATATGGAGGAATTTATGTTGGCGCTCGGTGAGGACGATTTGGTAGAGCAGATTAAAAAGTGCTTCCAAACCGATACGCCCCTGCCGTCTGCCTTACACGATGCCGCAATGCAGCTTTATCGTCAGTATCTTGTGGTCGGCGGTATGCCGGAGTGCGTGATGCAGTTTGCCGAAACAAAGGATTATATCCTTGTCCGCCATACGCAGGACACGATACTTGCAAGCTATCTCAATGATATGAGCAAGTATAACAACTTGAATGAAATCAAGAAAACCAGACTTGCCTACGATAACATTACCGTTCAGCTCTCAAAGAAGAATACCCGTTTCCAATATAAGCTGATTAAGAAAGGCGGACGGGCTTCCGAATTTAAAAATGCGATTGAATGGCTCTGCCTGTCCGGTATCGTGTCACAGGTCTACAAGGTGGAGCAAATCAAAAAGCCGCTTGAAAACTACCGTGATATTGATGCGTTCAAGATTTATGTGTCCGACTTAGGATTGCTTTGTGCCAAGAAAGATTTAGCCGCCAATGACATTCTCTATATGGTCGAGGAAATCAACGACTTCAAGGGCGGTATGGCGGAAAACTATGTCAATGTGCAGCTCTCCATTAACGGCTACCACACCTATTATTGGGAGTCTGAGCGTGGAGCTGAAATTGATTTTATCATTCAGCGTGACGGTCAGCTTATTCCTATTGAGGTCAAGTCTGCCGACAACACCAGAGCAAAGAGCTTGAAGGTCTATATGGACACCTACAAGCCCGCTTATGCTATCAAGCTCTCTGCCAAAAACTTTGGCTTTGAGGACAATAAAAAAACCGTTCCTCTCTATGCCGCATTTTGTATCTGAAATCAATATTGCAACAGTAACGCTCACGGAAAATGTGGGCGTTTTTCCCTCATCACGAAAATGCGGGATAATCAAAAGTAAATATTGAAAAAGAGCATAGGAAGCTCCAAAATTGTAGTTGAAGATACAAACAATGATGGAGAGAAACCTATGCTCTATTTTGATGATATTAAAGTCGAATTTGAAAGTCAAGAATTTAAAGGAACACATATGGAAATCAGCCTTAATAAAGATAAAAGCGTACTGTTTTTGGAGAGCGTAAGGTCAATGCAGACAGTCCGGTGGCTTTTTGAGGCTTCCGTATTTACAGCCATTATGCGCGCGAAATTAAGCAGGAAAAACTTTTTGATAAAATTGCCTCTGAGCCATTGAAATCTTTTTCGCTTAAAATTTCTTCGAACTTATTTTTCGTATTGAAAGGTAATCATTATGCTTGCGTAGTACCGGGTAAACCCGGTAACCAAGCAAAGATACAGAGATAACGGCGGTAATAACTTGCTGACTTATAAAATTGATAGTAACTTCTTAAATGATCGACTGTTTAAGAGTGTATTGAAAAACATTTTAATATTTGTTAGAATTAAAATGGTGGTGAGGATATGTTAAATATATCTATTGTTGATGACGAAACTATTTTTATTAACAATTTGATTAATAAAATTTCAGAATTTTGTGAAAAGATGGAGATGGAATGCACGATTGATAAATATTCAAATGGATATGATTTACTTGAAAACTATAAAAAGTATCATATCATTTTTCTTGATATTGATATGCCTATGATAAACGGAATAAAAGTATGTGAAAAGATCAATAAAAACAAAGGTGTAGCAGATATACCATACATTATTTTTCTTACAAGCAAGGATAATATGGTTTTTAAGGCACTAAAGCAAAAACCATATACATTTTTACGAAAATCTGAATTATACGATAATGTATTTGATTGTATAAGTCTTATTTTTAGTAAATTAAAAAATATAAGTAATGACTATATTATAAAAAGTGGGAGAGATTTTATTCTTTTAAATTTGGATGACATTTTATATCTTGAAAAAGAAAAAAATTATGTTTTCTTTTACTCCGAGCAGTTGGCATACAAAGAACGAAGTACAATGGATGAAAAGTATGAAGATTTAAACAACAAAGGTTTTATTCGAATTCATATTGGTTGTATTGTGAATGCAAAACATATTTCAACTTTTGAAACGAACAGGGTGATCCTAGACTGTGGAAAGGAATTTATTATTAGCAAAAAATATAAAGATATTGCAAAGAAAAATTATTATGATTGGTTGGTGAAAGAGTATGCTTGATGTTTTTGTTGAAATAGTGACTGATTTATTTCAGCCGCTGATGTTTTGTGGATTTTTATATCTATTTATGGAGAAACCCGATAACAGAAAAAGAAATGTAATTTGCTTTTTACTGTTCAGTACAGTAATGTTTGGCATTTTGTTGTATTCATCTCTTGTAGAATACTATATGATAATAAATGATTTAATGTTTTTGGCAGTACTGGAAATTTACTCTCTGTTATGTTTGCGTGGCAATATTTTCAGCAGAATATTTATGCCTTTGATTGCCTTTTTGATTAACACAGTGATAAGTTTTGCTTTCAGTTATTTTGTAAGCTTTTTTACAGGATATACACACTATGAATTGGTAACTGAACCTACGATTTACAGATATATTTGTATAGTGGTTATCAATTTGACTGATGTATTAGTTTTTTCAATGCTTGTAAAATTTAGAAATCATAAAGTCAATTTAAGAAAAATAACAGATGTTATAGCTTTTATTATCCTTCCTGTTATAGTTTTGTTAATCGTTTACTGTACTTTTTACATTATGGTAATCACTAAATATGAGGCTAATATAATGGTGTATCTTTCTGTAATATGCCTGTGTATGATTACTGTTACTGCAATAGTATGGTATGCGGTATCAAGAATAAGCAGGGAAAATGAAGCAAGTACAAAACTTTTGCTTATGGAACAGCAAATCGATCTTTATGAACATAACATTTTACAAAGCAATGTGCAAATTGAAAAAATCTCAAGGATAAAACATGATATGAAAAATAATCTTTTGTGCATTGATAATCTTATTTCAAACAAGAAATATCAAGATGCCCAAAAGATTTGTGGTGAGGTTTCTAAAAATCTGAAAGCTATTTATACCCCTATAGACACAAAAAATCCTTTGCTTAATGCGGTAATAAATGTTGAGCAAGAAAAAGCAGTTGCTTTGAATATTAATTTTAGTATTCAAATTGCCGATGAAATGATTGAATTTTCTGAAAACAGCGATATTGTGTCAATTATTGGAAATATGTGTGATAACGCAATAGAGTATTTAATAAAAATTGATAAGATAAATCGAAAAATGTGGCTTAAAATATATATACACGGTAATCATTATATAGTTGACTGTGTTAATAAAGTAGAAAAATCTATTTTAAATGAGAATCCAAATCTATTGACAAGTAAGACTAACGAAAATCATGGTAAGGGTATAGATATATTAAAATCTGTTGCAAAAAAATATGATGGAGAGGTGAACTTTTTTGAAAAAGATGGGTACTTTCATTCAATGATAATTTTAAAGAAACAAAATTTACCAAAAAACAAGTAATATTTACCACATTACACAAAAATAAATAAAAACTGCTATATTTAAATAAAGAATATGTTGAGGCTTATGAGTTATGTTACATTCTTTATCTAGAAATATAGCAGTTTTTTTATTTGATGACAATGATAAATTTCCTTTAGAAGTATATATCTATGGCATTGAGATATGCCTTTCATCATTAATAGGAATAATAGCCATTTTAATAATTAGTTTTATGATCGGGCGCTTTTTTGAAGGCATACTTTATATTATAACGTTATTTATTATCCGTTCGTGTACAGGTGGATATCATGCACAAACATATTTTAAGTGTAATTTAATTTATATTTTTTCTTTTTTGTGTACTATAAAATTTTACAATTTTCTTTCTAAGCAATATTTAATTTTTAATAACTATTTTTGTTTAATAATAATGATTATATCTATAATCATTATTTGGTTGTATGCACCTGTAGAAAATGTAAATAAAAAAATTAATGAAAAGAGTAAAAAAAAGTTTAAAAGACTTTCAATTATAGAAATAGTGTTAAGTTCATTTGTTGCAATTTTGATTTTATGTATGTTTCATTTTTATCAGGCACTGGTAATATTTCCTACTTTTTTTGTAATAGATATATCAGTTCTTGTTGAAGTAATTTTATCAAAAAGGAGAAATAAAAAATGAAGAAATCAATGAAAATGGCAAAAAAAATTATTGGATTTTTTGCTGTTAAATCAGCTAAGTTTGCTAGTGGGGCAGCATCATTATGTGGCTTTTGCCAGCCCAAAGAACCTGAGTTACTCAGAAACTATTTTATAAAGAATAAGAAATCATATAAAGAATGAAATTCTTATAACTTAGAAATTTTATTAAAATATCATTTTGAGGAGGAAGAAAGAAAATGCAAAAAATAAAAGGTATAAAAACTATTGTATCATGTGCATTAGTTGTAGGTTTGTGCGGATCAAGCTTTGTACAAATGGTATCGGCAGAAACAATTTTACCGGACAGCGGAATTTACATTGACAAAACGCTGTTGGAAAAGCTTAGCAGTATGTCTGACGGGAGAAATAAAAATGAAAATTAAATCTTTTATCGCACATTCTGTTGCAAAGTTAGTTATGATTGCGGCAAAAGAGGCTTCAGGAACGGCTTCCTGGTATGGTAGTGGTCAGCCAGAAGAGCCTGAAGTGCTTAAAGCCTATTTTTCTAATGTAAAAGATATTGAAAAACTAGACAAGCAATAGAAGATGATACTTTCTGCTATATGGATTACAGCAATTGGCATTTGTATATCTTATGCTTGATTCATTTGTGCAGATGTCGAAAGTTCATATATAAAATATAAAACTAAAAATAATTGTATTTTTGTAGCTATGGGATTTATGTAACATACTTTTAGTAGTTGCATATTTAATTTCGGTACAATATTTGTTAATGTTTTAGTTGCATTTGTGTTCTATGTTATCAAAAAGGAGGGAAGCGTGAATTGAAATTGAATCACAGATTCCAACTCAAAATATTAAACTAATTAAAAAAAGAAAGAGGTAATGATAATGAAATTTAAAAAGACAATTTCTGTGTTTTTAGCTGTGATTGCAGTTGCATCAACATGTATTGTTACAGCTTCAGCAAAGACTGCAAGAACAAATACATATTATGTATATCAAGAAATGTCATATGGTGAACTTACATTGACGAGTAAAACACTTGTTTCGTTAACGTATTGCGAACTTGCAAGAGCGGGTAAGATAGTTAAGGCAAACTATGTTGCTACTGCAAATGGAAAGTTAACAAGTCTTAGTGCACAAGCAGGTGGAAATTATAACACTAATAGTTTCAATCGTTGTACCGATTCCAGTTCAAACTATGCTGAAACATCTGTATCAGCACAGAACGGGGTTTCTTTGAAAAGTGCTAAAAGTTATCATAAAGTACGCATTAGTTCTTATGTAACATGGGATAGTGCGCAGTGTGAAGGTAATACTAATGGATATGATATTCCTTATATAGTTCTATAATAAAGCAAATATTCATCAAAGAGTTATGTCGGTATGGTTTGTTTTTAACATTCTGATATTGCATAACTCTTTAATTGTTTTTGGAGGATACCGTAAATGAAAAAATTATTAAGTGCGTTACTAATTGCTTTATTGTTGCCGACTATGATGTTGATGTCTGCATGTAATGACGCAAGCAAAACTTCAGATGATAAATTATCATTTGACTACACAACAAATTTTCAATATTATTACAGTAACTTGAACGGAATAAATTTTCCTGTGACAAAATCAGAAAAAGGGTACTATGTGTTTTTGCCTAATAATTACCTTTACTATATTGACCGTAAATCACAGGCGGCAACACCGCTATGTAACAAGCCTAATTGTTCGCATAACAGTGTTGATTGTAATGCATACTTTAATTTATTTGTAAATGCATCAGGAGAATCAGCTAATATTGTGCAATATTATGACGGTAATTTATATATTGTTGTAAAAGATGAAGATGCTATGGGTAATTTTCTCGGAAATATATTGTACAAAGTTACACCCGATGGATCAACAAGGGAAAAACTGATTGAATTTAAAGACGGCATTTCGCATTGGTTGATTCATAAAGGTTATTTTTATTTCTCACAGGATAAGTTTGCCGATGATATTGATTCGTCCTCAGTTTATGACAGCTTTTCGATAAAAAGATATAAAATAAATAACATTAAATCTAAGCCGGAGGAAATCTTTAACAGCAAAAATTACAGTGATAATCTTAGAGGTACTTTCCAATTTACCGCATATGATGACTATATTTATGTGCCGGTTCTTCCTATTTCAGAAGATGAAATTAAAAAGCAGGAGGAAAGCGGAAAGGTAACAGTTTCTACGTATCAGGAATTTTATTCGATTAATATCAATACGATAAAAATAAACCAAATTAGAAATGATGAAGGTGATGTTTGCTCGCCGTTTTTCTATAATGGACAGCTAACATATCTCATTGATAATTCGGATACTAACGGTAAGTTTAAATATTTTACAAGTGAACTCGACGGAAGCAATCCCAAACTTTTAACGGAAATGAATTACGGCGATAATTTGTTTGCAAATGAATCACAGCTGTATTTACAGAACTTTAGTGAAGATACAGATGAAAACGCAGCAACTGAAAGTGACGGAGATAATGTTAAGTCTCTTGACGCTTCATTTAATGAAAAAAGTTCGTTTTTAATACCTTTTGAATGTTCAGTGTTAAACATTCCCCAGGATTCAGATTGCTTCATATTTGTTCAACAGGTGGATAATATGAATTGCGAGATTTATTTTGTTGATAAGTCAAAAACAGAATCTCTGTCAGGACAAACAGTGGAATATAAAACATTATTAAGTTCCGTGAATGTCGAGGGTGAAAATAATAACGCATTAAGCCAAGTAGATGAGAATGAAAAAATTGATACTAATGATAATGAATTGAAAAATGTTTTTGAAAATACACAAAATAAGTTGTATAAGATTTCAACATCATATGACAAAACGCTTTCTGATGAAGTCAATAGCGGCTTTTCAGTAACTTTATCTTGGGCGGGTGACGGAGGTAATTATACTGGAAATTTTCAAATATTGAAATTTAAAACCGCAGCTAATGCCGAAAAATTCGTTAAAGAAAATCCTCTTTCTTTTGTAAATGGTCAATATGTAGCTTTTGTATCTGTTGATAAAATTCCCGTAGAAATTAAAGATATGTTAGTTTCTATTATAAGAAATGAACCTATTTCGCCAATTAACAGCACTGATTTTGGCGGAGAAATCTACTCATTTAATTAAGGTTGTAATAATATGAAATTGATTATGTTCGAGATTTACAAACTGTTCAGCAAAAAACTGCTTTTAATATGCCTTGTTTTGTTTTTTACTGCAAATTCAATATTCTTGGTTTACACTCAATCAAATAATCTTGAAGTAAAAACAGTACATACTAATTTATCTGATTATGAGAATATAATATCTAAATATTCAGATTATGTGCCGACTGAAGCAGAACGACAACTTGAAAGCGAATTAAAAACAGTTGAAATCGCTCTTCAATTTGACAGAACGGCAGATAACAGCAACGGCGATGATCTAAAAAATCTTGGGCGAATTACCGAACAATATAAGGCGGAGAACCCGGAGGAATACAAAAAGGCGCGGGCGTTACATTATACAAAACAAGAGCTTCTTGATAAACAAACCTATCTTTCAAATTTGGTAAATCAATGCAAGTCTTTAGTTGATTATAGCTCTTTTATAGGCGATATGGATGAGCGCGCGCAGATGCAGACAAAGTTCTCGGTTTTTGCGGAAGAAGGTTCGTTTTCATACAACAACATATTAAAAACCGCCGAGGATTTTAAAGATGTTAATAATACAAAGCTTAAAATCGGAAACAATTTTGCCGTAGAAAATTCAACAACATTTGTTCTGACCGATTTGCTCGTATTTGCGCTTGTATTTTTAATGTGCATCTATATTTTTACATTGGAAAGGGACAAGGAATTATACGGGCTTATCAGAACCGCAAAATACGGACGTATGCCGCTTATTATTTCAAAATTATTCGTCCTTATCTTTTTTACGATTTTAATATGCGCAGTATATTATTCTTCAAATATTGCACTCTGCGGATTGTACAGCGGCTTCGGCGATATGACAAGGAATATTCAGTCCTGCGAGCTTTTTATGAATTGTAATTTAAAGCTGCAAATTTGGCAATATCTTGTTTTGTGGGGTTTATCAAAAATAATCACGATGTGCGTGCTTGCCCTTTTTATCGCGCTTATATTTGTTTTAGTAAAAAATACGGGAATGGTTTTTGTCGTTACCGCATTTTGGGTTTTCATTGAAGGAGTTCTTTATCTTGCAATAGGAAGCAACTCTCCCCTAAATCAGCTTAAGTATATAAACTTTTTATACTTTTTAAGCGGAAATAATATTTTCGGAAATTATCTTAATATCAATATTTTTTCACATACTGTAAATATTACCCTGATTTACGTTATAGCTATGATATTGATTGCTATTGCTTCCGTAACGGTAATTTGCATGTCTTTTGTAAAATCCGCGCAAATAACGACAAACAATATATTTACGCCAATGCTTGAAAAATTCAGACGAAGGTTTTATAAAATTCAAGGCGGCGTTTCAATATTCAAAGGCGAATGTTTTAAGCACTACAAAGGCTCAATGGCAATAATAGCGATTATTCTGCTTGTTTTTGTCGCCTACGGTAATGCTACTGATGATATTTCGGTTGTATACAGTTCGGCTCAGGAAAGCGCATACAGCGCGTATATTGATAAGCTTGAGGGCGAGCTTACGCAGGAAAAAGAAGATTATTTGCGGCGACAGCAGGATTATTTTGACGGACTGAATGAAGAGCTTAACACCATTTCAACTGATATGTCCTTATCGGCTGAAGAAAAAGAAATAAGGATAACGGCTATAGATTCGATTTTGAAAACCAAGGGCGCCGCCTTTGAGGAGATTTCAAATCAAGCCTCGTACATAAAAGAGGTCGGAGAGCGTTATCATATTACTCCCATATTCATTAACTATATTGTTTATAAAAGACTTGCCCAAAATCCGTCAAGAGAATGGCAGTATTTTACCTTGCTTATGGCAGTAATAATATTTATATCGTCCGATATATTTGCATATGAGCATAAAAAGCATATGATTGATCTAATTCGCTGCACAAAAAAGGGCAAGCTGAGGCTTGTACTTTCAAAAGTAATGACACTTTCGCTTACCACGCTTATATCATATACTTTAATTTATTTGCCTTATTATATAAATTTTATAAAAACCTTTGGAACAGAGTCGTTAAACACTCCTGTTGTATTTATGCAGGACTTTGCAAATATTGGCAGTACAATTTCCGTAAACAGTATGATTTTTATTACGGCGGCAGTGCATATAGCGGAGGCTGTCTCGGTTATGACGGCGGTTGCTATGCTTTCTCAAGTATTAAAGAATAATATATTGTCTATGATTGTCGGGGCAGTGATAGTATTATTTCCGTGCCTGTTATGTATGAATTTGACCGATATAAGATTATACACAAGCTTTCAAAAAGGCAGTTGGATGTGGCTTGTCCCGAGTTTGATAGTATTATGCGTATTCCTGCTGATGATTTGTTTAACTATAATTGCATTTAACTTTTCTAATATTGAATTTAAAGCTATGAGAAGGTGTAAAAATGAGGCTTGAAATAAAAAATTTATGTAAAACATATAAAAAAGGTGTAGTTAAGGCACTTGATGATTTCAGTGTGACCTTAACGCCGGGCGTTTATGGCTTGCTCGGACCAAACGGCGCAGGCAAAAGCACCCTTATGAATATCATCACCGACAACCTGAACGCCGACAGCGGAGAAGTTCTCTATGACGGCGAGGAAATTAAAAAACTCGGCAAAGACTACAGAACAGTTCTCGGCTACATGCCACAGCAACAGGGCTTGTACGATGACTTTACGCTCAACCGATTTTTGTGGTATATGGCGGCTTTAAAGGGATTAAAAAAGAAGGAGGCTAAGGAAAAAATAACCTCACTTCTTGATACGGTAAATCTCACTAATGCGGCACATAAAAAACTCGGCGGATTTTCGGGAGGTATGAAACAAAGAGCCTTGATTGCTCAGGCACTTTTGAATGACCCGAAAATTTTGATTCTTGATGAACCGACTGCGGGCCTTGACCCAAAAGAGAGAATTCGTATCCGCAATTTTATAAGTGAAATTGCAGAAGATAAAATCGTGCTCATTTCTACTCATGTTGTGTCCGATATCGAGTTCATTGCTAAAGAGATTATACTTCTAAAGCAGGGAAAACTCGTGTCACATGATACCTGCCAAAATCTTGTAAATGAAATTGCAAATAAGGTAGTTGAGGTGGAAATTGAAAAAGAGGAATTAAAATATTTTCAGGATAATTATCGAGTTTCAAATCTCTATCATAATGATGATAAAATCGTAGTAAGATTAGTAACAGATAATCCCCCTGAAAATCATAAAATAACAATTGCAAACCCAACCCTTGAAGATTTGTACCTCTATATTTTTGAACAAGGAATGTGAT
>NZ_NNSR01000053.1 GCF_002834225.1 Ruminococcus bromii | reverse complement strand
GGCAGCTAATCCGGGGAGCCGTTTTTCTTTTTGAACTGCAAACCGTACCAATGCGGGAATCTCACTTTCTTTCGCCGCCTGAAACTATTTTGTCCATCCGGTGACTGCTTGTTGGTAGTCTGTCACTTCATAAAGTCTGCACATTTCCTCTTTCATGGCATAACAAACAGCAAGGTCGTGATGATCTTGCAGAATAGATTGTAATTGCTCGGTTTGCTGTCGGAGAGTTTATCTGAGTTAATGAGCAATGACCAACGCAGCTTCTTGAGTTGGCTGTATTCCTGCTTTTCGGCTTTAGCTTCTTGTTTAAGAGATTTCATAGTTTCCTTGTCGGTATCATCCGAGATATCGGCAAGGATTTCTTTTTCTTTGGCTTTATGCCTACGAGCTTCATCCAGACGAATAACGCCGAGAACATCTCTGCCAAATTGCGACTGCATATGAAAGCGATCATATACAATCTGTGCTTTGGGCAAATGCTTTGTTACAAGCTTGTTGTAAGATGCGTTCATGTCCATCGCTACCGCGATGACTGCTGACAAGGAGTCGGAAGGCACATCTTCAAAGAACTTTTCAAAATCCTTCTTAATCTATCATTTGTGGAGTTATAATATAATTTATCATAGCACACAATCGTATGATAACGATAATAATTATAAACTTTTAGGTTTTGCACATGAGTTGCGAACTTTTATTGGACAAGGTAGATAGACACGCATAGGAGAATAATAATCGGTGCTTTTAGGTTTCATCATATTCAAAATAAATCTAATGCCGTAAATACCCATTGCGTATACAGGTGCGTTCACCGTAGTGAGCGGAGGGTTTGTATATCCCGAAAGCTCCGTGTTATCAAATCCCATAACAGAAATATCCTCAGGAATTTTGTAACCGTTTTCTTGCAGAGCTCTCATTGCACCGATTGCAATATGATCACTTGCCGCAAAAATAGCTGTGGGGAGATTCCCTTTGCTGATCATTTCTGACATCATTTTATAACCGGATGATGTTGAAAATTTGTCCTGTATAATATACCCATCATATTTAATGTTTAGTTCATCGCAAATGTCTGTGAAAGTGTTGAGTCGTTTATCAGGAAATATCGTTCCATCCTCAAGCTGTTCAATGCCTCCGATAAAGCCAACTGTTCTATGGCCTAAATCATATAGATATTTAATTGCATCGGACACTGCCTGACGAAAGTCAAGTGATACGGATGTGATTTCAATATTCTCAACGGTCATATCAAGAAAAACAATTTTATTATTCAATGAATGCAGTAATTTTATTTCTTGTTTACTAAACTTTCCGAGGCAGATTATGCCATCAACATCACAAAGTACATTCTGATAGTCATTGTCTGTTTTAAATGTTCGTACAATACTTATATTATTTTTTGAACAGTAGTCCTCGATACCCTGTCTCATCAAAAAGTAATAATTATCTTCAATTTCCTGTTTGGAAGAGAACCATTGTAGAATTCCAATGCGACATGAAGGTGCTGATGTAACCCTTTTTTTCTTTACATAATTAAGTTCTTTAGCTGCTGCAAATATTTTTTGCTTCGTTTCAAGCGAGGTGCTGAGGGTAGTGTCATTATTAAGCACTCTTGAAACAGTAGCTACTGATACATTTGCCTTTTTGGCAACATCTCTGATTGTAGCCAATTGAATCACCTCACTACCATTATAGTGAAATATTACTAAAAAATCAAGTCGTGTTTAGTGAAAAACGGAGAAAGCAAAAAGTTTACCAAAAACTATTGACAATTTACGAAACAAAACATATAATTTAGTTAACATAAAAACAAAAGAAACATTATTATTAAATAATAACGAAATCTTTTGTGCAGGTTGTCACGGCGTTTCATTTAAAATTAAAAGGAGGAAAAATTATGAAACAGACATCATCACAACCAAGACTTGATGGCAAAATCCCAGGTAGAATCAAATACACCTTTGCTTTAGGTGCCCTCGGCAAAGATATGATTTATGGTATGATTGCCACATTTTCAATGATTTATTTCACAGACATCATCAAGGTCAACCCGGTATTTATCGGCGTAATGTTCTTTGTTGCAAAGTTATGGGATGCCTTTAATGATTTGTTTATGGGTATGATTGTTGATAACACACGCAGCAGATGGGGTAAATTTATTCCATGGCTTGTAATAGGTACGCTGGTTAATTCAATTGTATTTGTTGTTTTATTCACAGACTTCCACCTCGATGGCGTTGGACTTTGCGTATTTGCAACAGCAGCTTACATACTCTGGGGTATGACTTACACAATTATGGATATTCCTTATTGGTCAATTATTCCTAACCTCACTTCAAATCCTGAGGAGAGAGAAAAAGTTTCGGTACTTCCGAGAATCTTTGCAAGTATCGGTCAGTCACTTGTTATTGCAGGCTTTGGTGTTCAAATTATTGAGGCTCTCAGCGGCGGCACAACAAATCAGGCAGGTTATCACAGATTTGCAATCATAATTGCAATTGTATTTATTCTTACAATCGGTATTACAGTAATCAATCTTCCGAAAAAGAGAGATGATTCTGTTCCGGAAAAGAAAGTTAAGTTTAAAGATATTTTCTCAATCATCGGCAAGAACGATCAACTTCGTTGGGCGGTAACTCTTATCTTCCTTTACAACATCGGCATTCAGTGCATTATGGGTGTTGCTACATATTATTTCAAATATGTTTGCGGCAACGCAGGAATGATGTCATCATTTATGATCAGCGCATCAATCGCAGAGGTTGTAGGTCTTATTGTATTCCCTAAGGTTACAAAATTTCTTTCAAGAAAAACTTCATTCCTTCTTGCATGTCTTTTACCTGCATTTGGTCTTGTAATGCTTTTGTTCGTAGGTATTTTTGCTCCGCACAATGTTGTGCTCACATCAATCTCAGGTGTTATTGTAAAACTTGGTACAGGTCTTGAACTTGGTTGTGCAACAGTATTCCTTGCAGATGTTGTTGATTACGGTGAATTTAAGCTTGGAACAAGAAATGAAGGCGTTGTATTCTCACTCCAGACGCTTATCGTAAAATTTACAGCGGCTCTTACAGCACTCGGTATTGGCGCGGCACTTGGAAGCACACAGTATATTCCGGGTCAGGAACAGTCATTTGCAACAGTAGCGTCAATCAGTACACTTATGTGCATTGTTCCTGCGGTTTGTATGCTTATTGCTTATGTTGTTTACAGAAAGAAATATAAACTCAATGACGGTATGATGAAGAAGGTTATAAACACAATCGGTGCAAGAAGAGAAGGCAAGATTGATATGACACAACAGCTTGATGAAAGCGGTAACACAGAGCCCTCTATGTTCCTTCCTACAGTTACGGAAAAGGCAGGTAAATAAAATGATTGATACTAAAACAGCAATTGAAAAAATTACAAACGGCGAATTTGATAATCTTTTCACTGATATATATATAGATTCATCAATGATTGATTATCAGAAAAAAAGATATGTTCATGCAATTGAGCAGTATGAAACAATTTTTTGCCCTGATAAGGTAGCAATATTCAGTGCTCCCGGCAGAAGTGAGGTTTGCGGTAATCATACAGATCACCAGCATGGAATGGTGCTTGCAACATCCATTAATCTTGATACTATTGCTGTGTCGGCCAAGAATAACAATGATGTTGTAAGATTTGTTTCTGACGGTTATGATATGATTACTCTCAATATAAATGACCTCGAAGTTAATAATGATGAGGCAGGCACAACAGTCAGCCTCATCAGAGGTGTTCTTCGTGGACTTAAGGATCATGGATACAAAATTGGTGGATTCAATGCTTATGCAACAAGTGATGTACTTGTTGGTGCAGGACTTTCATCGTCAGCAGCTTTTGAGGTAGTTGTCGGAACTATTATTTCCGGCTTATATAATGATATGAAAATAAATTCAGTTGAGATTGCTCAGATTTCTCAGTATGCTGAAAATGTATTTTTCAAAAAGCCGTGCGGACTTATGGATCAAATGGCTTGTTCAGTCGGAGGAATGGTTAACATTGACTTTAAAGATCCGACAAAGCCAATTGTTAAGAAAGTACCTACCGAATTTGAAAAATATGATTACAGTCTTTGTATTGTTGACACAAAGGGCGATCATGTTGATCTTACAGATGATTATGCTATGATTCCCTCGGAAATGAAGAAGGTTGCAAATTTTCTCGGAGAAGATTATCTGAGAGATTGTGATTCAAACGAATTTTATATTCGCCTTGACGAAATTCGTGAGGCTGTTGGCGACAGACCGGTACTTCGTGCAATTCATTTCTTTAATGAGGAGCATAATGTTAAAAATGCCGTTTCGTCACTTGAAAACGGTGAGTTTGTTGAATTCCTTGACGCAATCAGAAAATCCGGTAATTCGTCGTTTAAGTATCTTCAGAATGTATATACAACAAGAGATATTCAACATCAGAACATCTCGGTAGCCCTTGCACTCAGCGAAAGCCTTCTTCGCAATTACGGCGTGTGCCGTGTTCACGGCGGTGGATTTGCAGGTACAATTCAGGCGTTTGTCAAAAATGATTTTGTAAGTAATTACAAAGAATTTATAAATAAAATTTTCGGAGAAAACTCATGCCATGTTCTCAAAGTGAGAAAATACGGCGGAATAAAAGTAATGTAATTATGTAGGTTTTGTTTTTATTAAGGAGGACAAAATGAAAATTCTTGTTTTAGGCGGTGCCGGATATATCGGTTCGCATACAGTTTACAGACTTATTGAAAGCGGTAATGAGGTTGTTGTATTCGATAACCTTGAAACAGGTCATATCGAGGCGGTTCATCCCAAAGCAAAATTTTATAAAGGTGATCTCAGAAACAGAAGTGAAATTGACAGCGTTTTTGATAAAGAAAAAGGTATTGATGCTGTAATTCATTTTGCAGCCAATTCACTTGTCGGTGAAAGTATGACCAACCCTCTCAAATATTATGATAATAACCTCAACGGCACAAAGGTTTTGCTTCAGTCAATGGTTGCTCACGGAATTGATAAGATTGTATTTTCATCAACAGCGGCAACATACGGTGAGCCTGAGAGAACTCCTATTCTTGAAACCGATCCGACAAATCCGACAAACTGTTACGGAGAAACAAAAAAATCCATGGAGAGAATGTTCTATTGGGTTGAAAAAGCACATGGTTTAAGATATGTTTCTCTCAGATATTTCAATGCATGCGGAGCACATATCAGCGGAAAAATCGGTGAGGCACATAATCCTGAAACCCACCTTATTCCGATTATTCTTCAAGCGGCACAGGGTACCCGTGACCACATAAGTATTTTTGGCACTGATTATCCCACATCTGACGGAACTTGTATTCGTGATTATATCCATGTCACTGACCTTGCACAGGCTCATATTCTTGCAGTTGAATATCTTATGAAGGGCGGTAAAAGTGATATATTCAATCTTGGCAACGGTGTAGGTTTTTCTGTTCGTGAGGTAATTGAAAAAGCAAAAGAGGTTACACAGAAAGATATTAAGGTTGTTGAAGAAAGCAGAAGAAGCGGCGATCCTGCTGTATTGATTGCATCAAGCGATAAGGCGAAAACTGTACTTGGCTGGAAACCTGAGTATGATGATCTGGGAACAATTATTAAAACAGCGTGGAAATGGCATTCAACACATCCCAACGGCTATAGTAAGTGAGGTGGTATTTATGAAGAACAGTGTTTACGGCTTAATATTAAGACTTGTTTCATACGGAATCAATACAGGGCTTATTGAAAAAGAGGATATAATCTACACGCAAAATAGGCTTTTGTCGTTGTTCCATATGGATGAACCCGATGACAGTTGTACTTGCCTTACAGCAGATAACGAGGATACTCTTGAAGAAATTTTGTCGGGACTTCTTGATTATGCATACGAAAAAGGAATCATTCCCGAAAATACAGTAACATATCGCGACTTATTTGATGTGAAACTTATGGCTTCACTTGTTAAGCGACCGTCAGAAGTAATAAGAGAATTTTGGCAGAATTATAGCTGTTCTCCTAAACTTGCAACCGATAGCTACTATAAATTCAGCTGCGATACCGATTATATAAGAAGATATCGTATTAAGAAAGACTTAAAGTGGAAAACATCAACCGAATACGGTGATATTGATATCACTGTAAATCTTTCAAAGCCTGAAAAGGATCCGAAAGCTATTGCAGCGGCAAAACTTCAAAAACAGTCGGGCTATCCGAAATGTTTGCTTTGTAAGGAAAATGAAGGATATGCCGGAAGAGTAAATCATCCTGCAAGAGATAATCACAGAATTATTCCGCTCACCATTGACGGAGATAACTGGTTTATGCAATATTCTCCGTATGTTTATTACAATGAACATTGTATTGTATTTAACGGTGAGCATACACCAATGGTAATCAATGATTCTACATTCAGAAAACTGTTTGATTTTATTTCACAGTTTCCGCATTATATAATCGGTTCGAATGCTGATTTGCCGATTGTAGGCGGTTCAATACTTACACATGAACATTTTCAGGGTGGCAGATACAGCTTTGCACTTAATAGGGCAGAGGTTGAAAGAAAGTTTATCGTTAACGGCTTTGATGATGTGGAGTGCGGAATTGTAAAGTGGCCTATGTCAGTTGTAAGATTGACAGGTAAAAACAAGGACAGCATTATTTCATTATCTTCTTATATTCTAAAGAGTTGGAGGGCGTACACGGACGCAAATGTTGGCATTTTTGCCGAAACAGACGGTGAAATTCACAACACTATTACTCCGATTGCTTTTACAAAGGATGGAAAATTTGTTATTGACCTCGTTCTCAGAAATAATATTACAAGTGAAGAGCATCCTCTGGGAGTATTTCATCCTCATGCGAATTTGCATCATATTAAAAAAGAAAATATCGGCCTTATTGAAGTTATGGGACTTGCAGTATTGCCCTCAAGGCTTAAAGATGAAATGGCTATTTTAAAGGATGCTATTCTTAATCACAAGGATGTAAGTGAAATTCCGAAAATCAGCAAACATTCCGAATGGGTAAATGAATTTGTTTCGCAGTATGATGAAATCAATGAAAATAATATTGATTCAATAATTCAAAATGAGATAGGAAAGGTGTTCCTTAATGTTCTTTTGGATGCAGGTGTATTCAAAAGAACTCCTGAAGGACAAAAGGCTTTTGATAAATTTATAAAGACGCTGTAGTAAAGGAAGTGCTAAAATGTCAAAGGTAAGGGTAGTGAATTTTGAACCTACATCCAAAGGTGAAAACACTCATCTTTATACAATAGAAAATAACAGCGGAGCAAGCGTGACATTATGTGATTTAGGCGCAAGTGTCGTTTCGATAAAAGTTCCCGACAAAAACGGTAGTATTAGAGATGTAGTTCTCGGCTATGAGCACATTGACGGTTATGAATTTGACGGAACATACTTCGGTGCTACTGTCGGAAGATGTTGCGGAAGAATTGCATACGGCAAGTTTACTCTTAACGGAGAAGATTATCAGCTCCCTGTAAACAATGGGAGTAACCATCTACACGGCGGATTTAACAGCTTTAGCCGCAAAGTGTGGCTTGCGGTAGTTGATGATAAAGTTCCAAATACAGTTCTATTTATGCTTGATAGTCCCGATGGTGATGAGGGTTATCCCGGAAATATGAAGGTCTTTGTACGCTACACCTTTGATGATGAAAATGTACTTACGATAAAATGGTCGGCAGTTTCCGACAAAGACACAATATGCAATATGACCAATCATTCATATTTTAATCTTAACGGACATAAAAGCGGTAAAGTTACTGAAAATCACAAGCTGAAAATAAATGCAAATTTCTTCATACCGATAAATTCAAACCTCAATCCCACAGGAGAGATAACTCCCGTTAAGAATACATCGTTTGATTTTACCGAACCCAAGTTAATTGGAAATGGTATTGACAGAAAAAACGAGCAGATTGGTTTTGCAAACGGTATTGATCATATGTTTGTGCTGAATCATTCTGATGAAGAATTTGTGCTTGCAGCCGAAGCTGAGGGTATTGATAGCGGAATAACATTAAAATGCTATACTTCTCAAAAAGGTGTTCATGTATATACAGCAAATTATGTCGATGTTTCGTCCAATATGGGAAAGGATTCAGCAACATACGGAGAAAATCCAGCGTTTTGTCTTGAAACCCAAGGCTTTCCCGATGCTGTAAATCACAAGACTTTTCCTACGACAATATTAAAAGCAAACGAAAACTATACACAAACTACGAAATATATTTTTGGTATAAACAAATAAAATAAGCTAATTTCTAACTCCTTTTAAAAATAAAATCTCTCTAAAATCAAGGACCGCCTATTTCTTGGGTGGTCCTTGATTTTTAATCTATGAGGATGTTTCATGTTTTACAGTATTACACCGTCTTAAACATATTCTTTTTTAGCGGTTATGTGCAATTCTGCCTGAAAATCACCCTGTTCTGTTTGCACCGTAAAACCGGAACATTCCTCTTGCACGGCTGTTTTTACAAACTGCATTTTTCAAATGCAAAAATAAAATTATTGATTCTGTATTGCCTAAAAATCCTTTGTTGCATACTGATAAGGCAGATAAGAAAAATCACGGCAAGGGAATTTCTATAGTAAAAAGTATTGCCAAAAAGTATGGGGGAGATGTAGTTATTTCGGAGAAGAATAATGAATTTATAGTTTCGGTAATTTTAGATAACCGAATTTTTACCAAAAACCCACTATTTTTACCTGATTAAAATCAAATATTCTAAAAAATGCTATCGTTTCTTTAAGGTGTTATGCCAAGAAAGCGGAATGCAGATACAAAATAATCAGTTAACGCATAAAATAGCAATAAAATAGTTTGACTAATATATAATATTGTGTTAGAATTATACGAAAAAGGATAGCATTTTTGTTTTGTATTGAATTTTATGTTTTAGCCGTATTTGCGTTAATTCCGTTATTATACTTTGGCCTTGTGTTGCAGGAATTTGAAACTTTTATTATCAAAAAATTTAAATAAGGTTTAAAGCTAATAAGGTTTAAAGCTAATAAGGTTTGAAGCTGCTTCCGTAAATAAGAATTATAGAGTGCAATTTTTGTCGATTTTTTTACAGTTTTTGCACAATCAAAGTTTACAGTATGGTTTTGAGATATGATTAAACAAAATATAGGATAAAAAATCAGTGAACATTTTTAATATAAATCAAAAATTAAGGAGAGTTGAATTTTGAAAAAGGGTAGAAATTTGCGTAGCGTTAATACTGACGGAGGGGTGAATTTGCAATTCAAACTTTTGTCGGCAATCGGAATTATCATTATAGTTTCCGGACATTGTTATCATGGCGGAATGGAACTTGCTTATAACTGGTTTCCGCCGTATTCGTATAATTTGGCACTGTTTGTATTTATATCGGGATATTTTTACAAAACCGATTATGAAGAAAATGTCGGAAAATACATATGGAAACGAACAAAGCGGCTTCTTATTCCTGCGTATCTGTGGAATATATTTTACGGTGGTATGGTTGCATTTCTCGGTTTGTTTGGATTTACTATAGGTGCAAAGCCTGATTTATACAATCTTTTTGTTATGCCGTTTGTTGACGGTGAGGCTTTTCAATATAACCTCGGTTCATGGTTTGTGTACCCGCTGTTTTTGGTTTGTATAATAAATGTGCTGTTCAGAAAATTTTTGAAACTGATTCATTTTGACAATGAATTTATAGTTTTGATAGTGTATCTCGCAATCGGAATGATAGGAATTAACACTGCACTAGAAAATCCGACTGCAATTAACGGTATAGTGAAACTTCTTGTCAGAACAATGTTTTTCCTGCCGTGTTATGAATTCGGTCGCTTTTATAAAGCTGTGCTTGAAAAGAAAGACACTCTCAATAATGTTGCGTACTTTGCAATTATATTTGCTGTACAGCTGATACTTTTAACTTTTTGCAAAGATTTGGAGTACACTCCGTCGTCATTTACTAAATTTAACAACGGTTTTATAATTCCGTATATCTCGTCAATCACAGCAATTGCATTTTGGCTGAGAGTTTCAAGATTGCTTGTACCTGCCATAGGAAACAGCAAGCTTGTAAGGCTTATAGCTGACAACACATACGGAATTATGGTAAATCAGCTTGTAGGCTTTATGTGCCTAAAATTTGTATTCTACGGATTAAGCCGCATTACTTCAGGCTCATTGTTTGGTGACTTTAATGTTGCATCATTTAAATCAAGTATATGGTACTACTATCTTCCAAACGGTTTGCAACAGTGGGCTTTTGTATATCTTATATTTGGTCTACTTGTACCGATATTAATTAGCATTATTTTAAATAAAATCTGTCATATTGCACAAAAATATATTGTGAAATTTTGTAACAAATAATATCTAAAAATTATTGCGTTTATATATTTGATATGTTAAAATTATCTTACAAGATAGATAAATTGATTAATAAATGTAATTACAATACCAAAGCTATAAAGCTATATTGTAAACATAAAATATAGGAAACTGCTTAATTTTAAATTACAGAAGTAGCGAATTGATTTAAGAATATAAATTTAATTTTAAAACTTATTTCAGTATGTTGTGTTTAAATGACAGTTGAAGTATTAATATTTAAATAAAATTTTAGCAATTAAAATAAGTATGAAAGGAGGTAAGTCCAATGGATTATTTAGAGACAAAAGTATAAAAAAGATTAATGAAAATTATTTAGGAGGAAAATTTGATGAAATTAAAAAAACTAATTGTATCAGTTATTGCTTCAACTTTGCTGATTTCATCGGCAATCTCAGCAAGCGCTGTTGAGAAAGTATCTACAGGTACAGTATATATGGGTGGATATGAATTATATGGTTCATTAACTGTTTATCCAATTCATGCAGAGGGTTTTACCTACTGTGAGAAGAAAGATGCCGGTAAAAGTGCTCGTACTGTTTATGCTTATTATAACAAAAGCGGTGATAGAGAAACTAAAGCTGCTGGTTCAAGTGGCTATGTTTATAATAACAGTACTGATTTATCTGTAGTTACCGGAAATGTTAATGCTTCAGTATTTTCAAGATATGCGGGTGCTGTAACATACAGTAAAGTGATTTATCCAAAGCAAACATATTATAGTTGGACATCAGATGGTACGAATAACGAGTTGCGAATGGGTTGTTATAAAAGGTAAATAAAATTAAGGCGGTATTCTGATGAAAAAATTTTTATGTTTAATTTTAGCGTTGTCAAGTATATTTGTTTTTACTTTATTTGGATGTACAAACGATAAAAGCAAGCCAATTTCACAAAACGCACTAATTGATTATTCAAACGATATGCAGATAACATATTTGTGCAGCGGTGGTGGCTCTTCGATTCCTGCAACAAAATCAGACACTGGATATTATTATATTGGTGATGACAGAATAATTATTTATATCGATAGCAAAACACAGAAAGCAACTCCGCTTTGCGCAAAACCTGATTGTATGCACAATGATCCTGATACTTGTGATGCATATGTAAATTTATCAGAAAACATATCGCAGGATTCACTATGGGGATCACTTGGAACGGCAATTCAGTATTATCAGGGTTATTTGTATATGGTTTGCGGTGAATATGATAAAAGTATGATTGAATATAATACCTATTTGATGAAAATGGATAAGGACGGAACAAACAGACAAAAAGTCACCGATTATTTTGATAGTCCATTCACAAATTGGTTTATTCATCAAGGCTACTTTTATTACACCTCGGACTCTTCTGTTCTCAGAATACCGCTCACGAACCCAAAATCAAGCCCAGAAGAGGTATACAAAGCTCAGCATTTTATCAAGGATAACGAAAATACATATTCTTCGTTCTGTGCATATAAGAATTATATTTATTTTCAGGTTGACGAGCTCGACGAAGAAGGAAACGGTATTGGCAGACAGACTATTTGCCTAAATCTTGATACAATGAAAAAATCTTTTCTTAAGATCGGCAAGAACAACGCATCTTTTTCTGCGTTTGCGGGGGACAGTATGATTATGTATTATTCCGATGGTAATGAAAAAGTGTATGTAAAGGCAGATTTAGAGGGCAATAATTGCAAAAATATATTTTCACAAAAAAGCAACGAAATTCAATCAATAACAGGCGATGGAACATATTACTATTTTGATAATAGTTTTCAAGTCGAAAATGGTTCATCAAAAGAACAGAAGATAACTGTTTGTGATGAAAACTTAAAAGAAATCGACACATTTAAATTGCCAAATATGGATACCAAAACATACAACTTTTTTGCCCCTCAGGACGAAAATTGTTTCCTATTTGAATGTTTTAACGAGAAAGATGAACGTTGCCTTGTTATGGCGGATAAAAGTCAGATTGGAACAATTGGCGGAAATACTATAAAATTCAAAGAACTGTGCAAACTCAAGTGGGCTGATGATAAAAATAACAACTAGCTGTTGCAAGGTAATTATTATGAGAATATTTTTTTGTGAACTATATAAGTTACTGTCAAAAAAGATTTTTATAATATGTCTTGTTGTCGCCTTATGTATAAATGCTTTTACATTGATATATTCATCTGCCGAAAATTATAATGACAGAACTAAGCATAATAACATAGAGTATTATAATTCTTTAATTAAAAACTGTAACTCTTCGAAAAAAGCAAGTGAATATTTAAAAAAAGAGTTGGATATTATCAATGAAAGGTTAACGGAGAATAGTACCGATAAGGATGCACTTGTTGAAAAAATGACTCTTTTGAACGACCTTATCTCACAGCAAAATTACATAAACAGATATGATGATTTCATAAATAATATGCAAATAAGGGCGGATAATCAATTGTCCTTTTCCATATTTGCAGAACCCGATAGTTTTGCTTATAATAATATACAACAAACACCCCTGGATTTTCAGCATCTAAAGGGTGTTGAGTTATATGCAGGCAACAATACATTTGCAGAAAATGCAACGCAGTTTCAAATAACAGATTATCTGATGATTGTACTTGTTGCCTTAACTTGTATATTGCTTTTTTACACAGAAAGGGAAAATGGATTGTATCCCCTAGTTCGTAGTACAAAAAACGGAAGAACATCAACAATAGTTGCAAAACTGTTTGCAGTGATAGCTGTTACTGTCGTTACAACTATCCTTTTCTACTTATCGAATATACTGATAACAGGAATATACTTTGGCTTTGGAGATATGAGCAGGTACATTCAGTCAATAGGGATCTTTATGAATTGTTCCCTAAAGATTAGTATTTTTGAATATTTAATTCTTTGGATATTAGGGAAGACCCTAACTTTGTGTGCATTTTCATTGTTGTTTTCCTTTTGTTTTACAGCTGTGAAAGCTTCAGC
Organism: Ruminococcus bromii; assembly: GCF_002834225.1. Lineage (GTDB taxonomy): Bacteria > Bacillota > Clostridia > Oscillospirales > Acutalibacteraceae > Ruminococcoides > Ruminococcoides bromii. The sequence goes on along the minus strand of NZ_NNSR01000053.1, from coordinate 5,096 downwards.
GAAAATTTACGGAATTATTGTTGTATTTTTAGCCGTTGAAATTACTGCAAACCTTTTTATTGAGGGTGCATCGGCATTTTCATTCTTTAAATATGTAAATATTGTTTATTTCCTGTCAAACAACAACTTGTTCGGTGAGTACCTGAATGTAAATATATTTTCAAATCCTGTCAATATAATCATGGTATGGACGGTGGTTGCAACAACCTTAGCTTTGGTTGGCTTTTTTGGCAGTGTGACAGTATATCCAATTAATGCTTATGGATATACTTATTGTGAGAAGAAAGACGCCGGGAAAAAAGCAAACACATATTTTGCTTACTATGATATTTCAGGTAAATTAAGGGAATGCGGCATTGTTTCAAAAAATTTTGTATACAATGGACAAGTTGGTTTAAATAAGAAAACTCCAAGCCCCAATACAGATATTTTTGATTATTATGCAGGTGCAATGACAGTTAGTGAAGTCGTATATCCTAATCAGACATATTATCACTGGTCTTCTGAAAATACTGATTATGAACTCAGACTTGGCATATACAAAAGATAAATAATTAAATTGCGAGAGGTATTCTAATGAAGAAAACAACTGCAATGATGGCATTACTTTTAACAATTTATGCTGCTGTATTTTTTTATGGCTGTACGAATAAATCTTCATACTCAAATTCCGATGATGCATATATAAATTATGCAACAGATATGCAGCTAATGTACCATATCGGCGGAAATGCACCTATGACAAAATCAGATAAAGGTTATTATTATATCGGTGAGGACGGAATCGTGATTTTTATTGATAAAGAAACAAAAAAGGCTACTCCTCTTTGTTCAAAACCAAATTGTACTCACGATGACCCTGAAGCTTGCGATGCCTATTTAAACTTAACGCAGAAGCCCGATACGCTTGTTGGTGCCCATGATTCTGCAATACAATATAATGACGGATATTTGTATGCTTTATGCGGAGAGTATGACAAGAGCTATATAAATTACAATACATATCTTATGCGTATGAAGCCTGATGGAAGCCAAAGGGAAAATCTTACGGGAAGCTTTAATTTTTATGCTTTTGAATGGTTCATACACAGGGGATATTTTTATTGCTCTACTGATTCATCAGTAATTAGAATACCTCTTGATTCACCTAAATCAGAACCGCAGATTCTATACAAAACGGATTACTATATTAAGTCCAGCTTGAGAGCTGTTTCTCAAATATGTGCGTATAAGAATTATTTTTACTTTACTGCCGACGAGAGAAATGAAAAAGAGGAAGGACCCGGTTTAAGTATCAAATGTATCAATTTAGATACATTAGAGATTAATGACATTCCTAAAGCTAAAGGCTATCAAGTGTTTTATAATTTCTTTTTAGACAACACAATGATTGCGTCCTATTACGATAAAAATTCGGATGAAAATGTTTATCTTAAATGCGATTTGGATGGAAATGTAAAGGAAAGCTTTTTCACAATAGCTCATAAAGATAATTTGCGATATTCAACCGATGGAAAATACATATATGGTGATAATTGTGTGCAGGTCACCAGAAAAGATGCAGAAAAACAGATTATTACGGTTTACGATTTAAATATGAATGAGATAGATTCGTATGTTCCGCCTGAATTTGAAAATATAGTATGCAATTATATTAATCCACAGGATAATGAATATTTTATTTTTGAATCTGTAGATGATAACGGAGAACGAATTTTAGCTATGGCGGATAAAAGTCAACTCGGCTCAATCGGCGGAGAAACTATAAAATTCACCGAGCTTTGCAAGCTGAAATGGGCTGAAAAGAAGGACAGCAATTACTATGTAGAGGGACAGGCGAGAGTTGAATGAGAATTGTGGGTAGCGAATATTTAAAGCTGTTTTCAAACAAAATATTTCTTATTTGCATCATCGCCTTTTTCTGCGCCGATTCTCTGTTTTTCGTAATGCTTCAATCCTCTGATTATGAAAATTCGGCAATTTCAAGTGATGTCGGGGCATATGAACAGCTTATTCGGGAATGTAACGACGCAGAGGATAAAAATGCGTTCTTTGAAAGCAAGAACACGGAGATACAGATTGCACAAATTATTTTGCACAACGGAAATGCAGATGAATACAAGAAAAAATATCCAAAGCTGTATGACAATGCGGCAGGCTTGGACTTGAACGATGATGAGCTGTTCAACCGCTCGGTTATGCTAAGCAACATACAGGCTCAGCTCTCTCACATAGACAGCTATGAAGAGTTTATTTCCAATATGAAGTCGAGAGCCGAGCAACAGAGCAGCTTTTCCATTTTTGCAGAGCCGGACAGCTTTTCGTTCAGAAATATTGAAAAAACTCCCGTGGATTTTGCCGAGGTTAAAGGTGTTAAGCCCGTCCTCGGCAACAACAAGGCGGTTGAAGCCGCAACCTCATATGAGGTTTCAAGCTATATTTTGCTGATTATCGTATTGCTCGTCAATATTTTGATGTTCTCCGTTGAAAGAGAAAAGGGATTGTATATTCTTGTGCGGTCAACGGCAAAGGGCAGACTGTCAACAATAGCCTGCAAGCTCTTGGTTGTTTTGAGCGTTACGGCGGTTGTTAGTCTGCTGTTCTATGCGAGCAACATTATGACGGCAGGCACAGTCTACGGCTTTGGAGATTTGAGCCGCCCCGTGCAGTCGAGCAAGCTGTTTTTAAACTGCGCATTAAATGTTACAATGCTTGAATACCTGATTTTGTGGGTACTCGGCAAAACGCTTTTGCTCTGCTCTCTGTCAATGCTCACGGCTTTTTTATTCGTGGTTATCAAGTCCTCCGCAAAGACCTATTTAATCTTGGCGGCGGCACTGATTTTTGAATTTTCCTGCTTCATTTTCATTGACGGTAGCTCTGTGTTGGCTTCGCTAAAATTTATAAATATTTTCTACCTTATCAGCGGCAACAATATTTTCGGCTGTTATCAGAATGTCAATATTTTTTCACAGCCGATTAACATAATCACCGTTTTCATCGGCTTAGCTATAGCTCTCTCCGTTGTCGGAGTTTTGGGAGCGGCATTGGCGTTTTCAAGGCTGTCACAGCATAACGGAAAGCTCGTTTTGCTCGACAGGCTTATGTCACGGCTCGGACGGTTTAAGAAAATCAACGGAAGTGTGAGAATATACAGCGGCGAGGCTTACAAGCACTACAAAACCTCCTTCGCCCTCGTCGCAGTAATTATCCTCGTGGCTCTCGGCTTTGTCAGCTACAATGATGATTTGAGTATTATATTCAGAAGTCCTCAGGAAAGCGCCTATGACACCTATATGCAAACGCTTGAGGGTGAGCTTGACGAGGAAAAGTATGATTTTATCGAGAGTGAAAGGGCTTATTTTGACGAGCTTACAAGAGAAGCCGAGGAGCTTTCAGCCGACAACACGATTTCGGCTGAGGAAAAAACGAACAGGCTCAATACCATTGATGGTATTTTAAGCATAAGAGGAATGGCATTTGAGGACATTTGCGCTCAGCTTGAATATGTTAATGGAAAGGCTGAGCTGACGGGCGAAAAGCCTGCACTTGTCAATGAAGTGGTGAACAAGCGGCTGACTATGGACACCTTTAGGGAGTGGGAGTATTTTGCTCTGCTCTTAGCCGTGGTTATCTTCTGTACCTCCAACATTTTGGCGATTGAATACAAGACCTCTATGGTTAACTTGATTTCGGCAAATAAGCACGGCAAAGCGAGGCTGTTGATTATAAAGCTCTTAACCGTCCTGATTACCACGGTGATTTCCTATATCTTAATCTATCTGCCGTATATGCTCAACTTTATCAAGACCTTCGGCACGGCATCATTTGATTTACCGCTTGCATATTCAAGAGATTTTTCGGCTCTGACAAGCGGCATAACCGTGGGCGGATATATTCTTGCTCTCGGCTTTGTTCATCTGCTTGCGGCAGTCGGCGCAACGGCTTTGGTCTATCTGCTCTCCTACATATTTAAAAATCAGTTTGTGACAATGATAATTTCAAGCGGCTTGCTCCTTATACCCTGCGTGGTGTTCATTGATAACAGCAAAATCCGTATGGTATCGGCATTTTCAAATAATGCTCAGACAGCCGTTATCGGCATAATCACCGCCGTTTGTCTGCTGATAATCGCAGTATCGGCTCTGATTATCTTTGTCCCCAAGCGCAAAAGTACGAAATTTATAATTTAAGTTTCAAGGCAAAAGAGGTTGTAAATATGGAATTAGCTTTAAATTGTATCAGCAAAACCTATAAAAAGGGCTCGGTAAAGGCGCTTGATAATTTCAGCGTTACCTTAACTCCGGGAGTATACGGCTTGCTCGGACCGAACGGAGCAGGCAAGTCCACGCTGATGAACATTATCACCGACAACCTCAATGCCGACGGCGGAGAGGTGGTTTACGGCGGTGAAAATATCAAAAAGCTCGGCAAGGATTACCGAGCCGTACTCGGCTATATGCCCCAACAGCAGGGCTTGTATGATGATTTCACCCTCAACCGCTTTTTGTGGTATATGGCGGCTTTAAAGGGCTTAAAAAAGAAAGAAGCCAAGGAAAAGATCACTCAGCTTCTTGAAACGGTTAATCTGACAGATGCCGCACATAAAAAGTTAGGCTCGTTTTCGGGCGGTATGAAGCAGAGAGCCTTGATTGCTCAAGCGCTTCTGAACAATCCCGAAATTCTCATACTTGACGAGCCAACGGCAGGACTTGACCCAAAAGAGAGAATTCGTATCCGCAATTTTATAAGTGAAATTGCAGAAGATAAAATCGTGCTCATTTCTACTCATGTTGTGTCCGATATCGAGTTCATTGCTAAAGAGATTATACTTCTAAAGCAGGGAAAACTCGTGTCACATGATACCTGCCAAAATCTTGTAAATGAAATTGCAAATAAGGTAGTTGAGGTGGAAATTGAAAAAGAGGAATTAAAATATTTTCAGGATAATTATCGAGTTTCAAATCTCTATCATAATGATGATAAAATCGTAGTAAGATTAGTAACAGATAATCCCCCTGAAAATCATAAAATAACAATTGCAAACCCAACCCTTGAAGATTTGTACCTCTATATTTTTGAACAAGGAATGTGAT
>NZ_NNSR01000052.1 GCF_002834225.1 Ruminococcus bromii | reverse complement strand
CAACGAAGTAGGCGTAAACCTCAAACAGGGATATAACGGCGACATTTCTGCAAGAGAAGCAGGTTCTGTAGGCGGTCAGATGGTTAAAAAGATGATCGAGTCTTACGAAAACAGCATGAAATAAGCTTTAAAACCGATTTTCAGGGGCATATAGCTATGTGGTTAGCTGTATGCCCCTATTTTTCGCTCACAGGCTTATTATGGACGATTCAGAGCATAAAAAACAGGACTGCACATAAGCACAGTCCTGCAATTGTCGATTATCAGATGTTTACAATATCAACATTAACTTTCAGATGTTCGGGAAGTGTTTCCTGTTTGAAAAACATTGACATATACCATGGATAATATGTTATGCCGTTTTCAATTTCCAAATTGCCCTTGCAGAACACAATACCGCTGTTTATGTTCCAACTCTGCTTTGAAATCAAGTTATCCAATGCCTTGTGTTTTGTGTAGTCATTGCCCGACTTAATTTCAATCGGTACGGCTGACTTACCTTTTTGAACGATAAAATCAATTTCACCGATATTCTTCTTATTGAAATATCTTAAAAGAAAACCGTTTGAAACAAGCTCCTGAGCAAATACATTTTCGAGAATGCTTCCCATATTAACGGACAAATCTCCCGACAGTATGTCAAACTGAATGTTTCCCATTGATGCGGCACAAAGCAGTCCCGTATCACACAAGAACAGTTTAAAAAGATTGTTCTGTAGGTTGAGCTCAAGCGGCAGTACGGGTTCGGTTATGTTGTAACAGGGGAGAGCAACTCCTGCGTCTGCAAGCCAGTTGAAACTTGTTTCGTATCTCAACATTCGTGCAGAATTTTTAATATCGGAAAGTGTAAATCTTCTGTTCCTGTCATTAAGCTGAGCGGGAATTAAATCAAAAATGCTCTTTATCTTCTCTTTGTTGTTGTCGGAATATTTTGAAATATCCTGTCTGTACAAGTCGAGAATATCTTTTTGAATTTTCAAGACCTCGCTGATGTCTTTTGTATCAACAAATTTCTGTACAACCGCAGGCATTCCGCCGACAATAATATAGTATTGAAAAAGCTTCAGCATTGATTGATGAACTGCTTCCGTAACCATTTCTTTATTGTCGTAACATTTCTTTAAATATTCTATCGTTTGTGGCTGAATACCGTTTGCAGTTGCAAATTCTTCAAAATCAAGCGGATACATACGGTAGTTTTCTTCGTAACCGACGGGATAGGACTTTACTTCTTTATATCTTACTCCAAGCAGTGAACCCGATTCAATGTAATCAAACTGCCCGTCATCTACAAGAAATTTAATTGCCGTTCTTGCAGACGGACATTCCTGTATCTCGTCAAAGAAAATCAAAGTATCTCCCTTTACCAAGGGCTTTTGTGTGTATGCGGTTAGATTAATCAGTATCGTTTCAGCATTCAAATCTCCGTTGAAAATCTTTGCGGCATCGGGATTTGTGATGAAATTTATCTCGATAAAGTTTGAATAATTTTCTTCTGCAAATTTTCTTATAATATATGTTTTGCCGATTTGCCTTGCTCCTGTAATGAGCAGAGCTTTTTTATCGGGTGTATTTTTCCATTTTACTAAATGTTCATAGGCTTTTCTTTGAAGCATAAAATCACCTCTTAATTGTAGTGTAACATTATTCTTGAAAATATTCAATCATTTGTAACGAAATTCTTGATTTTTAAAGGTGATTTGTAACATTTTTCTGAAAGCGGTATTTGAATTTTACATTAAACAAAAAATTGGAGAATGCTTTACGCAAAAAACGGTCGGACAATTTTAATAAATTATCCGACCGATAAAAGTTTTATAACAGGTTGTTAAAAATAGAAATAAAATAAAAAATAATTATAATTAAAATTTAAAATATTAAAACCATTCTTGCACATCTTTATAATTCCAAGTGTTTCCATTATTGTCCCATGCTTCTCCAGTACTTTCATCAAAATAACTTTTTCCTTCTTCGCTTTCATACCAGCTATCGTAATGCTTTTCGGATGAGCCTGATGATGAATTGCTTGAATCATAGTTGTAATTATTTCCACTGCTGTAGTTACTATCGTTAGAACTGTAATTATTGTCACCGTTGTCGTAGCTGTTTCCGCTGTCGCTGTAACTGTTTGTATTATCACTGTAGGAGTTATCGGTGTTGTTTGTGTTACTGCTCTCGGTTTGCTTCTTCTTTTCCTGTTTAGCTTTTTCTTCGGCTTTCTTTTTTGCCTCGGCTTCTTTTTTAGCCTTTGCTTCAGCTTCGGCTTTTTCAATAGCAGTTATTCTGTCATTATACGAACTAATCAATTCGTCAGGCTTTTTATCGTAGTTGCCAATATCCTTTTTATAGAATACATTGCTTTTTTCGGAATCAATTGTTTTCTTTAAAGCCTCAAGATTATCAATACAAGACTGCAACTTCTTTTTATCGTTAGTTTTTTTAAGAGTTTTGCTGTCAATAGTGTTATCTTTTATTGTCTTATCATAATCATCTGTGAAAAACTTTTGCATTTTTGCAAGTGTTTCATTGTACTTTGGCTCAACAGAGTTTAACACTTCAACCTTGATTTCATCACTTGTTGATGGCTTGTTCTTAATGAAATCGGATAATATAACTAACTTTTTGGCTCTGTCGGTTTCCTTTGTAAATTTTGAGTATGTATCGTCAATACTTTTGACTTGCTGTTCTGTCTGTTGCTGTATGGTGTAATTGTTGTAAGCATTTACGCCGAAGATTGTACCGACAACGGCAATAATCGCTACACAAACCACTGCAATAATTATAATTACTTTCTTTTTCATTTTAACCCCTACAATTTCTATTTGCGATTATATGTTTACATTATATATGTCTGCGTTTCAAAAGTCAATTATTAACATCTTGTTTCATAAAAAACAGGACTGCACATTCGCACAGCCCTGAAAATTGAATTGTTAAATTGATTAAGCCTCGGCTCTGTTGATTGCGTTGAGAACACCGAGTACCGATGCAACATTGACATTTGAGTCAATGCCGATGCCGAAGATATTCTTTCCGTCAGGCTTTTTGAGTTCGATATATGAAACAGCCTTTGAGTCAGAACCCTGAGAAATTGCGTGCTGACTGTATGAGATGAATTCGTACTTGTCAAGACCGACCTTTTTGATTGCATTGAAGAATGCGTCAATAGGACCGTTGCCGACACCGCTGAGAGAAACCTCTTCGTTGCCGTTAATCTTCATCTTGCCCTTGAAGTGAACATAATCATTGCCGTTTTCGCTCTCTTCGTAAATTTTTCTGCTTGAGAGAACATATTTCTGCTTATGCTCAAGATAATTCTTCTCGAACACCTCAAACAACTCTTTCGGAATAAGCTCTCTGCCGAGCTCCTCACATTTTGCCTGAACAAGCTTTGAAAATTCGGGATGCATTCTCTTCGGAAGGTCATAACCGAAGTTGTTGTTCATAACAAAAGCCGCACCGCCCTTACCGGACTGTGAGTTGATTCTGATAATCGGCTCATACTCTCTGCCGACATCGGCAGGGTCAATCGGAAGATACGGAATTTCCCAGTAATCAGTTCCGCTCTCTTTCATATACTTCATACCCTTGTTGATAGCGTCCTGATGTGAGCCCGAGAATGCAGTAAATACAAGCTCGCCGATATATGGCTGACGAGGGTCAATCTTCATATTTGTGCAACGCTCGTAGATTTCACGGAGCTTTGGAAGATTTGAAAAGTCAAGCTTAGGATCAACGCCCTGTGTGAACATATTAAGTCCCATTGTAACGATATCCATATTACCTGTACGCTCACCGTTGCCGAAGAGTGTACCCTCAACTCTTTCAGCACCTGCAAGCAATGCAAGTTCGCCTGCGGCAACACCGCATCCACGGTCATTGTGTGGGTGGATACTGATGATAGCGGCGTCACGATGTTTAAGATTTCTTACAAAGTATTCAATCTGATCTGCATATGTGTTCGGCGTACACATCTCAACAGTATTCGGAAGATTGACAATCAACTTGTTTTCGGCAGTCGAACCGAGTGCCTCGATAACCCTGTCGCAGATTTCAACAGCGTTTTCAGGCTCAGTACCGCTGAAGCTTTCGGGAGAATATTCAAATCTAAAGTTAGTATCTCCGTCATATTCATCCGTAAGCTGTTTAATGAGCTTTGCACCGTCAACGGCAATTTTGATTACACCGTCCATATCTGTTTTGAAAACAACTTTTCTTTGGAGAGTTGAAGTTGAGTTGTAGAAATGAACGATAACATTCTTAGCACCCTTAACAGCCTCAAAAGTTTTTCTGATAAGATGCTCTCTTGCCTGAACAAGAACCTGAATTGTTACATCATCGGGAATGTGGTTGTTTTCGATAAGCTCACGGCAGATTTCGTATTCTGTTTCTGACGCACTCGGAAAACCGATTTCGATTTCCTTAAAGCCCATATCGCAAAGTGCGTGGAAAAATTCGAGCTTTTCTTCAAGGTTCATAGGATCGACAAGCGCCTGATTACCGTCACGAAGGTCAACACTGCACCAGATAGGTGCTTTTGTTATAGTATTGTTTGGCCACTGTCTGTCCGGCAGATTGATCTGCTTAAATGGAATGTACTTTTCAAATGATGGTTTCATATAATAACCTCCTGTTAAATAGCACAAAAAAATCGCCCCCCCTAAACAAAGGGACGAATAAAATCCGTGGTACCACCCGTATTCAAGAACACATCACTGTGTTCTCCTTAAAGACTTCTGACAAAGTCCCGACCGATAACGCAGTCTTGCGTTTCGCATTACATATATAATAGTATATACACTTCACACGAAAAACTCGGGGATGAGCTATCCATACAATGTTCCATGCTGACTCGCACCAACCGTCAGCTCTCTTTGCCGGTTCATTTGCATCTTGTTCCCGTCAATGTTTTTAAGGGGATTCATTTGTTAATACTATTATATATATGTATCCATTCTTTGTCAAGAAAATTGTTTTGAAAATCTGTCGAATAAAGTATTTTTAAAAAAAGGGTGTATATAGTGAATTTTGGGATAAAATAAACAACAAGTGAGTTTAAAATGTAGAATTTGCCGATAATGTAAAAAAGATAAAAAAATTGTCAAAAAGGGGTTTACAAAAGAAGGAAGTGCTGATATAATATCAACTGTTGCGCTGAGAGGCGAGGCAGACAAGAGAAAACACGGACGGTGAAAGAGTGTAGAACGCACGGAAGCGGAGGGTCAACATTCAGAAAGTAATCAAAAGTGTTGCTCGGTTTTGATTTTAAAAGCTGAAAAAACTTTTTAAAAAACTTTTAAAAAGAGCTTGACAAAATCAAAACAGTGTAGTATAATAACTCTTACACTGCTGAGGTGTGCGACTTCAAATGAAGAAAGCAAACAAGCCTTGAAAGTGCGTAGGACCTTGAAAATTGAACAACGAGA
>NZ_NNSR01000051.1 GCF_002834225.1 Ruminococcus bromii | reverse complement strand
TCTTTTTTATCTAAATTTACTGCTAAATCGGGCGAGAAGGTGAGCGTTAAGAAAACAGTCCTGTGGACTGTTTTGGCTCAATGTCAATAGTTGGGGTAACCCGAAAAAACAGAATATATAATAATTACAAGCGACAGGAATTATTCTGTCGCTTGTTTTTTTAATCATATTAAGGTGTAAAAACATTAGTTGACAAAATTAACTTTATGCGTTACTATGAAAATGTAGAAATTGCACAAATCACAAAAATACAGTTTATAGATAGAGGAGGTAATTAATTATGAAAAAAGCATTTTTATTATTCCTTATGTTAATAATAGCTTGTTTTACTATCATCGGCTGTAAAGACTCTTCAAATAACACCAATAATTCGAGTAATGCAAATGTTGGAGTGCTAAGAGATTTGTCTGTGAATTTGGAAAAGAACTATAGCGTTCCCGATTCTGACTGCAATGTAATTGAACTTGCTTCAACACCTGATGAACTTTATCAAAATGACCTTAAGAAATTAATATCAATATCGGATGATGTGATCCGTGTAACAGTTCAAAATGTGGCTTATACAAGCTATGAAGGCGTTGCTTGGACAAAATTAGATGTCCTGATAACTGACACATTAAAAGGAAATTTAAAAGTCGGAGATGTAATATCAGTATTTAATTTGGGTGGATATATTCCGCTTAGTGAACATATTGAAGGACATAATGATGCGTTTCGATTTAAAAATTTAAGTGCAGAGGAAATTAAAACGACTTTTCTTAAAGAAACAATTGACGGTGAAAAAACGGTTCAAAAGTCGGATGATTTGATACTGTGTTTAGTTCAAACTCCTAAGAATAGTCCGTTGCCGAACGGTGCATATGAAAGAGTTTCTTATACAGGTCAGTTATATGCTGATGGCGACAATAAATTTGTTCAGATGATTACTGACAGTTCCGAAACAACAGAGAAAACATATTCATATGACGATATCAAGAAAATGACTGAATAGGAAAAGTTATAAAATAAATAGCGATAATCATAGCGTGTAATGGTAGTACTGCAATAATATTAGGCTTAATGTCAATAGTTGGGGTAAC
>NZ_NNSR01000050.1 GCF_002834225.1 Ruminococcus bromii | reverse complement strand
GTAAAGAAACCCGTAATGACTTTGAGGAAAGCTCAAAGAATTACAGTGAGATGTACACTAAAAAGCATCAGGAATTACGGATATAGTCAGTGACATATTCGTCAATGAGCGATTAAAGCTCTGAAATTGATTTGAACAGCTGAAAGGCTGTTGAGATACAAATTTTAGAGAGTTTGATCCTGGCTCAGGACGAACGCTGGCGGCGTGCCTAACACATGCAAGTCGAACGGAACTGTTTTGAAAGATTTCTTCGGAATGAATTTGATTTAGTTTAGTGGCGGACGGGTGAGTAACGCGTGAGTAACCTGCCTTCAAGAGGGGGATAACATTCTGAAAAGAATGCTAATACCGCATGACATATCGGAACCACATGGTTCTGATATCAAAGATTTTATCGCTTGAAGATGGACTCGCGTCCGATTAGTTAGTTGGTGAGGTAACGGCTCACCAAGACCGCGATCGGTAGCCGGACTGAGAGGTTGAACGGCCACATTGGGACTGAGACACGGCCCAGACTCCTACGGGAGGCAGCAGTGGGGGATATTGCGCAATGGGGGCAACCCTGACGCAGCAACGCCGCGTGAAGGATGAAGGTTTTCGGATTGTAAACTTCTTTTATTAAGGACGAAAAATGACGGTACTTAATGAATAAGCTCCGGCTAACTACGTGCCAGCAGCCGCGGTAATACGTAGGGAGCAAGCGTTGTCCGGATTTACTGGGTGTAAAGGGTGCGTAGGCGGCTTTGCAAGTCAGATGTGAAATCTATGGGCTCAACCCATAAACTGCATTTGAAACTGTAGAGCTTGAGTGAAGTAGAGGCAGGCGGAATTCCCCGTGTAGCGGTGAAATGCGTAGAGATGGGGAGGAACACCAGTGGCGAAGGCGGCCTGCTGGGCTTTAACTGACGCTGAGGCACGAAAGCGTGGGTAGCAAACAGGATTAGATACCCTGGTAGTCCACGCTGTAAACGATGATTACTAGGTGTGGGGGGTCTGACCCCTTCCGTGCCGGAGTTAACACAATAAGTAATCCACCTGGGGAGTACGGCCGCAAGGTTGAAACTCAAAGGAATTGACGGGGGCCCGCACAAGCAGTGGAGTATGTGGTTTAATTCGAAGCAACGCGAAGAACCTTACCAGGTCTTGACATCCAACTAACGAAGTAGAGATACATTAGGTGCCCTTCGGGGAAAGTTGAGACAGGTGGTGCATGGTTGTCGTCAGCTCGTGTCGTGAGATGTTGGGTTAAGTCCCGCAACGAGCGCAACCCTTGCTATTAGTTGCTACGCAAGAGCACTCTAATAGGACTGCCGTTGACAAAACGGAGGAAGGTGGGGACGACGTCAAATCATCATGCCCCTTATGACCTGGGCTACACACGTACTACAATGGATGTTAACAGAGGGAAGCAAGACAGTGATGTGGAGCAAACCCCTAAAAACATTCTCAGTTCAGATTGCAGGCTGCAACCCGCCTGCATGAAGATGGAATTGCTAGTAATCGCGGATCAGAATGCCGCGGTGAATACGTTCCCGGGCCTTGTACACACCGCCCGTCACACCATGGGAGCCGGTAATACCCGAAGTCAGTAGTCCAACCTCGTGAGGACGCTGCCGAAGGTAGGATTGGCGACTGGGGTGAAGTCGTAACAAGGTAGCCGTATCGGAAGGTGCGGCTGGATCACCTCCTTTCTATGGAGACCAAATCAGATGAAACAAGCTGGTTTAAATTCCAAGGTCAGCATTACGAAAGATTTCTTTTCAAAACTCGTTGTTTAATTTTCAGGGTCCTGCCCGAGATATACGGGGGTATAGCTCAGCTGGGAGAGCACCTGCTTTGCAAGCAGGGGGTCAGCGGTTCGATCCCGCTTATCTCCACCATTAAGAATAGCCGAGGTTCGTAGCCCGAAAATAACGACCGGCGAGGACTAAGATATGAAAATCACGCAAGTGATTGAAATATATTAGACGAGTGGGAGTTATTTGAGGAGAAGCAAAGAACAACGAGGCTTGACATCATCAAGCAACAGCTATTCTTAAAAATACGGCTTAAGAAATAACGAGCCAAACCAATATGGGCTTATAGCTCAGCCGGTTAGAGCGCACGCCTGATAAGCGTGAGGTCGGTGGTTCGAGTCCACTTAAGCCCACCATATAGAAGAGCCGAGGTTCGGAGCCCGAAAATAACGACCGGCGAGGACTAAGATGTGAAAATCACGCAAGTGATTGAAACATATTAGACGAGTGGGAGTTATTTGAGGAGAAGCGAAGAACAACGAGGCTTGACATCATCAAGTCTAAAATCTCTTCTAAAAAGCACCTTGAAAACTGAATAAAGAAGCAGATAAAGCGAGAAAAGTATTAGTTATACAGGTAAACAAACTCAAATGATAATTTGAATGCGTAAACCATAGGTAAAAAATACTACAATTAAGCTTAAGGGTAATAAGAAGATTAGTTATAAATAAACTAAAGGCTTATTAAACTGCGAAAAGAGTAATTAACATTACAAGAAAAAGAAGAACCAAAGATATCTCATAATGGTCAAGCTACAAAGAGCACAAGGGGAATGCCTTGGCACCGAGAGCCGAAGAAGGACGTGACTAACTGCGATAAGCTGCGGGGAGCCGTAAGTGGGCTTTGATCCGCAGATTTCCGAATGGAGCAATCCGGCAAGAGGAAAGTCTTGTCATCATATACTGAATACATAGGTATATGAGGGGAACCGCCTGAACTGAAACATCTAAGTAGGGCGAGGAAGAGAAATCAACTGAGATTCCGTAAGTAGTGGCGAGCGAACGCGGAAGAGGCCAAACCGAGAGTAGTAATACTTTCGGGGTTCGGACAGAAAACGGTATTGTAAAGGTTTAGTGGAATGGAATGGGAAGTCCAACCGAAGAAGGTGAGAGTCCTGTACACGAAAAGCCTGAACAGCCATCTGTATCCAGAGTACCGCCGGACACGTGAAACCCGGTGGGAATACGGGGGGACCATCCTCCAAGCCTAAATACTACTCGGTGACCGATAGTGAAGAAGTACTGTGAAGGAAAGGTGAAAAGTACCCCTGACGGGGAGTGAAAAAGAACCTGAAACCTTGTGTTTACAAGCACCGAAAGCTCATCAAAGAGCGATCGGGTACCTTTTGTAGAATGGTCCGGCGAGTGAATGTAACCGGCGAGGTTAAGCACTTAAGGTGTGAAGCCGCAGCGAGAGCAAGTCTGAAAAGGGCGTATGAAGTCGGTTGTATTCGACCCGAAACCGGGTGACCTACCCATGGTCAGGTTGAAGTAAAGGTAAAACTTTATGGAGGACCGAACCGACTCCCGTTGAAATGGTAGCGGATGAACTGTGGGTAGCGGAGAAATTCCAATCGAACCCGGAGATAGCTGGTTCTCTCCGAAATAGCTTTAGGGCTAGCCTTGAAATAGATTACCGGAGGTAAAGCACTGAATTGGCTAGGGGCCGAGAGGTTACTGAACCTTATCAAACTAAGAATGCCGGATAATCGTTTTTCAGGAGTCAGACAGTGGGAGATAAGTTTCATTGTCAAAAGGGAAACAGCCCAGACCCACAGCTAAGGTCCCCAAGTATAGTTAAGTGGAAAAGGATGTGGAATTGCACAGACAACCAGGATGTTGGCTTAGAAGCAGCCACTCATTAAAAGAGTGCGTAATAGCTCACTGGTCGAGTGACTCTGCGCCGAAAATTTAACGGGGCTAAACTATACACCGAAGCTTGGGATACATCTAATGTATGGTAGGAGAGCGTTCTGTATGGGGAGAAGTCGTAGCGAAAGCGGCGGTGGACTATACAGAAGTGAGAATGCCGGAATAAGTAGCGAGAATTAAGTGAGAATCTTAATGGCCGAAAGTCTAAGGTTTTTGGAGGAAGGTTCGTCCGCTCCAAGTAAGTCGGGAGCTAAGGTCAGGCCGAAAGGCGTAGCCGATGCACATACGGTTGATATTCCGTAACCATCTGTAATTTAAGCAAAGGGACACTTCAAAAGGGTGTGACCCGGGCGTTGGTTGACCCGGGCGTAAGGGACCGAAATTAGAGTAGGGAAGCACACTTGGCTGAAGGCGAGAAAAGCTTTGCGTATAGAAGCAGATGCCCGTACCGCAAACCGACACAGGTGGACAGGAAGAGAATTCTAAGGCCAGCGGGAGAAGGGTAGTTAAGGAACTCGGCAAATTGACTCCGTAACTTCGGAATAAGGAGTGCTCGAAAGAGCCGCAGAGAATAGGCCCAGGCGACTGTTTAGCAAAAACACAGGTCTCTGCCAAATCGAAAGATGAAGTATAGGGGCTGACACCTGCCCGGTGCCGGAAGGTTAAGAGGAGGAGTGAGAGCTCCGAATTGAAGCCCCGGTAAACGGCGGCCGTAACTATAACGGTCCTAAGGTAGCGAAATTCCTTGTCGGGTAAGTTCCGACCCGCACGAATGGTGTAACGATCTGGGCACTGTCTCAACTACCCACCCGGCGAAATTGTAGTACCGGTGAAGATGCCGGTTACCTGCGGCAAGACGGAAAGACCCCATGGAGCTTTACTGTAGCCTGATATTGGGTTTCGGAAATCTATGTACAGGATAGGCGGGAGACTGGGAAACATGAGCGTCAGCTTGTGTGGAGTCGATGTTGGGATACCGCCCTTAGGTTTCTGGAATTCTAACCTGCGGCCGTGAAACCGGTCGGGGGACATTGTCAGGTGGGCAGTTTGACTGGGGCGGTCGCCTCCGAAAAGGTAACGGAGGCGCTCAAAGGTTAGCTCAGCACGGACGGAAACCGTGCCTCTGAGTGTAAACGCAAAAGCTAGCCTAACTGCGAGGGTGACGGCCCGAGCAGTAACGAAAGTTGGAGTTAGTGATCCGGCGGTATGTGAATGGAAATGCCGTCGCTCAACGGATAAAAGCTACCCTGGGGATAACAGGCTGATCTCCCCCAAGAGTCCACATCGACGGGGAGGTTTGGCACCTCGATGTCGGCTCATCACATCCTGGGGCTGTATTCGGTCCCAAGGGTTCGGCTGTTCGCCGATTAAAGTGGTACGCGAGCTGGGTTCAGAACGTCGCGAGACAGTTCGGTCCCTATCTGTCGTGGGCGCAGGATATTTGAGGAGCTCTGTCCTTAGTACGAGAGGACCGGGATGGACGTACCTCTGGTGCACCAGTTGTCATGCCAATGGCACGGCTGGGCAGCTATGTACGGAACGGATAAACGCTGAAAGCATCTAAGCGTGAAGCCGACTCCAAGATTAGATATCCCATCGTATAACGAGTAAGACCCCTTGAAGACTACGAGGTTGATAGGCTGCGTGTGTAAGTGCCGTGAGGCATTCAGCTTGGCAGTACTAATAGGTCGAGGGCTTGACCACAAGATTTCTTTGGTCAGCTGTGTAGTATATACTTTAACCCGATTGGTCATTCCAATATGAATTTAACTAAT
>NZ_NNSR01000049.1 GCF_002834225.1 Ruminococcus bromii | reverse complement strand
TCGACAGCCAATTCGTGAAGATAGTTTGTACAATAGAAAACTAAAAATGCCCGAGCGTAAAATTGTTATTGTCTGTACCAACCTGTAGGGGCGTTCATTGGACGCCCGCTTGATGAATGGTTTTGTTTAAACATATATGTTTTGATGTGATAAAAATCGTGTATTCTAATGTAGCGGCGAACACGGTTCGCCGCTGCGTTATTTCGATAACTCTGTTTCATTCATATAATTTATTTCGATCACAATATTTCTGCCATTGCTTGCGGGCGTCCGATGAACGCCCCTACAACACAAATTGCAAAGACAATTACAAATATTTGCTCGGGCAAAATATGTTTTAAAATATACAAACTGTCTGCACAAACAGGGAACGGCGGCTCGCCGTAAACAAAAGACCTCTCGAAAATCGAGAGGTCTTTTATCATGATATATCTATGAGGATTAATGAAGACTTTTCATTTTATCGGCTTTATCACGGCATATATGCGACCATTTGCAGTCGCCGCACACCTGCGAAAGCCTGTCTTTTAAAATTATATTTTCCCTTGCAATTCTCGAAAGCTCTTTCCAATCGGCAGTATCGCCGATTTTCATTCCGAGTAAATCAAGACATCTTTTGTCATAGCATGACGCCTTGCCAGTAACATCGCAGCTGCCGTTGTCACGGTTCGGACACGATGAACAAATTTCGTCACAACCGCCCGTAAGCGTAAGGTTTGCGTTGTTATTTTCAAGAACCGACACTATTTTTGCCATTCCGCAGACAAATTCATCGCTGTAACCCTTGCCTTCAAAAAACTGCACACAAAGGCTGTGATGCGGTCTGAACTTAAAGCTTAACGATTTTGTCAAGACGATTCACCAAAACTGTTGCAACAACAATCTTTGCAGCATCTGCAAGAAGGAACGGAACAACGCAGGTGAGAAGTGCGGCAACAAAGTCTGTATGCATTGCAATCATAAACCAGATTGTGCCGAAAAGGTAGCATACTGCAAGGCCTGCAACCATTGAAACCGCAAGCACCCAAAGCTTTCTGCCGAGAAAATCAGTCATAAGTCCAACGATAAGCGCCGTAAAGAGGAAACCGATGATATAACCGCCTGTCGGACCGCCGAGAACGCCGATTCCGCCTGAGAATCCTGCAAACACGGGAACACCGATTGCACCGAGGAGAACATAAACCGCAACGCTGATGAGTCCTCTTTTCCAACCGAGCATAGCCGCCGCCATAAAGATACCGAGAGTCTGAAGTGTGAACGGAACTGTCATCGGAATCTGAATCTGTGCGCACACTGTGATGATTGCGACGAACATCGCCATATACACAAGGCTTAATACATTACTTTTTGATTTACTGTTTGTTTTTGCTTCTGTCATAAAATTACCTCTCCTTTGCAAAACCGCTTCTTTTGTTTTGCAGATTGTCAACCAAATTATTTTATCAGTTGACAATTATTATAGTACCGATTATCGCATTTGTCAACCCAATTTATATTTTAAAGTGACAATTACAATCCGTTTTGATGTAGCAATTGACTTTACAACCGTCTTATAATGCAACCGAGTTGACCGAACATAACATAAAAACAGGGACAGCGTTTTGCTGTCCCTGAAATTTTTGTAAAGATTAAGTTTGCGTGCTTACAATTAAGCCTTGTTAACCGAACCGAAGAGTTCCATCTTTTCCTTAACAGTAGCCTTGATAGCCTCTGCACCGGGAGCGAGGAGCTTTCTTGGATCGAAGCCCTTGCCTTCGAGATCCTTGCCCTCTTCAATGTACTTTCTTGTAGCTGCTGCAAATGCAAGCTGGCACTCTGTGTTAACATTGATCTTTGAAACGCCGAGTGAGATAGCCTTCTTGATCATATCAGCAGGGATACCTGTACCGCCGTGGAGAACGAGCGGCATCTCGCCTGTAAGCTGCTGGATAGCGTCAAGAGTTTCAAAGCTGAGGCCCTTCCAGTTTGCAGGATACTTACCGTGAATGTTACCGATACCTGCTGCGAGCATTGTTACGCCGAGGTCTGCAACCATTTTGCATTCCTTAGGATCTGCGCATTCGCCCATGCCGATTACGCCGTCTTCCTCGCCGCCGATTGCACCAACCTCAGCCTCAAGTGAAAGACCGAGCTTGTTACAAGTTGCAACGAGTTCCTTTGTTTTTTCAATGTTTTCTTCGATCGGATAGTGTGAACCGTCGAACATGATTGAGCTGAAACCGGCTTCGATGCACTTCTTAGCACCTTCGTATGAACCGTGGTCAAGGTGGAGAGCAACAGGAACTGTGATGTTGAGTTCCTCGAGCATACCGTTTACCATACCAACGACTGTTTTGTAGCCGCACATATATTTACCGGCACCCTCAGATACACCGAGGATAACAGGTGAGTTGAGTTCCTGTGCTGTTAAAAGAATTGATTTTGTCCATTCAAGGTTGTTGATGTTGAACTGACCTACTGCATAGTGGCCTGCCTTTGCTTTTGTAAGCATTTCTTTAGCGTTTACTAATGGCATTTTAATCTTCCTTTTGTAAAAAATTTCAGCAGACAAGCGTCCCCACCTGCCGATTTAAGTTTATTATACAATATATTTTTGAAAATATAAAGACCTAAAAAGAAGATTTAGTGAAAATTTTAACAATTAGTCGAAAAAATCTTCATTTTGTCCTGTTTTAGTCAATTATCACTAAACTTTCAAAATAAACTCACACTTCCGTAACACAACAAGGTTGATTTTCATTTTATGAAAAGGTATAATATAACTGTAAATTACGATACTTGATTTTGGTCAAGCGTTGTATGATAATATTTTTTGTAAACTATCCCGTAGAGGTAGTCTTGCGACCGCAAGTAATGACAGATATTTTATTGCAAACAAAGTTTTATAAATATAACAAAACAACCGATATAGTGACTGGCGGATGATATCCGCCCCTACGAAATATTTGTTTATTTCGGCAATTTGCTTGCAAAAAATTTTGTTTCATTACTTAAGGACAAACGCAGTTTGTACCCCACGGCAACAAATAAATGTAGGAGTAACTTTTATGGACAATTTTGACAACAACAATATGGGAGGGTTTGAACCGCAGAAGCCGTTCACCGAAAAGCCCGTACAAAACAATAGTATGAACACGGAACAGACAAGTCCCGTTTCCGAACCCGAAACACATACGGAGCAGGTTCAAAATGTTCCGCCTCAAAGCAGCACACAGTACAATAGTAATGCTTTCGGCAACAACACACCGAATATGTCCGGCAATGCAAATCAGAACGAAAATGTTCCGCCGCAGAATCAAAATCCCTCTACTCAGCCGTGGCAGTACGGTTACGGTCAGTATCCCTACAGCGGACAGAATCAGCAGTATAATCAGAACAGTCAGCAGTACGGACAGTATCAAAACAACACAGGATACAATCAGAATGTACCGCCGTATCAGCAAAACATGTACGGACAGCCGCCTTACGGCAACAACGGTACATATAATCAATATAATTCGCAGTACAATCCGCAGATGTACGCACAGTACCCACAAAAGAAAACAAATGGCGGAATAGTTGCATTGATTATCGTTCTCTGTTCGCTTCTTGCAATCGGTTTTATCGGTATGATGGTATACGGATTTTCGGTTGGCATAAAAGAAGATTCAAACAGCGACCGAAGCGATTCGGGCAATTCGTTCAGACTTCCGAACGAAGACAGCACAACACCGTTTGAAACCCTTCCTAACACCTCATCACAGGGCAAAACTCACGATGAATCGGATTACAGCGACAAAACTAACAAAAGCTATTCGGGTATGAAGCTTGAAAGCAATCCAAAGGACGCAAAAACAAACGGCAGTTACACAGCCGCAAAGGCAACCGAAGAGGTTTCGGACTCGGTAGTCGGCATTCTTTGTTACTCGGACGATGTTCCCGATCAGGCTGACACAACAACCGCATCTTCACAGGGAAGCGGAATCATCTTCTCACAGGACGGCTATGTTATTACAAACGCTCATGTAATCGGCAACAGCAAAACAGCCTATGCAATCAGAGTTGTAACATCTGACGGCAAGGTATACAAGGCAGGTGTTGTTGGCTACGATTCAAGAACCGACATTGCAGTTCTCAAAATGGACGATGCAAAGGGACTTACTCCTGCAACATTCGGTGATTCGTCACAGCTTGAAGTCGGTCAGGACATTATCGTGGTCGGTAACCCCGGCGGTCTTGACTATCAGAACACAACAACAAAGGGCGTTATTTCGGCGCTTGACAGAAAGCTTTCAACATCAAGCCTTACAAAGTACATTCAGACCGATGCCGCAATCAATCCCGGCAACTCGGGCGGTCCGCTTGTAAACTACTACGGTCAGGTTGTCGGAATTACAACCTCAAAGATTGTTTCCGAAACATACGAGGGCATGGGCTTTGCAATTCCGTCACAGACAGTAAAAAACATTGTTGACACACTTGTAAAGAACGGCTATGTCGAAGGCAGAGTAAAAATCGGCATTTCGGGCATTGCGGTAACATCGGAGCAGGCATCAAATTACAACATTCCGCAGGGCATTTATGTTCAAAGCATTGTTTCGGGCGGTCCGTGTGACGGCACAAGCCTTGAAGAAGGCGATATCATCACAGAGGTTGACGGCGAAACAATTACAAGCTTTGCAGATGTTTACGCAATTCTTGAAACCCACAAGCCGGGAGACAAAATCAAGGTTAAATATTACAGCTCATCATCGGGCAACGGTGAGGTTGAAATCACACTTCAGGAAGATAAGTAATTTTAATAAGAATATCACCAAAAGCAAGAGGGCAGTCACGACAATGTGACTGCCCTTTATGCTAATTGAAAATTAAACAGTTAATTTCATATAAACTAAAACGGTCGGGAAACAATGTTTTGCATTTTGCAAACTGTCTTCCCGACCACAATTTTCAATTTTCCATTTTCAACTTTCAATTTAAAAAAATCACAGATGCAAAATCAGCTTTGCAACGCCAAAATAGATAAGCAGCGAAAGCGAGTCACAGACTGTTGAAATAAGCGGATTCGCCATAACGGCAGGGTCAAAGCCGACCTTGCTTGCCAAAAGAGGCAAGCTGCTGCCGACAAGCTTTGCCATAATAATTGTGCCGACAAGCGTAAGCGAAATTACAAGGGCAATCATAAACGCGTTTTCCTGACCGTGGAGGTCAAACAAAAGCAGCTTTACAAAGTTTGCCGCCGCAAGCGTAATACCGCAGAGGATTGACACCCTGAATTCTTTCCACAACACAAGAAAAATGCTTTTGAACTGAATTTCGCCGAGCGACAACGCACGGATTACGGAAACCGACGACTGAGAACCTGCGTTACCGCCCGAACCCGTAATCATCGGGATAAACGATGAGAGAATCAGCACATTTGCAAGCACAGCCTCAAATGATGAGATAATCGCACTTGTAAAGGTTGCCGAAAGCATAAGTATGAGCAGCCACGGCACTCTCTTTTTGTACAGACCGAAAATGCTTGTTTTCATATACGGTTTGTCAGACGGCAATACGGCTGCCATCTTTTCAATATCCTCGGTAGCCTCTTCCTGAATGACATCAATAGCATCATCAATTGTTACGATACCGACAAGTCGGTTTTCGTTGTCAACAACGGGAAGTGCAAGGAAGTTATAGTTTGAGAACATCTGGGCAACCTGCTCCTGATCGGCAAGAGTAGTTACCGAAATAACATTTTCCTCCATAATCGACTTTACAAGCTCGTCATCCTCGGCAAGCAAAAGGTCTTTTACGGTGGTAATACCGATAAGCTTGTTGTTGGCATCGGTTACATAGCAGGTGTAGATTGTTTCCTTGTCAACACCTGTTCTTCTGATTCTTTTAATAGCCATTTCAGCCGTCATATCGGGACGAAGCACAATAAACTCGGTTGTCATAATCGAGCCTGCGCTGTCCTCGGGATATTTCAAAAGCTCGTTAATCTGCTTTCTCATATCCTTGTCGGCCTGTCTTAAAATACGCTTTACAACATTGGCAGGCATTTCCTCAATAAGGTCAACGGCGTCATCGACAAATAACTCATCGACAACCTCTTTCAGTTCGCTGTCGCTGAAGCCGTGGATAAGAAATTCCTGAGTTTCGTCATCCATTTCGACAAAGGTTTCCGCCGCAAGTTCTTTTGGCAGAATACGAAACAGAATCGGCATTTTTTCATCCTGTAGGTTTTCAAAAATCGCCGCAATATCGTACGGTTTCATCGTAACCAGAATATCACGCAAGGTACTGAACTTTTTGTCATCAAGCAGCACCTTGATAGTTTCGGTAAGGGTTACATTAACCTGTTCCATCATCTTTTCCTCCTTTTTAATTCAATTGGAAGTAAAGACGGTGTCACCCTAAGTATTAAATTAAATCAATTCAAATCAAAATAAAAATACAAAGCAAAATCAATAAAACAAAATGAACGCACAAGCGCACATTCTGTTGCAACTTCGCCCGGGTACAGCGCCTTTATTACCGTCTGCGTCCATTAAGTTTTCACCTCATTTGCATAAAATTCGGGCAAAGCCCATATATATCTATTTTATTCTTTTTTGTGTGCTATGTCAACGGATTTACACATTAAAAATGCACTTTTCAAATATTTTACAGACACATTACAATCAGCTTTTTAATCGCATTATTTAATATTCCTTGCATTTTGCGCGCTATCAATGTATAATTGGTACTGTAATAAAAACAAATGATAGGAGTTTGCCCATTATGTCAGATATGATAAAAAAATATGTTCCCTATGTGGTAATAGTTTTTGTTGTTTATATGCTTTTGCCGCTTATTTTCATTCCTGCAGCAATGCAGAAATTCTCACCTGTTGCTTATGATTGTATATTTCCGCTTACAGCAATCGGCTGTGCTGCCCATTATTGCTCAAAGCATGGCCTTGACTTTCTCTTTGCGCTCATCGCGCCCATCATCTATCTGCCGAGTATGTTGATTTACAACGGCGGATTTTCTTCAGGCACACTTTCAACTAATCTTATTCTTCTTGTTGTTTACCTTGTTTCAGGTATCTTCGGTCTTTTTCTCGGTGATCTTGCCTTCGGCGACAAACGCCGTCAGAAAGAAAAGGCTGAACAACAGGAAACAGAAGAAATGCTTCTTGAAGCAAGACGCCGTGAGAAGCAAGAGCTTGAAACTATGACAAAATCAAGCAGAAAAACCGAAAAAAATCCCCACAGACAGGAGCGCAGACCGTCAAAGCCTGCACGCAGAGCCGCACCTGTACAACAGGAAACAGTCAAGGACATTGACGATGATTTTGACTACGATAAGTACCTTTCCGGCATTGACAGAAAGCAGGACTCAAGCGAGAGCGAAATTGACGATATTCTCAACGAATACAGACACTAACGGCGAGCCGCCGTTCCCAGTTCGTGCAGATAGTATTTATAAGGGCGAAAATAAAATGCCCGAGCGGAACTCTATAACTAAAAATGTAAAATTAAAGTCGGGAAGACAATTTGCGAAATGCAAAGCATTGTCTTCCCGACTGTTTTTTATATATGAAATTACCGCCGCATTATTACAATCAATTTTTAAGAATTTTCTCAATCAATTGTGCAACACCGTCGTTATTATTTGACGGAATCACGATGTCTGCACGGTCAAGGCACTTTTGACTTGCGTTCTCAACAGCAGCACCGAGTCCCGACTCGGCAATCATATTGGCATCGTTATCGGCATTTCCGCAGGCGCAGACATTTTCCATGCCGATATTCAAAAAGTCACACAAACGCAGGAGTGCCTTCGCCTTTGAGGCCTCTGCCGACATAATCTCAACAAAATGGTCGGTTGAAGTCGTAATTTCAACGCTGCTGCAAGCCTTTTCGATACTGCTCCACAGCCTGTTGCGAAGCTTTTCGTCCGTACTTATAATGCTGATGAGGTCAAGCTCATTTCTATGCCTGCTCAAAAAGCTTCTCATATCGACAATTTTGCCGTGGCATGAACGGGTGTACTCAAAATATTCAGGCTCACAGCCGTAGTCAAGCGGTCTATGCACATATCTGACATCGGCATATGTAAATCCGTCAATAAATCCCTCAAGAATAACATCGTCATTACGCACAGCACCGAGAATTTTCAACACATCATCGGGTAAAATCAGCGAACGGTGAACCGTTTTACCGCACTTGCTTATTACAGCACCGTTCGAGGTAATCGCATAGTCCAGACCGACAATGTTCATCACGCTGTCGGGCATCATAACGAACGGTCTGCCGCTTGCCGCAACAACGGTTATTCCGCTTTTGATCGCAGATTCAATGGCAGTTTTCGTTCTGTTGCTCAAGGTGTCGCTGTCGGCAAGAGTTGTGCCGTCAAGGTCAAGTGCAATCAGCTTAATATCTTTCATCTTATCCATACAAATCCCTCTGTCAGATTTTTTTCGGGCAAAATCCGTTCATACAGCATTCTTCACATTTTGCCTTTCTTGCGGTGCAGACTGCTCTGCCGTGCAGAACAAGTCGGTGACAAAAATCGTTGCTTTCATCGGGCGGCAAAAGCTCCCTCAATGCAAATTCAATCTTTTTCTGATCTTTTAAATCGTGAAGTCCGAGCCTTCTTGTAATGCGTATGCAATGTGTATCAACCACAACCGCAGGCTGACCGAAAATGTCACCGCACACAAGATTTGCGGTCTTTCTGCCGATTCCCGGGAGTTTTGTCAAATCGTCAATATTATCGGGAACAACACCGCCGAAATCGTCACAAAGCATTCTTGCCATTTCAACAATATCTTTTGATTTAGTCTTATAAAGTCCGCAGCTTTTTATATACTCAGCAACTTCTTCGGGAGTTGAGTCGGCAAAATCCTGAGCAGTTTTGAACCTGTCAAACAACGAAGGAGTGACCATATTAACCCTTGCGTCCGTACATTGAGCGGCAAGCCTTGTTGCAATGAGCAGCTGCAACGGATCTGTGTAGACAAGCGAACATATTGCGTCGGGATATTCTTTTTTCAAGGCATGAACAGCGTTCACGGCAATTTCTTTTTTAGTCATAAATTCACCCCGTAATTTTAAAAAATGCAAAAAATGCGATTAAATACTGTTTTCTTCAGTATAACACAAAAATTCTGCTATTGCAATCAGGATAAAAAACTGATACAATAGATGCATAAAAGTTAGAAATTTATTTCGGAGGACAAAAAATGTACAATAATTACATTTTTGACTTATACGGCACTCTTATCGACATTAATACAGATGAATGGAACGATGATTTGTGGAAGAAAATTGCCATTCTCTATGCCTACAAGGGTGCACACTACACCTATGACGAGCTTAACGAGGAGTATGACAGACTTGTTCAGGCTGAAAAAGAGGCTGTTCTCAAAAAGTCTCCCGATACAAAAGTTGTTGACATTAAAATTGAAAAGGTTTTCCGAAAGCTTTTCACGCAGAAAGGTGTTAAGGTTACAAAAGCCGAGGTACTTTTTATTGCCGAGGCATTCCGTTGCTACTCAACAAAGTACATCAAGCTTTATGACGGTGTACTTGATCTTCTTGACACTCTCAAGGCAAAAGGCAAAAAGATTTATCTTCTCTCAAACGCACAGCGTTCATTCACAGAAAATGAGCTGAATATGTTTGATCTGACAAAATATTTTGACGGCATTTGCATCAGCTCTGACGAAGAATGTTCTAAGCCTGACAAAAAATATTTCAAAACACTTTTTGACCGTTACGGACTTGAAAAGAGCGAGTCAATTATGATTGGCAACGACTATATCAGCGATATCGGCGGTGCGGCTGATTTCGGTATCGACAGTCTGTACATTCACCAGAGCATTTCCCCCGAGATTGACGGCGAACTCCGCAGTACATATAAGGTTATGGACGGCGATGTGTACAAAATCAAGAAACTTATTGTAAAGTAATAAAAGAATTCAACTGCACCTGATTTTACGGGTGCAGTTTTTAGCATAAATAGTGTATATTTTATCTGTAGTTATGCACACTATAACAAAGGAAGTGTGCAGATGAAACGCAAAGTACTCGATTACAAAAAGATTTTAACACCAAGTGATTTAGAGCTTAACACCTGTTCAAATCAGGATTGTACAGGGCTTATTCCAACGGCTGTACAAAACGAAGAACAGGCTGATTCATACGAAGAACTCTATCCATATATAACCGGTGTGTCACCGCCACATGTTCGTGAAGATGGTAAGGATAAGGAACAACCCTAACACCCGAGGTAAGTTATCATCTCATCTTAACTACTCGTTATGCAGCGTGTCGCAACAGTTTGATATAATGAATGTTGTGCATAATCTGTAGCGGAGTTCAGTGAATTTCCGTCTGAAATATAGTCGCAAGGCTACCAATCGAATCGATTGTAAAATCATTTCAACACTACAATCATCTAAACACATCGGCGGAAGCAATATTTTTCACACTGCTTCCGCCAAATTTTTAAATAAAATCATTTTTTGAAACGCTATCCGAAATTTTCTCAATTGTATTGTCGATTATCATACCATACATATACGGCTCTGATTTCTCAACAATATCGCTTTTCATATAAATGCTATCATCATAAAGCAATATATACCCGCTACATACATTGCTAAAGCTGTCTGTCATAGTAAAATCAATTCTGTTTTCATCGGTTATTATGCCTGTAAATATACCGCCTGCAAGGTGGGCGTAGTTGGGACTTGACTTCATCACTTCAATTTCAGCTTGATTTTCATCAATGGACAAAATTCCAACTTTAATACTGCCTGTATCCCCTTCATTATTTGGATTATATGAATATAAACCAACATACTTATTCAAATCAACTCTTCGAGTTGTCAGCGGTTCAGTTGAAACAGAAGTAGTATATTGTTCCGTAGTCTGCTCCGGTGCTGATGACGGTATTGTGACTTCGGTATCAGCTTGTGTAACAGGCGAAACGGTTGTTTCCGCATTATCAATTGTTTGTTGAGATGAACATCCTACACAAACAATGCCAAGCATTGCAATCATAGAAGAAATAAACATAGATTTTAATTTCATAATAACCCTCCGTTAATTTTAATTTATTTTTTTCTTATACCAAAAGAACACAGCAAATACAACAGCTACAATTACAAGAATCACAACCGAAGCAGTCTGAATCACACCCGTTTGTAAAAATCCATTATCTGTATTTGGCTTGTCACCTTCACTTGTAGTGGTTTCAATAATAGAAACTGAGGTTGACGGTTCTGTAGTAACGGGTTCAGTTTTGGGAGTTGTAGTTGTAATCTGTGTAACTTTAGTATTAGGAACTTCACCTTGATGAATTAAAATACGATAACACGGGTCATTATCAAAATCAGAGTCAGTCCATGTAAAAACATATTCTATCCCGTCATTAGTTTTATATGTAATCTCCTGCTCTGTACGATTATCAAGAGCATTAAAATAAACTCTTTTAGTGTATGAATAGAGAGAATTTGAATTTTCTATATTCGAAAGAGTTGAATTATTCGTTATATCATCAAACAATGTAACAGTCATTTCATCAGATGAATACACATAAATACACGATACAGCATTCGTATTATAATCAATTCCAAATTGCAGTGGATTACCTGTTCGTGGATAACAAATAAACTTTGTAAGACCCGAATCTTGTTCATCAATTTCAGCATAATCATCGCCAAATATTTGAGTTATGTCATCCAGTGATTTGCCAATGTATTTTACAGGATTTGTGAATTGTCCTTTATCAGGTTTAATTGTATAATCCCTCGTGGGCATTGTATCTTCTTCTAAATCCACATTATTATAAGTGACATTTTCAGGCATACCTTGCTTATAGCAATCATCTACATAATCAATAAGATAATCTGAGGCTTCATAGTACTCACCATTTTTCATTAACTTTTCAACTTCATCAAGCAATTTGTCAATGCTATTATCGTCAAAATAATACATTGCAGAACCTTTTGTACGAAAATCAAAACATTTTCCTTTCATGTCCACAGTAAAAACGAAACCCGCTCTATCCTTACCGTAATTTTCTGCGTAAAAATTGTTTGCAAAATCTTTTATATTATCTTCGTTTTTTCCTTCGTTATTTGTATATATAACAGCCACCCAATTAGATTTATAGCTAAAGTTGCGTAATTTGTCTGTTAAGTTAGACTCCTCCTGAATACTAAAAATATCCGCATTATCTCTAACATTAAAAAGCACAAGTGCGGACACATTGAAAGATACTGTTAATAGTATCGTCAACATAAGCAATACAATACTTATTATTTTTATTTCTATCTTGTTTTTCCTCATTTTATTTCTCCTGACTTTTCAACAATCGTCTTTAACAAACTTTTAAACTGCCACAATTATAATTGTATTAAAGTGCATCATTAAACGATTTTTCGGTTAGTTTCATTGTATCTTCTTTAAAATAAAAAGTCAATACATCTGCTATTAGTGATATAACACAAAATAAATATATCAATAATTTTGTTTAACAAGTATCGTAACTCAAATCGGCGAAAGCAATCTTTTTTCACACTGCTTCCGCCGATTTTATTTTTTCAATTTTAATAGGAACAAATTATTTTATATAGCTGTGATCTTTGCACGCATTATCATAAGCGTTTTTAGCAAGAGGAGTATTATTATCAATAATGTATTTTTATCAGTCGGATTAATTAAAAAAATGCAACAAAAAAGCACCACATTATGTGGTGCTGAAAGTTCAAATGAACCACCGATTACTCGGTGTATATAAAAGGGTAAACACCCTGAAAACTGAATAAAGGAAAGAAGATTAAGGAGATATTAGTTAAATTCATATTGGAATGACCAATCGGGTTAAAGTATATACTACACAGCTGACCAAAGAAATCTTGTGGTCAAGCCCTCGACCTATTAGTACTGCCAAGCTGAATGCCTCACGGCACTTACACACGCAGCCTATCAACCTCGTAGTCTTCAAGGGGTCTTACTCGTTATACGATGGGATATCTAATCTTGGAGTCGGCTTCACGCTTAGATGCTTTCAGCGTTTATCCGTTCCGTACATAGCTGCCCAGCCGTGCCATTGGCATGACAACTGGTGCACCAGAGGTACGTCCATCCCGGTCCTCTCGTACTAAGGACAGAGCTCCTCAAATATCCTGCGCCCACGACAGATAGGGACCGAACTGTCTCGCGACGTTCTGAACCCAGCTCGCGTACCACTTTAATCGGCGAACAGCCGAACCCTTGGGACCGAATACAGCCCCAGGATGTGATGAGCCGACATCGAGGTGCCAAACCTCCCCGTCGATGTGGACTCTTGGGGGAGATCAGCCTGTTATCCCCAGGGTAGCTTTTATCCGTTGAGCGACGGCATTTCCATTCACATACCGCCGGATCACTAACTCCAACTTTCGTTACTGCTCGGGCCGTCACCCTCGCAGTTAGGCTAGCTTTTGCGTTTACACTCAGAGGCACGGTTTCCGTCCGTGCTGAGCTAACCTTTGAGCGCCTCCGTTACCTTTTCGGAGGCGACCGCCCCAGTCAAACTGCCCACCTGACAATGTCCCCCGACCGGTTTCACGGCCGCAGGTTAGAATTCCAGAAACCTAAGGGCGGTATCCCAACATCGACTCCACACAAGCTGACGCTCATGTTTCCCAGTCTCCCGCCTATCCTGTACATAGATTTCCGAAACCCAATATCAGGCTACAGTAAAGCTCCATGGGGTCTTTCCGTCTTGCCGCAGGTAACCGGCATCTTCACCGGTACTACAATTTCGCCGGGTGGGTAGTTGAGACAGTGCCCAGATCGTTACACCATTCGTGCGGGTCGGAACTTACCCGACAAGGAATTTCGCTACCTTAGGACCGTTATAGTTACGGCCGCCGTTTACCGGGGCTTCAATTCGGAGCTCTCACTCCTCCTCTTAACCTTCCGGCACCGGGCAGGTGTCAGCCCCTATACTTCATCTTTCGATTTGGCAGAGACCTGTGTTTTTGCTAAACAGTCGCCTGGGCCTATTCTCTGCGGCTCTTTCGAGCACTCCTTATTCCGAAGTTACGGAGTCAATTTGCCGAGTTCCTTAACTACCCTTCTCCCGCTGGCCTTAGAATTCTCTTCCTGTCCACCTGTGTCGGTTTGCGGTACGGGCATCTGCTTCTATACGCAAAGCTTTTCTCGCCTTCAGCCAAGTGTGCTTCCCTACTCTAATTTCGGTCCCTTACGCCCGGGTCAACCAACGCCCGGGTCACACCCTTTTGAAGTGTCCCTTTGCTTAAATTACAGATGGTTACGGAATATCAACCGTATGTGCATCGGCTACGCCTTTCGGCCTGACCTTAGCTCCCGACTTACTTGGAGCGGACGAACCTTCCTCCAAAAACCTTAGACTTTCGGCCATTAAGATTCTCACTTAATTCTCGCTACTTATTCCGGCATTCTCACTTCTGTATAGTCCACCGCCGCTTTCGCTACGACTTCTCCCCATACAGAACGCTCTCCTACCATACATTAGATGTATCCCAAGCTTCGGTGTATAGTTTAGCCCCGTTAAATTTTCGGCGCAGAGTCACTCGACCAGTGAGCTATTACGCACTCTTTTAATGAGTGGCTGCTTCTAAGCCAACATCCTGGTTGTCTGTGCAATTCCACATCCTTTTCCACTTAACTATACTTGGGGACCTTAGCTGTGGGTCTGGGCTGTTTCCCTTTTGACAATGAAACTTATCTCCCACTGTCTGACTCCTGAAAAACGATTATCCGGCATTCTTAGTTTGATAAGGTTCAGTAACCTCTCGGCCCCTAGCCAATTCAGTGCTTTACCTCCGGTAATCTATTTCAAGGCTAGCCCTAAAGCTATTTCGGAGAGAACCAGCTATCTCCGGGTTCGATTGGAATTTCTCCGCTACCCACAGTTCATCCGCTACCATTTCAACGGGAGTCGGTTCGGTCCTCCATAAAGTTTTACCTTTACTTCAACCTGACCATGGGTAGGTCACCCGGTTTCGGGTCGAATACAACCGACTTCATACGCCCTTTTCAGACTTGCTCTCGCTGCGGCTTCACACCTTAAGTGCTTAACCTCGCCGGTTACATTCACTCGCCGGACCATTCTACAAAAGGTACCCGATCGCTCTTTGATGAGCTTTCGGTGCTTGTAAACACAAGGTTTCAGGTTCTTTTTCACTCCCCGTCAGGGGTACTTTTCACCTTTCCTTCACAGTACTTCTTCACTATCGGTCACCGAGTAGTATTTAGGCTTGGAGGATGGTCCCCCCGTATTCCCACCGGGTTTCACGTGTCCGGCGGTACTCTGGATACAGATGGCTGTTCAGGCTTTTCGTGTACAGGACTCTCACCTTCTTCGGTTGGACTTCCCATTCCATTCCACTAAACCTTTACAATACCGTTTTCTGTCCGAACCCCGAAAGTATTACTACTCTCGGTTTGGCCTCTTCCGCGTTCGCTCGCCACTACTTACGGAATCTCAGTTGATTTCTCTTCCTCGCCCTACTTAGATGTTTCAGTTCAGGCGGTTCCCCTCATATACCTATGTATTCAGTATATGATGACAAGACTTTCCTCTTGCCGGATTGCTCCATTCGGAAATCTGCGGATCAAAGCCCACTTACGGCTCCCCGCAGCTTATCGCAGTTAGTCACGTCCTTCTTCGGCTCTCGGTGCCAAGGCATTCCCCTTGTGCTCTTTGTAGCTTGACCATTATGAGATATCTTTGGTTCTTCTTTTTCTTGTAATGTTAATTACTCTTTTCGCAGTTTAATAAGCCTTTAGTTTATTTATAACTAATCTTCTTATTACCCTTAAGCTTAATTGTAGTATTTTTTACCTATGGTTTACGCATTCAAATTATCATTTGAGTTTGTTTACCTGTATAACTAATACTTTTCTCGCTTTATCTGCTTCTTTATTCAGTTTTCAAGGTGCTTT
>NZ_NNSR01000048.1 GCF_002834225.1 Ruminococcus bromii | reverse complement strand
ATATTTAATTCCCCCTAATTAGCCCATATTGTGAAAGTTTCACTTAAAACTTATGCAATCTATGCAATCAGTATAGCATAATTTCTATAAAAACGAAAGATTTTATTTGTTTTTGCAGAATTATGTAAAAAATAGGCGACTTGATGTAACTTTTTGCCATGGATAAATTATACAGATTATTGTATAATTATTTTGTTGAATGTGATGTATTTACCCAAAATAACTATGTTAGGATTCTTTGGCATATACAGCAAAAAGCGTTTATATCTGCATATTTTTTATTTTGAAAATTTGATATCTGAAAAAATTATGAGGTATTAAGTGTGTTGGAATTATTAAAAAAGATATTGATAAGTGCTTTACTGTCGGCATACATTGCAGTATTTATTACAGCGTGTACAGATAAAGAGGTTTCTCATGCCCAAAGTAAAATAAGTGGAGAAAGCGTCGAAACTACTGCTGCAGATAGAGAAATATCGGCAGAGGATTATTTGAAAAGCAAAATTGTTCCTAAATATCGGATGTTGGATTCTAAAATAAGTTTAGAATCCAATGCGGATTTAAAAACCAAAACGGTATATTTTAATTGCGATAAATTTAAAAATATACTCGTGGGTTGGATTATAGCGGATTTAAATAATGACGATGTAGATGATATATTTACTGTAACAGTAGAAAAAGATTATTCGGATTACGAAAACACAAAAACATACGATACAATACAACTTCATTATGCTTCCTACATTGCAAGAAATGGCAGTTTTAAGAAAAACTCAGATATATCCAGAAAGCTTTTTATAACATATTTAAGATTGCCAAAACATTCAGAAATAGAGTATCACTTTGCAATAGTGCCTGATACTAACGGTAAATCGATTATCATAAGGTCGTCAGAGTTTAAGGATGATTCCGAAATATACAGTACATCAAATCCACCGTATTATTCTGTTGAAGACAGTCTTGGAAATATAAATGTATTTTTTGAAATTGAAAGATATAAAGAAAACGATTATGACAGTCCCTTCGGAATACAGTTTTCATGTGATCATATAAGTGCTATGCCGGAGGCTGAAAGCATTAGTTATTTTGATATAAGTAATGGAGAAAGTCTTTATTTTAACGGAGTAACTCAGGTTTCAATTGATTCTGACTCACCACAACCAAGATTTTATTCTGAAAAGAAAGGGAAATTTTCATCTGAAAAGGATGCCCTCAACAGTATTAATAAGAATCTTGACAGTTATGGGTTAAGTCGTTATAACTTAAAACCGTTTTCGTGGGATTCCAAAGAAAGTAATTTACTTATTGTTAATGAGGATAATAATATTTCGTGTTCCTTTAAAATTGTTGGAAATTCTGATAGTAATTCAAAAAGTGGATTGTGTTACATAGAACCAAACGGCAGTAATAAGTAAGAATGTATTATATGTTCTTCTGTTAAGCAATTTGAATTAGGTGATATATGTCATAATATCTGATAATTTACTTATTATTGGTTATTGGATACTTGACATTGATTTATTAATTTACATTAGGAGTAGGGAAATAAAAATGGCATTATTTGATCAATTAGGAAAAAAACTTGCACAAACAGGACAATCTGCCGTTAAAAAGACAAAAGATATGGCAGAAGTGGCAAAAATCAATTCAATGATTTCTGATGAAGAAAAAAGCATAAACAATAACTATTATCAGATAGGTAAGCTTTATGTGTCTATGCACGGTAATGATTGTGAAGATGATTTCAAAGGTATGCTTGAATCTATTCGTCAGTCAGAAAAGAAAATTGTTGAATATAAAGAGCAGGTTCAATTAATTAAAGGCGTTGTCAGATGCGAGAAATGTGGTGGAGAAGTATCCATAAATTCTGCTTTTTGTAACTCGTGCGGTGCACCTATGCCTAAACGAGTACCTGTTCAGACATATGATGAAGATACAATAAAATGTGATAAATGCGGAAAGTATGTAAAAAAGGGAATGCGTTTCTGCACATCTTGCGGTAATCCAATGCCGCAGGATGAAGAAAAAACAGTTGTTGAGAGCGGTAAACAACAACTTCAGTCGTATAAAAAGTGTCCGAATTGCGGATACACATCAAATGATTCAGAAGTGTTCTTTTGCAATAACTGCGGAACTAAAATGATTGATGTTCAGAATGATAGTAATGATTTGGCGACACCCGAAGAAGTTGTCCAGACATTTGAAAAGACAAAAACTTGTCCAAACTGCGGTTTTGAAACGGCTGATGAAAGTATTGACTTTTGTACCGAATGTGGCACCAAATTAATATTAAAGTAATAAATTAAGGAGAGATTAAAATGCAGAAAACAAAATTAGGAATATCAGTTGGATTATTGGGTGCGGCGGTCTATTTTTCAGGATTGTTTAATGGTTTGCTGTTGATAATGATCATGGTGGGATATGTTCTTTTGGTCGAAGATAATGAATGGCTCAGAAGAACAAGCGTTAAGGCGGCAGTTCTTTACATTATTTTCGCCCTTGTATCATCAATTGTTGGTCTGATACCCGATTTTATAACATTGATAAGCAGTTTTTGTGAAATATTCGGCGGTTCTTTTGCTATTCCGTTTATATCCTCAATTGTAGGATTTATCATTGGAGCTCTTGATTTTGTAAAAGCCGTATTGTTTATTATATTAGGACTTAAATCACTTAATCAGGGAACAATTGTTATACCTATGATTGACAATTTAATAAATAAGTATATGTAATTACTTAGAAGGGGGATGGTACGCACTATCCCCTTTTATAAATTTTTGTGTATGGGAGAGTTGAAAAATGTCAAAATTTTGCGGAAAATGCGGTTCGAAACTTGATGAGATTACAGGATTTTGTCCGCAATGTGATAAGGAAACAATTATTCAGAAAGAAATTAATAAAAATAGAAAAAAGGCAAAACATAAGTCAATAGTCAGAATTTCTATAATAGTTGTTGCAGTAGTGTTTGTAGCAGCAATAGCTTTTTTTTCGTTGGATTATTTTGATGTAATTCCAACTCAGATAAGTGAATCATTAGGAATAAAATCATCCGGATTGTTCAATATTGAATCTGACAAAGCTTTTGTTTTCACTTCTGATGATAAAGAAAATGTCGTTAATTTTTATTGTGAGCCGGAAATCAAATTTTCATCTTTGGAATTATACTGCGAAAATCCCGATACACATTTATCTGATTTTTCAGATAACGACAAGGATAATAAAGAAAATTTTTTTGTTGCGTCTGCAAATATCAAAGAAAATACAAATAAAACATTAAAATACCATGCAGTATTAAAAGATGGATTAAGATATTATGTGTCAAATACCATTGAAATACAAGTAAAAGATGATTGGAGTGATGATGAGCTATCAGCAATGGATAATGCTGACAAAGAAATACAGACATTGTTAAGTGATAAGAATTTTAAGAATAAGTCAATTGAACAAAGAGCGAAAGAAGTTGAAAAACTTCTGAAAAAATTATCTTCAGAAGAAAACGGTTCGTTAATTTTACAGGATTCGATTAAATTTGACGAAGGCTCAAAAATATACTCCTATTTATACTCAAACGGTTGTATAGGATGCGTAAGTGTTGAAATGAATGACAACAGTAACGGAATGATTAACGGCGGTGTGGCTGATACTTCTGTGAAAAATACATTGACAACTTCAAATATAAAAAATAAAACAAGCAAAGAAAAGACCAAAAACAGCGGAGATAATGTGAATGCTGTCATTATGTACGATTGGTATAAAGATAATGACGCAATACTTGATTTCTACAAAGACTATCAGAACAAATGGACATCTGATGGAATGAAAACAGATTTAGCTGTTAACCCAACAGTAGAGCAGTACAAGACGCAACTTTCAGGAAAACAGCTTGTTTTAATTGCCGCACACGGAGACAGGGTAAAAAGTCCGTTTAATACATATTCTATAATTTGTACATATGAGGAATGTACGAAAGAAAAAGACAAGAGTTACAAATTTGATTTGAACCAGCACAATATTATTCGTAGAAACTATGTTGATGGAACGGTTTATTGCATTTCTCCAAATTTCTTTTCAACATATTACGGAGACGGTAGTCTTAAGAATTCCATAGTATTGATTGACAGCTGTTTAGCTTTCGGTGAAAATGAAGAAATTGATTATGACCTGGCAAGCAGTATTCCCGATGCAGGTGCAGTAGTCGGTTTCCATAATTCGGTCAACATTTTCAGAGAAAATAATGCTGATAAAACAAACAAGGCAAAATATACCATAAAAGGTTACGGTCCATTGTTTATGGAGAATATTGTTAAGAGTTTGATGACTTCAAAGACAATCGGTCAGTCATTTGAAAATGCAAAAAATCTTCTTGGTGAAACCCAGTATGAATATTTTCAGACTTATTACGAAAAAGCCGATGATGAAGACGATAAAGAAGTGTATCCGTTAATTATCGGCAATTCCGAAACCAAGTTATCTGTATCTGCAAACAAACACGATTATGTGGCCAATAATTACCTTGTTATGGCAGACGATAAGTACATCTGCTCTGACGGCAACGCTATTTATTACAAAAATACAATGTTTGAAAGTGGTAAAAAAATAGTTGATCAGACAAATTCAGGACACCTTATGTCTGACGGAAATACAGTTTATTTCTCTGTTACAAATACATGTGATGCAGATGGTAATAAAAACGAAATGTATTTAACAAACGGAAACGGTAGTCAGATATATTATCAGGATGATATTTATTCAGTAAATATTGACGGAAGTAATTTGGAAAAAGTGTTCAGTGCAGATCACGAAATATTTTTTGTTGGCTATTACAAGGGTTGCATTTATTATGTTGATCAGGCTTTTGAAAACGGTACTTTACAGAAGTATGATACAAAAAGCAAATCTAAAAGTGAACTTGCAGGAGCAGAAAATGCGTACCGCTTAGGTAATAAAATTTATTATTCTACAGACATTGTGTCGCAGAATGTAGAATTAATTAAAAATAATACCGTAAATGCTATGGACCTTGACACAGAAAAAATCACTCAGGTTGCCACGGGAAGTACACTGAATGGCAGTGTTTTAGCCGATGATAAGCTGCATTTTATTTCATTTAAGTATAAATATGATGCCAAATCCAATGAAAGTAAAGTCTATGATCAGTATATTTATACGATAGATAAAAACGGAACAGTTAAGAACTCGAATAAAGTTCCTGACGCTACTTTGCCGGCTACTATTGTTGGCGAAAATACTGTAATATATACTGATTCCGTCGATTTGAGTAATAAAAAGTACTATATATATAATCTCGAAAACGGTAAAAAAGCGCAGATTGACAGTAAAGATTTTACATTTATGTCATTCCCAATTGATTTGGTAAATTCGAATGATGTTTACTATGTGGGCTTTTTGGGCAATCCAAGCGTTAATTCCAATCTCGTAGGAGTTGGAAAAGTGACAGAAAACGGTAGTACTCCGTGTGAAATAGACGGTAGCGAGTATGTGAATATTGAAACCATCAGATATTGTTTTGTTGACGGAGTATTTATAGATGGTAATTTTAAGTACTATGAACTTGATTGATGTATATTAATTTGTATTATGAACGGAGAAATATAAATGTCTAAATTTTGTGGTAGATGCGGTTCTTTGCTGGATGCAAACGGAAAATGTTCTGTTTGTATTGATAATCATGTAGTAAAAGAAAAAAACAAGGTAGTCAAAAACAAGCGTAAGCTGTTACTATTTGTTATGATTACCGCTTTGGCTCTTGCAATCTGCGGA
The DNA here is from genome assembly GCF_002834225.1 of Ruminococcus bromii. GTDB lineage: Bacteria > Bacillota > Clostridia > Oscillospirales > Acutalibacteraceae > Ruminococcoides > Ruminococcoides bromii. Next base: position 7,937 of record NZ_NNSR01000048.1, on the reverse strand, counting down.
TTCGTTTGTTTTAAAATAATTGACTTTTCGGCTTTATCTGCTTCAGGTGGAGAGAAATCATTTTGTGAATCAACTAACCAAAAGTTATTTTTCAAGAATAATGGAAACAGTTATTATGCTGGTGGAGCGTGCTTGGTCAGAATTGAAAACGATGATTCGGTTATACCCGTAAAATATATAGATGAAAATGACCAAAATGATACTGATCTTAAAATCGTAAGCTTGAATGAAAACTCTTTTACTTATGATGGTACAAATATTTTTGCAATAATTGAGGATGGTGGTGTAGGCATACTTTATAAATTTACATTTAAGAATAAAGACGAATTAGTACGAGAGGAATTATTGGATAAAGATGTTTTTAAACAAAGTGTTTTATATGATGAACAAAAAGGTGGAATTGATATTTACGCAGGGAAACTGATAAATTTGCATTCCTACGGAGATTATATATATTTCAATTATGTACCCTCGATTATTTTGTCTGGTAATTATAATTATTTTTATCGCATAGGGAAAATTAGCAAAAATGGCTCTGCATTAGAATTAATTGAGGATGAAATAGTTTCTGATTATACAATAAAAAATGATTTGATTTATTTTTATAATAACGGTTATCATTTCTCCGGAGATAAAGAAAACAATCGATATACAATTGATCGTAACGAAGCGGGAATATATAAAATGAAGTGCGATGGCAGCAATAAGGTAAAGCTTTTGGACGATTTTTATGAATGTTATGGTTCATATACATATGCCAATGCTGCCATTTGTAATAATCTTTGCGGTGATATGAGTGTATACGATGATTATCTCTATTTTATTGATTATAGAAAAGAAGGAAAAAGCAGAGTTTGCAGAATTAAGATCGATGGTTCTGATTTTGAATATTTAACTGAAAGCGGGGCGTACAATTATACGATAGATGTAGAAAATAACACATTGTACTATATTATAGGTGAATATGGGCAGAGCGGTGCTGATTCTATAACTATAAATAAAATCTATCTCGATAACAGAGATGAAAATGAAATTTTGACAACAGAAGATTATGTATATAAAATATCCGCTTATGATAATTGTGTTTATTTTACGGGTTCGTATAAAATAGGGGACAAAAAGGAAAAAGCAAAAAAGTCAGGTATGATATATGATTCGGCTTTATCTCAATTTAAAAATATATACGGTTACACAGAGATTGAGTGGAAGAAAAATAAAGTTGGTATTCCAATAAAGCAAATTAATGGTCCTTATTTTGATTTAAGAAATCAGAAAAATGATAAAACAGGAGGGTGAAAAATGCCTAAATTTTGTGGTAAGTGTGGTTCTGCATTGAATGACAATGGTTTTTGTCCTAAATGTGATTCAGATAAAATTGCAGAAAGTAATGAAAATATGGTTGATATTTCTTTTGGCGGTAATGATGAAGTTGCCAAAAATGTTGATTATGGTGTACAAAACGGAACACCGGGTATTTCTAAAAAAGAAATAAAGGCTAAAGAAAAGGCGGAGAAAGCGACTTTAAAAGTAAAAAGGAAATGCACTCAAAAAACAGACAAAATTATTGCCAAAGCTAATCAGAAAGCCGAAAAAAAGTCAGAAAAATCCGCGGCAAAAATAATGGTAAAGACCGAAAATAAGGTTAAAACTGTTGCGGATAAATATAATCAAAAAGCTGAGGCAAAGGCAGAAAAAGTGACGAGAAAGGTAATGCGATCAACAGGTCAGAAAATTAAGTGGTTTATAATTAAATTCGTGATAATTCTTTTAGCTGCTGCTATTTTGTTGAGCGCCATAACCGGGGTGTTAGTATATTTTAATGTGGTCGAAATACCGTTTGTATCCAATATTTTTTGCAGCTTTGGAATTACGAATAATTATGGAGAAATTTCTGTTTATGAATATTTGAATTATAATATCGTTTCAAATAGTTCAGAAGGAAATAAGATAAGTGCAAAAGCTTATTACAACAAATATTCAGAAATATTATCAGAAACAAATTTGAATGATTCTTCAAATGTACTGACAGAGAGTGATGCTTTTAAAACATTTCAAAGTTATGGTTTTACTGATTGTATTATTATGACAGAGTATTCTCAAACAGGGGATTTTGTCGGGACATCTACTGATATTGAGCCCTTTTCTGAAACAAAACATCCAGTATACAAATCTTGTTATGTTGATATTAACGGTGACATTTGGGATTTATATCTTATAAATGATGTATTGATGGCAGAACCTGTATCTTTTAATTATGAAAATAATTTTAGTTTGGTAATATCTAACTCTGATAGTTTAATGAGCTATGATGACGAAACAAATACTTTTTATCAGACAAATCCCAAAAGTTCGGTTATAAAGGTTAAAACTTTGTCTGAATTCAATCCTGAGAATCTTCAGAAATTGATAGCAGAGGAGGGGGCTAATTGAAACGAATAATGAAATCATTTGTATCTTTGCTTTTGGTTATTTGCATATTAAGTAGCTTGAACATAACGGTAACTGCTGAGAATATGAATGATCAAGGCAATTCTTCATTTGCGTACGATAATGTAACGCTATATGTGGCTGATTGTATAATGAATGGCATTATAGGAAAAAATGGTAAATCTGACTGCATTCCTATGATGTCATTGGCACTTATGCATAAATATACTTACAAAAACATATCCGAAGCTTTAATTGGTGATGATTTACTTGTATTTACCAGTGGATTTTGGAAAAATCTCAGAAATATTTTAAGCGGAGACTTGGTTAAGACAGCTAATTGGCAAAAGGATTTATATGTATTAATTATAATGGATTATCTTAATTTCTCTGTAAAAAGCGATGAGTATAGTGATAATTTTGAAAAGAAAACTTTTGAAATTACAGAGGATATTGTAAAAAATGTATTTGATTATGCTAACACAGAGTATCTTGATAATGTTGACAAACTAATTAAAGAACAATCGTTATCAGATGCTATTGAGTTTTCAAATAAGTATGGATTTATAAATGAGATTAACCAGTATTATACACTTGTAGGTGATATAGAAAAAATCTCCGATTCAGCTGCTGAATACTATAAAAATCTTTCTAAAGCTATTGCTATTAAAGAAACAGATGAAAAAAGAATAAAATTTCTTGAACAGATGAAGAAAGCGGGAAATGATAACGAGTATTTTGTTGATGCGGTAGATGAAGTGATTAAAGTTTACAAATCGTCATATGCAAACATTGCTTTTTCAGAAAGTAAGCAGGTAATGGTCGAGTTTGGTGTCAAGGAATGTTTTTCTAAGTTAAAAGATTTAAATTCTGATTTAAAGATTATCATTGACGGCCTTAATATTTATTCAGCAGGCCTTGATTGGCTTTTCAACAGCGATGATGTGTCAGATAATAATTTTAAATTGATGCTATTATATACCATAGGATCTTATGCTTCAGATTCAGTCCGTTCATTGCGCGATTCTTATGAGGCTGACCGTTCGGAAGAAAATGCTTCAGCTCTTATTGAGGGTTATATGGAGTATCTGGAATACGAACGATATGCAACAGATAATACATATGGTTTTGTTTCATCAATACTTTTTGATGGAGTTGCAAATAAAATTAAAAATATTTTTTCGAATAAGAACAAGACTACATATGATGATTTTAAGGGATATTTAAATTATGATGAAAGTTTTGCTAAAAATCTTGAAGAACTGGTAAATGCTTGTTATAAAATATATTTTAATATTACCGGATTTGACAATGATATTTTTGATGACAACGATAATTCATACGACGACAACTCAGAAAATGTTTCAACAAAAATTCCTACTGATGCACTTGAATGTAACGGACATTATTATTATATTTATTCCGATGTTTGTGACACTTGGGAGGATGCAGAATCTTATTGTGAATCATTAGGCGGGTATCTTTCTATAATAGAAAATAATGATGAAAATGCTTACCTATATGATTATATGAAAAAACAAGGATATGATAACGCATATTTCGGTTTGACAGATTCAAAAAACGAAGGAGAATGGTTGACAGTTAACGGAGAACAACCAAAATTTACTAATTGGAGCGATGGAGAACCAAACAATGAAGGTGGTAATGAAAATTATGCTATGTTTTATCATAAATCATCTGCCTACAAATGGAATGATGGTAATTTTGGAAACGGAACAAATGGAGATGATAAAACATTTATTTGTGAATGGGATGAAAAATCCGTTGAAAAGAACCAAAATAACACTTCCTCCGAACGGGATATTGTCTTGGTGCTAGATACTTCAGGAAGTATGGACGGAACACCGATTGATGAAACTAAAAAAGCCGCAAATAAATTTGTTGATACAATTCTTGAAAATGATGCAAACATAGGCATAGTGAGTTATAGCGATGATGCCGATGTTAAGTCGAATTTTACCAAAAGTAAAAATTCTCTTGAAAATGTAATAAATAACTTAAATACATCAGGTTCAACAAATATGGAAGCAGGGTTGCGTTCTGCCAACAATATGCTTGAGCAAAGTCAGGCTAAAAAGAAAATAATTGTTCTTATGAGTGACGGTTTACCTAACGAAGGTTTAGAGGGAGATGAACTTGTTTCATACGCAAATGAGTTGAAAGAAAAAGGTGTATATATCTATACACTTGGATTTTTTGAAAGTGTTGATGATAAAACAGCTCCTCAAAGTTTGTTAGAAAGAATAGCAAATGATGGTTGCCACTATGAGGTTTCAGATGCTGACAGTTTGGTGTTTTTCTTTGGCGACATAGCTGACCAGATAAATGGACAGAAATATATATATGTGCGTATAGCCTGTCCTGTTGAAGTGTCTGTTAAATATAACGGAGAGACGCTGAATTCATCGGATAATGAACTGAACACGAGAACTTCATTTGGTACATTGACATTTGAAGAAACTAATTCATCCGTAAGTACAAGCGAGTATGATTCTCAAAACGAATTAAGCGACGAGAAATCTGATAAAGTGAAAATTTTAAGATTGAAAGAGGGAGATGATTATGATGTAAAGATAGAAGGAACAGGCAGAGGCAGAATGGATTACAGTATTGGCTTTATGGATGAAAACGGGGAATATACTGATTTCAGAAAGTTTAAGAATATCAGAATTACCGGAAGTACAGAAATAGATACAGTAGCCAATGTATCGGACCATACCGTTTTGAATGTAGATGAAGACGGTGACGGAAAATATGATGTTGTTTATAGAGCAGTTGCAAACAGTAATGGTGAAATAGTCGACTATTCATATATTTGGTATATAGTAATTTCAGGTGTTTCTGTGATAGCGCTTATAATTATTGTATTTGTGGTTATAAGAAAAAAGCGTAAATTCAAAAATAAAATTAATTAAGAGAGGATAATGACAAATGTCTAAGTTTTGTGGAAATTGCGGTAAACCAATGGATGATGACGCACTTGTGTGTGGTAATTGCGGAACTCCATATTCAGGAGAAACTGAGGTGAAAGGATCAAAGCCTGTGAAAATTTCCGGAGTAAACACTATGGCTCCGGAAAAAAAGAAAAAAATAAAACTGATAGTTAAGTTGAGCGCTTTAGGTGTAGCCATTATTATAGTTGCCGTGATTGCAATTAATATTATATCATCTTTTACAGGATACAAAGGTGCTGTTAATACAGCCTTCAATGCTTTTAAAAATTATGATATTAACACACTTGTATCTATGACCAGCGATATTGCTTATAACGGAATGGATTCAAATAAAATAGAGGAGTCTATTTCCAAGGATGTTTCGGCTACACTTGATTCTTATGAATCTGTAGCAGGTCATGATATGAGTATCAGCTATGATATAACCGATTCTTATAAGCTTTCCGACCGTAAATATCAGGAGTTTTTAAAGTATGTTGAACAATCCTATAATTATGATTCAAGTGATATTTCTGAAGTTGTTAAGGTTGAGTTGGATATAAAAACAAAGGGTTCATTAGGAGAATCTAATTATCCAGTAAATGACCTTTATATGATAAAAGAAAGAGGTAATTGGTATATATATAAAGGTTATGTCGGAAACTATTATTGATAGGAGTAATTTAAATGAGATGTCCTAAATGCGGAACAGAAAATGCTGCAGACATGAATTTTTGCAAAAAATGCGGAAATCGGTTAGTAGCCTCAGATAAAAATACAGAAACTCAAAAAGGTAAGTCAAAAAAATGGTTGTGGATAATATTAATTCTGATATTTGTGCTGATTATTTCAGGTGTAGTGTATTTTGTGTTCTTCAGATATAATAATGCGCTTGAAAAAAACGAGAACGGGATAACGCGAAATTCTGTATCACAAACTACAACTATTGAAAACACTACTATTGTTCCGACTACCATAACCGAATCTACTACACAGGGTATGTTGCAGATAGTTATCCCTGATGTTGTCGGATTGGATATTAATGATGCAAAGAGCAGTCTGACAAATATCGGATTAAAGTGTGACATTAAGTACGATTCAAGTCGTTCTGTTCCAAAAGATTATGTAGTAAGTCAATTCCCGGTTTCAGGAAGAGAAACCAATAAAGGTGAAACGATAATACTATATGTATCAAAGGGGAATGAAGAAGAAAGTACAGTAAGTTACACAAAGGTCAATAGTAATTCCATGTATTTTAACTCGATTACAGCATCATCAACATTGTCACCTGAGGGCGATTTTAGTTATGGTGCCGAGAATCTCAGGTACAATGACAGTACATGTTGGTGTGAAGGAGTTACCGGAAGGGGTAATGGCGAATACATTACTTTTTCAAGCAATGAATTACAAAGCGTATCGGGAATACAAATAATAAATGGATATGCAAAAAGTACCACATCGTATTACGATAATAGTCGAGTGAAGAAAATTCAGTTTGAATTTTCTGACGGTTCTTTAGTTACAAAAGATATTTCTGATTCTGGTACCTTACAAAAAGTATCATTCGAAAAAACTATTAATACTACATACATAAAAATGACTATTCTTGATACATATTCCGGTGACTTATACGATGATACATGTATTTCTTATATCAGCCCGTACTGAGGTATAAAGGACATTGTAAATGAATCATTGTTATAATCCAAAATAGAACCTATCAAAGCAATAAAAACGACACCGACAGGGAGTTTATTACTCAAACCTGTCGGTGTTGTTCTTTTGTGCAACGAAAATCCTCGATTGTATCGGGGATTCAAAAAAAGTTTTAGCGATAATGAAAAAAATAGGTTCATCACGATTTTTTGTGGGATGGTGAACGGACAGACGGAATAGAATGATAGCGAATCAAGGTGAAGAAAAAGTCGTCGTCACGGTAACCGTAGCCGATTTGTTTAGCAACCTTGATCTTGTTGTTGAAGCCTTCGAGCTTGCCGGTGCTGATTGAATAGATGGCATAGGCAGCTAATCCGGGGAGCCGTTTTTCTTTTTGAACTGCAAACCGTACCAATGCGGGAATCTCACTTTCTTTCGCCGCCTGAAACTATTTTGTCCATCCGGTGACTGCTTGTTGGTAGTCTGTCACTTCATAAAGTCTGCACATTTCCTCTTTCATGGCATAACAAACAGCAAGGTCGTGATGATCTTGCAGAATAGATTGTAATTGCTCGGTTTGCTGTCGGAGAGTTTATCTGAGTTAATGAGCAATGACCAACGCAGCTTCTTGAGTTGGCTGTATTCCTGCTTTTCGGCTTTAGCTTCTTGTTTAAGAGATTTCATAGTTTCCTTGTCGGTATCATCCGAGATATCGGCAAGGATTTCTTTTTCTTTGGCTTTATGCCTACGAGCTTCATCCAGACGAATAACGCCGAGAACATCTCTGCCAAATTGCGACTGCATATGAAAGCGATCATATACAATCTGTGCTTTGGGCAAATGCTTTGTTACAAGCTTGTTGTAAGATGCGTTCATGTCCATCGCTACCGCGATGACTGC
>NZ_NNSR01000047.1 GCF_002834225.1 Ruminococcus bromii | reverse complement strand
GCCTGTCAAAAGTGCTTTTGCGTTACTCTTGACAAGAGTAACAGAACCGAGGACGAGCAAGTTTATGAGATTGGAGGTATAACTTATGCAAAGAACGATAAGCGCAATGGTGGGTAAAGGCTCGGTCAATCACAACAGCCGCAAGTTCAAGGCTGAAAATGTTGACGGGATCAGAACGCATTTGAACATTGATTACTGTAACGAGCCGATAAAGAAAATCTATCACGAATTGTTTGACGAAGCACTAAAAAGATACAACGAAAAGCAGACAAGAGCCGACCGCAGAATAGAAAACTACTATGAGAAAATCAGAAACTCAAAGCAAGAAAAGCCGTTTCACGAACTGATTTTACAGATTGGCGATAAGGAAAATATGAGCGTCGAAAGCGAAAACGGACAGCTTGCACGGCAGGTTTTAGATGAGTATTATCGGGGATTTCAAGAGCGAAATCCCAACCTAAAAGTGTTCTCTGCTCATCTGCATATGGACGAGGCAACGCCCCATTTGCATATTGATTTTGTTCCGTTCACAACCGGCAGCAACCGTGGACTTGACACGAGAGTATCACTAAAGCAGGCGCTTGCCGCACAAGGATTTAAGGGCGGAACCCGTGGAGATACCGAGTGGAATCAATGGGTAAGCGCAGAAAAATCTGCACTCGCATTCGTTATGGAACGACACGGAATTGAGTGGGAACACAAAGGAACGCACGAAAAACATTTGTCTGTTCTTGATTATAAAAAGCAAGAAAGAACAGCAGAACTTGAACAATTGGGTGCTAAAATCGAAGAAAAGCAAGCCGAATTTAATGTGTTATCCGAGCGAGTGTTAAACTATGATGATGGTTTGGAAAAATTAAGGAATGTGGAAGAAATGCTCGATAATGCCCCCGAATATCAGCTCTCCGAACCGCAAAGTTTTATGTCTGCAAAAGCATATAAAACCAAAATTGCAGAGCCGCTTATTCAAAAATTAAAAGCGTTAATCAAGACGGCATTGGCTCGTTGCTTTGAAGGTTGGGACAATTACCATAGATTAAATATCACGAACGGCAATCTCTATCGTGAGAACGAAATGTTATCGAAAATCAACAGTAAGCTGAAAAACGAAAACGAAAATTTGCGTTCAGAGGTCAAAGATTACAAACTTTTGCGCAAAGTTTTCGGGCATAAACAGATTGACGAGTTGCTTGAACAGGCAAGAAATATTAAAGGTCGTAAGCGTGAAAACCCACGCTCAAGATAAATAAATTTTTGGAGGTAAAACAAAATGGCAAACACAATTTTTGAACAAACGGGCGGTACTTATACGCAGGTGGGCGACTATATGTTACCCGATTTATTACCGGCGGAAGAAGAAAAGGAAGCGAATATCAGTATTTGGGCAATGCGGCACAAAAGATATTTGAAGCAACACCATAAAGTGTTATATTATAATTTGCTGACAAGCGGTAAGCTCAATTCATATCTTGTAGATATTGAACAGCAGGCTCAAGACCTTTTTTCTCGGCTTGTAAAAGACTTAGCCGAAAAAGAAAATGTAACTGAAAACTTAAAAGCAACCGACCAAATGCTATGGGTTCGAAAAATGAACAATATCCGTAACCGTGCAACGGAAATTGTAAATGCTGATATAATTTACACGGTATAAACATAACGACGGCAGGGAGCAATCCCTGCCACTGTCATTCATTTCTGAAAATTTACATCTATCTTAAAATATGATATTGCTATTATTCGAGATTTAGAATATAATATAGTAAATGACACACAGTGTAGGAACAGGAGATTTTTATGGAATTTATGTCTGCAAGAGAAGCCGCTGATAAGTGGGGTATTTCTCAAAGAAGAGTAGCGGTTCTGTGTTCTGAACAAAGAATTGCTGAGGCAACTATGGTGGGCAATATGTGGATTATACCTATTTCGGCAGAAAAACCGATAGATGCAAGAAGTACACGATATAGTAAAACTGATGAAAAAGCGGTTAAACCTTTCTTGAAATGGGCAGGCGGCAAAGGTCAGCTCATTAAAGAGATTGAACGTTACTATCCGTTTGATAGAGGAAGAATTACAAAATATGCTGAGCCATTTGTTGGCGGTGGTGCAGTTTTGTTTGATATACTTAGTAAATATGATTTAGATGAAGTTTATATCAGTGACATTAACGCTGAACTTATCAATACTTATCGAATTATTCGTGATGATATTGATGCTTTGATAGAAATGCTTTACACTATGCGAAGCGATTTTATTCCGTTAGATACGGAAAATCGTAAAGTATATTATATGCAAAAGCGTGAGCGTTTTAATGATTTGAAGGTCAACGGAAATGAAAGCGTCAATATTGAAAAAGCTGCATTGATGGTTTTTCTTAACAAGACTTGTTTCAATGGTTTGTTCCGTGTAAATAAAAAGGGTTTATTCAATGTTCCTATGGGTTCTTACAAAAATCCTATGCTCTGTGATGAAAAAAATCTCAGAGCCGTATCGGAGAAATTGCAAAAAGTTACTATTATATGTGGAGATTACAGAGAGTCGGCTGATTTTATTGATAAAAACACCTTTGTTTATTTTGATCCTCCATACAGACCTATTACAGACACAGCAAGTTTTACCGCATATACCGAGAATTTGTTTAATGATGACGCACAGATTGAACTTGCACAATTTGTTGATGACATGGATAAAAAAGGTGCAAAAATTGTAATTAGCAATTCTGATCCAAAGAACTCAAATACAGACGATGATTTCTTTGATAATATCTATTCTGCACATAAAATCAAACGAGTTGAAGCAACTCGAATGATTAACTGTAATAGTGAAGCAAGAGGAAAAATTAAAGAGTTACTCATTAGCAATTTTTAAGGAGGTTCATATATGCCATACGGAGAATATGCACAATGTCCTTGCTGTGGAAAGACGGCATACGGCAAAGATGATATAGAGCAAGAATTCGGATACAGAAATATGGGTGATGGTCGTTATATACCACAGTCGTATTGTCGTGAATGTCGTTCGGCTCATTGCGAAGCTGGAAAGCCTTGCAAGGTTAAATAAAGAATTTTCGAGGAGAAGTGTTATGATAAAGAACGGAAAAGGCGGCGGAAACACAAAAACGGGGCTTGTATTTGAGGGGAAAACTGATTTAGCAACCTTTTTAAACAGTCAAGAAGGGTATCGGGTAACTGATGGAGTTGTGTTTTATAATGACGAAAAAGTTGCTCGCATATTCAAAAAACACGGATTTTATAGATATTTAAAGGAAGTTGGGGTTGATTGGACAAAGATTATCTCCAAAAAGCTACTGCCGGATGATAGTATTTATGTAATTATCAATAACACACTTTTTATTATTGAATGTAAATATCAACAGGTGGCAGGCTCTGTTGACGAAAAATTGCAGACTTGTGATTTCAAGAGAAAGCAGTATCAGAAACTGATGGCACAGCTCAATATTGATGTAGAGTACATCTATTTGCTTTCGGAATGGTTTAAAGATCCTAAATATAAAGACGTTTTGGATTATATCATTAGTATGCGTTGTCACTACTATTTTGAATACATACCGCTTACAAAGTTAGGATTGCCAGTGCCGCCTAACAGCGAGGAGGAATAAGTAATGTCAAGAGATTTTAATGCGTGGTTGTCAGGTTTTCGTGACAGTATCGCAGACTATGGTTATTACATAGATTTTGAAAAGGTTCACAGAAACGTCGATAATATCAAGGTTGAACTTAATATCTTAAATTCCCTCATTGGTTCTAAAAATATTGAAGCTGATTTTGAAAATTTGATGAGAAAATATCCCGAAGTATTAAAGTGTATCCCTCTGCTCTTAGCAGTTCGAGCAAATGAAATCTACTGTCAAGATGAAAATGGCGGTCATTTGTTTCAATTCGACTTTGGAAAGTATCCACCGAACAGCCACGCTCATTATGAGAGATACAAATATTTTATGCGTGAAACCGGGCTGTTTGATTTATTAGAAAATCATATAGTGAATAATTTGGTGGACTATGCAACGGGCGTCGAAACAGGTCTTGATTCCAACGGTCGTAAAAATCGTGGCGGTCACCTTATGGAAGATTTAGTTGAGAGTTTTATTCAAAAAGCAGGTTTTGTAAAGGGTGTTAATTACTTCAAAGAAATGTATATTCACCAAATTACAGATAAATGGAATATAGATTTATCCGCTATTTCCAATCAAGGCAAGATGGAAAAACGTTTTGATTTTGTTATTAAGACTCCTAATATGATTTATGGTATCGAAACTAATTTTTACGGTGGCGGCGGAAGTAAATTAAACGAAACAGCACGCAGTTACAAAACACTTGCTCTCGAAACCGACACAATCGACGGTTTTACTTTTGTTTGGTTTACCGATGGAAAAGGTTGGACAAGTGCTCGCCATAATCTTGAAGAAACCTTTGATGTTATGGAACACGTTTACAATATTATAGATATGGAAGATGGAATTATAGACGCCATTATGAAATGAGGATATATATGCAAATTAGTTCAAATATTTCCAATGAGGAAATAAAAAGCTTACAGAAAAGTTTTTATGAATATTTTGAAACTGGTTATGCGTTTGAAGATTTTTTGAAAGAATATCTTCTTAAAATGGGTCTTGATGAAGTAGAAGTAACACAGCGTTCAAGAGACGGCGGAATCGATTTAACGGCTATTCGCAAAGGTGTTGGGGATTTCAGTGAAATCGATATTACACACTACTACATACAAGCGAAAAGATATGCTTTAAAAAATAAAATCGCTGTAAAATCAGTAAGGGAATTAAAAGGAACAATACCTTTCGGCTATAAAGGAATGTTTATTACAACATCAGATTTCACAGGAGACGCTGTAAAAGAATCTTCAAATGATCCCTCTAAACCAGTGGTCTTAATAAATGGAAAGTCTTTGATTACAAGCTGCATTGATAATCAAATTGGTTTTATTTTTAAGCCTATTTTTAGCAGTGAGCAAATGGATCTTTTTGTTAAGAAACGCAAATCTGATGCGTCAGCACAAATAAATGTAAAAAACAATATTGTTAATGATTATATAGAAAAAACAATTACAGCTAATGATATACGTGCAAGAATTGTTTCTGTACCTTCTTCTGTGATGAAACAATTTGATATTGCTTTGAAAAGTGTTAGTGTGATAGTTAATGATAAGGATAAATACTTTTTCAACATAAATAAAGGAAGAAATTATTTTGGCGGTGTAACTGCATTTTTGAGAGATTATAATATGATTTCTGATGAGGGGGTTATAACGCCTAAACAAAGTAAGTGGAAATATGATGCAGATAATAAAATAGTCAAAATATACATTGAGGAACAGCAATGAATAAAAAGAAAATAACAAAATGGGAGCCTGATGATTTCGAGTTGGAAATGACGACGCATTGGTCTTTTCCAAAGCGTGGCGATTGGGCAACTCACGATGCAAAATGGCGTGGAAATTGGTCGCCATATATTCCACGAAACATTATATTAAGATATTCAAAAGTGGGCGATGTAATTCTTGACCAATTTGCAGGTGGTGGAACTACCCTCGTTGAAGCAAAGCTTTTGAACCGTGATATTATCGGCGTTGATGTCAATGATGTTGCACTCGACAGATGTAAAGAAAAAGTGAATTTTGAACACGAAGGTGCAAACGGAAAAGTTTATATCCGTAAGGGCGATGCAAGAAATTTAGATTTTCTTTCGGATGAAAGTATTGACCTTATTTGTACTCACCCACCCTATGCCGACATAATTAAATATAGTGATGGAATTGACGGAGATTTATCACAACTCAAAGTGAAAGATTTTCTTGAAGAAATGAAAAAGGTAGCTGTGGAAAGCTACCGTGTTCTGAAAAAAGATAAATTTTGCGCTGTACTTATGGGCGATACAAGACAAAAGGGTTGTATGATACCAATGTCTTTTGATGTTATGAAAATTTTCCAAGATGCCGGATTTACTCTTAAAGAATTGATTATCAAAGAGCAACACAACTGCAAAGCAACGGGATATTGGAAAACAAACAGTGTAAAATATAATTTTTTACTGATTGCACACGAGTATTTATTTGTTTTAAAAAAATGATGGGAGAATAAAATGCTACGAATAACAAATTGTAATATTAATCGATATCGTTCCATTTTGTCGATGGCAATTGATATTTCGTCTGATCTAAACTTAGTTGCGCTTTGTGGTCAAAACAATGTTGGTAAAACTAATACATTACGAGCAATTAATTTATTTTTTAACCCCGAAACCTACACTCCAGAAGTTGATATGCCAAAAATAAAACATGCCACTGGCGGACAGTCTATTCATCCCAAAATAGAAATCACTTTTTGGGACGATAAGAAAGATATTTTTTATGTCATTTGTCGCGATATGAAGTTTTATTCAGCATCTTCAAGCGAAGAGAGCATTAGTGGAGTTTCTTTTAAACTTGAAGGAAAAAAGAAAAAAGATAAGAAAAAACTTATTTTTGCAGAAATTAGTGATATATTGAACCAGGTTGAATTTGTATATATTGAGTCTATAAATACATTCATACCTGAATTGATAAGTAAAATTACAGAAGGCATCATAAATGTTGAATATGATAAGGCACGATTTTCTCGGTCTAAAAAGGAACTAAAAGAAGCATATGATACATATGTTGATGGATTAAGTGCGATTCTCGAAACTTTTGCAAAGGATATTTCTAACACTTTCAATTATTTCCGCGAAAATTGGAAGGTAGAATTTATAGTTCCAAAAAATTCGGAAACATTCAGAGATCTTATTTCTGAAGATGTTCATTTATCTCTTGATGACAACGGAAGTATAGGAGTATTGGATAAGGGAGCCGGCTTACAAAGATTAGCTACTATTTTGCTTAATTTTGAAATGCTTTCTCGCATTAATAAAAGAAAAAGTATTGTTGTTTGTATAGACGAGCCAGATGCGTATTTGCATGAAGGACTTCAACGAAAATTGAAAGCGCTTTTCGATGAAAAAAGTAGTAGTATGCAGTTGTTTTTTACGACACATTCTAAAGTTTTTATTAATGAGTATAATATGCGTAATGTTTTTCTTTTGGATTCTAAGTATTATGAACAATACTCCACACGAAAAAAGAAAAATATCAATGTTACAGAAACTATTTTGATTGATATAAATGAGCAAAGTGGCTATGATAAAATTTGCTCTCACTTAGGGATTGAAGCGGTAACATATGAATTGCTACAACGAAATAACCTTTTAGTAGAAGGCAACTGTGATAAAAAATATCTTACTGAGTTGCTTAATTATTTTGAACTTCCGTGTCCAAATATAGAGGCTCTTAACGGTGCAGATAATGCTATAAAATTTCTTGAATTTTATGATTCGTACTATCGAAATAATACGACGCAATATATGCCGAAGATCAAAGTTGTGCTTGATAACGATGTCAAGGGAAGAGAAATTTACAGTAAAATTCAATCCAAATCATATAATCACATTAATGTTAATGCAATTTTGCTTCAAAATCACACAAATAGCGGAAATGTTAAAATTGAAAAAAACAATACAAATAACGAAATAGAAGATTTTTTGTATCCGGAGGTTATTGTTTATTTAATAAATTTACTTTTGGATAAGAAAAGTATGGTAAAATTGAAATCAAGTTCAGTATGTAAAAAAATACATACGCCAGCATTCGCCATTAAGGGAATTCTTGAACTGTGTGAATACGAAAAGAATTCTTTGAATCCTGAAAATGGTGCTGAATTATCATTTATATCTTCTGGAAGTCAAACAAATCGAGTAAAAGAAGGACTGGCAGGAATGTTCAATTTAAAAGCCAACAAAAATCTTTTAGCATTGATAGGAGAATGTGATAAAAAATATCCCTATGTGCAACAGGCGCTCAAGAAGTTATGTGATTTTGAGGATGTTACCTAAGAGTTGGTTTCCGTGGCAACGATATGGCAACAAAAAATCGGATAGCGTATGCTTTACCGATAATTCAAATAATATAAATACTCTCTGATAAATTTCATAAACAAAAGTGTTTAAGATTGATTTACAGGGAGCGAGTGGGAGTAAATTCACATGTTATCGTGCAACACCCATTATCCTGTAATGTGTAAATTTTAATATCCTTGAGCGACCTTGAAGAGCAATCTTTTAGGTCGCTTTTTCTATGCCCAAAAATCCGATAAACACTGGACTTTTGGCAATAAAACGACAGTTTTATTCGGAGTTTAAAAAATACAGACAGGGGATAACGAAAATTACCCCAAAGAGAGTAGAGGGGTTTGTACAATAACATCAAGTGTTATTGTGCAACACCCATTATCCTGTAATGCGTAAATTTTAATATCCTTGAGCGACCTTGAAGAGCAATCTTTTAGGTCGCTTTTTCTATGCCCAAAAGTCTGATAAACACTGGACTTTTGGCAATAAAACTACGGTTTTATTCGGAGTTTAAACAATATAGACAGAGGATAACAAAATTTACCCCAAGGAGAGTAGAGGGGTTTGCACAATGACATCAGGTGTTATTGTGCAACACCCATTATCCTGTAATGTGTAAATTTTAATATCCTTGAGCGACCTTGAAGAGCAATCTTTTAGGTCGTTTTTTCTATCCCTAAAAGCCTGATAAACACTGGACTTTTGGCAATAAAACTGTGGTTTTATTCGGAGTTTAAAAAATACAGACAGGGGATAACAAAAATCACCCCAAAGAGAGTAGAAGGACTTGCACAGGCTCAATGTCAATAGTTGGGGTAACCCGAGAAAACGGAATATATGAGAATTACAAGCGGCAGAGAATTAAACAGTCGCTTGTTTTGCTGTGTGCGGTATGCGGCTCAATGTTTATATTTAGGATAACCCGAAAAAGTCTTTAATCTTCGGTTTTAGCTGACTGCTTTTTGACTAACATTTGACTAATATTTAAGCAATGTTATGCGATATTTCGCAATATTTTACGGTAAAAATAAGCAAATAAAAACCGCACCAAAGAGCCTGAAAACGGCTTTCTGATGCGGTTTTTGTTATGGAGCTGAAGAAGGGACTTGAACCCTCGACCTACTGATTACGAATCAGTTGCGCTACCAACTGCGCTACTCCAGCATATTATTTTAAATTTTAACAAGGATTACTGAACACGATGTGCAGTGCGGAAAATATAAATATTTTCACATATTATGCTAATATTTATAATGCTTAACTAACGCTAAACGCTAATGTGTTTCGGCAGACTTCGTGCGTAATGAAAACTTCACCTTGGTATTATACACCGATTGTCCCGATATTTCAATAGAAAAAAGTAAAAAAGCAAGTAAAAAAAGAAAATTTAGTTTAATTTTTCGTCTGTCATTATAATTTAAGGAGAAGAAAACATAACGGTTAATTAAATAAATTTATACTTTTGTTATTATAAATACAAAATTATGCACAAAAAAAGTGGTATTTTTTGTCTGGTGAAGTGTTATCACATTTGTAGAATAATAAAATTAAAAGTACTATAATTGTTACACAATAGATACTACAGCGGAAATGCTTTGTGATAGGATGTGCAGCAGATGCCAAAAAGAAAGTGCAGTAATATTGATGCGTCGGTCGGATTAAGAATGCGTTATTACAGAATCCAGTGCGGACTGACTCAACAGCAGGTTGCTGACGCTCTTAATATAAACCGTACAACATACACTAAATATGAAACAGGTGTTTCCGAACCGAGTCATGAGCTTCTGGGAAAAATTGTAAAGATGTTCGGTATAGATTATAACGCAATTCTTGACAACAGAGATTATTTTGAAAGAAGAGTTGCAGACGCTGATATGACGCTAAATGTCCTTACTCTTGCCGAAAGAGCAATCATTACAAGATTTCGGTCTATGTCAAAAGAAGATCAGAAAAAGATTTGTGAATATATAGATATGCTCTACAACGAAAAAGCAAAGAAGATTTTGTAAAAAACTCTTTACTTTTGACCTCGATTGTGATAATATAAAACAGATGACCGTGTCTCGGAACAGGGAGTATGCCGCTTGTCGGATTTTCACAGCCCTGCCCTGAGATTTTGGCGACTATTTTTGAAAGGTGGAATTTTTAATGCTTAAAGAAGAAAAGCAGGCTATCATGGCTGAGTACGCAACTCACGAAGGCGACACAGGTTCTCCGGAGGTTCAGATTGCTCTTCTTACAAAGAGAATCAATGACCTTACCGAGCACCTCAAGGTTCACAAGAAGGATCACCACAGCAGAAGAGGTCTTCTCAAGATGGTTGGTCAGAGAAGAAGCCTTCTCGCTTACCTCACAAAGGTAGACATTGAAAGATATCGTTCTATCATTGCAAGACTCGGTATCCGTAAGTAATTTTTTAAGTACACAAGGGCAAGCGAAAGCTTGCCCTAAATTCGATTTTCTGCGGGATTTTTATTTGCTGTTTTTTAGCGGTAAAACGATTAAATAACATATGCTTTTGTGTGTTTGTCAGTTTTGTTTAATGGTTTTATTGCTAAATCGGCGTAAAATCCCGTTTGAATAAATTTGAACTTTATTTAAAATGTGAAACTTATGTTTCGGAAAGGATTTTACTAAAATGAATCGACTTATGACATTCGACAAATACAGAGTATTTGAAACAGAATTTGCCGGCAGACCTTTAAAGGTCGAAACAGGCAAGATGACACAGCTTGCAAACGGTGCGTGTCTTGTTCACTACGGTGACACAACAGTTCATGTTGCAGTTACAGCATCAGAAAAGCCAAGAGAGGGCGTTGATTTCTTCCCGCTTTCGGTTGACTATGAAGAAAAGATGTACGCAGTAGGCAAAATCCCCGGTTCTTATCTCAAAAGAGAGGGCAGACCTTCGGAAAAGGCTATCCTAACAAGCCGTGTAATCGACCGTCCTATCCGTCCTCTTTTTGACAAGAGCATGAGAAACGATGTTTCAATCGTTTGTACGGTAATGAGCGTTGATCCCGACTGTCAGCCTGAAATTGTTGCCATGATCGGTGCTTCAATCGCAATTTCAATCTCAGATGTTCCGTGGAACGGACCTATCTCGGGTTGTTCTGTAGGTATGATTGACGGTGAGTACATCATTAACCCGACAGAGGAGCAGAGAAAGGTTTCTCAGATGGCAACAACAGTTGCCTCAACAAGCACAAGAATTGCTATGATTGAGGCAGGTGCAAACTGCGTATCTGATGACGATATGTACAACGCTATTATGGCAGGTCACGAGGCTAACCAGAAGATTATCAGCTTTATTGAGGAAATCAAGGCTGAAATCGGCAAGCCTAAGTTTGAGTTCGCAAGTCTTGAACCCGACCATGATATGTTTGAGGCAATCAAGGCATTTGCAGAAGAAGATGTTAAGGTTGCTCTTGATACAGATGATAAGAGAATTCGTGACGAAAGACTTAAGCCTATCTATGAGGCAGTTCACGCAAAGTTTGACGAGATTTATCCCGAAAGCGAAGCTCTCATTGACGAGTGCCTTTACAAGACACAGAAGTTCATTGTTCGCCGTTGGTTGCTCGATGAGCAGAAGCGTGTTGACGGCAGAGGAATGGACGATATCCGTCCTCTCGCATCAGAGGTTGGCGTAATTCCGAGAGTTCACGGTTCGGGTATGTTCACAAGAGGACAGACTCAGGTTCTCACAATCGCTACACTCGGTCCTGTTTCTGACAAACAGCTTCTTGACGGCATTGACGGCGAAACAGAAAAGAGATATATCCACCACTACAACTTCCCAAGCTACTCAGTCGGCGAAACAAAGCCAAGCCGTGGTCCGGGCAGAAGAGAAATCGGTCACGGTGCTCTTGCAGAAAGAGCTCTCGTTCCTGTAATTCCTTCTGTAGAAGAATTCCCGTATGCACTTCGCCTTGTTTCGGAAGTTCTTTCTTCAAACGGTTCAACTTCACAGGGTTCAATCTGCGGTTCAACTCTTGCTCTTATGGACGCAGGTGTTCCGATTAAGGCTCCTGTTGCAGGTATCTCATGCGGTCTTATCACAGAGGGCGATCGTTGGATGACAATGGTTGATATTCAGGGTCTTGAGGACTTCTTCGGTGATATGGACTTTAAGGTAGCAGGTACACACGACGGTATCACTGCTATTCAGATGGACCTCAAAATCAGCGGCCTTACTCCCGAAATGGTTAAGGAGGCTCTTGCCAAGACTCACAAGGCTCGTAACTACATCCTTGACGAAGTAATGCTCAAGACTATTGCAGAGCCGAGAGAAGAGCTTTCAAAATATGCTCCCAAGATGTTTACAACAACAATTCCTGCTGACAAAATCAGCGAGGTTATCGGTAAGAGCGGTAAGGTTATCAAGGAAATTCAGGCTGAATGCGGAGTTAAGGTTGACATTGAGGAAGACGGCGAACTCGGACAGGTATTTGTTTCGGGTATTGATTCCGACAAGTGTAAGCGTGCAATCGAAATTATCAACACTATCGCCGTTGATCCTGAGCCGGGTGCAATGTACCTCGGCAAGGTTACTCGTATTATGGACTTCGGTGCTTTTGTTGAAATCGCTCCGGGCAAGGAAGGCCTTGTTCACATTTCTCAGCTTGATGTTAAGCACACAGAGAATGTAACGGATGTTGTCAATGTAGGCGACATTATCCGTGTTAAGGTAATGGAAATTGACGATAAGGGCAGACTCAATCTCTCTCGCCGTCAGGTTCTCATTGATGTTGACGGTCTTGTTCCCGAAAACGACATTGACGCAGAAAGATCAGCTCGTCCGCGCAGACCTCACAACGACCGCAGAGGCGGCTTTAACAGAAACAACAGAAAGTAATTTTTGTAATCTGAAATTTAATATTTTAACAATCGGTTCCTTTCAATTTGCAAACCATTTTAAATTTCATGGATGTATAATAGCTTCACAAGATGTTGGTAATATACATTTTGGGTTTGTTGGCTCAGTTGTTTTCAAAGCAATAACATTATGCACGGGAGCAGGTATTTGTCAAATATTAAGTGGAACATCATCTTGGAGTTATTGGTATAGTTTTTTTGACGATCCCAGAGATACTCGTTTCATATTGTTGGGCAGAAAGTATTGGAGATTACTTTATAATCGGAAGGTGTTTCAATGGTAAAGAAGTTTTTTACGCTTAATTGCTTTTTTGCGGTTATGATTTTAATTAGTACTTTTTTTACAGCGTGTAGTTTGGAATACTTGCCCCATGGCGAGTTAATTGATACTACAGCATCTCCTAATAATGAATATGTAGTAAACGCTTACCTTTGTTCGGGGAATGCAACGACAGACTTTTCAATAAGGTGTGAAGTAGTTGATTTAAAAACGAATAAAAGTCGAAATATATACTGGAATTATCATCAAGAAGATGTTTCTTGGTATTGGAAATCTCAAGATGTTATTGTCATAAATAATATCGAACTTAATGTTTTGACGGATGAGTATGATTGGCGAAATTATTGACCTTATATCAATTGCTCAGTATTGGTATCTCTCTATGTTAAGATATTTTGTTTCTGTAATTGAGTTGTTACGCATCTACCTGATGACAGATGCAGATAACGGATTTGATATGAAATGTGCAATGTAAAAAGTGAACAATAAAAAGACATCCTATGGTAGAATAAAACCTACCATAGGATATTTTGTTATGTAAAAAATTGGTTCTTCACGATTTTTTGTGGGATGGTGAACGGACAGACGCAATAGAAAGATAGCGAATCAAGGTAAAGAAGAAGTCATCATCACGGTAACCGTAGCTAATTCGTTTAGCGACCTTGATCTTGTTGTTGAAGCCTTCGAGCTTGCCGGTGCTGATTGAGTAGATGGCATGGGCAGCTAATCCGGGGAGCCGTTTTTCTTTTTGAACTGCAAACCGTACCAATGCGGGAATCTCACTTTCTTTCGCCGCCTGAAACTATTTTGTCCATCCGGTGACTGCTTGTTGGTAGTCTGTCACTTCATAAAGTCTGCACATTTCCTCTTTCATGGCATAACAAACAGCAAGGTCGTGATGATCTTGCAGAATAGATTGTAATTGCTCGGTTTGCTGTCGGAGAGTTTATCTGAGTTAATGAGCAATGACCAACGCAGCTTCTTGAGTTGGCTGTATTCCTGCTTTTCGGCTTTAGCTTCTTGTTTAAGAGATTTCATAGTTTCCTTGTCGGTATCATCCGAGATATCGGCAAGGATTTCTTTTTCTTTGGCTTTATGCCTACGAGCTTCATCCAGACGAATAACGCCGAGAACATCTCTGCCAAATTGCGACTGCATATGAAAGCGATCATATACAATCTGTGCTTTGGGCAAATGCTTTGTTACAAGCTTGTTGTAAGATGCGTTCATGTCCATCGCTACCGCGATGACTGC
>NZ_NNSR01000046.1 GCF_002834225.1 Ruminococcus bromii | reverse complement strand
TGTCAAGTGCAACATGGTAACCACCTGTGCAAGGACATGGTATACAAATTCACAGTCTTGAAATCTTGCGGTGAATACGCTTGCCAGATGACGAGTCATACTCAGCAATAACAAAATTGCGATAGCAAACAAGAAATGAATCATTGTTTGGATTAGGTCTGAATTGAACATAATCATTGATGAAAGTTTCACTAAGATATAATTGAAAATTCTGAAAACGGACATATCCCCACGAATTTACTTTTATGGCTTTAAAGCCGGGTTCATATTCAAACGGCTCCACCTTGTCAGCAAAAATCCTTTCGCTGTGAGTATAGACATCGGCAGGACATTTGTTTCCAAGTGCTTCATGAGGTCGCAGGCAATTATACTTAGTTCGCCACTCTTGCAGAGCCTTGTCAGCGTAATCCAAGTTCTTGAATAGATTATGATTTAAAAGTTCTCTTTTCATACTGCCATGAAACCGTTCAATTTTTCCTTGTGTTTGCGGATGTTTAATTCTGCAATGTATGGGAAGAATGTCATTGTTCATAAGGAATTTTTCAAACATAGTAAATCCATGTTTAAAACCTGCAAACTGAGAACCATTGTCAGAAAGTACGCTTGATGGCATACCAAACTCATAAAAAGCTTGCTTAAAAGCGTTAATAACGACATTTTTAGTGTTAGGAAAGCATGCTATTTTGATTGAGTATCGTGAGCTGTCATCGAGAATAGTCAATGGATAGCAATAACGATTATCGGCAGTTAAAAACTCTCCCTTGAAATCAGTTTGCCACATATCATTGCAATGTTCTTTCTGAAAGCGTTTAAAAGGCTTTCTTTTGAGAGATTCCTCTTCAGATATGAGTTGGTGTTTATGAAGAATGTTAGTAATGGTTCTTGGACAAGGAATGTTTTTATACCCTTGATTTTCAAGAAAAATTTTAATTTTATCATCACCCCAACCCGGGTTATCGAAACGAACAGAAACGATTAATTCTTCAATGTCGTCAGGCGTTTTGTTAGGAGAACATAATGGTCTGCGTGACATATCAGTTAAGGGCAGTCCCTGTTTAAATCTATCAACCCACTTGCGACCGGTTTTGCGTGTGATTTCATATTCCCGACATAGAGCACTAAAATTATTTGTTTCTAATGCTTTTGTAACAAATTCTAATCTTTGTTTTTCCACAGTTTTACACTCCCACGGCATAAAAACAGCTCCTTCATTTGCTATTTTCTTGCCATTTATTTTATCATAAAACTGTATACTATGTCTTTGCACTGTTGTATACTATGTTACTACACTGCACATATTATCCGCCCGCAAGTAACAGCTCAAAATTTATATTAAGTCAGATTATATAAATGTCACAAAATTACTTTTATGCAGTAGTGTGAGGTAATGTTTTGCATATAACTCTGTTTATGGAGGCGAATAAAAATGATGCCAACAAGAGCGGAAGCTGAAAAAATATTAGAAGAAGCTGAGCAATGTAATTCGGGTCCTTGGGTAAATCACAGTCGCATTACAGCAAAATGCGCTGAAAAGATTGCGGAATTATGTGAAAATTTGGATTCGGAAAAGGCATACATATTAGGGTTACTCCATGATATTGGCAGAAAGTTTGGTGTTAGGCATTTAGGTCATGTTTATGACGGATATACATACATGATGTCATTGGGATATGATGAGGTCGCAAAAATTTGCCTGACACATTCGTTTAATAATTCAACCGTAAAGGAATACATTGGTAAATTCGATGTTTCTGATGAAGAACTTGAATTGATAGAAACTGCTCTTGCTAAAGTGAATATGGATGATTATGACAAATTAATTCAGTTATGCGATGCATTGGCAGGCAGTGGCGGTGTGTTGAATATTGAAGATCGTATGAGAGATGTAAAACAAAGATATGGTTATTACCCACAAGAAAAATGGAATTCAAACATAAGATTAAAACATTATTTTGAGAAAAAAACAGGAAATAATATATACAAAACAGTTAATCAATCGTAAGTTGAATTATCCTTTATAAGAATAAAAAGCGTTGCGGATTTTGATTTAAGATACAAGTAAGAAACGTGAATCTTTTTGCGAAAAAAGTTGTGAAAATAATGACGATTTTGAAAGGAGTAATGATGAAGAAAATTTTATGTTTAGTTATGTGTGTATTTCTTGTTATCGGTTTGAGTGCCTGCGGAGGAGATATAAACAAAGTGAAGACTCACGATGTGGATTCTGAAATCTATTCCGCAGATGATATTAACTCTGCTGTTGATATTATTGAAAAAGAGTTCGACGCCAATTGGAACGGCTGTACCCTCACGGAAATTTATTATGCAGGAGATGATTACTGCACCGATTTTCAGGAATTTGCCGACAGGAACAATGCAGATGAAGTTATTGTGCTGTTATCTTCATTTGATGTTGATTCATCAGGTGGCGACGGATCATTAAATCCGAATTCCACATATAATAACTGGAACTGGATTTTAGTCAGAACAAAAGGCGGAAAATGGCAGCATATTGACCACGGATATTAAGATAAAATGCATTAATCACTTATTTGTACAATGTATTAAAAAATTCACAGGACATATAATGTATCGGGAGGTGTCTTATGACACGGAAAATCTTGATTGCATTATGTGTCCTTTTTGTTATGCCTGTTTTTGTCATTACGGGGTGTGATGAAGTGCAGGAAAATCTTTCTCCGAAATCCTCGTTTATTGCCGATTTCAGCTGTGAATACAGGAAAATGAACATCACGGGAAAGCTGTCGGCAAGCGGAAAAAAGCTCATCAATATTTCGTTTGATTCTCCGAACACGGTCAGCGGTTTGTCGGTTACATATAAGGGTTCTGATCTTGAAATTTCAAGGGAGAATATGATTTGCTCCGCCGATGAAGCGTACATTCCCGAAAGCAGTTTCCCGAATATTACAAAAGAAATTTTATACGGAATTGCAGACGGAAGGGCGATTTTTGAGGGGAAGTGCGAAGATGTGTGTACATACAGACTTGATTCAGCGTTCGGCAAAGCCGTTGTCAGCACAAATTCAAAGGGCTGTATAAGCAAAATCAGCGTTGACGGCGAAGATTACGAAATGGTGCTTTCCGATGTGAAAGATGCAAACGGCTGAACCGATTCACAAATTTTACGCTCAAAAATATTATGTAATAGCTGTATAAAAGCTTTTGGAAAGGCAAAAATACAAGTAAACAATTATTTGGAGCGTGAAAGCCTTGAATATACGAAGAGGAGATATTTATTATGCCGACCTGAGTCCCGTTGTAGGCTCTGAGCAGGGCGGAATCAGACCTGTGCTTATTGTTCAGAATAATGTCGGCAACCGATTCAGTCCGACTGTAATCGCCGCCGCAATTACAAGTCAGCAGTCAAAGGCAAATTTGCCTACCCACATTCCGTTGCACGCTGACAGCTCGGGACTCGCCAAAGACAGCGTTGTTTTGCTTGAACAGGTACGAACAATCGACAAAAAACGGCTCAAAGAAAAAATGGGTACGGTTGATGAAAATTCTATGAACGAAATAAATAACGCAATATCAATCTCGTTCGGTCTTAACGCATAATTCCGCATTACATACGGATAATGCTATAAAAGAAAATAAACAGACAACAAAACGGTCGGTTTAGCTTGAGAAAAACTCCAAGCCAACCGACCGTTGTTTGTTGTGTTACTTTACTTCTATGCTACATTATAAGCATATATGTA
The DNA here is from genome assembly GCF_002834225.1 of Ruminococcus bromii. Classification (GTDB taxonomy): domain Bacteria; phylum Bacillota; class Clostridia; order Oscillospirales; family Acutalibacteraceae; genus Ruminococcoides; species Ruminococcoides bromii. The sequence goes on along the minus strand of NZ_NNSR01000046.1, from coordinate 77,087 downwards.
GCACGAAAGTAAACTTGTTATCCTGAAAAGCAGTTAAAAATCATCTTTTTCCTGCATAGACATTTTTTATGTTTCTTTCGGAATATTGAATTAGGTTGAATAGTGACGGGGCATCTTTTTCAAAACATACCGAAATGACATCGGGAGAGAGGGTGAGGGTGAGCTTATCATTTTCAATAAGTTCGTTGATGATTTCAAGGTCAAGAATCATTGATGCGTCCGTGAGATTTCTGTAGCGGTTCTTATCAAGCGAAAACATAGTTTGCGAGTTATTTTTTTCGGAATTATAAATTGTGCGGAAAATTACATATTCGGCACTCATAAGGTAGTTGCTGACTGCGTTTGTAAGGTGCTTGTTGCCGATTTTTGCAAGCAAATCGTAGATTACCGAGGTGGTGTTCATCAAAAGACTGCGGTTTATTTTGTTGATCATACTGCCTTTTTCGGTATTGATGACAACCTCTTTTTCAGCAGCCTCAAAAGGATCGGCTGTGAAATTTCTCTGTACGGTTCTGCCGAGAAGATAATCGGTTGAAACACCGTAGTATTCGGCTGTTTTTACGAGAAAATCAAGACCGCATTCACGGATTCCCTTTTCATAATGTGACAAAAGTGCCTGCGAAATTCCCATATCGCCTGCAACCTGTTTTTGACTCAACCCTCTTTCTTTACGAAGAAATGTTATAATTCTCGGAAAATCTTTGTTCAAGACTTGACACCTCATTTTTGAAGATAGTATAATTAACTTGATTGTCAGAAAAAGCAAAGCAGAATTTGCTCTGATTCAAATATAGTGCATTGAAAGCATTTACAGCAATATACTTTCTATACAGACAGTATAATACAAAATTTACTTTTTGTAAATAATTAAGTGCCGATTTGCTAAAAAAGTCGGTTTATGGGAGAAGCTATGAAATCATATATAATTCATTTTATACGACACGGTTCGATTGATGATACACTTGCGGGGAAATATATCGGAACAACAGACGCTCCGCTTTCCGACAGGGGCAGAATGGATTTGAGAAAACTCGATTATGAGTATAAATATCCGGGTACGCAGGTTGTGTTTACAAGTCCGTTAAAGCGTTGTACCGAAACCGCAAAAATTCTTTATCCCGAACAAAATCCGCTTGTTATCGACAACCTTTCCGAATGTAATTTCGGTGAATGGGAGGGCAAAACTGCCGATGAGCTGAAAAACGATCCCGATTTTGAAAAGTGGCTTGCAGGCGATTCTTCCGTAAAACCTCCGAGGGGGGAGAGCAATGCCGATTTTACACGCAGAGTGTGCAAAATGTTTGAGAGCATTGTTGAGGGACTTATGAAAACAGGCACAACCGAAAGTGTAATTGTCACTCACGGCGGTGTTATTATGACCTTGCTTGCAGTCTACGGACTTCCGCAGGCAAAACCGTTTGAATGGACAATGGACAACGGCTTCGGCTATTCACTCAGAGTTACTCCCGTACTTTGGCAGAGGGATAAGGTCTGCGAAGTTTTTCAGACAATTCCGCTTCCGTCGGACAACGGCTGATTTTTTGAAACTTTGGCAGAATTGTAGCGCAGTTTACAATCTTTTGCCGTATATTGTGAGATAATATTCATTAGTAAACAATTGATTAAGGAGATATAAAAATGGCAGATTATAAAATTACTCTTTTAAAGGGCGACGGTATCGGCCCTGAAATCGTAAATCAGGCTGTAAAGGTTCTTGATTGTGCCGCTGAAAAATTCGGTTTTGGCGTTACATATGACGAGGCACTTCTCGGCGGTTGTGCTATTGACGCAACAGGCGTTCCGCTCCCCGATGAAACGGTTGCAAAGTGCAAGGCATCAGACAGCGTGCTTCTCGGTGCGGTAGGCGGTCCTAAGTGGGATTCACAGCCGGGTAACAACCGTCCCGAGGCAGGACTTCTCGGTATCAGAGGCGCACTCGGACTTTTCGCAAACCTTCGTCCGTCGGTTATTTTCGGACCGCTCAAGAGCGCGTCACCTATCAAGGATGAAATCATCGGCGGCAACCTCGATGTTATGATTGTTCGTGAGCTTACAGGCGGTATCTACTTTGGCGAAAGAGGCAGAAAAGAAGTAAACGGTCAGCCGGCGGCTTGGGATACGGAAATGTACACAGTAGGTGAGGTTGAAAGAATCGCAAAAGTTGCCTTCGACCTTGCTATGAAGAGAAATAAAAAGCTCACAAGTGTTGATAAGGCAAATGTTCTTGAATCTTCAAGACTTTGGAGAGAAACAGTTAAGAGAGTTGCCGAGGATTATCCCGAGGTTGAGCTTAACCATATGTATGTTGACAACTGCGCTATGCAGCTTGTAAGAAATCCCCGTCAGTTTGATGTTATTCTCACATCAAATATCTTCGGTGATATCCTTTCTGACGAGGCATCAATGATTGCCGGCTCAATCGGTATGCTCGCATCTGCAAGCCTTTCGGGCAGTAAGCTCGGTCTTTATGAGCCTATCCACGGTTCTGCTCCTGACATTGCGGGTCAGAATATCGCAAATCCGCTTGCTACAATCCTTTCTGTTGCAATGATGCTCCGTTATTCACTTGATCAGAGCGAGGCGGCAGATGCTATTGAGGCAGCTGTTGCAAAGGTTCTTGAAACCTACCGTACGCCCGATATCTATGAAGAGGGTTTCACAAAGGTTGGCTGTGACGAAATGGGCGACCGTGTTTGTGAGGCACTTTAATTGGAGAACGGTATGCAGTTTTATGATATGCACTCGCACATATTGCCGAATATTGATGACGGTGCAAAAACGCTTGAGGACAGCTTGAAATTGCTCTCCTGCCTTGAAAAGCAGGGAGTAACGAATGTTTGTCTTACACCTCATTTTTATACAAATGAAATCAGCATTGAAGATTTTATTGCCGAGAGGGCGGAAAAGTTTGAAAAATTCAAGCCGCACATTCCGAACGGTATGAATATCGTTCTCGGAACAGAGGTTTATGTTACAAAGTATCTTTTTAATAATGAAAATATTACGGGCATAAACTACGGAAATTCAAACTATATCCTGACTGAATTTGCATATAATTCGACATTTTCCGGTAATTCGTATGAGATGCTCGACAGGCTTATGAGCGAACAGGGACTTATTCCCGTAATTCCTCATGTTGAGCGTTACAGCTTTCTTGTTGACAATCCTGATGTGATTGAAGATTTGAAACGGCTCGGTGTTGTTATTCAGACAAATATTTCAAATTACACAAAGAAAGCTCCGATGATGAAACGCCGCAGAATGTTAAAGCTTGTAAGTGCGGGACTTATCGACATTATCGGTACGGATGCACATTCATTCAGTCACAATACACCCGAGCTTTACAGCGACGCAATTGAATGCATTGCCAAAAAATGCGGTCGGCAGGCTGTTGACAGCTTGATGAAAAACAGCGAAAAAATCTTTAATGCAGCAATCGGCTGATATGCTGTAAAATTAAATATTATACAAACAAAAAACGATTGATTCCCTTTTGAGTTTCAATCGTTTTTTTCTTTGCAGCGTACAATAATACTTGTACTGACTGCCGATGTGTTGAAAGAGAAACAGCTGAAACCGTTCTCTCGGTGCGTATTTGTATTGAAAATTGCCAAGTGACATATTCCGAATGTCGGCTGCGTCAATAATGCTGTCTGTGTTGTTCGGAATGTTCTTAAAATTATCGGTTGTAAAAATTTAAAATACCACGACAAGCAACATCTTGAATTGCTCTCTGCCATATACAGCGTGCGGATGCTTTGCAGGCATAACGATTGATTCACCCTCTTTGAGAATGTGTTCAACACCGTCAATTGTAATTTTGCCCACCCCGTCAAGACAAGTCACAAATGCGTCGCCTTCTGATTCGTGCGTGCTGATTTCTTCGTCCTTGTCAAATGCGAAAAGAGTAACGCTTACGGCGTTGTTCTGTACAAGAGTTTTGCTCACAACCTGACCTTTCTGACAGCTTACCTGCTCTTTGAGCGCAAGCACCTGACTTTTTTTGATATTTTTTATTTTGCCGTTTTCGATTTTTAACTCTGTCATAATTATCCTCCTAACGGTATTATTTGCAGTTTTAAATAAAAAATGCCCGACTTTTTGCAGAGTCGGGCAGATGTATGATTTTAAGCCGGATCAGCCGCCGCAGCCACAGCTGTCACATTCGGGAACATTGCCCACGATTGGCTCGGGATCAACGCCTCTTCTTTTGTAGTAGTCCGAAACGGCTGCCTTGATTGCCTGTTCTGCAAGAACAGAGCAGTGAACCTTGACAGGCGGAAGTCCGTCAAGAGCCTCCATAACTGCCTTGTTTGTGAGCTTGAGAGCGTCATTGATTGACTTGCCCTTGATAAGCTCTGTTGCCATACTGCTTGTTGCAATAGCTGCACCGCAGCCGAATGTTTTAAACTTTACATCTGTGATGATATCGTTATCAACCTTAATGTACATTTTCATAATATCGCCGCATTTTGAGTTGCCGACCTCGCCGACACCGTCTGCGTTTTCAATTTCGCCTACATTTCTCGGATTAGCGAAATGATCCATTACTTTTTCCGAATAAGCCATTTTAATCCTCCTGTTGTTACTGAATATCTGTTCAATTCTATATGAATTTTAACGGGTTGCCAATCAGCCCTGAGCTTCCTGCTTCTTAATCTTTTCCCAAAGTGGCGACATACTTCTGAGGTATGAAACAATTTCGGGAACGATTTCAAGAATGTAATCAATGTCTTCCTCTGTGTTGTCGTCAGAGAACGAAAGACGCATACTGCCGTGGGCAATCTCGTGCGGAAGACCAATTGCAAGAAGCACATGGCTTGGATCAAGACTGCCCGATGTGCAGGCAGAGCCTGATGAAGCCGAAACACCCTTGAGGTCAAGTCTTAAAAGAAGACTTTCGCCCTCGATTCCCTCAAAGCACATATTAACATTGCCGGGAAGTCTGTGAACTCGGTCGCCGTTTATTCTTGAACGCTCAATCTTTAAAAGACCATCAATAAGTCTGTCACGCATCTTTTCAAGCTTTGCGTTTCTTTCGTCCATACCGTCAACTGCAAGCTGAAGTGCGGCGTCAAGACCGATGATGCCTGCAACATTTTCGGTACCTGCACGCTTGTTTCTCTCCTGAGCACCGCCGCAGATGAGGTTTTCAATTCTTACACCCTTTCTGATGTAAAGAAGACCGCAGCCCTTCGGACCGTGGAGCTTGTGTGCTGTCATTGAAAGAAGATCAATGTTTTCTTTCTGAACATCAATCTTCACATAACCTGCCGCCTGAACTGCGTCAGTATGGAAAAGAACGCCGTGCTTTCTGCAAATTGCACCGATTTCGGAAATCGGCTGAATTGTACCGATTTCGTTGTTTGCGTACATAATCGAAACGATAGCCGTGTCCTCACGAATTGCATTTTCAACATCCTCGGGATGAACGATACCGTTTTCGTAAACATCAAGATAAGTAACCTCAAAGCCTTCCTTTTCAAGAGCCTCACATGTGTGAAGAATAGCATGATGCTCAAATTTTGAAGTAATGATGTGCTTTTTGCCCTTTGCCTTTAGAGCGTGACAAACACCCTTGAGTGCCCAGTTGTCGGATTCACTTCCGCCTGAGGTAAAGTAAATTTCGTTCGGGTTAGCCGCACCGAGATTCTTTGCAATGTTTTCTCTTGCAGTTTCTACGGCAGCCCTTGCCTTTGCACCGATTGTATAAATGCTTGACGGGTTTCCGTAAACCTCGGTGAGGTATGGCATCATTTTTTCAAGCACCTTCGGTGAAAGTGCTGTAGTAGCCGAGTTGTCGGCATAAACATATCTCATTTTATATCCACCTTTATATAAGTTTATTGTTATGCAAATTGTTTTGCGGCTGCAACGGCAAGTCGGTCGCAACGCTCGTTTTCGGGATGACCTGCGTGTCCCTTTACCCAGACAATTTCAACCTCGTGGGTATCATAAAGGGTAAGAAGCCTGTCCCATAGTTCGGGGTTCAAAGCCTTTTCCTTTTTATTACGCATCCAGTTGTTTGCTTTCCACTTTTTAGCCCAACCGAGTTTTAGTGCGTTGCAAACATACTGCGAGTCGCTGTACAGCGTGACCTTGCACGGCTCCTTGAGCATGGCGAGTGCATTGATAACAGCCGAAAGTTCCATACGGTTGTTGGTTGTGTCAGCCTCACCGCCCGAAATTTCTTTTTCGTGACCGTTATACCTTAAAACAGCACCCCAACCGCCGGGACCGGGATTTCCGCTGCAAGCACCGTCTGTAAAAATTTCAACTTGTTTCAAAAAAACAATTCTCCTTTTTAATTCAGAGTGTATTCATCATTCAAATATTCAAAATGCAATTATATCTGCACTACATAGATTATAATACGGTCAATCGACAATTGCAACCCATTATTTGCTGTAATTCCGAGAATCTTGGTAGGTGTTTGAAAAAAATTCGGAATTTATACACATATATTGCAATTAAAATTGCAATTAAAGTGTTCTCGGATTTTATTATTACAGTATTTTCAAATTTTTATGCGTATAATTGCGGCTTTAATATGACCCGAAAGCGTCAGCTTTTGCTTTTGTTGTGAAAATTTCTTGACATTACAGTGTGAAGTGCGGTACAATAAAATGAAAAACTATGATAGGACAGCTGTGTACTGCCTTTATTACGGAAATAAAATTTGTATATTTTACTGATATTTTACGGATTATAATTATAGTCTTAGTGCGGATGTTGCCGCATTTTTACAGCGGATTTTAATTTTTAATTAAATTATAAAAAAATAATTTTGAAATAAATTAAGACCTCACGGGCGTTCAGAGGTCTTTGATATATTTATTTAATTTTTACTCAGTACATATTTCAGAAAACGGAGGTAGATCTGTGAGTACAGAAAAGAGAAACGAAAGTTATATGCTTAAACAGTCAAGGTACTCAAAAGGCAAAAAGAATGTGAAGCAATACTCTAAAAATAATGCTTCAAAAAAGGGCGGTTCGGGTAAAAATTCCTACAACGCTTACTATAAGAAAAATGATGACGGATTTCAGCCAAAATCGAACGGAAAGTTAAGCTACGGCAAAAAGAAGAATCTGTCAAAGTCAAAGGGTTATCCTAAAAAGAAGGCTCGGAAGCCGTCGGTAAAAATTGCATTTCTCGGCGGTCTTAATGAAATCGGCAAGAACATCACCCTTGTTGAATGTGAGAACGATATAATTATTGTTGACTGCGGAATGGCATTTCCGGACGGAGATATGCTCGGTGTTGACCTTGTAATCCCCGATTTCACTTATATTGAACAGAATGCCGACAGAGTTAAGGGTATTATTCTTACACACGGTCACGAGGACCATATCGGCGGATTGCCTTTCCTTCTTTCAAAGGTAAATGTTCCGATTTACGGTACACCGCTTACGCTCGGTCTTGTCGGCAACAAGCTCAGGGAGCACAGTCTTTTTAACAAGACTCAGCTCAATGTTACAAATGCAGGTCAGACGATCGAACTCGGCTGTATGAAGATTGATTTCATTCATGTAAACCACTCAATTCCCGACGCAGTTGCTTTTGCAATTCACACACCGGGCGGCACTGTTGTTCACACGGGAGATTTCAAGATTGACTGCACACCTATCACGGGTGATATGATTGATCTTTCAAGCTTTGCAAGAGTGGGTGACGAAGGTGTTCTTGCGCTTCTTTCGGAAAGTACAAATGCGGAAAGACCGGGATACACCCCCACGGAGAGGACAGTATCCGACAGCCTTGACAGCCTTTTTAAGAGTGCTGAAAACTACAGAATTATCATTGCAACATTTGCATCAAATGTAAACCGTGTTCAGCAGATCATTGACTGTGCAGAAAAGTATGGAAGAAAGGTTGCTTTTTCGGGCAGAAGTATGGTCAACTATATGGATGTTGCCCAAAAACTCGGCTATCTGCATCTTCCCGAAAATATTCTTATTGACCTTGATATGCTCGACAAATATATGCCGCAGCAGGTTGTTCTTGTTACAACAGGCAGTCAGGGCGAGCCGATGAGTGCGCTTTCAAGAATGGCATATTCCGACCACAGAAAGGTTATGGTCGGTGAGGGCGATTTTATCATAATTTCAGCCAATCCGATTCCCGGCAATGAGAAAACAGTCGGCAATGTTGTTGACGAACTTCTCAAAAAGGGCTGTAAGGTAATTTACGAGTCGATGTATGAGGTTCATGTTTCGGGTCATGCCTGTCAGGAAGAACTCAAAATTATTCAGAAGCTTGTAAAGCCAAAATATTTTATCCCCGTTCACGGTGAGCAGAAACACCTCAGAAAGCACGCCGACCTTGCAATGTTCCTCGGTATGGAACGCAAGAACATCTATATTGGTGATGTCGGAAGTGTTCTTGAAATAAACGAGGATTATATGAAAGAGCTTCCGCCTGTTCAGGCAGGCAAGGTATTCGTTGACGGTCTTGGTGTAGGAGATGTCGGAAGTATCGTGCTTCGTGACAGAAAGCACCTTGGTCAGGACGGACTTATTATTATTGTTGCTTCTCTTGATGTTTATGACGGTCATGTTATCAGCGGCCCCGACATTGTTTCAAGAGGATTTGTATATGTTCGTGAGAGCGAGGGACTTCTTGAAGAAGTTAAACGAACCGCTCTTGCAATTCTTGAGGATTGTGCAGAAAATAATGTTCACGAATGGGGCATTATCAAAAACAGAATCAAGGATGATGTTTCAAAGCTTATCGGTCAGCGTACAAGAAGAGCCCCGATGATTCTTCCTATTCTTCAGGAGGTTTAATCCTTATTCGCTGATTTGTTATCTTGCTATTTTGCTATTAACAGAGGTTTGACATGAGAAAAAGAAAATGGACACTTACACCGTGGTTCTTGATTTTTACGGCAATAATGTTTGCAATGGCTGTTGTAAGCTATGAATATTCGCCGATAGTTTTCTATATTGAGCTGGGTGTGTCTGTTCTTTCCTTGGCAGTTGTGCTTGTGATTTCATTGCGCTTTGCAAGCTATGTTAAGGGTACTGTGAAAAATACAGTCGAAAATATAAAGGGTATTAACGAAGACTACCTTGAAAAATTCAGTTACCCTGTTGCCGTAATAGGCAGGCAGGGTGACATTCTCTGGTGCAATTCCCGATTCCGCAAGGCTATGTGCGGCGGAAAGGGCGCAGAGGGTGACAATATCAAGGTTTATCTCTCGGGAAAAGACATTGATAACCTGAAAAAGGGCGAAGGCTGTGATGTTGCCGTTGACGGTAAAGAATACACTGTGTATTGTCATTTCACAGGCGAGAGTGCTGTTTGTGAATTTATAGAAAACACCTACTACAAGCAGATTACAAGGGAATACCTTGCGTCTAAGCCTTGCGTTGCGATTGTTGTTTTCGACAATGCCGAGGACTTTTCCGATAACTCGGACGAATCATTCTCGGAGGCAATGCTCGATATTGAAGTTTGTCTGCAAAAGTGGGCGGAGCAGTATTCGGCTCTCTACAAAAGAATCGGCAACAACCGTTTTATGATAATTTTCAAAGAAGCCGATGTTGAAAAAATGACAGCCGACAAGTTCCCGATTCTAAAAAATATCCGTGAAATCACTATAAACAACCACAGCGCGTCTATTTCGGTAGGTCTTTGCCGAGGCTATAATAGCATTAAAGAGAGCGAAATCAACGCAAGAAAAGCTCTTGAGATGGCACTCGGCAGGGGCGGCGATCAGGTTGCCGTTATTAAAAAGGATAATACATATGAGTTTTTCGGCGGAAAGGTTGCCGCAGCGGAAAAGGCAAGCAAGGTTCGTATGAGAGTAATTGCAAACGCAATCAGCCGTGTTGTTGCCGACTGTGACAAGGTTTTTATTATGGGACACAAGTTTTCCGATTTGGACTGCGTCGGTGCGGCAATCGGACTTCAGTGCATAATGGAGAAAACCTTTAAGCGTTATTCAAAGGTTGTCATTAACCGAGAAACATCAATGGCAAAACAGCTTATTGAATATACTGATGAAAAACTCGACACGGATATATTCATTTCTCCGGAAACCGCTCTTTCGGGGCTTACCCAGAAGTCACTTCTTATCATAGTTGACACGCACCTGAAGCGTTCGCTTGAAAGCAGTGAGCTTTACGAAAAGTGTAAAAAGGTTATCATCATCGACCACCACAGAAAAGCGGTCGATTACATAAACAACGCTCTTGTGTTTTGTCATGAACCGTCGGCATCCTCTACCTGTGAAATGTGCAGTGAAATTATCAGCTGTCTTGATGATTCTCCGCTTTCATATGTTCAGGCCGACGCAATGCTTGCAGGCATTACGCTTGACACAAAGAATTTTGCCGTTAAAACAGGTGTGCGCACCTTTGAAGCGGCGGCTTATTTGAGAAGAAGAGGTGCAAACACTCTCACCGTAAAGGGTATGTTTTCTGATAATATTGAAACCTACCGTGAAAAGGTTGACATTGTATGCAAGGCTCATGTTTACCGTGGATGTGCAATTTCAATTGCTCCGAGCGGTGACGGCGATATAAGACTTGCGTCGGCTCAGGCGGCTGATGAAATGCTCAACCTCAAGGGTGTTGACGCGTCATTTGTTCTCTTTGAAGACAACAATCAGATTAACATTTCCGCAAGAAGCTACGGAAATGTTAATGTTCAGATTATAATGGAAAAGCTCGGGGGCGGCGGTCATCAGACCATGGCGGCAACCCAGCTGAAAAACACTACAAAAGAGTTTGCTTATCAACAGCTGTTGTCAGAGATTGACAGCACTCTTGATGATGAGGAAAACTCGTAAGAAAGGTTGACAGGTTATGAAAGTAATTTTAATGCAGGATGTAAAATCACTCGGCAAAAAAGGCGAGCTTGTTGAAGCGTCCGACGGCTATGCAAGAAACTTTCTTCTTCCGAGAAAGCTTGCAAAAGAGGCAAATGCTCAGGCTATGAATGAATACAAAAATGCCGAAAATTCAAAAAACTATAAAATTGCAACCCAGAAAGCTCAGGCAGAACATGACAAAAAGGTTCTTGAAGGCAAAACCTTCAAAATGACTGCAAAAGCAGGACAGGGCGGCAGACTTTTCGGCAGCGTAACCTCAAAGCAGGTTGCCGATGAAATTAAAAAGCAGTATAACATAAATGTTGACAAACGCAAGGTTGTTCTTGATTGCGATATTAAGGAATTTGGTACATATCACGCAGAGGTAAAGCTCTTTACGGGCGTTTCTGCAAAGATTGATGTTCAGGTGTCCGAAGCCTAATAAAAAGGAGTAAAAATGGCTGATTTAAATTTTGCAGGCAGCTATGACGGACTTCATCTGCCGTACAGTCCCGAGGCTGAACAAGCGGTTTTAGGTGCAATTATTCTTGAAAGCAACACCTTTGACAAGGTTGTTGATATTCTGAAAAGCCCCGATTATTTCTATGTTTCTTTGCACAAGCTGATTTTTGCACAGATGCAGGAAATGGTTGGACTCGGTCTGAACATCGACTTTGTTACACTGCTTGAAAGGTTAAAACAGAATAAAGCTTTTGATGAGTCAACAGGTAAATCCTACCTCTTTGACCTTGTTGACAATTGTCCGTCAATTTCCAATGCCGAGGAGTATGCGAAGATTATTGCGGAAAAGTACAATGTCCGCAGGCTTATTACGGCATCACGTGAAATTATTGATGACGCAACAGCAGGCAACGAAGATCCCTCGGTTCTGATTGATTCGGCAGAGCAGAAGATTTTTGACATCAGACAGGGCAATGAAAGACACGGTCTTGAGCGTATCAACTCGGTAATTTTACAGACTTTTGACCGACTTGACGCACTCAACAGCGAAACCGACAACAGTATGAAACCTATCCCAACGGGCATAGGCGACCTTGACCGAATGATTACGGGACTTAACCGTTCCGACCTTATCATTCTTGCCGCCCGACCCGGTATGGGTAAAACGAGTTTCGCACTCAATATTGCACGAAATGTTGCGTGCAAGTCCAAAAAGACCGTTGCGTTTTTCTCGCTTGAAATGTCAAAGGAACAGCTTGCAAGCCGTCTGCTTTCGAGCGAGGCACTTATCGGCGGTACAAAACTGAGAACAGGTAAGCTTACTGAGGAGGAATGGTCAAGGCTTATTCCTGCAAGCGATATTCTCAGCAAAACCGACCTTTATCTTGACGATACTCCGTGCATTACAATCCCCGAGATGAAGTCAAGACTTCGCCGACTTCACAACCTTGACCTTGTTGTAATTGACTATCTTCAGCTTATGTCGAGCGGCAGAAAGATTGACAGCCGTGTAAACGAAATTTCGGAAATCACACGAAATCTGAAAATTCTTGCAAAGGAAATGAATGTTCCCGTAATCACTCTGTCACAGCTTTCCCGTGCCGCAGAAAAGCGTGATGACCACAGACCGCAGATTGCCGATCTTCGAGATTCGGGTTCTATCGAGCAGGATGCCGATATTGTACTTTTCCTCTACCGTGAGGGCTATTATGACAAAGAGGGCGGAGAGGATTCTGCCGCACCGACAGCCGATATGAATTCGGGCGAGTGTATCGTAGCAAAGAACCGTCACGGTGAAACTAATATCGTAAAACTGCATTGGCAGGGCGAGTTTATGCGTTTTACGGGAACGGACAACCGAGATGCTTAACCGTGTTATTACAACCGTTGAAAAATACGGTTTGCTTGAAAAAGGTGACAGCGTAATCGTTGCACTTTCGGGCGGAGCTGATTCCACGGCTCTGCTGAGCATTTTAGTTTCTCTGAAAGAAAAATACAATCTTTCGGTCTATGCCGCTCATATTAACCACAATATCCGCGGTGAAGAGGCAAAGCGTGATGAAAATTTCTGTAAAATTCTTTGTAAGAAATTTAACACGGAGCTTTTCATAAAAAGCGTTGATGTTCCCACACTTGCCAAACAGCAGAAAATCAGCGAAGAGCTTTGCGGAAGAAATGTCCGCTATGCTTTCTTTGAAGAGCTTTCGCAAAAACTCGGTGCAAAGGTTGCAACTGCTCACACGGCATCCGACAATGCCGAAACGCTGATATTTAACATTGCAAGAGGCACATCGGTGGCAGGCTTGTCGGCAATTCCTCCAAAACGGGGGAACATAATCAGACCTCTGATTGAACTTTTGAGAGGTGACATTGAAAGCTACTGCAAAGCAAACAACCTTGAATATGTTACCGACAGCACGAATCTTGCCGATGATTACACACGAAATTACATTAGGCACAACATTATGCCGTGCCTTAAAAGGCTGAATCCGTCTTTTGAACGGACGGCTCTCGGCTTGGGTGAGAGTGCGAGAGAGTCATTCTGTTTCATCAGAAAATATGCCGAAAAAGCTGTGAATGACTGCAAATGCGACTTCGGCTACGACTGCAAAAAGCTGTTAAAGCTTGACAGGGCAGTTTTAAAGGAAATGCTGTTCATTCTTTTAAAGAACAATAATTACAGTGTCTGTCCCGAAAGAAAAACAGTTTTGCTTTTATGTGAAATAATCGAAAACGGCGGCAGTGTTGAATTGTCAAAACAATGCACAGCCGTTTCAAAGCAGGGAATTTTCCGTTTTGTATGTTCGGATAATTTGGCTGATTTCAAAGAAATTCCGTTAAAGAATAATATGAGTTTTTTTTATGACGGAAAAACATACACGGTGAGCAAAATTGCTGATAAATCAACAAATCAAAACAACCTCGTTGCCGCAAAATGGCTTAATGAAAATGCTGTTTTCCGAACACGCAGAGCAGGCGACAGGTTTACATATCCCGACCGCACGGTCACAAAACCGCTCCGCAAGGTTTTTAACGAACAGAAGATACCATCGGAAATAAGGGACAGGCTGTTGCTTCTTGCGGTATCCGACACCGTTTTATGGTGTGAAAGGCTTGGTGTTTCATTGCAGGGAAAGCCGAATGACACCGAAAATCTATTGATGATAATAAACAAAGAGGGTTAATTATGCATAAGGATATTGAAAAAATTCTGTATTCGGAAAAAGATATTGAAAATATTGTGAACACTATTGCAAAACAGATTGAAAAAGATTATAATGACAAAGATTTTATAATGGTCGGTCTGCTCAAGGGCAGCGTTGCCTTTATGGTTGACCTTATGAGAAAGGTTAATCTTGATTTTTCAATCGACTTTATCGTTGCGTCAAGCTACGGCAGCGGTACTGTAAGCTCAGGCAGAGTTAATATTCAGAAGGATATTTCCCAGTCTGTTGAGGGCAAGGATATTCTCATTGTTGAGGATATTATCGACTCAGGCAATACTCTTGACTTTATCACAAAATATCTTAAAGCCAAGAAGGCAAAATCAGTAAAACTCTGCACACTTTTCAACAAGCCCGACAGAAGAGTTGCCGACATTCATGTTGACTACGCAGGTGCGGTAATTCCGGATGAGTTTATCGTTGGCTACGGTCTTGATTATAACGAAAAGTACAGAAATCTTCCTTATGTAGGCGTATTAAAGCCGTCAGTTTATTCGTGATTTTAATGCGAAAATAAGCCGCAAATTTTCGTGGCATTACATATTTCTACCTTGGAAAAACAATAATATAAAGAGGAGTGACAGCATTGGACAATAAAAAGAAAGTGCGCAATCTGCTGCTTTATCTCGGAATTCCGATTCTGATGATTATTATAACGGCGGCTGTGCTAAGCTCAAATAAATCGAACTCACCGAAAACCTCGGAGCTTGAGCAGTACTTTGTTCAGGATATGGTTGACAGCTTTGAAATTGATTACGGTACAGGTTCGATTGACATTACCCTTAAAGAGGGATTAAGTCCTATCAAATCATCCGATTCCGATAAGACTTCCGCAACTACCGCTGTTCAAAGCCCCACAGAATCAAAGAACTCTGATTCTCACAGCAAGAAATCAAAGGTTGTTGTAAGAGGCCAGCTTGCCGATATCCAGCGTTTTCTTGACGATATCAGGCCTTACTATCATCCCGCGTCAAACGATGAGATTCCGAATAACCTTGCCCGCGCAACGGATAATTCGTTTCTTATTGAAATTCTTCCGATAATCATTACAACGCTTATCCTTATCGTTGCATGGGTATTCATTATGAAGAAACTCGGCGGCGGCGGTCTTGGCGGCAAAGAAATGAGCTTTGGCAAAGCCAAGATTAAAAACACAAATGATGAAAAGCGAAAGACAACATTTGACGATGTTGCAGGTGCCGACGAAGAAAAGGAAGAGCTTGCAGAAGTTGTTGAGTTCCTCAAGGCTCCTGAAAAGTATAACAAACTCGGCGCAAGAATACCAAAGGGTGTTCTCCTTGTAGGCCCTCCAGGTACAGGTAAAACATTGCTTGCAAGAGCTGTTGCAGGTGAGGCAGGTGTGCCGTTCTTCTCAATTTCAGGTTCAGACTTTGTTGAGATGTTTGTCGGTGTCGGTGCGTCCCGTGTTCGTGACCTCTTTGATCAGGCAAAGAAAAACTCACCTTGCATCATTTTCATTGATGAAATTGATGCCGTAGGTCGCCAGAGAGGCGCAGGTCTTGGCGGCGGCAACGATGAGCGTGAGCAGACTCTTAACCAGCTTCTCGTTGAAATGGACGGTTTCGGTGCTAACGAGGGTGTAATCCTTATTGCCGCAACCAACAGACCCGATGTTCTTGATCCGGCTCTTATGCGTCCGGGCAGATTTGACCGTCAGGTTGTTGTAAGCTATCCCGATGTAAACGGCCGTGAGGCTATCCTCAAGGTTCATGCAAGAAAGAAACCGCTTGCGCCCGATGTAAACCTCAAGACTATTGCTAAAACAACAGCCGGATTTACAGGTGCAGACCTTGAAAATCTTCTTAATGAGGCCGCACTTCTTGCCGCAAGAAAAGATAAAAAAGCCATTACTATGGACGAAATCAAGGAGGCAACAGTCAAGGTTGTTGTCGGTGCAGAGAAAAAGAGCAAAGTAATGAGTGAGAAAGAGAAAAAGCTCACAGCCTATCATGAGGCAGGTCACGCAATTCTCTTTGATAAGCTCGAAACTCAGGACCCTGTTCACGAGATTTCAATTATCCCGACAGGTATGGCAGGCGGTTACACAATGCCGCTCCCGAGTGAGGACAAGTCGTACAACTCACGCAGAGGTATGTATGAGGATATCGTTGTAAGTCTTGGCGGTCGAGTTGCCGAAGAGCTTATTATGGATGACATCTCAACAGGTGCGTCAAACGATATTGAAAAGGCTACAAAGACAGCCCGTGCAATGGTTACAAAGTACGGTATGACTAAGGAACTCGGTTGTGTATGCTACGGCACAGACAACAATTCCGTATTCCTCGGCAGAGATATGGGCAGCAGAACTCAGGATTATTCCGAGGCTACCGCAGCTAAAATCGACCAGCTTGTTCTTGATATGATCAACAAGGCATATGGCGATGCTACCAAGATTCTCAGCGAAAATATGGATAAGCTCCACGACATTGCAAAATATCTTATTAAGCATGAGAAGATGGGCAGTGAGGACTTTACTGCCGTAATGAACGGCACATATAAAGAACCCGAAGAAGTTGAGCAGGAAACTGCCGACAAAGAACCCTCAGCCGAAACAAAGGTTGACGAGTCCACAGAAGGTTAATATCAAATAAACATAGCCTCTCGCAATGAGAGGCTATGCGTGTATATGAATCAATATTTAAACGAATGTATGAAGTTGTGTCAGGTGTTTGACACAGTAAAGGGTAGATGAAATGGCACAGGATAAAATTATTGTGAGGGGTGCAAAAGAGCATAACCTCAAAAATGTAAATGTTGAAATTCCCCGTAACAAGCTCGTTGTAATTACAGGTCTTTCGGGTTCGGGCAAAAGCTCGCTTGCATTTGACACCATCTATGCCGAGGGACAGAGAAGATATGTTGAAAGCCTTTCTTCATATGCAAGAATGTTTCTCGGTCAGATGGATAAGCCTAATGTTGAAAGCATAGAGGGACTTTCGCCTGCAATATCAATTGATCAGAAAACTACTTCAAAGAATCCCCGCTCAACGGTCGGTACGGTTACGGAAATTTACGATTATCTCCGTCTTTTGTACGCAAGAATAGGTGTTCCGCACTGTACAGTCTGCGGAAGGGAAATCCGTCAGCAGACTGTTGACCAGATTGTTGATAAGATTATGACCTATGAAACGGGTACGAAAATTCAGGTTATGGCTCCCGTTGTAAGGGGCAGAAAGGGCGAACACGCAAAGGTTCTTGACAGTGCCGGAAAATCGGGCTATGTCCGTGCAAGAGTTGACGGGATTATCTATGATTTGTCGGAAAATATTCCGATTGAAAAAAATAAAAAGCATAATATAGAAATCATTGTTGACCGTCTTGTAATCAAGCCTGAAATAGCATCAAGACTTTCAGACAGCATTGAAACCGCTTCAAAGCTTGGCGGCGGTCTTGTTATGGTGAACTTCAACGGCGATGAGGATGTGACTTTTTCACAAAAATATGCCTGCCCCGAACACGGAGTGAGCATTGACGACCTTTCGCCGAGAATGTTTTCATTCAACAATCCGTTCGGTGCGTGTCCAAAATGTACAGGACTCGGCGTATTCCTCAAAATTGACGAGAATAAAATTATTCCCGATATGTCAAAAAGTATCCGTGACGGCGGTATCAAGGGCAGCGGTTGGGCAATGGAAGGCAGTACAATTGCCGCAATGTATATGGAGGCTTTAGCGAAAAAGTACAATTTTTCGCTTGATGAACCGCTTGAAAATCTCCCGAAGGAAACTATCGACAAAATCCTCTACGGCACAGGTGATGATGAGCTGACAATCAATAAAAAATCGGTTTACGGCGGAGGTACTTATCAGCATAAATTTGAGGGTATAATCAACAACCTTGAACGCCGTTACCGTGACACAAGCAGTAACTGGATTAAGGATGAAATCCGTTCGTATATGGCAGAAATTCCGTGCGATCTTTGTCACGGTGACAGACTTTCAGCCGAAAGCCTTGCAGTAACAGTCGGCGGACTTAACATTGCCGATTTCTGCAAAATGTCGGTTGTTGACGCACTCGACTTTGTAGGTCAGCTCAAGCTTACGGAAAAAGAGCAGATTATCGGTGCTGAAATTGTTAAAGAAATTAACGAAAGACTTAACTTCCTCAAGAGCGTAGGCCTTGGCTACCTTACACTTTCAAGAAGTTCGGGAACGCTCAGCGGCGGTGAAAGTCAGCGAATCCGCCTAGCAACGCAAATCGGCAGTTCGCTTATGGGTGTGCTGTATATTCTTGACGAGCCGAGTATCGGACTTCATCAGCGTGACAATGAAAAACTTCTTGCAACCTTAAAGCGACTTCGTGACCTCGGAAATACTGTTATCGTTGTTGAACACGATGAGGACACTATGTATGCCGCAGATTGCATTGTGGATGTAGGCCCCGGGGCAGGTATTCACGGCGGTGAAATTGTCTGTGTCGGTGATGTTGAAAAGATTAAGCAATGTCCGAATTCAATCACAGGCAAGTATCTTTCGGGCGAACGCAAAGTTCCTGTTCCCGAAAAACGCAGAAAAGGCAACGGACTTTTCCTTGAAGTCAGAGGAGCGGCTGAAAATAACCTTAAAAATATCAATGTTAAAATTCCGCTCGGTGAATTTGTCTGCGTAACAGGTGTTTCGGGTTCGGGCAAAAGCTCACTTGTAAATGAAATTCTCTATAAAGCCCTTGCCCGTGACCTTAATCGAGCAAAGACAATTCCCGGTAAGCACAAGGAAATTAAGGGTATGGAAAATCTTGATAAGGTAATTGCCATTGACCAAAGCCCTATCGGCAGAACTCCCCGTTCAAATCCTGCAACATACACAGGTGTGTTTACGGATATCAGAATGCTTTATGCCGCTACAACCGATGCAAAAATGCGTGGTTTTACACCAAGCAGATTTTCATTCAATGTAAAGGGCGGCAGATGTGAGGCCTGTCAGGGTGACGGTATTATCAAGATTGAAATGCACTTTTTGTCGGATGTCTATGTTCCGTGTGAGGTCTGCAAGGGCAAGAGATATAACCGTGAAACCCTCGAAGTAAAGTACAAGGGCAAGTCAATCAACGATGTTCTTGAAATGTCCGTTGAGGAGGGAATGGAGTTCTTCTCAAATATCCCGAAGATTTACAGAAAGCTGAAAACCCTGTATGAAGTGGGTCTTGGTTATATAAAGCTCGGTCAGCCTGCAA
Source organism: Ruminococcus bromii (assembly GCF_002834225.1). Lineage (GTDB taxonomy): Bacteria > Bacillota > Clostridia > Oscillospirales > Acutalibacteraceae > Ruminococcoides > Ruminococcoides bromii. Next base: position 57,892 of record NZ_NNSR01000046.1, on the reverse strand, counting down.
CAACGCTTTCGGGCGGTGAGGCTCAGCGTGTAAAGCTTGCAACAGAGCTTTCAAAACGCAGTACGGGCAAGACAATTTATATTCTTGACGAGCCGACAACGGGCTTGCACATTGCCGATGTACACAGACTTGTTGATGTTCTTCAGCTGCTTGTTGACGGCGGAAACACGGTTGTTGTAATCGAACACAATCTTGACCTTATCAAGACAGCCGATTATCTTATCGACCTCGGTCCCGAGGGCGGTGACGGCGGTGGTACAATCGTTGCCAAAGGCACTCCCGAACAGGTTGCAAAGGTTGAAAAATCATTTACGGGACAGTATCTTAAACCGTTGTTATAATTCTTATAGAGAAAAATAATCGTTTTAAAAAATAAATATAAAGAAATTTAGGAGAAATTGCATTGTTTAGTGCAATTTCTCCTTTTTTTGAGCCTGTAAGTGGGAGGTGATTTTTTTGACAGACCAAATTCTTATAGCGTTGATTTCATTTGCAGGAACTCTTGCAGGCTCTCTTGCGGGTATTTTCACAGCGTCAAGATTATCAAATTACCGCATTGAACAGCTCGAAAAAAAGGTTGACAAGCATAATAATCTTGTTGAGCGTGTATATCTTATTGAGCAGCACGAGGCAGTTAATGACAACAAAATCAAAACAGCGGAACACAGAATAGCGGATTTGGAAAACGAACAAAACAAGGAAAGGAAAATATAATATAATGAGTAAAATGAAAATATGCTTAAAAAAGCCGTGTTTAAAAAGAGCGTTCAGAACATTTATTCAGACTGCTCTCGGTTATGTTATTACCAATGTAACTCTCGCATTGGGAGGTCTTGATTTTAACGACGGTGATGTTGTAAAGAACGCTCTCATCGGTCTTGCTGTTGCGGCTGTTGCGGCAGGTGCATCGGCAGTAATGAATTTAAAAGAGGGAGAAGATAAAGACAATGAGTAAAAAAATATATCTCAGTCCATCAAACCAAAACGGCAACACCTATGCAACAGGTGGTACAAATGAAATGGCTCAGTGCGACAAAATTGCCGCCGCAGCAGCCAAAGCACTCAAGCGTTGCGGATTTAATGTTATGGTCGCAAAGTCGGGTACGCTTATGCAGACACGCTGTCCCGAGTCGGATAAGTTTGGAGCAGACATTCATATGCCGATCCACACTAATGCGTTTAACGGCAAATATACGGGCGGTACAAGAGTGTTTTGTCTGAACTCAAACGGCAGAAAGGCTGCCGAGGCGGTAAAGTCTGCCCTCGGAGCAATCTCGCCCGGCAAGGACGATTCAGTCAGCTACAAAACCGACCTCTACGAAATCAATGTGCCGAAGGCATTAACCGTGTATGTTGAATGCGAGTTTCACGACACCGTGACAGGCTCGGATTGGATACGCAAGAATACAGTTGCAATCGGAGAGGCAATCTGCAAGGGTATGTGCAATTATTTTGATGTGAAATACAAAACTGACTCTGCAGGCTCAGACAGTTCAAAAGCGGGTTCGGATAAAGCTTTCAGGCGTTATATCGTGAGAATAACCTCGTCAAACGGCGTGAATATCCGTAAAGGTCCGGGTACAAATTACGATGTGAACGGTGCTGTTCCAAAGGGCGGAGCGTACACGATAGTCGATGAAAAGTCGGGTGCAGGTGCAGCCAAGTGGGGCAAACTCAAAAGCGGTGCCGGTTGGATAGCACTTGATTATACTGAAAAAATAAGATAAAGCAAAAAAGGAGTCGTGATTTTTCACGGCTCTGATTTTTATGCAGAAATTATGTAATTATGAATTTTTCTCAAACGCAAAAAAGACCGTCAAATGACAGTCTTTTTCGCGATTGTGTGTTTTATGAAAATGAATGTTTCAATAAAGAAGCAAACATTTTTGCCGAATATTAAGTGAACTTTTTCTCCGCTCACTGCTATATATTATACAGATTTTTAGGGGTAAATTCAAGGCGAGAGGGTGCAATTCTAATATTCATACAGTCGAAAAGACAAACTGTACAAAAAATCAAGAAGATGTTTGTGCAGTATTTTTTTTAGAATCTTAAATTACCCGACAAAAATGATGATTTGAAAAATTGGCTCTATACAAAATAAACAAAAAGTAAATCAATAAGAAATATTGTTTTTACTGTTAAACACCATTTTTAATTGGATTAATCTTTTTTCTGCGGATATTTGCCATAAAAATAAGTGCAACGATAAAGGCTACAGCTTCGCCGATCGGGAATGCAATCCAGATTATTGAAGATGCAAAATCAAAGCATGAAAAGATGTATGCAAGGGGCAGAGGAACAACAATAAGTCGTACAAGCGAAAGTATCAGCGAATGCACACCGTTGCCGAGTGCCTGAAAAATTCCCTGATACGCAATGTTAGCACCGACAAATATAAATCCGGGTGTGATGATTCTAATTGCAAGCATTGCAAGTTCGGTTGTCGATTCTGTAAGCGAGAATATTCCGAGTATCTGTTTTGCAAAAATTTGAAGAATTATAATTCCTGCACAAAGAATTGATACCGTGTAAATAAGTCCGTATTTAATGCTGTCGTTTACTCGCTTTTTATCCTGTTTGCCGTAGTTGAACGCTATAATCGGAATCATCGCATTGTTCATGCCGAATGCGGCAAAAAATACAAACTGCTGAATTTTGTAGTAAATACCGTAAGCCGTAACCGCGTCCGTTGAAACTCTTACAAAAATAACATTAATGCTGTATGTCAAAATCGACATAAGTGCCTGCATAATAATAGCGGGGATACCAACCTGATAAATCTGCCTGATAATCCTGCCTTCGGGTTTCATATATTTTAATGATGTGTTGAAATGCTTTGAATTGCATCTGAAATAGAAATATGCGTCAATAAAGAATGAAATGAACTGACCTATAACCGTTGCGATAGCCGCACCGTCAATACCGAGCTTCGGGCAACCGCACCAACCGAAAATCATAATCGGATCGAGTATCATGTTCACAACCGCACCGACAATCTGCGCAACTGTTGTCTGCATTGTATATCCCGTTGCCTGTAACAGCTTTTCAAAAATCATGTACATACTAACGCCCAGTGAACTGTAGGTGCAGATTTTCAGATATGAAACAGCCATTGATGTGATAATCGGATCGCTTGTTTGTGAGGCTATGTATGCGTCAACTCCGAAAATTCCGAAAAGAACAAATACAACACAGGTGCAAAGTGCAAGAAAAATTGAGTTGCCCGAAATTTTACTGCACTTTTCTTTGTTACCCTCACCAAGACTTCTTGACAAAATCGAGTTGATGCCGACTCCCGTACCGACTCCGACCGCAACCATAAGCATCTGAACAGGAAATGCCAACGTGAGTGCATTTACCGCATAATCACCGAGTGCGGGTATATTCGGATCTTTCATACAGCTTACAAAGTAGCTGTCAACGATATTGTACACAGCCTGTACAACCATTGAAATTATCATCGGAACACCCATAGTAAGCAAAAGCCTGCTTATTTTTTCAGTTCCCATTTTATTCATTTTTTGCGTTTTTTCCATTATATAACCTCCGATGTTTTTGACACAAAAAATGCGCAGCATTGAAAATCCGGACTTATGCCATTCAATGCTGCACGATTACTCTTATTATACACTTTTTATTATGCTTTTGTAATTGATTTACACACCAAAATTTTAGTGAAAACGCAAAATCTTTTTGTTGATTATCCGAATTATATGTCATAAACGAAGAAATTTTGGAAAAACAGAGCATAGTCCGTACAAAGGGACAGTGAATGTATGTCACTTAACATATCGAACAAATGTTCTTGAATTTGTTCGATATGTTCTATATAATGAAATTAGAAGGTTAAAAGCCCCGTCATACCTTCGGAATGAATAAAGCGGAGAAAGGACATATACATGATAGATTATTTTGAATGGTCAAACGAATATAAGAACACTGCAAATAACATTGCAGATGTTATTGACAGGCTCAAATCTGAAAAAAGAGGTAAATCGAATTTTTCAAAAAAAGAACTCGATGTAAAAATCGCAAAATACAAAATTTATTACAATGAGTGCATACACATTTCAAATTTACTTTTAGGAAGATATTACGGAGAATGATTGAATGAAAAACATAATTCATATTACGGACAACAACAAGCACAAAATTATGGCTGATTCGGGTTTTATCCAAGGCAGTACCAACGAAAGCTCTCGTGAAAGGATGAAAAAAATTCTTTCAATGGCTGTTCTGAATGAACTGACCGAAAGACAGAGAATCTGTATCATTGATTACTATTTCAACGGAAAAAAGCAAAAGGAGATTGCCGAAAATCTGGGGATTGATTCGTCAACGGTTTCACGCCATATTATTAAGGCAAGGGACAAGCTAAGGCACATTGCTTCATATTATGTAAATTAGTCGGTTTGAATTTCAAAATCGGGGAGATACCACAAAAGAGCTTCTTCGGCACTGCAGCCGTTTTTGCAAAGATAATCAATTCCCGAAAGGCTCACACCCACACATTCGGCATTTTCATCATAATTTTCTGCGTAGCAATCCCAAGGCGAGGCTACGCTGTGAAGATATTTGTAATTCACATTTTTATATGTAGTGCCGTTTGAGGTTTCGGAAAAGGGAATAAACAACACTTCGCTTTTTTTGCGGAGTGTTTTGTTTTTTACGCTTTCAGCCGCTTTCCTTATCTCCGAATAAACATCCTTCATATTCCCCGAAGCGTTTTCCTCATACAAAAAATCGTTTGCCTCAAATGAGTCGGGCTTTGCCCTGTAATCGGTGTTCATAAGGATGGCTGTTGCCTTTACTGTTTCGGCAGAGTAGCTGTTTTTATAAAGTCCTGCTGTCAGAGCACAGAGAATTTCATCTGAAGATTTTGAATTTTCAGGCGTGTCCGCTGTTGATACAGCTTGACTTGCACGGTTTTTTGCCGAACACCTTGAAGCTGCCATCGGAAGCACGGCGGTAAGAATTAACAGAACTAAAACTGTACATATTTTCCCTCTCATTATATTGCTCCTTTATTTCGCACAAAAAAATAAATAATACTAATCTATTTTGTGACTTATTTTTTCTTGACATAACGGTTATGTTGGCTTAAAATAATATATGATTGAACTGAAATAATAATTACCTGCAATTCAATTTGCATTAACAGCGCTGTTTTACTGCGTCTTATAATAATCGTGTAACACTGTTGCTTTTGGAAATCGGCATGTTACGGTACAGAAACGGAGAATTATATGAAAACAAAATATTCGATTATACCATTTATACCGGCTGTTATCGCAGCGGTCGGTCTCAAAATAATGAGTATGTTTGCCATGGACGGAAACGGTCTTTTGTTCGGAATGAATAAGTCATCAATCAACTATTGCGTAATCGGAATTTCACTCGGACTTTTTGCGTTGTGTGTGCTGATTAACCTTTTTGACAGAAGAACCGCACCGGTCTGTCCCGTAAAGAGAAATGTTGTTTCGGGTACACTCGCAATTTTGTCGGGTGTTGCAATTGTTGGTTCATCGTTTCTTACTCTGCTCAATACAACCGCCGGCAACAGTGAAGGCTATCTTTTGAGCATTCTTGTTGCGTTGTTCTCAATCCCTGCAGCCATCGCAATGGTTATGATAAGTAAGGTGCATTTTACAGGCAAGACAATTGTTTCAAATGCGTCTATGTTTTTTGTTTTCCCTGCGCTTTGGGGCTGCTGCGGACTTGTATCCGAATTTATTGCCGCTACAAAGGTTTCAATTTCAGCAAGCGATATGACACCGCTTTTCTGTTATATCTTTATCACGCTTTACCTTTTCTCAAGCTCAATGGTTGTTTCAAGAGTAAAGGGCAAAAATCCTGTAAAGGCCTGCTTTATCTACGGTCTGCCTGCCGCAACTGTTTCACTTGCATACGGCGTAGGGGCTGTTCTTACCTCTTCTGTTGAAAACACAGGTGTCAGCGCTCTTGTGAATGGTATTATGTTCATTATTCTTGCTGCGTATATTGTTTCGTTCACTGTAGAAATGTTTACGAACTGCCTTACAAAAGCAGAGGTTGAAATTATTGACAGCCTTCCCGAAGATGAAGATACATACGAAAACAGCTACATCAGCTCGGGCGGTTACGATGAGCTTGTTGTATCCGACAAAAATGATGAGGATGTTCCTCTGAGCGATGACAGCTACGAGACTGTTGCACAGGGTCTTTCTGATTTCGTAATGGGTTATGATGACGATAACTATGATGAGTCAACTATCAAAGACGCTAATATAAATGACGGTCTTGTCCTCGGTTACGGTGAAGAACCTCAAACTCAGTATGCAGAGAATACTGCCGCTGAGCCTGAGAAGGAGAAGACTGCAGAGCCTGTTAAAGAAAATCCCGTAAAGCCTGTTGAAAAAAATACAGCGAAGCCTGTTAAAGAGAGTCCTGCAAAGTCTGTTAAAAAAATTACGGCAAAGCCTGTTAAAGAGAGTCCTGCAAAGTCTGTTGAAAAAATTACAGCAAAGCCTGCTGAAGAAAATTCTGCAAGGTCAGTAAAAAATATTTCGGCAGAGCCTGAAATTCACGAGGAATTTAAGAATGCAAGGCGTATCAATACTCCCGAGAAAAAGCCGGAACCCATAAAGGCAGAAGCTCCTGTTGAAAATTTTGAAGTTACAAGCGACAGAATGAGCGAAATTGACAGACTTCTCAAGGAACTCGAAGATAAAAAATAATTAAGAACATCGAATTAGGTGTTGACATTCAGGTTTTAAAGTGGTACCATACAAATGAAAAGAAAATTGATTTTTGATGAGGACACGATTTGCAGTCCTGCTTTTTCCAGAGAGCGAAATTATTTGCTGTGATATTTCGCAAAAAGCATTGCAAGTTACCACCTTTAAGACTGTGCAGGAAATGGCACGGCGTTTGGTTGCGTTAAAACCGTCAAGAGGGCTTTAAGCCGAACTTGGGTGGAACCACGATTTATTCGTCCCAATATTCCGTTTTGGAATATTGGGATTTTTTGTTTTCATCACATATTAAAAGGAGAATGGTTATGATTAATGTTGAATTAAAAGGCGGAGCAGTCAAGGAATTTGAAAACGGTACAACTCCTGCCGAAATTGCAAAATCAATCGGTGCAGGCTTGTACAAGTCTGTTTGCTGTGCAAAGGTTGACGGCGACCTTTGTGACCTCAGAACACCGCTTGAAAAAGATTGTAAGGTTGAACTTCTCACATTCGATAATGTTGACGGTCAGAAAACTTTCTGGCACACAGCATCTCATGTTCTTGCTCAGGCAGTAAAAAGACTTTATCCGAATGCAAAGTGTGCAATCGGTCCTGCCGTTGACAACGGTTTTTACTATGATTTTGATGTTGAAAAGCCTTTCTCACCCGAAGACCTTGAAAAAATCAAGGCTGAGATGAAGAAAATCGTAAAATCAGGTCTTGAGCTTGAAAGAGTTGAGCTTTCTCCCGAGGAGGCAGAAAAGAAGCTTGAAGAGATGAACGAGCCTTACAAGGTTGAACTTGTTAAGGAACATTCCGACAAGGGCGAGCATATCACATTCTACAAACAGGGTGAGTTTATCGACCTCTGCGCAGGTCCTCACCTCATGAGTGTTGCACCGATCAAGGCTATTGAACTCACTGCCTGCACAGGCGCTTACTGGAGAGGTGACGCAAACAACGCACAGCTTTGTCGTGTTTACGGTGTAGCTTTCCCAAAGGCGTCAATGCTTGAAGAACACCTCAAAAAGCTTGAAGAAGCAAAGCTTCGTGACCACAACAAGCTCGGTCGTGAACTTGAATACTTTACAACTGTTGACTATGTTGGTCAGGGACTTCCTATTCTTCTTCCAAAGGGTGCAAGAGTTGTTCAGCTTTTACAGAGATGGGTTGAAGATGTTGAGCAGTCAAAGGGCTGTCTTCTTACAAAAACTCCTCTTCTTGCAAAGAGAGATCTTTATAAAATTTCAGGTCACTGGGATCATTACCTTGACGGTATGTTTGTACTCGGCGATCCGGATGACGAAGAAAAGGAATGCTTCGCACTTCGTCCTATGACTTGCCCGTTCCAGTATCAGGTTTATCTTAACAAACAGCGTTCATATCGTGACCTTCCGATGCGTCTTACGGAAACATCAACACTTTTCCGTAACGAGGCAAGCGGTGAGATGCACGGTCTTATCCGTGTTCGTCAGTTCACAATTTCAGAAGGACACTACATTCTCCGTCCCGATCAGCTTGAACAGGAATTCAAGGGTTGTCTTGAGCTTGCTAAATATTTCCTTGACACGGTAGGACTTCTTGAAAACTGTACTTTCAGATTCTCACAGTGGGATCCTGAAAACAAGAATAATAAGTATGAGGGTACAAAGGAACAGTGGGAAGAGTCACAGGCTGTTATGAAAACTATTCTTGATGACCTTGATGTTGACTATGAGGTTGGTATTGACGAGGCCGCATTCTACGGTCCGAAGCTTGATATTCAGTACAAGAATGTGTTTGGTAAAGAAGACACAATTGTTACAATCCAGATTGATATGCTCCTTGCCGAAAAATTCGGTATGTACTACATCGACAAGGACGGTCAGAAGAAGCTTCCGTATATTATTCACAGAACTTCACTCGGCTGCTTTGAAAGAACTCTTGCATATATGATTGAAAGATTTGCCGGTGTAATGCCTCTTTGGCTTGCTCCCGAACAGATCAGGCTTCTTCCGATAAAAGATGGCAATGTTGAGTATGCACAGGGCATTGCAGACAAACTTACTTCACTTGGTATGAGGGTTACTGTTGACAGCAGAGATGAAAACATCGGTCCTAAAATCAAGGCTGCAAGACTTGAAAGAATCCCGTACATCCTTGTAATCGGCGACAACGAGATGAATTCATCAACGGTTACGGTTCGTTCAAGAAAAAGAGGAGAAATCCCGAATATGCCTGTTGACGAATTTGTTGCTCTTGTTAAGAACGAAGTAGACACAAAAGAAAAATAATTCTTTAATTTTTTTCGGAGGGATGCTGATGTCCGGAGGATTCACTCCGTTTGATAAAAACAGCTACAAGGAATCGAAACGCAGACGAAAACAGGCACTTATTGAGGAAAAAACAGGAAGGATTCTTCCTGTTTCCAATCCTCGCCGAAGGTACATTGCGATAATTTCCGTCGGTGTGATTCTTGCCGCAGCGATTGTGTTCGGAATCTTTGCAATTCTAAAAAGCAATCAGAAAAGTAATTCCGAAACTCCCGAACAGCTTCAGACCGAAAGCGAAATGCTGCTGACGGTTGTTGACAGTGCAAATCCGCTTGATAAGGATTATGTGCCTGATCTTGAAACCGTGAACGGATTCAGAGTGAACAGTGACGCACTGAAACCGCTTGAAAATCTTTTGAAAGCGTCAAAAGTAAACGGTACCGAACTTAAAATCAAAACTGCCTATGTTAGCTATGACGAACAGGAAGAAAAGTTTCAGTCCGAACTTCAAAAACTGGTGAAGTCATCCAAATACACAACTGTCAGGGCAGAGGCTGAGGTTTTGAAAAGCACACCTCACGGCGGACAGTCGGAATTACAGACAGGGCTGTTGATTGAATTTGACTTTTCCGCAGAGGGCTCAAGGGCTTTTCTCGAACGGAGCTGCGTTGAATACGGCTTTATACAAAGGTATCCAGAGAACAAAACCGAAGTAACCCGAATGAATCCGTCAGACTCGCTGTACAGGTATGTCGGTTCGGAAAATGCAAAGGCTATGAGATCATACGGAATGTGCCTTGAAGAGTATAACAGCTACCTTCAAAAGCAAAAAAGTCAAAATAATTTAAAAAAATCTTAAAAACACTTGCATTTTGCAATATTGTGATGTATAATTGATTCGTTAATTGTGTAATGTCAGGTAGGTGAAAACGATGAAAGAGAATATCCATCCTAAGTATGAGAAAACAACAATTACTTGTGCTTGCGGTAATGTTATTGAAACAGGTTCAACAAAGAAAGATATTCGTGTTGAAATTTGTTCAAAATGCCACCCATTCTTTACAGGAAAGCAGAAATTAGTTGATACCGGCGGACGCGTTGACAGATTCAAAAAGCGTTTCGGTATGGATAAATAATTTATTATGTAATTGTTTAGGCGGCACATTTGTGCCGCCTTGTTTACTTTACAGATATTTTGTATAAGCTTGTGCAAGGTGTCTGTATAATTGAGGTATTATTATGGCGAAGGATTACAAAACCGTTCTGAGTAACGCAAAAGACGAATTTGTTGAAAAGCGTTCACGCTTTATCGGCTATTGCAAACCCGTAACCTGTGAGCAGGAGGCTGTTGATTTTATCAACGAAAAACGCAGTGAGCATTGGAACGCAACTCACAATGTTTACGCCTATTCTCTGCGTGAGGGCAACATAAAGCGTTACAGCGATGACGGCGAACCCTCGGGGACAGCCGGTATGCCTTGCCTTGATGTAATTGTGAAAAATGAAATTTATGATGTATGCGTTGTCGTTACCCGCTATTTCGGAGGTGTTCTGCTCGGCACGGGAGGACTTGTGAGAGCATATTCTCACGGTACAAAAATTGCCCTTGACGCCGCAAAAATCGTTAAAATGCAAAACTGCCTTGTGTGTTCGGCTCGCTGTACATACAATCAGTACGGAAAAGTTTCAGCGCTTGTAACGGATAACGGCGGTGCGGTTGACGATACTGTCTATGAAGGCGATGTGCTTATCAAATTTCACATTTCGCCCGACTTGATCTCACAACTCAATAAAAGGCTTGCCGACGCAACGTCGGGTGAGGTTCAGGCAGTTTCCGATGAAGAAAAATATTACGCTGTTGAGGTTTAAAATTCTTTTCTGACAAATTGTCTTTTATTTTGACCTCGAAAAACGGCAAAATAAAAAATTCTTTGAAATTTTTGAAATAATTAAAGGAATATTCAAAAAAATTTCGTAAAAAGCTAATAGGTAGGAGAGAGGAGGAGTTTTATGGCTTTCCCTGAAAGCTTCTTGCAGGATTTAAAAATGCGAAACGATATTACGGATGTTGTTTCGGGTTATGTCAATCTCAAAAGACAGGGAAGAAATATGGTCGGCCTTTGTCCGTTCCACGGTGAAAAAACTCCTTCCTTTAATGTATATTCCGAAAGCGGTTCGTTCTATTGCTTTGGCTGCGGAGTAGGCGGAGATGTCGTTTCTTTCATTATGAGAATTGAAAATCTCGACTATGTAGATGCGATAAAGTACCTTGCACAGCGTGCAGGACTTGATATGCCCGAAAACAACTACGATGACAGTATGGGTCGTCTTAGAAACAGGGTGCTTGAGGCCAACCGTGAGGCGGCAAAATTTTATTACAATACTCTGTGTTCTCCGCAGGGCAGAAAGGGTCTTGATTATTTTCATTCAAGAGCCTTGTCCGACAGAACAATCCGACATTTCGGACTCGGTTATGCCGATGATAACTGGTCGTCACTCTGCACTCACCTCAAATCAAAGGGCTTTAAGGACAGCGAGCTTGTTGCCGCAAATCTTGCTGTCAATCGAAAAAACGGCGGCGGTATTTATGACAGATTCACCGACCGTGTAATGTTTCCGATTATCAATCCGAGGGGAAATGTTATTGCATTCGGCGGCAGGATTATGTCGGATGCAAAGCCGAAATATCTTAACACCTCCGATACGCCGGTGTTTAAAAAGAGTGCAAATCTGTTTTCGCTCAATAACGCAAAAAATTCGGGCAAGCGAACTCTCATTCTCTGTGAGGGTTATATGGATGTTATTGCTGTTAATCAGGCAGGCTTTACAAATGCCGTTGCAACTCTGGGAACGGCTCTTACAGGCGAACAGGCTGTTTTGATGAAACGGTATGCCGATGAGGTAATTATCTGTTACGATGCCGATGAGGCAGGTCAAAAGGCTACCGCAAGGGCAATTCCGATACTCAGAAATTCGGGACTTAATGTAAAGGTTCTGACAATTCCAAGCGGTAAGGACCCCGATGAGTTTATCAAATCAAAGGGTAATGACGGTCCTGCGGCATTTAAGGTATTGCTCGACAAATGCGGAAACGATGTTGAATATCGCTTGCAAAAGCTGAAAAATGCACACAATATTCAGCTGACGGAGGGCAAGGTTGCTTTTCTTGAGGAGGCGGCAAAGCTGATTGCAACTATCGGCAGTCCGATTGAACGGGATGTCTATTCTTCAAAGGTTGCATCCGAACTCGGAGTTGACAAAAATGCATTCAAACAGCAGGTGACAAGGGCTTCACGCAGAGGTGAAAGGGCAGAAGAAAAGAAACAGGCCCGTCAAATTCAGCTTGAACTCAGCCGAAGAAACGATAAAATCAATCCCGAGCATTTTCAAAAGCCACGCAGCTCAAGTGCAGAGGAGGCTCTCTTGGTATATTTGCTCAATAATCCGGATGCGTATGAAGTGATTTCTGCAAGGGTAAAACCCGAACAGTTCCAAAACAGTCTTATACGAAGGTTTTTTGAATATTTCGGCAGTCGCATAGAAAAGGGAAAAGATCCTCTTACAAATGTGGCGGCTGATTTTACACAGGATGAAGTTTCAAAGCTCTATCAGCTGATGTCACAGTCAATTTCAGGTGTGTCAACCGAAGAGGCAATGAACGAATACATAAATGTTATCAACGAGGAAAGCTCAAAGCTCAATTCCGGCGATTTAGCCGAGGTTTCAAATGAGGAGCTTATGGCATATCTCGATAAAATAAGGAAAAAGAAACAGTAAGCACAGGAAAGGAAAATGAGTATGGCAGCTACACCCGATAAGAAAACGGTAGTAAGGGATCTTATGGAACTCGGTAAGCAGAAAGGTCAGCTTACCAATCAGGAAATTCTCGACGCAATCGGAGAAATTGACTTTGATCCCGAACAGCTTGAAAAGCTTTACGATTCCCTTGCACAGCTTGGCATTGAAATTGTTGAGGATTCAGGCGACATTAAAATTGATGACATTGACCTTGGCTTTGATGAAAACAAAGACGGCGACTCACACACACCTGTTGCAGAAACCGGCAGTGTTTCCGTTGATGACCCTGTAAAGGTTTATCTTAAAGAAATCGGACGGGTTCCGCTCCTTTCTTCTGACGAAGAAATCAACCTTGCAATTAGAATTGCCGATGGAGATGTTGCCGCAAAACAGCGACTTTCGGAAGCAAACCTTCGTCTTGTTGTTTCCATTGCAAAGCGTTATCTCGGCAGGGGAATGCAGTTTCTCGACCTTATTCAGGAGGGCAACCTCGGTCTTATCAAAGCTGTGGAGAAGTTTGACTATACAAAGGGCTTTAAGTTCTCAACATATGCAACATGGTGGATCAGACAGGCTATAACCCGTGCCATTGCCGATCAGGCTCGTACAATTCGTATTCCTGTCCATATGGTTGAAACTATCAACAAGGTTAAAAAGGTTCAGAGCCAGCTTCTTCACCAGAACGGTCACGAGCCGTCTGCCGATGAAATTGCCGCTGAAATTGATATGCCTGTTGACAAGGTTCGTGAAATTATGCGTGTCGCTCAGGAGCCTGTTTCGCTTGAAACCCCTATCGGTGAGGAGGAAGACAGCCATCTTGGCGACTTTATTCCCGATAACGACGCTCCCGCACCGGCTGACGCTGCGTCACACACAATGCTCCGTGAACAGCTTTCGGATGTTCTTTCAACCCTCACTCCCCGTGAGGCAAAGGTTCTCAAACTTCGTTTCGGTCTTGAGGACGGCAGAAGCAGAACGCTTGAAGAGGTTGGCAAGGAGTTCAATGTAACCCGTGAGCGTATCCGTCAGATTGAAGCAAAGGCTCTCCGCAAGCTCCGCCATCCGTCAAGGAGCAGAAAGCTTAAGGATTATCTTGATTACTGATTGTTAAACGCTTATGATTACCTTCGATGAGTGCGGCGCAATGCTTGACGAGATTGCGGACTCAATGCCTTATGAATTATACAGAGATTTAAACGGAGGAATTTCGCTTCTTCCGCAGTCAAAGGTTCATCCGAAAGCTCTTCACAATGATTTGTTCATTTTGGGTGAGTACATACGCAATTCTCTGGGCAACGCCATTGTGTTTTACTACGGTTCAATCAACAGGGTTTACGGCACTCTTGATAAAGAGGAATACCGAAATAAGCTTGTTGAAATACTTCATCACGAGGTTCGCCATCATAACGAATATCTTGCAGGCTGCGATGACCTCGGAATTTATGACAAAAATCAGATTGATGATTACCTTAGAAAACACGGAAAATAATCAAATGAAATTTTAAAAGGACAGCTTTTAATCCGAAGCTGTCCTTTTTTGTCATCTAACCTTTATAATCTGTCCCGGATAAATCACATTCGGATTTGAAAGTCCGTTAAGCCGTGAAAGATTGTCAACGGTTGTTCCGTGCATTTGTGCAATTATCCACAGCGAATCACCCGGACGGGCAACATGATACTGCGTTTCCGCACTACCGGCGGGAACCGTAAGAACCTGACCTACAAAAATAGCGTCAGGAGTTTGAATGTTGTTGTATTTTAATATATCATTCACCGTTGTCTGAAAGAACTGCGCAATGCCAAAAAGCGTATTGCCGGGACGAACGGTGTACTGAACCATTTCCATATCTGTCCTCCTTGCTTTTCATAGTAACAATATATGCCTGTGACAAAAATGCGTTACTCCTGCATAAAATAAACCGTGTACGGAAAAATAACAATGCAGACGAAACACAGCGTTGCTCAGATTAAAAATATCTGAAAAAGGTTTATGTTTTAAAATTTCAATACGAGAGGGCATATAAATGGAAATAAAAATAGACAGAATAATCGGCAGAGAAATAATAGATTCAAGAGGAAATCCCACGGTTGAGGCGGAGGTTGGACTTTCTGACGGAACCTTTGCAAAAGCGTCTGTCCCTTCGGGTGCTTCAACAGGCGAATTTGAGGCGGTTGAACTTCGTGACGGTGAAAAACGCTATCTCGGCAAAGGTGTGCAGAGAGCCGTTGAAAATATCAACAGCATAATTTCGCCTAATCTTTGTTGCGACTCACCTTTTGACCAGTGCGCAATCGACAGCAAAATGATTGAACTTGACGGCACGGAAAATAAGGAGCTTCTCGGTGCAAACGCTATTCTTGCCGTATCGCTTGCCTGTGCAAAGGCAGCGGCAAAGAATCTCAGACTGCCGTTATTCCGTTATATCGGCGGAACATATGCGGTCAGAATGCCTGTTCCAATGATGAATATTCTCAACGGCGGCGCTCATGCGTCAAACAATATTGATATTCAGGAGTTTATGATAATGCCTGTAGGCGCAAGATGCTTTTCAGAGGGACTTATGCAGTGCTGTGAAATCTACCATACACTCGGTAAAATTCTAAAAGAGAATAATATGTCAACAGGTGTAGGTGATGAGGGCGGTTATGCACCGAGCCTTGACAGCGACAGGGAAGCAATTGAATATATCATAGAGGCAATTGAGAAATCCGGTTATACTACTGATGAAATTAAAATTGCGCTTGATGCCGCATCTTCCGAATGGTATTCCGACGGAAAATATATTCTTCCAAAGAGAGGCGATTCACTTTCAAGTGACGAACTTATAAATTATTTTAACAAGCTCTGTTCTGATTATCCGATTATCTCGCTTGAAGATCCGCTTTCCGAACACGACTGGGACGGTTGGCAGAATATTACTTCAAAAATCGGCAACAAAGTTCAGCTTGTCGGCGATGATTTGTTTGTTACAAATACAAAAAGACTTAAAAAAGGCATAGAGCTCGGAGCAGGCAACGCGATTTTGATTAAGATAAATCAGATTGGCACTCTAACGGAAACGCTTGATGCAATTGACACGGCTCACAAGGCAGGTTATCGCACGATTATTTCACACAGAAGCGGTGAAACGGAGGACACAACCATTGCGGATATTGCCGTTGCGGTTAATTCGGGACAGATAAAAACAGGTGCTCCGTGCAGAACCGACAGAGTTGCAAAATATAACAGACTTCTTCGGATTGAGAGTGCAATTGTCAACACTTCAACCTACGGAATATAACAGATTTCACCCCGACCGAGGTTGGGGTGTTTGTCTTTTAAGAACAAAATTTTATTACTATGTAAATTTAATTGCCAAATTGTATTTTTTTGACAGATTTTTCTTTGCTTAATATAAATTTAAAAATAAACTTTTAGAAATTCAGCATATTGCATATATTTGTCAAAGAAAATTCTACAACAATAAAGCCTTTATCAATTGCTATATTCTTAATCGGAATTAAAATATATTGCCTTATATGATAAAATTAACTAATGAAATGCTAACATTGGAATTCGTACGGACTATTGTAAAACAGTGCTGATTGTAACCTTTGTTTTGCTCATATCCGAATAAGTCAGGAGGCATTTTTGATTGTTTCTAAAAAGATTATTGGCAGGAGTAATGACAGCTATGATGATTACGGGAATGTGTGCGGCTAATGTTTCGGCAGCGGAAAAGAAAACTGTAACAGATTATCAGGCATATGCTGCAAATCTGGATAAGTCGGCATATTCAGGTAATGATTTGGGAGCTTCTTACTCAAAAAAGGCAACGACCTTCAAGGTATGGTCGCCTAATGCGGCGTCTGTTCGTGTGAATATTTTTGAACACGGCAGTGATAATGAGGGAGATGCAGGTTCTATAATGTCAAGAGCTATGACGCTTGACAAAACAACAGGCGTGTGGTCTGTTACAATTAACGGTGACCTGCTTAACAAATATTACACATATTCCGTTACACACGGAAAAACAACTAAAGAAACAGCCGATGTTTATGCAAAGGCTTGCGGTGTGAACGGTCAACGCTCAATGGTTGTCGATTTAAGTACAACCAATCCCGATGGTTGGGAAAACGATAAGCATGTGCTTGTTCAAAACCAGACCGATGCGTCTGTGTGGGAGATCTCTGTAGCCGACTTTTCTTCATCGGAATCAAGCGGTGTCAGTGAAGCCAATCGGGGAAAATTTCTCGCCTTTACCGAAGGAGGCACAACAGTCAACGGTGTTCAGGGAGCGTCTTCAACCTGCATTGACTATCTTAAAAAGCTCGGTGTAAAGTATGTTCAGATTATGCCGTTCTATGATTTCGGTTCGGTTGATGAGAGCAAGAACATTATGGACCAGTACAACTGGGGCTATGATCCCGTCAACTACAACTGTCCCGAGGGTTCTTATTCTACAAATCCAAAAAAAGGCGAAGTGAGAATCAAGGAATGTAAGCAGATGATTCAGGCACTTCATAATGCCGGAATCGGCGTAATTATGGATGTTGTCTATAACCACACCTACACCTCTGATTCTTGGCTTCAGAGAACAGTTCCGAATTATTACTACAGAATGAACAATGACGGAACATTCTCGAACGGCTCGGGCTGTTCAAACGATACAGCAAGCGAACATCTTATGTTCAGAAAGTATATGATTGATTCCGTTACATATTGGGCAAGCGAATATCACATTGACGGTTTCCGCTTTGACCTTATGGGACTTCATGATGTAACAACTATGAATTCAATTCGTACCGCTCTCGACAATCTTTATGCAGACGGCAGCGGCAGGCAGATTCTTATGTACGGTGAAGCGTGGGATATGGCAACCAATTGTGACGAAGGCACATTATTGGCAAGTCAGAAAAATCTCAAGCAGTTGAGCGACCGCATCGGTGCGTTTGACGATACAATCCGTGATGCAATCAAGGGCAGCACAGGAGGTACGGACGGTGCATTTATTCAGAACGGTTCTAACAGAGCTAATCTTAAAATAGGCATTGCAGGTCAGAGTGACACAACAACCGGCTGGGCAAATGCTCCGTCACAGTGCGTAACATATGCGTCGTGTCACGATAACCTTTGCCTTTACGATAAGCTTGTCGGTTCGGTTTACGGTGCCGACGGTAAATATCGCAGGAGATATGAAGATCTTGTTGCAATGAACAAGCTTTCTGCGGCAATTGTTATGACTTCTCAGGGCATTCCGTTCTCACTCGGCGGTGAGGAGTTTTGTCGCAGTAAAGACGGTGATGAAAACAGCTATGCGTCAAGCAGAAAGGAAAATCAGCTTGACTGGGAGAATATTGATCTCTATTCCGATGTAATTGAATATTACAGAGGACTTTATAAAATCCGTGACGCTTTTGCGGCATTCTCGGATTCTACTGCTGCGACAGCCAACAGCCTTGCATACCTTTCCGATGTTCCTAAGGGTGTTACAGGTTATACAATCAATAACACAGAGAGCGGAAAATGGAATAAGATGTGCGTAATATTCAACGGCTCGGATTCTGCACAGAATGTAAACGCAAAAGGCGACTGGGTTGTCCTTGCAGATAACAAGACAGCGGGACTTCGCAACATAAAGAATGTTACAAACAGCGTAAAGGTTGAGGCTCATTCAGCCGTTATTATGGTTGACACAAAAAGCTACGATTCTGCCGGAATTATGGATGATGAGGGCGCAGTTGTAATTGATTATTATGACAACAAAACCGAAAAGCTCATAAAGTCGCAGACGCTCACGGGCGAGCTCGGAACAAGCTACGATATAACAAATCTTGCGTCTACTCTAAGCTATGATGTAAAGAAAACCGAGGGCGAAAGCAAGGGAGTGTTTACCGACCAGATTGGTCACGCAAAGGTTTATGTTGAAGAATATGACGGCGAGATGTCAACGGTTACGGTAAAGTTTGTTGATGAAACAAATAATACGGAAATTGAAGATTCTTATCTTGTGAGAAACAGAAGGGGAGAGCAGTACTATACTCCCGACCTTCCTTCCATCAAGAATTACAAGCTTGTTCTTGACGACCTTCCGACAAACGGTGCAGGCAAGCTTGATTCCGCAAGCAAGACCGTTACATACAAATATACCCGTGTTACAGATGATGAGGACAAGACAGTTTGCAGAGTCAACGCCATTTATATGGATGATTCGGGCAAGATTCTTGATACGAAGACAATCACAGGTGTTGAAGGACAGGCTTATTCACTCTCTCAAAATACATATGAGGAAAAAGAGCTTGTAAGCGTTCCGGAAAAGGCAAACGGAACATTCAAATCGGGTGAAATAAATGTGGTGTTCAGCTATTCGTCAAATCCCGATCCGCTCAAGCAAATGCTTCCGTTTGTATATGTCGGCACAGGACTTATAATTGCACTTTGTGCCGCATCAACGGTTTACTCTTCTGTTAAGCGCAAAAAGCGTCTTATGGCTGATCTTGACATTGAAGAGGACTGATTAGGGTAGTTATTTCCGTTTGCTGACGGAATAGATTATAAGAATTAATAAGGAGGAATATTATCTATGAGAACTACGAAGAAAATTGTTTCTGCAGTTCTTGCAGCGTGCATGCTTGCCTCAACAGCGGTTGTGTCAAGCTTTGCCGCAACAGCCGATGACAGTTCGGCAGTTTCAAGCGACTACGCAAGAGACAATTCTTACACAAAGGCTGCTGAAGATATTGACGCTCAGTATGCTTATTCCGGCAATGATCTTGGTGTTACTTACACAAAAGGTGCTACAACATTCAAGGTTTGGTCACCGACAGCAACCGGTGTTAAGCTCAATATCTTTACAAAAGGTTCGGATGACGAGCAGGGTGCATCTAAAGTTGCCAGCTACACACTTGAAAAAATGCTCGTTGAAGGTGAGTGGAACGGTGTTTGGACGATTACACTCACCGGCGAATGGAAGGATTATTATTACACATACTCAGTCACAACAACAGACACAACACACATCGGTTCAGATGCAACAAAGACTTATGAAACACAGGATGTATACTCAACGGCAACAGGCGTAAACGGCAAGCGCTCAATGATTGTTGATCTTGACGATACAGATCCTGAGGGCTGGTCAAACGATAACCATGTTCTTCTTGACAAATCAACAAAGTCATCAGTATGGGAACTCCATATCAAGGACTTTTCTTATGACAAGGCTTCGGGCGTAAGCGATGCTAACAGAGGCAAGTACCTTGCTTTCACAGAATCAGGTACAACTCTTAACGGCGAGGGCAAGGTTTCAACCTGTATTGATTACCTCAAGGAACTTGGTGTAACAACAGTACAGCTTAACCCGTTCTATGACTTCCAGTCAGTAAATGAGGCAGGCGATGATTCTCAGTTTAACTGGGGTTATGATCCGACAAACTACAATGTTCCGGAGGGCTCGTATTCTTCAAATCCGTATGACGGTAAAGTAAGAATCAAAGAATGCAAGGAAATGATTAAGGCTCTCCATGACGCCGGCATTTCTGTTGTAATGGATGTTGTTTACAACCATACTTATTCAACTGATTCATGCTTCCAGTACACAGTTCCTAACTACTACTACAGAATGAAAACAACAGGTAAATTCTCAGACGGTTCGGGTTGCGGCAACGAAGGTGCAACAGAGCGTGCAATGTACAGAAAGTATGTTATTGATTCACTCAAGTATTGGGTAAACGAATATCATGTTGACGGCTTCCGTTTTGACCTTATGGGTCTTATGGATGTTGAAACAATGAATATGGCAAGAGAAGCGCTTGACCAAATTGACCCACGAATCACAATGTGGGGTGAAGGCTGGGCCGGCGGTGACTCCTACCACCCGACTAACACTTGCTCAGGCACAAAATTCTATCCTGCAACACAGGCTAATGCGTCAAGACTCAGCGACAGAATAGCTATCTTCAATGACGGCATCCGTGACGGTATAAAGGGCAGTGCAATGGAAATCAACAATGTTGGTTTTATACAGGGCTCAAAGTCATCCGCAAAGGGTGTAAGCTACGGTGTTCGTGCTAACAGCTCAGGTACATACAAGTGGAAGGCTCAGGCTCCTTCACAGTGCGTAACCTATGATTCGTGTCATGATAATGCAACACTTTACGATCAGATTATTGCGTCAACAGGTCTGGCAGACTACGGAGAGAGAAATTCCGAGGCTGTTAAGATGAACAGGCTTGCAAGTGCAATTATCTACACATCACAGGGTATTTCATTCACACTTGCCGGTGAAGAAATGGCTCGTTCAAAAGACGGTGACACAAACAGCTACAAGTCGGCAGCCGACCTTAATATGATTAAATGGCAGAATGTTGTTGACTATGCCGATGTAGTTTCTTACTACAAGGGTATGATGCAGATTAAGTCAGCATTCTCGCCTCTCACAGCTATGGATAATTCATATGCTGACAAATACACATTCACAAAAAAGGTTTCTGCTTCAACAAATCAGATTTCATTCACAATTCAGAACGATGTTGAGGGTGAATGGAACAAGATGGCTGTTATTTATAACAGTGCAACCACAGCTGCAGATGTAACACTTTCGGATACATCCGTAACAGATTGGGTTGTTATCGCTAACGGTGAAACAGCAGGTCTTGACTCACTCGGCGAGGTGACAGGCTCAACATTCACAGTTCCTGCTCGTTCGGCTATCGTAGCTGTTGACAAGGCAGGCTATGAGTCGGCAGGCATCAAATCTTCAAACGGTAAGGTTAAGGTCAACTATGTTTACGAAGCAACAGGCAAAAAGCTTGAAGATTCTGTAATCCTTCAGGGCACTGTAGGTTCAGGTTATGTAACAGTTCCAAGCGCAGTTGTTCCCGATACATACACCGTAAGCCGTATTGAAGGAAATGCAGAGGGCAATTATACTTCTGATATGCAGGAGGTTACATACTACTACGCAGACTATGTTCCCGAGTCTATCATAAATGCTGACTTTAACGGTGACGGCAAAGTTAATGTAATGGATGCTACACTTCTTCAGAAGTATATCCTTAAGATTGAAACTCCTACAGTTGATCAGTCGGCACTTGACCTCAACTATGACAACAAAGTAAGCGTTGAAGATACAACAATGCTTATGAAGTTTATCGTTGGCATACCTGTTTCTTCGGGTAAGGTAACAGCAAATTACTATTACACGGACGCTGACGGAAAACAGCAGAAGCTTACCGATTCAATCGTATTCTCAGGCAAAGTAGGCAGCACATATGATTCAAAGGCATTCAAGGTTGTCGGCTACGCTGTTGATCCTGACAGAATGCCGGAAAATCAGTCGGGCTTAATTCCTTACGGTGATGCTGAGGTAAACTATTACTACATCGCTTCAAGCCTTGACATCACACTTCACGTAAAGCACAACGGTTCACTTACATGGACGCCATATCTCTGGATATGGGGTTCAGACCTCAAGGGCGCAGACTCAGGCAACTTTATGACAGAGTGGCCGGGCGATCCTATGACTGAAGGTGAAAACGGTTGGTTTGATTACAGCTTCACATATAAGGGCGCAGGCACATATAATGTAATTGTATCCGATAACGCTACTAACCAAACAATTGACTACAAGGGCTTTGTAGATAACGAAATGTGGATTGTAATTGATGACTCTGCTGTTACGGGCGGTACATACCTTACATTCTACACAGATAACCCTGACACTAACCCCAACGCTCCAATCGCTGAGCAGGTTACACTCGGTTAATCTGAAATCACAAACACAAATTGCAAAAGAGGGCTGACCTTAAACGGTCAGCCCTTTTAATCGCTAAAAAAGGTTATTATTGCTCTGTAACGAAAAACTCCCCGACAGCTTATAAAACTGTCGGGGAGTCATTGGTTTATCAGTTGTTGTTCATTCTGTAGCAGAGAGTCATAAGGCTGTCGCTGAGATGAACATTCTCTACCATAGTATCATTATAACGAGCATTTATATCATAGTGGCTGAAATTCCAGTAATTCTTGATTCCGTGTGAATAAAGCTTATCGAGAACATTTTCAACACAAACACGGGGAATGCACAAAAACGCTGTGTCAATATGATTTTTATTGCAAAAATCGTCAAGCTCACTTTCGTTTTTAACTGTAATTCCGTTGAGCTTTGAACCGACTTTCTGTTCGTTGTTGTCGAAACAGGCGATAAGCTCAAAACCGAGTTTTTCAAAATTCATGTGCATTGCAACGGCTTTACCAAGATTACCCGCACCGATAAGAATGGCCTTGTAATCGTTGTTAAGACCGAGAATGTTCTTGATTTCCTCTTTCAGCTGACTTACGCTGTAACCGTAACCTTGCTGACCGAAACCGCCGAAGCAGTTAAGATCCTGCCTCACCTGTGAGGCTGTCACATTCATAATTTGTGCAAGCTTAGTTGAAGAAATTTTGTCAATGTTCTGGTCATTCAGTTCTGATAAAAAGCGGTAATATCTTGGCAAACGCCTGATAACCGACATTGAAATACTGTCATTCTTAGACATTACTCACTATGCTCCTTTAACTTTAAAATCAGAGAGATGCTGCAAGACGCTCGTCAATAGCCTTGAGAAATTCTTCTGTGTTTACTTTCTTTTTGTTCTCAAGTGTCGAGATAGCGTAGAGATCGCCTGTCATAACGCCGTCCTCAATTGTCTTGATTGTTGCTGCCTCAAGCTTGTCTGCAAACTTCATAAGGTCGTCAAGACCGTCAAGTTCGCCTCTCTTGCGAAGTGCGCCTGTCCATGCAAACAAAGTTGCAACAGAGTTTGTAGAAGTTTCTTCACCCTTGAGATACTTGTAGTAGTGGCGCTGAACTGTGCCGTGAGCAGCCTCGTATTCATAGATGCCGTCGGGAGAAACAAGCACACTTGTCATCATTGCAAGCGAACCGAATGCAGTTGCAATCATATCACTCATAACATCACCGTCATAGTTCTTGCAAGCCCACATATAGCCGCCTTCACTTCTGATAACTCTTGCAACAGCGTCATCAATAAGTGTATAGAAGTATGTAATACCTGCGTTCTCAAACTTCTCTTTGTACTCATTCTCAAAGATTTCGTTGAAAATGTCCTTGAATCTGTGGTCATAAATCTTGCTGATTGTATCCTTTGTAGCAAACCAAACATCAAGCTTCTGATCAAGTGCATAGTTAAAGCATGAACGGGCAAATGATGAGATACTCTTGTCAATGTTGTGCATACCCTGAATAATACCGTCAGTCTTGAAGTCAAAGATTGTGCTTCTCTCCTCGGTACCGTCAGGCTTTGTGACGCAAAGCTCTGCCTTGCTTCCTGCCTCAACCTTCATCTCTGTGTTCTTATAAACATCACCGTATGCGTGACGGGCAATGCAGATTGGCTTTTTCCATGTAGGAATGTAGGGAACAATGCCCTTGACAAGAATCGGGCTTCTGAATACCGTACCGTCAAGGATAGCACGAATCGTACCGTTAGGTGATTTCCACATACTCTTGAGGTTGTACTCTGTCATTCTTGCGGCATTAGGTGTGATTGTGGCACACTTAACAGCAACACCGTATTTCTTTGTTGCGTTGGCGCTGTCAACTGTAACCTGATCGTCTGTTTCGTTTCTGTGCTCAAGACCGAGGTCATAGTATTCTGTTTTGAGGTCAACATAAGGTGTGATGAGAATGTCTTTAATCTGTTTCCAGATGACTCTTGTCATCTCGTCGCCGTCCATCTCTACGAGAGGAGTGACCATTTTAATTTTTTCCATATCAGCTGTTCTCCTTTGTGTAGTCAAGCAGACCGCCTGCAATGATAATGTTTCTTGTTCTGTCTGAAAGCTCACAGTCAGCAACAATTGTGTCGCCTGTTGTTTTGTTTACAACAGTAACCTGCTTGCCGTTTGCAATTTCGTCCTTAACATTCGGAAGTTCAAGCATATCGCCAAGTTTGATTTTATCATAATCTTCTGCGTTTACGAATGTAAGCGGAAGAATGCCTGCATTGATAAGGTTGCTCTTGTGAATTCTTGCAAAGCTCTTTACGAGTACAGCCTTAACACCGAGGAAAAGGGGAGCGAGAGCTGCATGCTCACGGGATGAACCCTGACCGTAGTTTTCACCGCCGACAATAATGCTTTTGCCGAGTGTCTTTGCACGGGTTGGGAATTCCTTGTCGCATACTGTAAAGCAATGCTCTGAAATTTTCGGGATATTTGAACGGAGCGGAAGAATCTTTGCGCCTGCAGGCATAATATGGTCAGTTGTAATGTTGTCGCCGACCTTGAGTGAACATGACGCCTCGATAGAATCTGTGAGCGGATGAGTTTCGGGATAGCTCTTGATGTTAGGACCACGGAGAATTTCTACGCTGTCCATTTCTTCAACAGGAGCGGGATCAATAACCATATTGTCATTGATGAGGAATTTTTCGGGCATTTCAATCTCAGCAGCCGCACCAAGACATCTCGGGTCTGTAAATACGCCGTTGATTGCAGAAACAGCCGCAGTTTCCGGAGATACAAGATAAATCTGACCGTCTGCCGTTCCGCTTCTGCCCTCAAAGTTACGGTTGAATGTTCTGAGTGAGATACCGCCGCTGTTAGGTGACTGTCCCATACCGATACAAGGACCGCAGGCACTTTCAAGGATTCTTGCACCTGCTGCAATCATGTCGCCGAGTGCGCCGTTGAGAGCGAGCATATTGAATACCTGCTTTGAACCCGGAGCAATTGCGAGCGATACATTGTCTGCAACCTTTTTGCCCTTGAGAATGTGAGCAACTCTCATAAGGTCAAGGTAGCTTGAGTTTGTACATGAACCGATACAAACCTGATCAATCTTCTTGCCCTCAAGCTCTTTGATTGGCTTAACATTGTCGGGTGAATGCGGACAGGCTGCAAGCGGTTCAAGCTCTGAAAGGTTGATTTCGATAACTTCGTCATAAACAGCGTCATCATCAGCCTTAAGCTCTGTATAATCTTCCTCACGACCCTGAGCCTTGAGGAACTTTCTTGTTGTTTCATCAGACGGGAATACAGAAGTTGTAGCACCAAGCTCTGCACCCATATTTGTGATTGTTGCTCTTTCGGGAACCGTAAGTGTGGCAACACCTTCTCCGCCGTACTCAACAATCTTGCCAACGCCGCCCTTAACGCTCATAACACGAAGAACTGCGAGAATAATATCTTTTGCAGAAACCCACGGACTGAGTTTGCCCGTAAGATTAACTCTTACCATTTTCGGCATAGTAATATAGTATGCACCGCCACCCATTGCAACAGCAACATCAAGACCGCCTGCACCGATTGCAAGCATACCGATACCGCCGCCTGTCGGAGTGTGGCTGTCAGAACCGATTAAAGTCTTTCCCGGTTTACCGAATCTTTCAAGGTGAACCTGGTGACAAATGCCGTTGCCGGGTCTTGAAAAATAGATACCGTGCTTTTTACAAACAGACTGAATAAATCTGTGGTCATCGGCGTTCTCAAAACCTGTCTGAAGTGTGTTGTGATCAATGTAAGCAACGCTTTTTTCTGTTTTTACTCTCGGAATGCCCATAGCCTCATATTCGATATAAGCCATAGTGCCTGTTGCATCCTGAGTAAGAGTCTGGTCGATTTTAAGACCGATATCACTGCCAACGGTCATTTCTCCGCAGACAAGATGATTCTTGATGATTTTCTGCGCAATCGTGTAGCCCATAATATTACCTCCTAAAAATTAATGCCTATCATAATTCAGTCCTGCAAAAAAATGCAAAACACTATGTTAATTATATAACAATCTTGAGATATTGTAAAGAAAAATTCACGCAAAATGAGTGAAAATCGTTATTTTTTCACTAAAAAATATTTTTTGCGGTTTTCTATCGGAAAAATGTTCAAAAAGTGTCGGATATTAGCATAAAAGGTGATGAAAAATATAAATTGAATTTTAGCTTTTATAGTGTTATAATGCTTGATGTATGCAATAAGATTTATGTGATTTTAGCAAAACGAGGTATTTTTATGGATGTAAGAGAGAATTTAAGAAATATTGCAATTATCGCCCATGTTGACCACGGCAAAACTACTCTGGTTGACCAGCTTTTGAAGCAGAGCGGTGTTTTCAGAGCAAATGAAAATGTAGAAGAAAGAGTAATGGACTCTAATGACCTTGAGCGTGAAAGAGGTATCACAATCCTTTCGAAGCCGACAGCCGTAATGTACAACGGCATCAAAATTAACATTGTTGACACCCCCGGTCATGCCGATTTCGGCGGTGAGGTTGAGCGTATTCTCCAGATGGTTGACGGTGTTGTATTGCTTGTTGACGCATTTGAGGGTTGTATGCCGCAGACAAGATTTGTTCTTAAAAAGGCACTCGGCCTCGGCAAAAAGCCGCTTGTTGTTCTTAACAAAATCGACCGTCCCGGTGCAAGACCCGAGGAGGTTGTTGACGAGGTTCTCGACCTCTTCATCGAACTCGGCGCCGATGAAGATCAGCTTGAGTTTCCTGTAATTTATGCGTCTGCCCGTGACGGCTATGCATCAGAGGATTATCATGAACCCGGTACGGATATGAAACCTCTCTTTGACGCAATTGTAAAAGAAATCCCTGCTCCTCAGGGTGATATGAACGGAGAACTCCAGCTCCTTATTTCAAACATTGACTCCGATAAGTTTGTCGGCAGAATCGGTGTAGGCCGTGTTGAAAGAGGTACTGCAAAGAACGGACAGGCTGCCGTTCTCTGTCACACAGACGGTACAACTCAGAATGTAAGAATTGCAAAGCTGTATCAGTTTGAAGGACTTAAAAGAGTTGAATGTGACACTGCAACAGTCGGCGACATCGTTTGCGTAAGCGGTGTTCAGGATATCAATATCGGTGAAACAATCTGTTCAAATGATTGTGTTGAGCCGCTCCCATTCGTAAAGATTGACGAGCCTACGGTTTCAATGAACTTTATCGTAAACAACTCACCGTTTGCAGGCAGAGAGGGTAAGTATGTAACCTCCCGTAACCTTCGTGACAGACTTTTCAAGGAAATTGAAACAAATGTTGCCCTTCGTGTTGAAGAAACAGACAGCGCCGATACATTCAAGGTATCGGGCAGAGGTGAACTCCACCTTTCAATCCTTATCGAAACAATGCGCCGTCAGAATTATGAATTTCAGGTTTCCCGTCCGCAGGTTATTACAAAGATGATTGACGGCAAGCTTCATGAGCCTATGGAGTTTCTTATCATTGAAGTTCCCGACACATATGTTGGTCCTGTAATGGAAAAGCTCGGTTCAAGAAAAGGTGAGCTTATCAATATGGGTACTCGTGAAGGCGGTGTTACTCACATTGAATTCAGAATCCCGTCAAGAGGTCTTATGGGTTATCGCCCCGAATTCCTTACAGATACAAACGGTAACGGTATTATGAACCATGTATTTGACGGTTATGAGCCATACAAGGGTGAAATCGTAACCCGCCATCAGGGTTCACTTATCGCTTTTGAAACAGGCGAAACTGTAACCTACGGTCTTTATGCCGCTCAGGAAAGAGGCAGACTCTTTATCGGACCCGGTGTTCCTGTTTACGAGGGTATGATTGTAGGCGCAAGTCCTAAGTCTGAGGATATCACAGTTAATGTCTGCAAGAAAAAGCACATCACAAACACCCGTGCATCGGGTTC
This sequence comes from Ruminococcus bromii, assembly GCF_002834225.1. Taxonomy (GTDB): domain Bacteria; phylum Bacillota; class Clostridia; order Oscillospirales; family Acutalibacteraceae; genus Ruminococcoides; species Ruminococcoides bromii. The sequence continues at coordinate 29,481 of NZ_NNSR01000046.1, read as the reverse complement.
TGATGACGCTCTCAAGCTTACACCTCCGACAATTATGTCGCTTGAACAGTGCCTTGAATTCATCGCTGATGATGAGCTTGTTGAGGTTACTCCCGAAAATATCCGTATGCGTAAGCGTATTCTTTCAAAAGAACAGCGTATGAAACAGGCATTCCGTAAGAAATAATTAAAATAATGAGTTATGTAATTCTTGACCTTGAATGGAACGGTTCATACAGCAAGATTCTGCACAAATTTGTCAATGAAATAATTGAAATCGGTGCGGTTAAGCTTGATGATGAACTGAATGTATGCGACACCTTTACAATGCTTGTTGCTCCGAAAATCGGCAAAAAGCTATGCAGTAAGGTAAAACAGCTTACTAAAATAACAAATGAAGAGTTGAAGGACGATGGCGTCAGCTTTATCAGAGCAATCAGCCTGTTCTCGGATTTTCTGGGTGACGGTGTGCTTATGACATGGAGCGACTCCGACCTTCATGCTCTTATCGAAAACTACAGCTACTACACGGGCAGAACCAGACTTCCGTTTCTCTCACGCTATTGCAATCTGCAAAGCTATTGTGAAGATTGTCTTGATTTGCACGATTCATCCTGTCAGCTGGGACTCGGTGCCTGTGCCGAAATGGCAGGTGTTGATTTTTCGGAAGATGATCAGCACAGGGCTCTTGCCGATGTGTACCTGACATTGGAATGTATGAAGGCTTTTTACGGTAAGTATCCGTTAAAGCCGTACATTAAAGATGCTGTTTGTGACGAATTCTATGACAGACTGCTGTTCAAAAATCATTTTGTTACAGATATCAACAGTCCCGATGTTGACAAAAGCGTTATGTTTTTCGATTGTGAAGATTGCGGAAAACCGCTTGTTCAGCTTTCAAAGTGGCGACTTCACAACAAAAGCTTTACCGCCGAATTTTCATGCAAATATTGCAGAAAGAAGTTCAACGGCAGAGTATCCTTCAAAAAGAAGTTTGACGAAGTTTCTGTAAAGAAAAAGCTCAACGAAAAGGTTGAAAAGAAGCCCCAAACAAAAGAACAGGTGAACACCGTTTCGGCAAACTGAGTACCTTTTGTATATGGAGTTATTTCTATGATTATAAAATTCTTTGATAAACTTCATTATAAACTTTCTTTATCCGAAGAACACATAAATGATATAATTAAAAGTAATTCTAAGTATGGTGCTGACATTAAGAGAGAGGATTACTCCTATGATGTAAAATTTACGGATAAGGGCTTTAAAATGAAATTTGTACCGGCTAAAAATTACGGTGGAATTTATAGCCTGAGTCCGATTTTTTCAGGTAAGATAGAGGAAGATTGTGGATATTCTGATTTAACTGTCAGAATGTTTCCAAATCCAATAATGGCTGTTGGTTTAGCAATCTTTTTGTACTTCTTCTTGATCGGTATTCATTTTATTTCGGTTGCAGGAATTTTGGGATTTCCAACTATAATTGTAGCTATTCTGACTTTATTCCTTTGCGTAATCATAAAAATCACAAATACTCAATTTAAAAATATGAAAAGTATTCTTGATGAGTTATTTCGTTATTATCAAATTTAGGATAACTGATATTTAAAATTGTTATTATCTTAAACATTATATAGGGCAGAGCGTTTTGTTCTGCCCTTTTTTCGTGAATACAGATGATTGTGTCGTACTCCTCACAACGCACACCGAATTTTCACATACTATTTTCTTGCTTTCAACATTAATTCAGCCGTATTTCATATACTTTTCACTTTGGGGCTTTATTATATCTACAACATCAAAAAACAACACCGACATTCGATGAAGTCTTTTGAAAATATAACTTTTAATCGGAGGCACAGTTATGAACGATAACTTTGAAAACAATAACAACGGTTATGATGGTTATTCGTCAGATAATAATACTGCTGACAACAACTATCAGGATATTCATTCATCATCAGATTCACAGTCTGCATCAACTGCAGAAAACACAGAAAGCTCTTATGAGTGGAACACAAATTCAACATCAGGCGTAAATTCGGGTGAGTACCGCCATTCGTATATAAACGGTAACAATGAGAATGCGTCACACAACCCTAATCGTTATGAAAACGCTTATTCTTCAAACACAGCATCGGGTACATCTTCACAGAACTACTCATCGGATTCATACGGTTCACAGTATTCTTCAAACCCATATTCTTCACAGCAGACTAACAACTATTCATACGGCAATCCGTCACAGAATCCATACGGCTCACAGTCGGGTTCACCGTATGCAAATCAACAGTATTCCGCACCAAAGGCTAAGAAAGTAAAAGTTAAAAAGCCTAAAAAGCCGAAGAAACCAGCATCAAAGGGTTTTGTAGCCGCAATGCTTGTAGCTGCAATTATTCTCGGCGGCGGTGCAGGATTCGGTGGCAGTATGCTTGCATCATCACTTAACAACAACTCATCTTCAAGTGTAAACATCAAGCAGGCATCCGCAAACAGCACATCAACCACAAGCAATGCCGCTCTCAGCGGAACAACTTCCCAAATTGTTAAGAAAACAGCCGACAGCGTAGTTGAAATTGCTACCGAAAGCGTTGTAACAGGCGGATTTGCTCAGCAGTATGTTCAGCAGGGTGCAGGTTCAGGTGTTATCATTTCTGAGGACGGTTACATCATCACAAACCACCATGTAATCGAAGGTGCGGAGAATATCACGGTAACACTCCGTGACGGTGCAACTTCATACAAGGCTAAGTTAATCGGCAGTGATGAGGACAACGATATCGCACTTCTTAAAATAGATGCAACAGGTCTTTCAGCCGCAACAATGGGCAACAGCTCAGATCTTGCAGTAGGCGACTATGTTGTTGCAATCGGTAATCCGCTCGGACAGCTCGGCGGTACAGTAACAGACGGTATTATCAGCGCACTTGCCCGTCAGGTAACGGTTGAGGGTAAGAGTATGACGCTTCTCCAGCACAACGCTCAGATCAGCCCCGGTAACTCAGGCGGCGGACTCTTTAACTCAAACGGTGAGCTTATTGGTATTGTAAACGCAAAGGACAGTGCAACAGAGGTTGAAGGTATTGCATTTGCTATTCCGATTAACAATGTTCTTGATATAATTGACGATCTCAAAACATACGGTTATGTAAAGGGCAAGGTTGACCTCGGTATGGAGCTTACAGATATCACATCCGACGATTCCGCATTCTACTACGGACTCAGCAACACAGGCTGTTATGTTCTTTCCGTAACAAGCGGTTCTAATGCAGAAAAAGCAGGATTTATGAGAGGTGATATGATTACCGCAGTAAACGGTACAAGTGTTTCTTCAAAATCAGACATTGAAACAGCCCTCAAGGATTCAAAGGTGGGAGATACAGTAACTTTTACCGTTACAAGAAGCGGTAAGACTGCAAATCTCAAGCTCACTCTTGCAGAATATTCACCGAGCGGCAGTTCTTCAACAGGCAATTCAAACACACAGAATAAGTCGTCACAATCACAGGGCAAAAGTTCCGATAATAGTGACAGCGACTCAATTTGGAACTATATGTTCGGTCAATAACAGCCAACAAGCTTTTTAGCTTTTTATATAAATATTCATACAGCCAAAGCTGTAGACAAAAAACTCTCTCTTAACGAACAAAGCTCCGTAATCGCACGGAGCTTTGTTCATTTTTATATATTTTTTTCCGCAGCGCTTTCAATTAAAGCTTTTTGCACATCAGTATATCTTAATTTGCTTACAGGAATTTTCATTCCTCCGCTTAAAAGAATTTGATATCTTGTGATTGATTCAATTTCATTAAGTGCAACCAAAAAGCTTCTGTGACATTGAATAAAATCATCCTTTGGCAGGAGCTTTATAATCTCTGAAAGCGTTTTTGTAAGCTCTAAAATTTTGTTATCTTTCAAATGGAAGGTGAGAGTTTTACCGTAAATTTCAACATACAAAATACTTTTTAAATTGATAGAATGGCTTTTTCCGTTTTCCTTAATTATAAGGCTTTGCGATTTGTAATTTTGAAATGCCCTCAAAAAAGCTCTTTTCAACTTGGCTTCATTCAGAGGCTTAATAAGGAATCCCGAGGGTTCCGCTTCATAACCGTCAATTGCATATTCGGAATATGAGGTCATAAATATAAATTTAATGTCCGTGAAATTCTGCTTGATTTTGCATGCAATGTTAATTCCGTTTTTGTTTCCGATGATTATATCAAACAAAACAAGGTCAAAATATTTATTTCCGTTTTCAAGGTCGTTTAATAATATGTCGGCATTCAAATACGATTCAACTGAAATATCAATTCCGTTTTTCAGTGCAATGTTTTCAAGCAAGACTTGAGCTGATTCGTTAAAAATTTTTTCATCATCGCAAATTGCAATTCTGTACATTTACTCACCCTCCGAGCTTATTATGCTCATATTTGTTTTTACCGTAAAGACATTATCAGTACAATCAATTATCAAAATGCTGTTATATTTTTCTGAAATTGAATTCATCGCAATAATTCCGTACCCGTGATTGTTTTTGTCGCTTTTGCCTGAAATGGGAAAATGGTTTTTGTCAAATACAAGATTTTCAAAACAGCAGTTTGAACAGGAGATAAACAGAAAATTTTTATTTGCTTTAATATCTGTTTTTATAAATCTGTGTTCTGTATCGGTTTTTAAACAAGCCTCAATTGCATTGTCAAACATGTTTTCAAGAAACACACACAAATCTTCATCGGCAATGCTGATTTGTTCCGGAACATTTGCACTACATTCAAATTTAATGCAGTTATCGTTAGCTATTTCTGCATATATACCTGTAATTGAGTTTATCAGAATATTGTCGCAGTATTTAATTTTCGGAAGTTTGCTAAGCTTGTCAGTGACTTTTTCTATGTACTCTTTGGCTCTCTGAGTGTCATTATTATCAAGCATAGCCGAAATTGCAACCATATGATGATTCATTTCGTGGCGAGCAGCTTTGGTTTCTTTTTCGCCGTTTTTTAACATCTGATAGCTCTGCAAAGCATATCTTGCACGCTCATTTACTATAAAAATTCTTTTCTTATACTCCGTATAATCGTCAATAAATTCTTTGATAATTATCAATACAGAAATAATTGCCGTAACTGTGCAGAACATAGTATTGAGGGGTGCGAATTCGCCAAATTCAAAAATGCTGCCCAAAATATTATTTCCGTAACTTAGAAAGTCAGAGTCGCTTGTACATGCCGCCAAAGTGTAACCGCAAAAAATGCAGATTATAAACAGCAGAATATATTTTGAACTTTTGTATTTTTTATACTTCTGCCCATCAAAAATAAAATCTAAAACAAGCATTATAACGGTTATCAAAAAGTACAGCGAGAGTGAAACTTCAGTAAAATTGATAAACTCAATGGATTCACTGAAAAATCCGTAGCAGATGCAGTATGTCCCGAGCAGGATAAAAGATGATACAAGAAGAATGAATTTTCTCCAGTTAGTGAACATAAACGCTACGAAGAATACAATCGGTATAACATATATTCGTGATAGTATCGAAAAGTCGAATGATGAAAGAACCTTTGAACTCATTTGCAACTGTGAAGATGAGTAACACACACATCTTAAAGCAAACAGTATTAAAAACAATATCATGAGTAGGATTTTGTAATTTTTATGTCCGTTTTTTGTTCTTACAAAGAAGATTAGACATAATGCGATTGCCGCAATAAAACTTAGAGTTGATAAAATAACGGCACCGACAGATCCCACAACAGCATCTGTGGATTTTTGAAACATATCTGCAAGCGACGGATATTTAGTAAAATAATAAGGATTTTCGTCCGTGTAATATGTGTATATTCTCATTTCATTCCCCGAAAAATCAGGCGATATTGGAATACTTGCGGTGGTATAATATGACGGTCCCGTGAACAGATAATTATCGGGAATTTCAAGAAATCCGTCTTTATTTCTTTTTATGTCATCACCGGTCAAATCAATATTTGAATAGGCAAGATAGTTTTCTATGAACACCTCGGTTGCTACTCCGGATGGAGAAAAATTCAAAAATTTGTCATCGGTTATTTCGGGGAGGGTTATTTTCATACACAAAGCCGAAAAATCAGTATCGTTTACGGTTGCAGTTAATTTATCTTCAAATACAGGATAAACGGAGCTTACTTTTCCGTCCTTTAGAATTTCGTAACTCCATATATTTTCTGTTGGTGTGTCGGCAAGAGTGTCTGGCTTGTTGGGTGAAAAAAGGAGTGCCGTGACAACAAATCCGATTATTGCCAGAGTGATTGCTAATGCCGCAATGGCAGGAAGATACTTTAATTTTTTTGTTTTCATATTCTTTTCTCCGTAAATCATAATTTTATTGCTGTATATACATATATTAAGTGTTTTAACAGCAAAATGCAAGCCGTATTGTGTCATTTTATTTCTGTTCGTGTCGCAATAGTTCCCGTTCGTGAAAATAGCTTGTAATTGTGAAATTTTGCTATTATAATCACATTGAATTGCAAAATGTGCAATAATAAAAATAACGGAGGAATAATTATGAAAAGAATTACAAAGAAAATCGTTTGTCTGCTTACTGTGGCAACTATGCTTTTGGTGGCAACAGTAACAGTCGTAGGTGCAGTTTCAACTCCTGATACTGTTGTTGACGATCAAGAAAACCCTTTCAAAAGCTATTGCATTAACAAAACAACAGGTGACTTGAAGAATACCGAAATGGTATATTCAAATGAGCATTATGATACTGTAACCGCAGTTTATAACAACCTTACTGCAGGAACTTATGAATTCGGAGCAACAGGCAGTCCCTATTTTAACGAGCCTGCAACAACGGAAGTTAAACTTACAAAGGACGGCTCTGTTAGAATTTACTACCATTATGTGACGAATGATATTGAAGCAGTAGTTTATGATGAACCGCTTACCCCCGATGAAAAATATGAGGCTTTAATCACAACCGATGGCGGAGATTTTGTTCAAGGTATTCTTCTTTCAACATCATCAGAACATTATGATTGCATAACAGGTGTTGCTGATAACCTTAAAGCAGGTACTTATAATGTTAATGTTCGTAACGGCAATGATTTTTTAGTTGATAAAGATTTCACCCTTTCTAAAGACGGTTCAGTCAGAATCAACTACTATACTGTAACAAATGAAGTGGATGTTATTGTGTATGAGTCCGAAAAAGCTCCTTATGAAGTACCCTCGGGTTATCTTATGAAAGATGACACCATTGTAGATATGTTCTATTTCCAGCCTTCATCTCACGACGGTGTATATACGCATACTTCCGAAAATCTCCCTGTCGGTACTTATACTGCCGTTATTTCAACAGGTAAAGGTACTGTAATTGAAAAAAGTTTCACTACAACAATTAAAAGTGATGTCCTTTTAACTTATGTTCAGGACAGTGATGAATTTACATTTGTCGAACTTGGCACAATTACACCGGAAAGTAATGATAACACAAATCCGACAACTTCAACTGATGTATCATCTTCAACATCTGATGTTGTGTTAAAGGACAGCACAAACAATAACAATGATAACGGAGTTGTTAAAACAGGTGACTCGCCTGTAGTTTCAATTGCTCTTCTTTCAGCTCTTACATTTGCAGTTGCAGGAATGTTCTTTGCAAAGAGAAGGTTTGACTTCTAATTAAAATTAGTCATATCAATTAAGGAGCCGAGATATTCCGTGACTCCTTTTTTAAAATAATATAATAAAAAAAAAAGAACCGTGCCATAAAAGCACGGTTCTTTTGTTTGTTTAAAAAATCTTATTTATTTTCTTCCATATATTTAAGCTGTTTGTAAATCATATTGGCACACATATACACATTACCACCGCCCATTGTGAGAATGAGGTCACCCTCTTTTGCATTCTTGCAAACATAGTCGGTAATTTCTTCAAATGTGTCAAGACATACAGAACCCGGAACTTTTGCACCGAGGTCAGTAGAATAGATGTTATATGTGTTTGTTTCACGAACAGGTAGAATAGCCGAAATAATTGCCTGATCCGGAATTTTAAGAGCCTCCGCAAAATCGTCAAGGAGCATGGCTGTTCTTGAAAATGTATGCGGCTGGAATATTGCCCAAACCTTGTTAAAGCCCATTTTCATTGCGGCATTGAGTGTTGCGGTAAGTTCTGTGGGATGATGAGCAAAGTCATCGGCAACGGTAATTCCGTCAGGTGTGCCGAGAATTTCAAATCTTCTGTGAACACCGCCGAACTTGTGAAGATTCTCGGAAATTTCCTTCGGAGTAGCGCCAAGATAATGTGCAGTAGCCGCAGCGGCAAGTGCATTATAAATGTTGTGCTTTCCGGGAACGATAAGCTTAATCTGTGTGAGCTTCTCCCCCTTGAAGTAAAGGTCAAACTGCTCGTGAACACCCTTGTCTGCGCTGATGTTTTCAGCTCTGTAATCGCAGTTTTCGCCAAAACCGTAGGTGATTTTCTCAATCTCAACATCCTTTACGGCATCAAGAGTGTTTTCATCGTCACCGTTGATAACAAGCAAGCCTGTTGTCTGATGAGCAAATTTGTTGAATGACTTCTTAATGTTGTCAAGATTCTTGAAGTAGTCAAGATGATCTGCGTCAATATTAAGAATAATCGAAATAAACGGATTGAGCTGTAAAAATGTGTCAACATACTCACAGGCCTCACAAACGATTAAATCGCTGTGACCGACATAGCTGTTACCTCCGATGAACGGAAGTTTTCCGCCGATAATAGCTGACGGATCAAAACCGCTGCCGATAAGCACCTGTGAAAGCATAGCGGTTGTAGTTGTTTTGCCGTGTGTACCCGAAACCGCAATACTTCTTCTGTATCTTCTTGTAACAATACCGAGCATTACGCTTCTTTCAATGCACGGAATACCGAGTTCCTTTGCTGCCTGTCTTTCGGGGTTAGTTTCCTTAACAGCCGCTGAGTAAACAACAAGCTCTGCACCCTTGATATTTTCTGCGGCGTGTCCCATAAATACGGGAATGCCGTAACCCTTAATTCTGTCAAGAGTTTCACCCTCGTTCATATCCGAACCCGAAAGCTCATAACCCTCGTGGTGAAGAATCTCAGCCAGCGGACACATTCCGCTGCCGCCTATACCGATAAAATGTATTCTTTTTATGTTATCCATAAGACTGTCGTAATTCACAATAGTCCACTCCATTCCTGATAAGTATATTTGTCTGTCGGAAAAATCATTCCGCTTTGCCTGTATTTAAGTCGGAACACAGGTTGATTTGCATTCAAAGAGCAATGCCGTGACAGAACTGCAATACTCATATTATAAGACGAATGGACAAAAAAATAAATACCTAATTTGATATTTGTGCAATTTTTGTGTATTGTACGGATACTGTGTTTTAATTGTTGCCAAATTGTAGAGTAAATGCTAAAATAAAGGGGAATAGGATTATAACTAAAAATACACATAAAATGGCAGAGTGATAAAATGACTTTAAAAAAGAACGATATTGTAAACCTTACAATAACTTCGGCAACTGCCGAGGGCAGCGGAGTCGGAAGAACAGATGACGGCATTGCCGTTTTTGTACAGGGTTCTGCAATCGGTGACGAACTCAAGGTGCGTATATTAAAGGTTAAGAAAACCTACGCTTTCGGCAAAATCGAAGAAATTCTCGTTCCGTCCAAGGCGAGAATTACTCCCGACTGCGAAAACTTTATGAAGTGCGGTGGTTGCACATGGCGACATATTTCTTATGAAGAAGAATGCAAAATAAAACAGCAAAGAGTTGAGGATGCCGTAACACGCATCGGCGGTCTTGATAATGTTGTTTTCAAGCCGATAATTTCGTCGGATAATATCACAAGATACCGCAACAAGGCGCAGTATCCTGTCGGTCTTGACCGTGACGGAAATGTTGTGACGGGCTTTTATTCATTCCACAGCCACCGCATAATCAATTGCACCGACTGTATTTTACAGCCCGAAATTTTTGCAAGGGTAATTGAAATCACAAAAGATTTTATCGCAAAAACTAACACGGAAATTTATGATGAAACAACAGGCAAGGGCAGACTTCGCCACATTTATATCAGAATCGGCGAGGTTTCAGGCGAGCTTATGGTGTGCTATGTTGTCAACGCAAACGGTCTTAAACAGGAAGATTTGCTCGTGAAAATGCTCAAATCCGAACTTCCGCAGTTAAAAAGTGTGATTATCAATTCTAACAGAGAAAAAACAAATGTTGTTCTCGGCAGAAAAAACAGAACAATCTACGGAAGTGACTATATTACCGACACACTTTGCGGATTGCAGTTTAAAATTTCACCGTTTTCGTTCTGGCAGATTAACAGAAAACAGGCTGAAAAGCTTTACGGCAAAGCCAAAGAATATGCAAATCTTAAATCTGACGAAATTCTGCTTGATTTATACTGCGGAACGGGTACAATAGGTCTTACAATGGCGGATTCCTGTAAACAGCTTATCGGTGCGGAGATTGTTGAAGATGCCGTGAAAGATGCAAATGAAAATGCAAAAGCAAACGGCATTGAGAACGCACGGTTTATCTGCGGAGATGCCTCAGATGCCGCATTTCAGCTTGAAAAAGAGGGTTTAAAGCCCGACTGCGTAATCCTTGACCCACCGAGAAAAGGTTGCGGCGAAGAGCTTGTAAAGACAATTTCAAGAATGTCGCCGAGCCGTGTAGTCTATGTATCCTGTGACCCCGCAACCCTCGCAAGAGATTTAAAATTCTTCACAGAAAACGGCTACACCCCCAAAGAAATCACCCCCTGCGATATGTTCTCCGGAACCTCCCATGTAGAAAGCGTGGCATTGATTGAAAGAAATTAACAAAATAATATAGAAAAGGATTAAAAATGCAAAATACACTTAAAATAAAACGAACAAAAACAGCTTTGGCATTTAATCTTGCGATTATCGCTTGTGAGATTGCCGCAATAATTATCGTGTTTTTCAAAATAGGCTGCTATCCGCTTGTATATTACACTGAGGACAGCAACCTGTTTGCACTTGTTGCCTGTGCGGTTATGGCAGGCTTTCAGGTGCGATATCTCAAAAGCGGAAAAGAAATTCCGCACTCGGTTCAAATGTTCAAATATATGGCGGCGGCTGTGCTTTCGGTAACATTTATCGTAGTTCTTGCCGTACTTTCCCCGATGCGTGGAGATGGCATAAACGGTTGGCTCTATATGCTTTTTAACAAAGACTTCACCTTTTTACATACTTTGTGTCCGATTCTTACAATTTTATCGTTTGTGCTTTTTGAAAAAGAACCTCACCTTAACACAAAATCAGCTTTCACGGCTACAATCCCTACATTAATATATGCGATTGTGCTTATTATACTTAACATAGTCGGTGCAATTGACGGTCCATACCCGTTTTTGCGTGTGATGAATCAACCGTTGTATATGTCATTTGTTTGGTTCATCGTTATAGTAGGCGGTGCGTTTTTCCTTGCACTCTTACTCCAAAAACTTAATTCAACAGGAAGAAAAAGTAAATAATAGACAACAAGACAGTAAATAGACGAAAATTTCAGATTGGAGTGATTTTTATGAAATACCGCAAGTTGGTGGAGAATGCTAAAAAGCCAAACGGCTTTTGGGGCAAAATGATGATTAAGGCTATGAATAAAGGACATTCAAGCCTCACCTCATGGGGACTTGAACATATGAATATCGAACGCACCGCAACTGTACTTGACATAGGCTGCGGCGGCGGAAAAACCGTTGACCGACTTTGCTCAATTGTTGCCAACGGCAAGGTTTACGGAATCGACTATTCCGAACTCTCGGTAAAATCCTCCGAAAAACTCAATTCAAAAAATATACTCTGCAACAAAGCGAAAATTCTTCAGGCATCAGTATCCGATATGCCTTTTGATGACAATACATTCGACAATATCACGGCAGTTGAAACCTACTACTTCTGGCCTGATAAGGAAAATGATGTAAAAGAAGTTTTTCGTGTTCTCAAAAAGGGCGGAACGGTTATGCTGCTTTTTGAAATGCTCAGAACAGACGATGATCCGTTCAAGTGGGAAAAGGTTGAAAATATGCTGAATATCAAGTCGGTAACTCCGCAGGAAATCAGAGCCGTACTTGAATCTGCAGGCTTTCAAAACATAAACACATACACTAAGGAAGGTACAACATGGCTTTGTGCCACAGCACAAAAACCGAAGGATGATGAAAACTAATGAAGGCTTTGATTACAGGTGCAAGTTCGGGCATAGGAAAAGAAATTGCCCGATATCTTGCAGAACTCGGTTATGACCTTATTCTTGTATCACGCTCAACAGATAAGCTCAATAAGCTGAAAGAGGAACTTTCAAATGTGAATGTCAGGGTAATTACGCTTGATTTTTCACGAGAAAGTGACAGCCTGGATTTGTATGAGCATATTAAGAATGAAAATGAACAGATTGATTTTCTTGTCAACAACGCAGGCTTTGGAGCATACGGAAAATTTTTGGATGTTCCGCTTGAAAGAGAGCTTGAACTCATTCACACAAATGTTTCAACGGTTCACATTCTCACAAAGCTTTTTCTTAAAGATATGGCGGAGAGAAACAGCGGATATATTCTCAATGTAGGTTCTGCCGCAGGATTTCTTGCAGGACCGACATTTGCAAGCTACTATGCGTCAAAGAATTATGTTGTCCGTCTTACTCAGGCAATTCATGAAGAAATGCGTAGGGATAATAAAAATGTCAAGGTTTCCGTACTTTGCCCGGGTCCCGTAAAAACCAACTTCAATAATGTTGCGGATGTAAAATTCTGCATAAGAGGACTTGACCCGAAGTTTGTTGCAAGGTATGCCGTTGACATGACCATGAAGGGCAAAATGATTATCACACCCGGCTTTGAAATGAAAGCGGTGTCCTTCTTCAGACATTTTGCACCCGAAAAACTTCTCACAAGAATTTCTTATAATGTTCAGATGAAGAAAAACGGTATAAAATAATTATCATATAGAAATAGGGGAGGTGACACATTGAGGATAAAATTCGTTGACAAGGCGATAAAACTTTACAAAAGAATAACAGGCAGATTTGAACCGATAACAAGCAAATGCATTCACGATAATATTTTTGCAATTGCCGGACAGTCGGCATTCTTCATCATATTATCGGCTGTGCCGCTCTCAATGTTCTTTGTGTCACTTTTGCAGAACCTGCACATTCCGATTGATTTTGTTTATCACGGACTCAGCAGTGTGTTTTCGTCAAAAATTGCCGATGATTTAACATACTTTCTGACCTCTGCCTATGAAAGTGCTGTGGGAATTTCTCTTGTAACGCTTGTAGTCACTCTGTGGTCGGCGGCACAGGGAATCCACGCAATCACAAACGGTCTTAACAGAATTTATGATGCTTACGAAAACAGAAACTGGTTCTTTTTAAGAATAAGAGCAATGTTCTACACAATTGCATTGTTTGTAATTTTGCTTGCGTCACTTGTACTTATTGTCCTCGGTTCAACAATTAACGATTTCCTTTCACCGCATCTAAAATCATTGCCTGACATAATCGGAATAATCTATCATCTCAGATATATACTTATCTTTATGTTTCTCACGGTATTGTTTGCGCTGATTTACAGGAACTTTCCGAACATCTCACGCAGTGAGCATAAGGAATACGGCTTTAAGTCGCAGCTGCCGGGTGCGTTTCTCTGCACGGTTTCGTGGTATGTGCTTTCGTTCGGTATTTCGGTTTATGTGTCGGATTTCAACGGATTTTCCGTGTACGGAGGTCTTACAAGAATTGCCGTTATTATGATTTGGTTCTACTTTCTTATGGTTTGTCTTATGGTTTGTGCGGAAATCAATTATGTCTATCATGACAGGATAAAGGTATTCACAGTCGCAAAATTTAAAAGAAAGGTAAAAATCAAGGGTTCAGAGCTTAATCAAATAAGAAAAGAAAGAAAAAATAATAAGTCAAATAAAAGTAAATAAATCAAAATAAAACACTTCCGTTCGGTGATACTACCAATGGAGGTGTTTTTTTGTGAAAAGAAAATTTTCTAAAAAGGTGATTTCAATATTGCTCGTATTTGCAATGCTCATTGGCGGAGCGTGTCTTTCATGCACAAGTGCAGCGGCATTTGACCTTGACTATATCAGCGAGGACGGAATGAAGCTCGGTTACAGTATAATCAAGGGCTATTCAAAAATGTCGATGAAAAAAGGTCAGTACAAGGACGGGAAAATTGCCGTTTACTGCGGACTTGATGTGAATAATCTATATGTTATGGGTTCGCTCGGTTGGTTCTATATGACAAACGGTGTTGATCTCGACCGTGCAATGACGGATAACGATTACGCAATGGAGATGATTGCAAAGCTTGATTCGCATCTTCAAGGTGCAGGCATAACAAATGACAGGGCAAAAGAAAAGAAAGCCGAGATTTTAAAGGATGCAAAGTATGTTTATCAATGCTTTGACACATTGGGACTTTACATTGTTGATGTTGACAAAAACAGAGCCGATGAACTCATGAACGACAGCGGTATTGATTTTGTGCTTGACGGCGGTTGCGTTCCCAAAAATATGAAAGACCTCAACATTGACGGAAAAACAGATGAAAAGGACGCTGAGCTTATTCAGAAGTATCTTATCAAAGACCTGACCTTTGACGATTATGACGAAAATCAGTATGCTCTTTTTGTTTGCGATATCAACGGTGACAAAACTCCCGATATTCGTGATGCGACAGAAATCTTAAAAAAGTGACAATTGTCATAATTTGTGCAAAGTGAATATGATTTTAACTGCGACAGCTGTAATTTTAGCTGTCGCTTTTGATTTGTGACAGCAATGTGAAACTTTGAATAATTATTTGTAATTTCTCTTGACATTCAAAATGAAGGTGCTATAATTACTGATACAAATTGTTTTGTATCGAACTATTCTATATAGAACAATATCTCATAAGTGTGATTTCGGAGGTGAAATAATGTGTGATGACAAAAGCGTAAAAAGCTGTAAGTGCAACAAACGCTTTAATGATTCAATCGGTCACGAAATCAAGGTGCTTAATCAGGTTTTGCAGAGAAAGTTAATCTATTCCGCCAAGGATAAGGGAGTGGATAAGCTGACTCTTATGCACGGCTGGATTATTGCATATCTTTATGATCATTGTGATGAAGATGTTTACCAAAAAGATATTGAAAACGCATTTTCAATTGCCCGTTCAACCGTTACAAGTATTCTTAAACTTATGGAAAAGAAAAATTACATAACGAGGGAGAGCGTTGAAAGTGACGCAAGGCTCAAAAAACTTGTCTTGACCGAAACAGGTATTGAACTTCATTACAAAATCGAAAATATGATAACCAAAAACGAAACTTTGCTTGACAGTCTGCTGACAAAAGAAGAAAAGAAACAATTTCTTTTTCTTATAAATAAAATTCTCAGCGGACTTGAAAATGCAAATTAAAACGGAAGGAGATAAGTATGATAAAAACTTTGGCAAAAAATATCAAAGGTTTCGTCAAAGAGTCTGTTCTTACACCGTTCTTTATGATACTCGAAGTTGTTGTTGAAACAATTATCCCATTTCTTATGTCATCAATGATTGATGACGGTATCAACAAGGGCGATATGCAGCACATACTCATAACGGGCGGTTATATGGGCGCACTTGCGCTCACAGGCTTGTTTGCAGGTATGATGGGCGGTATCTACGGTGCAAAAGCTTCGGCCGGCTTTGCAAGAAACCTTAGACGCTCAATGTTTGCGAATATCCAGTCATTCTCGTTTGCCAACATTGATCGTTACTCAACCGCAGGACTTGTTACCCGTATGACAACGGATGTAACAAACCTTCAAAATGCATATCAGATGCTTTTAAGAATGTGTTTCAGAGCGCCTGTATCGCTCATCTGTGCAATGACAATGACATTCATCATCAATGCAAGGCTTGCCTGTATTTATTTCATTGCAACAATTTTACTTTCTGTTGTTCTTGCCTTTATTATGAAGGCAACATACAAGTATTTCAGTCAGGTTTTTGAAAAGTACGATGAACTCAACGCAAGCGTTCAGGAAAATGTAACTTCAATCAGAGTCGTAAAGGCTTTTGTTCGTGAAAAACATGAAGTCGGCAAGTTCCGTAAGGCAGCCGACAATGTTTACAGACTCTTTGTTAAGGCTGAAAATGCAATGGTAACAGTATCACCGATTATGATGGTTACTTCATACGCATCAATCATTCTTGTAAGCTGGTTTGGCGCAAATATGATCGTAAGCAGTGAGCTTACAACAGGTGAACTTACAAGTATGCTCACATATTGTATGAACATTCTTATGAATCTCCTTATGGTGGCAATGGTGTTTGTAATGCTCACAATGAGCATTGCAAGCGGTAAGCGTGTTGCAGGTGTGCTTAATGAAAAATCAACGCTTGCAAATCCCGAAAACCCTGTTTACGAGGTTAAGGACGGAAGCATTGAGTTTGACAATGTTTCATTCTCATACAACACAAAAGCCGAAAAACCGATTCTCAACGATATCAACCTAAAAATCAAATCAGGCGAAACAATCGGTATTATCGGCGGTACGGGTTCTTCAAAAACAAGCCTTGTAAACCTTATTGCAAGACTTTATGATGTAACCGAAGGTTCTGTTAAGGTCGGTGGAAAAGATGTTCGTGACTATGATATCGAAACTCTGCGTGACAAGGTTTCGGTTGTACTCCAGTCGAATGTTCTTTTCAGCGGTACAATCCTTGACAACCTCAGATGGGGCAACGAAAATGCTACAGAGGAAGAATGCGTCAATGCCTGCAAGCTTGCCTGTGCAGATGCGTTTATCGAAAGCTTCCCCGATAAGTACAACACAAAAATCGAACAGGGCGGTACTAATGTTTCGGGCGGTCAGAAACAGCGTCTTTGCATTGCAAGAGCTTTGCTGAAAAATCCAAAAATTCTTATTCTTGATGATTCGACAAGTGCAGTTGATACCGCAACAGACGCAAGTATCCGCAAGGCATTCAGCGAGAATATCCCCGATACTACAAAGCTGATTATTTCACAGCGTGTATCAAGCGTTTCACACGCAGACAAGATTATTGTAATGGATGACGGTGAGATAAGCGCAGTGGGTACTCACGAAGAGCTTATCAAAAACAGTCCGATTTACAATGAAATTTATGTTGCCCAGACAAGCGGCAACGGTGATTTTGATGCGAAAGGAGAGCTGTAATTATGCCGGGACCAATGGGAAGAAGAAACCGAGGACCTGCACAAAAGGTTGAAAATTCAGGTCAGGTTCTTAAAAGACTATTCGGTATTATCTTCAAAAAATATAAATTTCAGATGATTATTGTTTTCGTCTGCATCCTCATCAGCGTACTTGCAAATGTTCAGGGTTCATTGTTTATTCAGAATCTTATTGACGATTACATCACTCCGATGATTCAGAGCGGCAGCCGTGACTTCGGACCGATGCTCGGAGCAATTTTAAGAGTTGCAATCTTCTATGCAATCGGTGCGGCGTCGGCGTTTATCTACGCCAAAATTATGGTTTATGTAACACAGGGTACAATGCGTGATTTGCGTTGTCAGATATTTGAACATATGGAAAGCCTTCCGATAAAATACTTTGACACACACCCTCACGGCGATATCATGAGTGTTTACACAAACGATATTGACACCCTCCGTCAGATGATCAGCCAGAGTATTCCTCAGCTTTTCAACAGCGGAATTACAATCATAGCCGTTCTTGTCAGTATGTTTACACTCAGTATTCCTCTTACAATTCTTACACTTGTAATGGTTGGTGTAATGCTTTTTGTAACAAAACAGCTTGCGTCAAGAAGCGGAAGGTTTTTTGCAAAACAGCAGGCAGACCTCGGTGCGACTAACGGTTACATTGAGGAAATGATGAACGGTCAGAAGGTTGTAAAAGTATTTAACCATGAAAAAAAGAGCATTGAAGAATTCAATGAGCTTAATGACAGGCTTTTCAACAGTTCATACAACGCAAATAAGTTTGCAAATATCCTTATGCCGATTAACGCACAAATCGGTAACATCAGCTATGTACTTTGTGCAATCGTAGGTTGTATCTTTGCTCTCAACAACTTCCTCGGATTTACAATCGGCAAGCTTGTAAGCTTCCTCACATTCAACAAGAGCTTTACCCAGCCTATCAATCAGGTCAGCCAGCAGTTTAACTCAATTGTTATGGCGCTTGCAGGTGCGGACCGTATATTCAAACTTCTTGACGAAGAGCCTGAGGTTGATGACGGATATGTAACACTTGTCAATGTCCGCAAAGAGGGCGAAAAGCTTGTTGAAACAGAGGAAAAAACAGGTATGTGGGCTTGGAAGCATACCCACAGTGAAACAGGCAAAACAGAGTACCGTGAACTCAAGGGTGCGCTTGTTATGGACGATGTTGACTTTGGCTACACGGATGATAAAATCGTTCTTCACAATATTGATTTGTACGCAGAACCCGGTCAGAAGATTGCGTTTGTCGGTTCAACAGGTGCAGGCAAAACAACAATCACAAACCTTATTAACCGATTCTACGATATTCAGGACGGTAAAATCCGTTATGACGGAATCAATATCAACAAAATCAAAAAAGGCGACCTTCGCCGTTCACTCGGTATAGTTTTACAGGATACGCACCTGTTCACGGATACCGTAATGGAAAATATCCGCTACGGCAGACTTGACGCAACAGACGAGGAGGTTATCGCAGCGGCAAAGCTTGCCAATGCAGACAGCTTTATCAGAAAACTTCCTGACGGCTACAACACCCTGCTCAAAGGTGACGGCGGCAACCTCAGTCAGGGACAGCGCCAGATGCTTGCAATTGCAAGAGCCGCTGTTGCAGATCCGCCCGCACTTATCCTTGACGAGGCTACAAGCTCAATTGATACCCGTACCGAAAAGATGGTTCAGGACAGTATGGACAGGCTTATGAGCGGCAGAACAACCTTTGTTATTGCCCACAGACTTTCTACAATCAAAAATTCAGACTGTATTATGGTTCTTGAAAACGGCAGAATCATCGAGCGTGGTTCACACGAACGGCTTCTTGAACAAAAGGGCAGATACTATCAGCTTTATACAGGCAAAACCGCATAATGATAATCGAAAGGGGAGAGTCGCAAAGGCTCTCCTTTTTCTGTTCTTGAAATATTGACTTGTTTATTGTACAATAATATTCGGAATTGTGAGGTGTTAAAAATTAAAATTAATTCAAAATTAATATTAATATTAAAGCTTACTGCATTGTTTGCGGTAATCTGTCTTGCACTTTGTTCGTGTTCAATCAATATCAATGTGAACGGTTCCGATTTTGAAAGCAAAACAACTGTTTCGGAAATCGGAACTTTATCGGTTCATTACCTTGATGTCGGGCAGGGCGACAGCATATTCATTGAACTGCCGAATCAAAAGTGTATGCTGATTGACGCAGGCGAGAATATGTACGGCAAAAGTATTACCGAATATATCAATAATCTCGGATACACAAGGATTGATTATCTCGTAGCAACTCACCCTCACGCAGACCATATCGGTTCAATGGCTTATGTTGTAAAGCATAATAATATCGGCGAAATCTATATGCCTAAGGTTACAACCACAACCAAGACCTATGAGAATCTGCTCACGGCAATTGCAGACAAGGGACTTAAAGTCAAGTCAGCCAAAGCAGGTATGAATATTATTGATGACAACGATTTCAACATAAATATTCTTGCTCCCGTAAAGATTGACGAGGATAATCTGAACAATTGCTCGATAATTCTTAAAATGAATTATAAAAATGACAGTTTTCTGTTTCTCGGAGATGCCGAAAAGAAAGAGCTTGAAACCGTTACGGCAGATATGAGTGCAGAAGTTCTTAAAGTAGGTCATCACGGAAGCAGAACATCAACAACAAAAGCGTTGCTTGAAAAGGTAAATCCTAAATATGCGGTTATTTCACTCGGAAAGGACAACAGCTACGGACATCCGCACAAAAGCACATTAAAACTGCTTGATAAATTCGGAGTTGAAACATACAGAACCGATGAAAACGGAACAGTTGTTATTTCAACCGAGGGTTCAGGTGTGACAATCAAAACGGGACAAACTTCAATGAAAAGGGATGAATAAGCTTGAAAAAATTTATTGTTGACAGAATAGAAGGCGACAAGGCTGTTCTCGAATGTGAAAACGGCGATATGGTGAATCTTGAACTTAAAGCCCTGCCGAAAAATATCAAAGAAGGCGATGTAATCAACTTTCAGGAAAACAGTTATTTTCTGAACAGCGATGAAACAAAAGCCAGAAAAGAAAAAATTAAAAATCTGATGAATTCGCTTTTTGAAGATTAAAAATCATGCAAAAACAAAAATGCTCTGTACCAAATCAAACGGTACAGAGCATTTTTATTTGTAATTGTGTAATCAATGTGTGTTGTCTGCTGTAAGTGACCTTCTGAAAATATGTCTGAAAATGAATCTGACAATCGGGCCTGCAAAAAACAACTGCCAGCAAAGTGCCATAGGGAAGTTGAGTGCGGTAGTTTCAAGCCATACCGAAATAACCTCAACACCCGCATTTTTGAAAATAAGAGTGGCAGCAAGGCTCATAAGAGGACACATAAAGACAACTGAAATTGCAGAAATTGCGAGTACAAGGAAGAAAGGATTATCCTTTGCAGGGTTTACAATCTTAAAAGCAAGCTTTTTGGCAATGTGACCGATAATGAAAAAATCAAGAATAAATGCAATCGGTCCCATAAAAGAAAGTTCTTTGAAGGCGGAAAGAAAAACTTCGTTTTTCATTTCGCCGATATTAAGAGCTGTGTTGTAGCAAATCATGGCATAAACCATAAAGAACACCATGATAATCGTAAAAATAACTTCCTGAAATTTAGTTTTTGGCATAAAAAATCTCCTTTATAAAAATGATAACTTAGTAAACATATAAGTGTTGTTCGTTATCATTTCCTTAAGGAGAAATGTGCGTTTCCAATTAAACCATTATATATTTCAGAGATTATACTATAATTTTTTTATTTTGTCAACTTCAAAAAAATTTCATTGCAATTACTCTGTTTAATACATTTTGTGACACTTTTATTACAATTCAGATTCATTTCTCGGTGGATTTTTACTTTGAAATTTGGTATAATACATATGATTGTGATGAAAATTATACTTAAACTTGCGGTTCTGTTCAGAAAGGGTATTTTTACTATGGGTGCATCAATTTATATTGCGGATGATGAAAAGAACATTCGTGACCTTATTACAAAGTTTCTTGAGAGTGACGGTTACAGCGTTACCGCATTTGAAACGGGTGACGAGCTTATGGCGGAATTTCTTAAAAACCCGTGTGAACTTGTAATTCTTGATATAATGATGCCCGGAACAGACGGCTTGACAATATGCCGTCAGCTGAGAACGGTAACTGATGTTCCTATAATTATGCTCACGGCAAAGGATTCCGAATATGACTATGTAAGAGGCATAACCCTCGGCAGTGACGATTATCTTACA
This sequence comes from Ruminococcus bromii, assembly GCF_002834225.1. Taxonomy (GTDB): domain Bacteria; phylum Bacillota; class Clostridia; order Oscillospirales; family Acutalibacteraceae; genus Ruminococcoides; species Ruminococcoides bromii. The sequence goes on along the minus strand of NZ_NNSR01000046.1, from coordinate 7,971 downwards.
AAGCCGTTCAGACTTACAACCCTTTTAATGAGAGTAAAATCCCTTTTAAGACGAATGGATATGAACACCAAAAAGGTGACAGGTCAGGAGCTTTCGGATATTGAGGCAGGCAACCTTAGATTTTCAGCACAGGAAAACTGCCTTTATTGCAAGGGCAAGCCTGTTGCTTTGAGCAAGACAGAGCTTAAAATGCTCACATATATGTTAAAAGACCCGAAAAAGGCATTTCCAAGAGAAGAAATTCTTGATGGTGTGTGGGGATTCGATACCGAAGTTGAAACCCGTGTAACAGATGAAACCTTGCGAAGAATACGCAGAAAATTAAGCCTTGCCGGCAGTAATGTCAGCATAGGCACAATATGGGGCTTCGGTTACAGAATAAGCATTGCGGAGGATAAAAAGTGAAACACATAAAATTCCGTATATTGATTATTGTATGGTCGTCAATGATTTTACTTTTTTTCGCATTTGCAGGAATTTTAAATATAGTTTTGCCGTCCCACTTCGTAAGTGAGGCAGAAGACGCTCTGGAATACGAAATTGATTATCGGTATTATATTTCTAACAGCAACGATGAGAGTGAAGATGATTCTTCGGATTATTATGAAGAAGATTCCAATGAAGAATCAACTGAAGAATCAACTCTTCAAAAAAAGTTTGAGAGCGGTTATCAGGATTCGTATTTTACCTCGGATATTTACTATATTGATGTAACAGATGCTCTTAATGATAAAAATACCTCCGAGGGCAACAGCCTTGTCGGCTCAAATTCAACTTCATTAAAAAGTACATACGAACTCACTGAATGGGTTAAGAATCACAATATATCCGAAGAACAAATATATACACTTCAAACAGACAACGGCTATTATATATTTACCGTTTATGAAGAACCGCAGAATTATGATTATTGGGACGACGCAGAATCCGATGAAAACGATTCGCCCGTGTATTTAATGTACATAAATATCGACCATATCGTAAAATATACCCGTTCGCTCAATTGGCTTATTTCGGCAATTTTTCTTTGCGCAATTGTTGTGATGAGCATAATCGGTTACAGACTCGGCGTTAAAATCGAGGAATCACAGAAAACTCAGCGCAGATTCTTTCAAAACTCTTCTCACGAACTCAAAACTCCTCTTATGGCAATTCAAGGCTATGCCGAGGGTATTGAAATGGATGTTGTAGATCCGCAGAATGCCGCAGGCATAATTATGCAGGAAACCGAGAGAATGACAGGTCTTGTTGAGGAAATTCTTTCAATTTCAAAAATTGATTCACGACATTTTAAGCTTGACCTTGTAAAGATTGACATAAAAGAGGTTCTCTATGATTGCTTCCGCTCACTCGATGCGGTTCAGCAGATGAACGGTGTAAGCATTGTTCCTGAATTTCCCGATGAGGTAATCACGGTAAAATGTGATGAATATCTGATGGCAAGAGCATTTCGTAATATCATTGTGAACGGTCTGAAATATTCAAAAAAGAAAATTACAGTGATTATTGAAACTAATCCAAAGTATGTTTATATCAGGTTCAAGGATGACGGCAAAGGTATTGACCGTGACGATATTGAACATATTTTTGACAGGTTTTATAAAGGTAGTGACGGCGGAACGGGTATTGGACTTTCACTTGCAAAGGAGATTATTCATCTGCACAAGGGCAACGTAACAGCGTATAACTACCTTGACGGTGCTGTATTTGAAGTGAAACTGCCGATTGTTGACTGATTATTTGTGCAAATTGCTGAAAATATAAATAATTACTTACTTGTGACATTTTTGTGATACTTTTTGACGAATTTTGTGGTATCATATTAGTGCGTTTGCAATATGCAATATATAATATTTGGTTAACGAATTTATAATTTGATAATTAATATACAAATATATAATGAGGTGCAGCTATGAACAGCAGTGTGCTGGCTTATCTTGAAAACTCTGCCGACTGTTTTCCCGACAAATGTGCGGTAACTGACGAAAAGATTTCCTATACATATTCTGAACTTGTAAAACTCAGCTCTTCTGTCGGAACCGCCCTTTCTGAACTTATCGCATCGGGAGATGCAGTAGGCGTATATATGGAAAAATGTGCTGATGCGGTAGCGGCATTTTTTGCTGCCGTGTACGCAGGCGGATTTTATTCTGTTCTCAACACGGAGCTTCCGCAGAACAGACTTCAGACCACAGTTTCCGTACTCAATCCAAGGGTGATTGTAACTTCTGAAAGCTTGCTTGAAACAGCAAAAGAATATTTTTCTGAAAGAAAAATTGTGACCTTTGAAGATTTGGCAAAATCGGAACCTGATTATGCAAAGCTTGGCGAAATCCGCAGCCATAAAATTGACACAGATCCGCTCTACATCAACTTTACTTCGGGTTCAACAGGCACTCCAAAGGGAATTGTTGTGTGTCACAGAAGTGTAATTGACTTTATTGACCATTTTACCGAAATATTCGGCATTGATAATAACGATGTAATAGCAAATCAAGCACCGTTTGATTTTGATGTGTCCGTCAAGGATATCTATTCGGCTGTTAAAACAGGCGCAACTCTTGTTGTTGTGCCGAGGAGAATGTTCTCCGCTCCTGCCGAACTCATTGACTTCATATGTGACCGCAGGGTTACTGTTATGATATGGGCTGTTTCGGCTCTCTGCCTTATCAGCACATTCCATGCGCTTGACTACAGAACTCCCGAAACTGTTAATAAGATTCTTTTCAGCGGTGAGGTTATGCCGCTCAAGGCGCTTAAAAATTTCCGTTCACATCTTCCAAATGCGAAGTATGTCAACCTTTACGGCCCGACGGAAATCACCTGCAACTGCACATACCATATTCTCGACAACGATTGCGACTATGCAGACGGTATTCCGATAGGCAAACCGTTCCCCAATGAAGATGTTATTCTTCTTGATGAGAATAATAACAGAATTTCAGAGGTTGGCAAAGTCGGTGAAATCTGCGTGAGAGGTACTGCTCTTGCACTCGGTTACTACTCAAATCCCGAACAGAATGCAAAGGCTTTTGTTCAGAATCCCCTTAATCCGCATTATCCCGAACTGATTTACAGAACAGGCGACCTTGCAAGATACAACGAAAACGGCGAACTTGTTTTCAGCGGAAGAAAGGATTTTCAGATTAAATATATGGGACATCGCATAGAGCTTGAGGAAATCGAGCGTGAGATGTCGGCTGTTGACGGTGTTGAGCAATGCTGTTGTATTTTTGATGAGAAAAAATCAAGGCTCAAGGGCTTTTTCGTAGGCTCAATTGAAAAGGACGAGCTTGCCACATCAATGTCAAGGGATTTGCCTGCGTTTATGATTCCGGGCGTTATCCGCAAGGTTGATGAAATGCCGCTAACAAAGAACGGCAAAATTGACCGTAAAAAGCTTGCTGAAATTGCAGGGGGCAGAAGAAAATGAACGAAATATTAAAGCAGAACAAAACTGCATTCTATGTTTTTGATGTAAAAACTCTCAAAGACAGAGTAGCATATCTCAGAAAAATGCTTCCCGAAAATGTTGCAGTCTGCTATGCAATCAAGGCGAACACATTCATTACGGCAGAACTTGAAAATGATGTTGACCGCTTTGAAATCTGCTCACCCGGTGAGGCTGAAATCTGCGATTTACTTGATATTCCCGATGAAATGATGGTGATTTCGGGTGTGTACAAAACTCCCGAAGTTATGGAAAATATGGTTGCAAACGGAAAATGCGACAGAATATTCACCGTAGAGTCACTTACACAGTTTAATCTTTTCAAAGAATTGTCCGAAAAATATAAAAAGAAAATTTCTTTGCTTTTAAGACTTACAAACGGAAGTCAGTTCGGAATCAATTCCGATGAAATCGAAGAAATTATCTCAAAAAGAAATGAATTTGAATATCTCGACATACTCGGTATTCAGTTCTTTTCAGGAACACAGAAAACTTCTCTTAAAAAACTTAAGAGAGAAATTGACAAACTTGACAATCTTCTTATTCTTCTCAAAGAGAAATATGATTATACCGCAGAAGAGCTTGAATACGGCACGGGATTCCCTGCAGCCTATTTCAAGGAAGATAATATAAATGAGGACGAGCTTATCGGCGGATTTGCACAGCTTTTGAATGAGATGACTTCAAAGCCTAAAATCACGCTTGAACTCGGACGAAGCATTGCCGCAGCCTGCGGTAAATATTACACGCATATCGTTGACAAAAAATGCAACAAAGGAGAGAACTACCTCCTTGTTGACGGCGGAATGAACCATATTGTGTACTACGGTCAGCATATGGCTATGAAACAGCCGTACCTTTCGGTTTGCGGAAAAGAAACCGAGCCGTGTACCGAATCGTGGAACATCTGCGGTTCACTTTGTTCAATGAATGATATAATCGCAAAACAGATTTCTTTGCCTGATATTGAAATCGGTGATGTAATTTGTTTTGAAAATACAGGCGCTTATTGTATGACAGAGGGAATTTCTTTGTTTTTAAGTCGTGATATTCCCTCGGTTTATATAAAAAAGGAGGACGGAACATATCTTTGCGTCCGTGATTCCTTTGAAACATTTAATTTAAACAAACCCAATTACAGAAAGGAAACGAATTAAAATGGATGAACTTATTGAGATTTTAGAGGACATTAAACCCGATGTAGATTACGAAGGCTGCGAAAACCTTATTGACGGTCACTATCTTGACTCTCTTTCAATTATTTCTCTTATTGCCGAGATTGAGGACGCTTTTGATGTGACAGTTCCTGCAGTGGAGGTTGTTCCCGCAAACTTTAATTCAGTAAAGGCAATGTGGAGTATGATTGAAAGACTCCAAGAGGAGGAATAAGATGGATCTTCCATCATTACTGATGGCGGGCAGTCTTGACACGCTTACCTCATATTTTTCGGTAGCGTTTCTTGTTATGTTTCTGCCTGTTTCAGTTGTTGTGTATGCTGTTATACCGCAGAGAGCGAGAAGGTATTTTCTGCTTATTGCAAGCTTTGCGTTCTTCTGGCTCATAAGCGGAGAGTTAATCGCCTATCTGATTTTGATAATAATGGGCGTTCATTATTTCGGCTTATGGCTTGACAGAATACAAACTCAAAAAAGTGCGGCGCTCAAGACTGTGCCTAAAGAGGAGAAAAAAGCTCTTAAAAAGGTTTATCTCCACCGCAGTCGCAGAGTTCTGCTCTTTGCCGCCGTACTTATGATTGGCGGTTTGTTAGTGATAAAATACTCACCGTTTTTCACAACAAATATAAATTCGCTGTTGTCGCTTTTAAATATTCCGATTCAGTTTGATATTCCGAGTTATATAATGCCGATTGGTATTTCATTCTTTACTTTGCAGGCTGTATCGTACCTATTTGATGTTTACAGAGGACTTATTAAAGCCGATGACAACATATTAAGACTTGCATTGTTTATGTCTTTCTTTCCGCAGATTGTAGAAGGTCCTATCTGCCGTTACGGTCAGACAGCCGACCAGCTGTGGAATGTAAAGCAAATTGAGTTTGAAAACCTAAAACTCGGTGCAGTCCGTATTCTTTTCGGCCTTATGAAAAAACTCGTAATCGCCGACAGACTTAATCCTATGATTAAGCAGATTTTCAGCCATTACGATGACTATCAGGGCGGAATAATCGCTCTCGGAGCAATTGCCTATACAATCCAGCTATATTGCGATTTCTCCGGTACAATGGACGCAGTAATGGGTGTTGCTCAGATTTTCGGAATTACAATGCCCGAAAACTTTGAAAGACCTTTCTTTTCAAAATCAATTTCAGAATTTTGGAAAAGGTGGCATATTACACTCGGCACATGGTTCAAGGATTATATCTTCTATCCCGTCACCATGTCAAAGCCGATGAAAAATCTTACATCTTCCGCACGCAAAAAGCTCGGCAACCACTTTGGCCCGTTGCTTGCAGGAAGTATAGCGTTGTTCTGTGTTTGGTTCTGCAACGGACTGTGGCACGGTTCTGCGTGGGGCTACATATTCTTCGGTATGTACCACTTTGTGCTTATCCTGTCGGGCAATATCATTGCGCCTGCGGTTACCGCATTCAATAAAAAGCTTCATATCAATTCCGAATGCTTTGCATACAGAGTGTTCCAGATAGTTCGTACAGGAATACTTGTTGTTATCGGCGAAATGTTTTTCAGAGCAGAAAGACTTACAACAGGTCTTTCAATGTTCGGAAAAATGGTGACCGATTTCAGCTTTTCAAGTCTTAACTATGAGCTTATGAAAAAGCTTAAAATTGATATGCATGATGTTATGATCGTACTTATTGCGCTTGCATTTATTTTTGTAATAAGCGTTCTCAATGAAAAGGGAATATGTGTGCGTGGCGCAATTGCAAAGAGAAATGTTGTTATAAGATGGGCGGCTGTTTACGCTCTTATTATGTTCATCATAATCTTCGGTGCTTACGGCAAGGGCTATGTTGCCGTTGATCCGATTTATGCGAACTTCTAAGGAGGTCTGATTATGAAGAAAATAATTAAGAGAATTGTCAGCTGTGTCCTGTTTGTTGCAATACTTCTCGGATTACTTCAGGTGTCCTCACTCATATTTCAGCCAAAGTCAAATGACAAGGCGGCAGGTATCCATTATCCGAGAGCAAACGGTATTTTCAGCGAACCTAAAGACAGTATTGATACTGTATTTATCGGTGACAGTGAGGTGTATCATTCGTTCATTCCGCTCTATATCTGGAGAGATTACGGAATTACCTCGTATGATGTTTCTTCTCCGGCTCAAAAGCTTGTGTACTCAATGGAATTTTTGAAAAAAACTTTTGAAAAACAAAGTCCGAAGATTGTGTTCCTTGAAACCAATGCGATTTTCAGAAAATCTTATTTTGAGGATGAAATCACATATAAGGCAGAGCAGATTTTCCCTGTGTTCAGATATCATGACCGCTGGAAGAATCTTCAGCTCAAGGATTTTTCGGCTACAGTTGAATATACTGCGAACGAGAATAACAAAGGTTATTACTTTACTAAAAAGTCTAAGCCTGCGACAGATAAGGCTATCAAGAAATATATGAAGTATTCCGATGTTTCTGCACCGATACTTTCTACCAACAAAAAGTATCTCAAAGAAATTGCAAAATTCTGTAAAAAGCACGGTACAAAACTTGTGCTGATAAGTACCCCAAGCACAAAAAACTGGAACTACCAGCGACATAACACTATGGAAGCAATTTCAAAGGATCTCGGTGTTGATTATATCGATACCAATCTTCTCCGTGACGATATCCCGATTGATTGGAAAAAGGATACAAAGGATAAGGGCGATCACCTTAACTACAAAGGTGCTGTGAAGGTGACAAATTATATCGGAAAGTATCTTGACGATACAAAGCTCTTTAAAGATAAGCGTAACGATCCGTCATACGATAACTGGAATACCTGTCTTGATAAATTTGAAAAGCAGGTAAAAAAGGGTACAAGTTAGGAAAACTGATCTATTTAGAATCTAAAATCTTTCCCCTGTGTTGCAATTCAATGCAGGGGAAAGAAATATTAAAAAACTTTTAAAAAAGTATTGACAAAATTACAGTTTTACCGTATAATCAATACTGCTCACGAAAAAAGTGAGAGATAAATGCGAGTGTGCTGGAATAGGCAGACAGGCACGTTTGAGGGGCGTGTGTTTCACGACGTACGGGTTCAAGTCCCGTCACTCGCACCATAGAAAAGACTTGATACCTTGCGTATCAAGTCTTTTCTATTTTATGCAAGCAAGCGATGCCGGGACTTGAAGGCGACCGTTAAGAAAACAGTCCTGTGGACTGTTTTTAGGGAGAGCGTTGATGAAAGTATGATGATGAACAAGCCGCATTGGCGAGGACGGAAGTTTGACAAATAGCAATCACCGTCACTCGCAGTTACCGCTATAACAAATTGCAATAGGAAAAATGATAGGACTTGAGGTAGCCTTGCGACCGCCGCCTGTGGCGGAAAAA